>NZ_JBJQJI010000002.1:0-649042 GCF_046487485.1 Escherichia sp. WS1368
GAATTACGTGTTCACTCTTGAGACTTGGTATTCATTTTTCGTCTTGCGACGTTAAGAATCCGTATCTTCGAGTGCCCACACAGATTGTCTGATAAATTGTTAAAGAGCAGTTGCGACGCGGCTTTCAGCTTGCTGTCGCGAGGTGGCGTATATTACGCTTTCCTCTTTCAGAGTCAACCCTGAATTTCAGGATTTTTCTCTTCAACCGAACCGGCTGTTTGTGTGAAGTGATTCACATCCGCCGTGTCGATGGAGGCGCATTATAGGGAGTCGGCTCAGGAAGACAAGCGGAAAAATGCATTTTTATTTCAACCGCTCATCTTTTAATCATTACGCCGGTTTTTGCTGCTTTTTTATCGCTTGCGGCAGGTCTGCCAGGCTATTTAACACCCAATCCGCCGCGTTTTCTGCTTCAGGCGTAACAGGTTTACCCGTACGCACCAGCACTTTTGTTCCCACGTTCGCCGCAGCCGCTGCCTGCATATCTTCTAATTTATCGCCCACCATATAAGAAGCGGCCATATCAATATGCAAATAATCGCGTGCCGATAAAAGCATCCCCGGATGTGGTTTGCGGCAGTCGCAGACCTGGCGAAACTCTTCAACACTACCCTGCGGATGATGCGGGCAATAATAGATACCATCCAGATCGACATCGCGGTCCGCCAGCGACCAGTCCATCCACTCGGTCAGCGTTTCAAACTGTGCTTCAGTAAATTTACCGCGAGCAATGCCAGACTGGTTGGTTACTACCACCAGCGCAAAGCCCATTTTTTTTAGCTCGCGCATGGCGTCAATAACACCGTCGATAAATTCAAAGTTGTCGATCTCATGGACATAGCCGTGATCGACATTAATGGTGCCATCACGGTCAAGAAAAATTGCGGGTACGCTCTTCGCCACCTTTATAGCTCCTTAATAAGGCATGTGACGCTAGTATCGCATGTTTCGACCAGCAAGAAAGTGCTCTTCGCATAAACCTGATTGATTTAGACGTCTGGATGCCTTAACATCCATTTCATTGACGGCGTTGCCCGTTCCAGGCATTCGAAATGCCACGACTAACTTAATGACGATAATAAATAATCAATGATAAAACTTTCGAATATCACCAAAGTGTTCCACCAGGGCACCCGCACCATCCAGGCATTGAACAACGTCAGCCTGCATGTGCCAGCTGGACAAATTTATGGCGTTATCGGTGCCTCAGGCGCGGGTAAGAGTACGCTTATACGTTGTGTAAACCTGCTGGAGCGCCCAACCGAGGGTAGCGTGCTGGTCGATGGACAGGAACTGACCACGCTGTCAGAATCCGAGTTGACCAAAGCTCGCCGCCAGATTGGTATGATTTTCCAGCATTTTAACCTGCTCTCTTCGCGTACTGTTTTTGGCAACGTGGCTCTGCCGCTGGAGCTGGACAATACACCGAAAGACGAGATCAAACGTCGCGTGACGGAATTGCTGTCATTGGTTGGTCTTGGCGATAAGCATGATAGCTACCCGTCGAATCTTTCCGGTGGGCAGAAACAACGTGTGGCGATTGCCCGTGCATTAGCCAGCAATCCCAAAGTATTGCTGTGTGATGAAGCCACCAGCGCGCTGGACCCGGCAACGACACGTTCTATTCTCGAACTGTTGAAAGACATTAACCGCCGTCTGGGTTTGACGATTCTGTTGATCACCCACGAAATGGACGTTGTGAAGCGCATTTGTGATTGCGTGGCGGTTATCAGTAATGGCGAACTGATCGAGCAGGACACGGTAAGTGAAGTGTTCTCGCATCCGAAAACGCCGCTGGCGCAGAAGTTTATTCAGTCGACCCTGCATCTGGATATCCCGGAAGATTATCAGGAGCGTCTGCAAGCGGAGCCATTCACTGACTGCGTGCCGATGCTGCGTCTGGAGTTTACCGGTCAATCGGTCGATGCCCCACTGCTTTCTGAAACCGCGCGTCGTTTCAACGTCAACAACAACATTATTAGCGCGCAGATGGATTACGCCGGTGGCGTTAAGTTCGGCATCATGCTGACTGAAATGCACGGCACACAACAAGATACGCAAGCCGCCATTGCCTGGCTGCAGGAACACCATGTAAAAGTAGAGGTACTGGGTTATGTCTGAGCCGATGATGTGGCTGCTGGTTCGTGGCGTATGGGAAACGCTGGCAATGACCTTCGTATCCGGATTTTTTGGGTTTGTGATTGGTCTGCCGGTCGGCGTCCTGCTTTATGTTACGCGCCCGGGGCAAATTATTGCTAACGCGAAGCTGTATCGTACCGTTTCTGCGATTGTGAACATTTTCCGTTCTATCCCGTTCATTATCTTGCTGGTATGGATGATTCCGTTTACCCGCGTTATTGTCGGTACATCGATTGGTTTGCAGGCAGCGATTGTTCCGTTAACCGTTGGTGCAGCACCGTTTATTGCCCGTATGGTCGAGAACGCTCTGCTGGAGATCCCAACCGGGTTAATTGAAGCTTCCCGCGCAATGGGTGCCACGCCAATGCAGATCGTCCGTAAAGTGCTGTTACCGGAAGCGTTGCCGGGTCTGGTGAATGCGGCAACTATCACCCTTATTACCCTGGTCGGTTATTCCGCGATGGGTGGTGCAGTCGGTGCCGGTGGTTTAGGTCAGATTGGCTATCAGTATGGCTACATCGGCTACAACGCGACGGTGATGAATACGGTACTGGTATTGCTGGTCATTCTGGTTTATTTAATTCAGTTCGCAGGCGACCGCATCGTCCGGGCTGTCACTCGCAAGTAACGTTCAACACAACATAAATAATTGAAGAAGGAATAAGGTATGGCGTTCAAATTCAAAACCTTTGCGGCAGTGGGAGCCCTGATTGGATCACTGGCATTGGTAGGCTGCGGTCAGGATGAAAAAGATCCAAACCACATTAAAGTCGGCGTGATTGTTGGTGCCGAACAGCAGGTTGCAGAAGTCGCGCAGAAAGTTGCGAAAGACAAATATGGTCTGGACGTTGAGCTGGTAACCTTCAACGACTATGTTCTGCCAAACGAGGCATTGAGCAAAGGCGATATCGACGCCAACGCCTTCCAGCATAAACCGTACCTTGATCAGCAACTGAAAGATCGTGGCTACAAACTGGTCGCAGTAGGCAACACTTTTGTTTATCCGATTGCTGGTTACTCCAAGAAAATCAAATCACTGGATGAATTGCAGGATGGTTCGCAGGTTGCCGTGCCAAACGACCCAACTAACCTTGGTCGTTCACTGCTGCTGCTGCAAAAAGTGGGCTTGATCAAACTGAAAGATGGCGTTGGCCTGCTGCCGACCGTTCTTGATGTTGTTGAGAACCCAAAAAATCTGAAAATTGTTGAGCTGGAAGCACCGCAGCTGCCTCGCTCTCTGGACGACGCGCAAATCGCTCTGGCAGTTATCAATACCACCTATGCCAGCCAGATTGGCCTGACTCCGGCGAAAGACGGTATCTTTGTCGAAGATAAAGACTCCCCGTACGTAAACCTGATCGTGACGCGTGAAGATAACAAAGACGCCGAGAACGTGAAGAAATTCGTCCAGGCTTATCAGTCTGACGAAGTTTACGAAGCAGCAAACAAAGTGTTTAACGGCGGCGCTGTTAAAGGCTGGTAATTTTTAGGCTGTTTCCACAATTTGTAATATCATTCAGGACGGGCGCTTGCCCGTCTTGTCATTTTTACAAGCTCCTGATTCAATATTGACGTTTTGATCATACATTGAGGAAATACTATGCGTGCTTTACCGATCTGTTTAGTAGCACTCATGCTAAGCGGCTGTTCCATGTTAAGCAGATCCCCTGTCGAACCCGTTCAAAGCACTGCACCCCAGCCGAAAGCGGAGCCTGCAAAACCGAAAGCGCCGCGCGCCACGCCGGTCCGAATTTATACCAATGCAGAAGAATTAGTCGGCAAACCGTTCCGCGATCTCGGTGAAGTCAGTGGCGATTCTTGCCAGGCCTCCAATCAGGACTCTCCGCCGAGCATTCCAACCGCACGTAAGCGGATGCAAATCAACGCCTCGAAAATGAAGGCCAATGCGGTATTACTGCATAGCTGCGAAGTCACCAGCGGTACGCCAGGCTGCTATCGTCAGGCTGTATGTATCGGTTCTGCGCTTAACATTACGGCGAAATGAGCAGTTTCCAGTTCGAGCAAATAGGCGTTATTCGCTCGCCCTATAAAGAAAAATTCGCCGTTCCGCGCCAGCCAGGTCTGGTAAAAAGCGCCAACGGCGAACTGCATCTCATTGCTCCCTACAACCAGGCCGATGCCGTTCGCGGCCTGGAAGCGTTCAGCCATTTATGGATCCTTTTCGTCTTTCATCAAACGATGGAAGGCGGCTGGCGTCCGACTGTGCGTCCACCGCGCCTCGGCGGTAATGCCAGAATGGGTGTTTTCGCTACGCGCTCCACTTTCCGCCCTAACCCGATTGGTATGTCGCTGGTAGAGCTGAAAGAGGTTGTTTGCCATAAAGACAGCGTGATTCTGAAGCTCGGCAGTCTGGATCTGGTAGATGGTACGCCGGTGGTGGATATCAAACCGTATCTCCCCTTTGCCGAATCGCTTCCAAATGCCAGTGCCAGCTATGCGCAAAGTGCGCCAGCGGCAGAGATGGCGGTGAGCTTTACCGCAGAGGTCGAAAAGCAGCTTTTGACGCTGGAGAAACGTTATCCGCAGTTAACGCTGTTTATCCGCGAAGTACTGGCGCAGGACCCGCGCCCGGCCTATCGTAAAGGTGAGGAAACGGGCAAAACCTATGCCGTCTGGCTGCATGATTTTAACGTTCGCTGGCGCGTCACCGACGCAGGTTTTGAAGTCTTTGCGCTGGAACCGCGTTAAATTCGCGCCCTTCTCTTTTGACATTTCTTTTGCACTGGTAAACTAAATCACTTTTTTTGTCCCAGGCTCGCCTTGAGCCTGTTCTACCTTCCAACTGGAACCGTAACAACATGCGTACTAGCCAATACCTGCTCTCCACTCTCAAGGAGACACCTGCCGACGCCGAGGTGATCAGCCATCAGCTGATGCTGCGCGCCGGGATGATCCGCAAGCTGGCCTCCGGGTTATATACCTGGCTGCCGACCGGCGTGCGCGTTCTGAAAAAAGTCGAAAACATCGTGCGTGAAGAGATGAACAACGCCGGTGCGATCGAGGTGTCGATGCCGGTGGTTCAGCCAGCCGATTTGTGGCAAGAGAGTGGTCGTTGGGAACAGTACGGTCCGGAACTGCTGCGTTTTGTTGACCGTGGCGAGCGTCCGTTCGTACTCGGCCCAACTCATGAAGAAGTTATTACAGACCTGATTCGTAACGAGCTGAGCTCTTACAAACAGCTGCCGCTGAACTTCTATCAGATCCAGACCAAGTTCCGCGACGAAGTGCGTCCGCGTTTCGGCGTCATGCGTTCCCGCGAATTCCTGATGAAAGATGCTTACTCTTTCCATACTTCTCAGGAATCCTTACAGGAAACCTACGATGCAATGTATGCGGCCTACAGCAAAATCTTCAGCCGCATGGGGCTGGATTTCCGCGCCGTACAGGCCGACACCGGTTCTATCGGCGGTAGCGCCTCTCACGAATTCCAGGTGCTGGCGCAGAGCGGTGAAGACGATGTGGTCTTCTCCGACACCTCTGACTATGCAGCGAACATTGAGCTGGCAGAAGCTATCGCGCCGAAAGAACCGCGCGCTGCTGCTACCCAGGAAATGACGCTGGTTGATACGCCGAACGCGAAAACCATCGCGGAACTGGTTGAACAGTTCAATCTGCCGATTGAGAAAACGGTGAAGACTCTGCTGGTTAAAGCGGTTGAAGGCAGTAGCTTCCCGCTGGTTGCGCTGCTGGTGCGCGGTGATCACGAGCTGAACGAAGTTAAAGCAGAAAAACTGCCGCAGGTTGCAAGCCCGCTGACTTTCGCGACCGAAGAAGAAATTCGTGCCGTGGTTAAAGCCGGTCCGGGTTCACTGGGTCCGGTAAACATGCCGATTCCAGTGGTGATTGACCGTACCGTTGCGGCGATGAGTGATTTCGCTGCTGGTGCTAACATCGATGGTAAACACTACTTCGGTATCAACTGGGATCGCGATGTCGCTACCCCAGAAATTGCTGATATCCGCAACGTGGTGGCTGGCGATCCAAGCCCGGATGGTCAGGGTACGCTGCTGATCAAACGTGGTATCGAAGTCGGTCACATCTTCCAGCTGGGTACCAAGTACTCCGAAGCACTGAAAGCCTCCGTTCAGGGTGAAGATGGCCGTAATCAAATCCTGACGATGGGTTGCTACGGTATCGGGGTAACGCGCGTTGTGGCTGCGGCAATTGAGCAGAACTATGACGAACGCGGCATCGTATGGCCTGACGCTATCGCGCCGTTCCAGGTGGCGATTCTGCCGATGAACATGCACAAATCCTTCCGCGTACAGGAGCTGGCCGAGAAACTGTACAGCGAACTGCGTGCACAAGGTATCGAAGTGCTGCTGGATGACCGCAAAGAGCGTCCGGGCGTGATGTTTGCTGATATGGAACTGATCGGTATTCCGCACACTATTGTGCTGGGCGACCGTAACCTCGACAACGACGATATCGAATATAAATATCGTCGCAACGGCGAGAAACAGTTAATTAAGACTGGTGACATCGTCGAATATCTGGTGAAACAGATTAAAGGCTGATGCCAGAAAGGGTCCTGAATTTCAGGGCCCTTTTTTACATGGACTGTATAAAATGGATAAACCAAAGGTGCATTGCCGCCTGCTTCTCCCCTGCTTTCTTTTCCTTTCGGCCTGTACCGTAGATATCAGCCAGCCGGACTCATCAGCCACAGCGGTAGATGCCGGGGCGAAAACATGGGCAGTCAAATTCCAGCATCAAAGCTCTTTTACCGAACAATCAATAAAAGAAATAACGGAACCTGATCTCAAACCCGGCGATTTGCTGTTCTCCTCAAGCCATGGGGTAACCTCATTTGGAATCCGCGTCTTCAGCACTTCCTCTGTGAGTCACGTTGCAATCTATCTGGGTGAAAATAACGTTGCAGAAGCGACAGGCGCTGGCGTCCAGATTGTTTCCCTCAAAAAAGCGATGAAGCATAGCGATAAGCTTTTCGTCCTACGAGTCCCGGATCTTACCCCGCAACAAGCCACAGAAATCACCGCGTTCGCCAACAAAATTAAAGATAGCGGTTACAACTATCGCGGCATTGTCGAATTTATTCCCTTTATGGTAACTCGCCAGATGTGCTCACTGAATCCGTTCTCCGAGGATTTTCGTCAACAGTGCGTCAGCGGCCTGGCGAAAGCGCAGTTAAGCAGTGTGGGCGAAGGAGACAAAAAGTCGTGGTTTTGTTCGGAATTTGTCACTGATGCATTTGCCAAAGCCGGGCATCCACTTACACTGGCGCAATCGGGCTGGATTAGCCCTGCCGATCTGATGCATATGCGTACTGGCGATGTCTCTGCGTTTAAGCCAGAAACGCAGTTACAGTATGTTGGGCACCTGAAGCCTGGGATTTATATCAAGGCGGGCCGCTTTGTTGGGCTGACTCAGTGATGAAAGCCGGAGAATGCTCCGGCTTTCAATTTACTGCCCCAAACTACTGCAATCCTGGTTCGGGTAAAATTTACCTGCCGTATCGGGCGCTAATACTTTGGTTGGCGCACCGGTATCCGGATTAGCCTCAAGCGTAAAGTGCCCTTCTAATGACAGTAACATCGGTTTTTCACTATGACCGCGCGCAGTCAGGTAGCCACGCTCCAGCTCTGCGTTATTCGCTACCATGAAACGTTTTCCGGTCGCGCAATCAGTGAAGGTCGCCGCATCAGCCATATAAAAATACATGCCCCGCAGGGTCATCGGCGTCATAGGTAAACTGGATTGCGCCGGTTCCAGCGTATAGTTGAACTGCGATTCAATCGGATTACCTTCACGATCGAGCATCTCCAGCGCATCGCCTTTCGCCCGATAATATGACTTTTCACCTTTGCTGTCGGTTAATACCAGCTTGTCAGCGGTTCGCGCCCATGTACCGTAGGAAGCGAAAGAGGAAGGCTCTTCACGCGCACCAAGATAGCGTTCATTCATCACCCAGGTTCCATCTTTTTCGAGGAACAAAGAGGTTTCGATCCCTTCGCAATCGGCACACGGCAGCACGCCGCGCCAACTTTGCGGCATCGGTTTCAGTTCGGCAGCCTGCGCCGGAGAAAGCGTATCGACTTCGGCCCGATTATTACATCCCATCAGAGTAAAGAGGCTGATTACAGCCATCGCTGTCACTATCGCTTTTTTCACCATCCATTCCTTCTTTTTATTCCCGACCGCTGCGCACTTTGCCGCGCATCGCCTTCACGCTTGATTTTTGTGCTTTCGATGCCAGTCTGCGCTCTTTTGATGCGCGGGTGGGCCGCGTGGGTCGTCGGGCTTTTTGTTCTGTTGTTAAATCTTTAATCACTGCTACCAGCCGGGCCAGCGCCGCTTCGCGGTTGAGCTCCTGATTGCGGTATTCCTGTGCCTTAATGACAATCACGCCATCACTGCTGATCAAATGATGGCTGGCGGCGAGCAGACGCTCTTTGTAATACTCTGGCAGGCTGGACGCCCGAATGTCAAAACGCAGATGAATAGCCGTTGAGGTCTTATTAACATGCTGCCCGCCCGCGCCCTGCGCACGAATGGCGGTGATCTCAAGCTCACCATCGGGGATAGCAACATGTCGGGAAATCACAATCATGAAGGTTGTTGCCAGACGGTTAAGTTCACTTCCAGATTATTCTTATCATCCGATAACCAGATCACGCCATCCTGAATCGTTGCCTGCAGCGTCATGGTACGATCGGCAAAGGCGCTTACTTTCGCCAGTTGTTCATCGTCCAGATACCAGATGGAAAGATTGGCAAACTGCACACATTTGCTCTGATTTTGCTGCCACCAGATTTGCGCCGCCCGACTATTATAGGTAAACAGCGCAACTTCTGCGGCCTGGGTGCAGGCTTTCTTAATCCGCCGCTCATCCGGCAGCCCCAGCTCAATCCACAAATCAATGCCCAGGTGATCGTTACGCAGCCACGCTTCCGGCTCATCATCGGCACACAAACCACGGGTAAATTGCAGACGTTCATCAGCATATTTCAGCCACGCCAGCAGGCGCAGCATCATGCGCTCCTGGGTTTCTGAAGGGTGGCGCGCCAGCGTCAGAGAGGCATCGAGAAACTGGTTGCGGTCGAGATCGGCCACATTAACCGTCGCTTTATAAATTGTCGCTTTAAGCGCCATAAGAAAACTCCTTTTGAATCAGGAGGCCATTGTAACGGAATACGTGCAGTTGCGGCGCTGATATTGCAGAAATGAGTGTGGTATAGTCACCTTGCGAAACAGAGTTTATCTTCGTAGGCTTAGACTTGCATCCACGGTTAAGTCAGAG
Source organism: Escherichia sp. WS1368 (assembly GCF_046487485.1). Lineage (NCBI taxonomy): Bacteria > Pseudomonadati > Pseudomonadota > Gammaproteobacteria > Enterobacterales > Enterobacteriaceae > Escherichia > Escherichia sp. WS1368. Next base: position 9,422 of record NZ_JBJQJI010000002.1, read on the forward strand.
TGCTGACAGGAGGGCATGTGGAAAAATATTGTGAGTTAATACGCAAGCGGTACGCGGAAATCGCCAGCGGAGACTTAGGATACGTTCCGGACGCGCTGGGCTGCGTTTTGAAAGTGCTGAATGAAATGGCTGCCGACGACGCCCTTTCTGAGGCTGTCAGGGAAAAAGCAGCATACGCTGCGGCAAACTTACTGGTGAGCGATTATGTCAATGAATGATACGTATCAACCAATCAATTGTGATGATTACGATAATCTTGAGCTCGCCTGCCAGCATCATTTAATGCTGACACTTGAGCTGAAAGATGGCGAAAAATTGCAGGCGAAGGCCAGCGATTTAGTCTCCCGCAAAAATGTGGAGTATCTGGTCGTCGAGGCCGCTGGTGCAACCCGCGAGCTGCGTCTGGATAAAATTACCAGCTTTAGCCACCCGGAAATCGGTACGGTGGTGGTGAGCGAGTCCTGATTGACTTTCGCCGGATGCGACGTTTGAAGCGTCTTATCCGGCTTTCACTTAACTAAGCGTTTTCTGCCAGACAAAACTGACGCCTTTCTCACCTTCAGCCACACCTTCTTGCGTCACAAATACCCCTGCCGCCGCAATCAACGTTTCGCCATAAAACAGCAGTGGCGTGGTGTCACGTAGCCACGGCGGCACACCCAGCTCTTGCCAGATTTTCTTCAGCTTACGTCCGCCGTTGCGCCCGATAATATGCAGCAATCCTGGCGCTTTGAAACGCACGCTGACCGCTTCGTCTGCACGCGGAGGGCGAATATCGCCTCCCGCTGTAAGCTGTACACTTCCCAGTCCCGCCGGTAATTCCAGCGGTTGTAGCCACGTCTGCCACGGCACAATGGTTTCGCTTTGCCCGGCAACGGATTTAATCCACCACAGTTGCGACTGATAGCGGCGGATTTCAAACGCGCCCAGACGTAAACAGGGGGAAGCATCTTCCCGCGCCAGCGCCACTTCCTGCCAGATCCTCACCAACGCGTCGCGGGAAGGCATCGGTGCATTCTTCCCTGCCAGCCAGCGGCGGATAATCGCCGCGCGGCGGGCATCACTCATCGCCAGCATTGGCGCAATCTGCAGCGTCCCCTGCGGCTTTTGACAGTGCGCTATATCATCCGCCAGCAGTTCATCTAACAGGCTCTCTTGTTCAGCGCAAAGCGCAGCGCTGCGGGCCGTTGCTTCGGCAAAATGCGGCCAACGCTGCTGCAATAACGGCACCACGCGCAGGCGCAGGAAGTTACGATCGTAGCTATCATCCTGATTACTTTCGTCTTCAATCCAGCGTAAATCATACTGACGCGCCCACTGCACCAGTTCTCCCCGCGTGCGGGCGAGCAACGGGCGGATAAGCCGTGTTCCGGCAAACTCCGAAACTTCCCCCATAGCCGAAAGCCCGGCAGGGCCGCTACCGCGTTTTAGCGCCAGCAGAAAGGTTTCGCATTGATCGTCGAGATGTTGCGCGGTGACCAGCACTTCACCGGGCAACAAGGTGCGGGCAAATGCCTGATAACGCGCCTGCCGCGCCTGGGCCTCAATACCCAGTCCTTCTTGCGCAAGTTGCACGCGCTCGACCACCAGCGGCACCTGCCACTGTTGGCAGATGTTCTCGCAATGCCTAACCCAGGCATCGGCATTGGCACTTAAACCGTGATGCACATGGATAGCGCGCAGAGTGACGCCCGGATTTTCCGCCCGCCACTGCACCAACTGATGCAGCAGTACGGTAGAGTCAAGCCCGCCGCTAAAGGCCACCAGAATCTGGCGTGAGGTGAGAAGTTGTCTATTGAGCGTGAGTGTCATGATGGTGCGATTTTACAGTAGCAATGCCCGGCACGTTACCGGGCAAATGCGGCGATGACAAGCCTTACTGCTCATACAGTTCCAACGGCAGCCCGTCCGGATCGTTAAAGAACGTGAAGCGTTTTTGCGTGTATGGATCGACACGGATGGCTTCACACTTCACGTTATGGCTTTCAAGGTGCGCCACTGCCGCATCGATATCATCAACGCTAAAAGCCAGATGACGCAGGCCGCAAGCTTCCGGTCGGCTGGGGCGCTCCGGCGGGAACGGAAATGAGAAAAGCTCAATCACATATTGCCCATTAAGCGCCAAATCCCCTTTCCACGAGTCGCGCGCTTCGCGATAGACTTCGCTTTGCAGCGTGAAACCAAGAATATCGCAGTAAAACGCTTTGCTCACCGCATAATCCGTCGCAATAATCGCAATATGGTGAACCTGTTTTAAACCCAGCATAACGTCTCCTTTATTTGTTAACAGCACGTTACTCGCCCGGAAGCCGCTCTGGCAAGTTATCCCGCCATTTTTAGGACTCGTACGCGGTAAACGCCGTCTTCGTCCTGTTTCGCGCCGTGAATATCCGTTTCAAAACCGGGGTAATGTTGCCCTACGGAACAAAGCATCAGTAGAAAATCGAGTACTGTGCGGCTCTCTTTGGTCAGCATTTCTCCTGGCATCAGCAGCGGTACGCCCGGTGGATAAGGCAGGATCATATTTGCCGACACCCTACCAACCAGTTGTTCCAGCGCAATGGTTTCTACTTCGCCTTTAATCTGCCTCTGCCATGCCTGATGTGGCGTCATGATCATCTCCGGCAAGGTATCGAATGCCCGCAACATCAAACCGGGAAGATCGTGTTTACGAATCAGCTTATGGATCCCTTGCGCCAGATCCTGAATGCGCATATTGCGGTAGAAATCGGGATCTTCTGCATAGAGATCGGGTAGCATATTTTTGATCCGCAGGTTGAGATCGTAAGAGCGCTTAAATTCCGTCAACCCACGCAATAATCCCATTGCTTTGGTTTTATCGATTCCAATACTAAAGAGAAACAGCAGGTTATAAGGACCGGTTTTCTCTACTACGATCCCTCGTTCGTCGAGGAATTTTGCTACCAGCGCCGCCGGGATCCCCTCCTCGCTCATATTGCCCTGCTCGTCCATCCCCGGTGTCAAAATAGTGACTTTAACCGGATCGAGAAACATATGATCGGCATCCGCATCGTTAAAGCCGTGCCACTGTTCGCCAGGCGCAACGGGCCAGCATTCGGCTTCATCCACCTGCGGCGGTTGCCAGATATCGAAAAACCAACCGTCAGACTCTTCCCGCAGCCGCTGGACCTCTTTGCGAAAATGCAGCGCCCGCTCCACCGAACGGTTAATCAGCCGTTTGCCCGGATTACCACGCAGCATCGCCGCCGCCGTCTCAACCGAAGCAACAATGGGATAACTGGGCGAGGTGGTGGTATGCATCATAAAGGCTTCGTTAAACGCCTCTTCGTCATACTCGCCTTTAATGTGGATCAGCGAAGCCTGCGATAACGCCGCCAGCATTTTGTGGGTCGACTGCGTTTCGAAGATCACTTTTCCCGCAACACGCTCGCCGCTCATACCACTTTTACCCTGGTAGATCGGATGAAAATGGGTGTACGGCACCCAGGCAGAATCGAAGTGAATCGACGGGACATCCAGCGTCTGTTTGATCCAGTCGGTGTTGTAGAGCAAGCCATCATAGGTGGAGTTGGTGATCACCGCATGAACCGGCCATTGAGCTTGCGTGGTAGCAGCGACTTTCTCTTCGATGCTGTCGCGAGTAAATTCACGGCGCGGGATCCCACCAAGAATCCCCAACGCATTACGCGTCGGTTTCAGCCAGACTGGCACTACATCGTTCATCATCAACAGATGCGCCAGCGATTTATGACAATTGCGGTCGATCAACAGCGTACTGCCGGACGGCGCGGCGTACATACCCACAATTTTGTTAGACGTCGATGTTCCGTTGGTAACGATATAACTCTGTTCCGCGCCAAAAGTCCGCGCGATGTACTCTTCCGCTTCCAGGTGTGGCCCGGTGTGGTCGAGCAACGAACCAAGCTCGGTAACCGAAATAGAGACATCAGCCTTAAGAGTATTCCCGCCGAAAAAATCATAAAACAGACAGCCAACCGGGCTTTTTTGATATGCGGTGCCGCCCATATGACCCGGCGTACAAAAGGTGTACTTCCGCTCTTTGACGTAGGTAAACAAGGCTTTCGTGAACGGCGGTGTAATGTTATCAAGATATTCGTCGGTGTACTGACGCATACGAATGGCGATATCTTCTGCCTGCCCCAGCGCATATTCAAAAAACCAGAGCGCCATCCGCATATCCTGCACGCTGACATCCATCGTCGAGTGGGTGTTGATGAAGGCATAAAGCGGGAGATATTCATTAAGCTGATTGATATCGCTACATAAATCGAGACTGTACTCATCCCAGTCAAAAATCACGCCGCAAATTCGAGGGTTATGTTCAATAAATTTCAGCAAATCAACGCTGTTTTGTGGCCAGATAATCTGAAAGCCTTGCGCCACCAGCGCCGACTCCAGTTCTTTGATGGGCTCATCTTTATAAAAGACGCCATGCGGTCCCATAATGGCAATGATGTTCATGTGTTCCTCCTGGAAAATCCTTCCTTAATCATAGCCTGCTCAAACCGTGGCGATAAAAAAGGGCCACCGAAGTGACCCTTTTCAGAACATTTGCGAATTACGCGTAACCGTAGCTCATCAGGCGCTGATAACGACGATTTTTTAAATCTTCAGTGCTTAACACGTCGAGATCGGCCAGATCCGCCAGCAGCTGCGCTTTCAGAGACGCCGCCATCGCTTCCGGGTTACGGTGAGCACCACCCAGCGGTTCCGGGATGATGGAGTCGATCAGTTTCAGCTCTTTCAGACGCGGAGCGATGATACCCATCGCTTCAGCCGCCAGCGGCGCTTTGTCGGCGCTCTTCCACAGAATGGACGCACAACCTTCCGGCGAGATAACGGAATAGGTGCTGTATTGCAGCATATTCACTTTATCGCCCACGCCAATCGCCAGCGCACCGCCAGAACCACCTTCACCGATAACCGTACAAACTACCGGTACGCTAAGGCGAGACATTTCACGCAGGTTGCGTGCAATGGCTTCAGACTGACCGCGCTCTTCTGCGCCCACGCCCGGATAAGCCCCCGGGGTGTCGATAAAGGTGATGATTGGCATCTTAAAGCGTTCAGCCATTTGCATCAGACGCAGTGCTTTGCGGTAACCTTCTGGCGCTGGCATACCAAAGTTACGGCGAATTTTTTCTTTGGTTTCACGACCTTTTTGATGACCAATGATCATCACCGGACGACCATCGAGACGGGCGATACCACCGACGATAGCTTTATCGTCTGCATACGCGCGGTCGCCAGCCAGTTCGTCAAATTCATCAAATGCCAGGCGAACGTAATCCAGGGTATAAGGACGCTGTGGATGGCGTGCCAGTTGCGCAATCTGCCATGCACCGAGATCGGCGAAGATTTTACGTGTCAGTTCTACGCTTTTTTCACGCAGACGATGCACTTCTTCATCGATGTTAATATCCAGTTTCTCATCCTGACGGCTAACCGCAGTCAGAGAATCGATTTTCGCTTCCAGCTCTGCAATCGGCTGTTCAAAATCAAGGAAATTCAGACTCATAGTATTCCTGTATTAGTCAAACTCCAGTTCCACCTGCTCCGAACCAATGAGGCCACGGAGATCGTTTAATAAACGATCGCTCGGAGAGACACGCCACGTCGCGCCAAAACGCAACCGCGCGCGTGCATCCGCCCTCTGATAGTAGAGATGTACTGGAATTGTCCCAGAGCGGTGGGGTTCCAGAGACTGACGGAGTCGGTTTAAAAGCTGGTCATCAATTTGCCTGTCCGTCAGCGAGATAGCAAGCCCGCGAGCATATTTTTCCCGGGCTTCGTCAATATCCATCACTTCGCGAGCGGTCATTTTAAGCCCACCGCTGAAGTCATCAAAGCTGACCTGTCCGCTGACGATAAGTATGCGGTCTTTTTCCAGCAATTGCTGGTATTTATCCAGGGCGTCAGTAAACAACATCACTTCCAGCCGCCCGGAACGGTCATCCAGCGTGCAGATACCGATACGATTGCCGCGCTTGGTGACCATAACCCGCGCGGCAACAACGAGCCCCGCAGCCGTGATGACTTTACCACGTTCTGTCGGGTGCATGTCTTTCAGCCTTACGCCTCCGACATAACGCTCAATCTCTTTTAAATACTGATTGATAGGGTGTCCCGTCAGGTACAGACCTAACGTTTCACGTTCCCCATCTAATACCACCTGCTCCGGCCACGGTTGGCAGCTGGCGTAGGATTGTTCAATTTGTTCCGGCTCTTCGGCCAGCACACCGAACATATCGGCCTGACCGATAGCTTCCGCTTTCGCGTGTTGATCTGCCGCTTTTAACGCATCGCCCAGCGAGTTCATCAGCGCCGCGCGGTGTGGCCCAAGACGGTCAAACGCCCCGGACATGATCAGTTTTTCCAGCACCCGCCGGTTTAACTTTTTGGTGTCGGTTCGGGCGCAGAGATCAAACAGTTCGCGGAAGTAGCCGCCTTTATTACGGGCTTCGATGATCGCCTCAATCGGACCTTCACCGACCCCTTTGATCGCGCCAATACCATACACGATTTCGCCGTCGTCGTTGACGTGGAAATGGTAAAGACCGGAGTTTATATCCGGCGGCAGGATTTTCAGCCCCATCCGCCAGCACTCATCCACCAGGCCCACCACCTTCTCGGTGTTGTCCATATCGGCGGTCATTACCGCCGCCATAAACTCCGCCGGATAGTGCGCTTTCAGCCATAACGTTTGATATGACACCAAAGCATAGGCCGCAGAGTGCGATTTGTTAAATCCGTAACCAGCGAATTTCTCCACCAGGTCGAAGATTTTCATCGCCAGTTCGGCGTTGATTCCGTTCTTTTCTGCACCTTCAGCAAATACAGAACGCTGCTTAGCCATCTCTTCCGGCTTTTTCTTACCCATCGCACGACGCAGCATATCCGCGCCACCGAGGGTATAACCAGAAAGCACCTGGGCAATCTGCATGACCTGTTCCTGATACAGGATGATGCCGTAGGTTGGCTCCAGTACCGGTTTCAGGCTTTCATGCTGCCACTGCACGTCCGGATAGGAGATCTCTTCGCGACCATGTTTACGGTCGATAAAGTTATCCACCATCCCTGATTGCAACGGACCGGGGCGGAACAGTGCCACCAGTGCGATCATATCTTCGAAGCAGTCAGGTTGCAGACGCTTGATCAGGTCCTTCATGCCGCGCGATTCAAGCTGGAATACCGCAGTGGTTTCCGAGCGTTGCAGCATGTCGAAGCTTTTCTTGTCATCCAGCGGGATCGCGGCGATATCCAGAGGCGGCTCGCCATTCTTCGCCCGCCGCTTGTTGATCATCTCCAGCGCCCAGTTGATGATGGTGAGCGTACGCAAACCAAGGAAGTCGAACTTCACCAGTCCGGCGTATTCAACGTCGCTTTTATCAAACTGGGTGACCGGATGTTTGCCCTCTTCATCGCAGTAAAGCGGCGCAAAATCGGTAATTTTGGTCGGTGCGATAACCACCCCACCGGCGTGCTTACCGGCGTTACGGGTGACCCCTTCCAGTTTGCGCGCCATGTCGATCAGCGCCTTAACTTCTTCATCCGCTTCGTAGATTTCCGGCAGCTGCGGCTCGGCTTCAAACGCTTTCGCCAGCGTCATCCCCGGATCGGGCGGGATCAGTTTCGAGATACGGTCGACAAAGCCGTACGGATGCCCCAGCACGCGGCCTACGTCGCGGATCACCGCTTTCGCCGCCATCGTACCGAAGGTGATAATCTGCGATACCGCATCACGACCGTACATGTCCGCTACGTGCTCGATAACCTGGTCGCGTTTCTCCATACAGAAGTCAACGTCGAAGTCAGGCATGGAGACACGTTCCGGGTTAAGGAAACGTTCGAACAGCAGGTCAAATTCCAGCGGATCGAGGTCGGTGATTTTCAGCGCGTAGGCCACCAGTGAACCCGCACCGGAGCCACGGCCTGGCCCTACCGGTACGCCGTTATCTTTCGACCACTGGATAAATTCCATAACGATGAGGAAGTAGCCCGGGAAGCCCATCTGGTTGATAACCTGAAGTTCAGTCTCCAGACGTTCGTCATATTCCGGGCGGCGCTTAACACGTTCTTCCTCGTCAGGGAATAAAAATGCCAGACGCTCTTCCAGGCCCTCTTTTGCACGCATGACCAGATAATCTTCGGTGCTCATGTCCCCGGTCGGGAACTGCGGCAGGAAGTATTCACCAAGACGCACAGTTACGTTACAGCGTTTGGCGATCTCAACGGTGTTGGCAAGGGCTTCTGGGATGTCGGCAAACAGCTCGCACATCTCCTCTTCGCTACGCATATATTGCTGCGGCGAATAGTTACGCGGGCGTTTAGGATCGTCGAGGGTAAAGCCGTCGTGGATCGCGACGCGGATTTCGTGTGCGTCAAAGTCGCTGCTGTCGATAAAGCGCACATCGTTAGTCGCCACGACGGGCAAACCGCGCGCTTCCGCCAGTTCCACCGCCGCGTGCAGATAGCTTTCTTCATCCGGCCTGCCGGTGCGGATCAGCTCGAGAAAATAGCGATCCGGGAAGTGTTCTTCATAAAACGCGACACACTCATCTACCAGCGCGCTGTTACCACGCAAAAGACTGCGTCCGACGTCGCCCATGCGCCCGCCGGAAAGAAGGATCAACCCTTCGTTTAATTCGATAAGCCAGTCGCGATCGATGATCGGCCCAGCTGCACCGTACCCGCGCTGATACGCTTTTGAGATCAGCAACGTCAGATTCTGATAGCCGGTATTGTTCGCCGCCAGCACCGTCAGGTGGGTTAACTCATCACCCAGCAGGTCGCACTGGACATTAAAATCTGCCCCGACGATAGGCTTAATCCCTGCGCCATGTCCCGCTCCGTAGAACTTCACCAGACCGCAAAGGTTGGTGAAATCGGTGATCGCCAGTGCTGGCATACCCAACGCCGCCGCCTTTTTTACCAGCGGTGCGGTTTTGGCCAGACCATCGATCATCGAGTAGTCGCTGTGCACCCGCAGGTGTACGAAACGTGGTTCAGACATCTTCAGATTCCGGTTTACTTAATCTCGACACAAGAATCAGGACGCAAGTCCCAGTGCGCGTTTGACAGGCCCAAAGCTGCGACGATGATGTTCAGTCGCGCCATATTCAGCCAGTTTTTCCAGATGAAAAGCAGTTGGATACCCTTTGTGTTGGGCAAAACCATATTGCGGGAAAACAATATCCAGCGCCGCCATTTCGGCGTCGCGCGTCACTTTCGCCAGGATAGACGCAGCACTGATTTCTGGTACGCGGCTATCGCCTTTCACCACTGCCATCGAAGGCATCGGTAATTTCGGGCAGCGGTTACCATCAATCAACACATATTCCGGCGCAATATGCAGCCCAGCGACGGCACGCTGCATCGCCAGCATGGTCGCGTGTAAAATATTCAGTTCGTCGATTTCGTGGGGTTCCGCGCGGCCCAGACTCCAGCTCAACGCTTTATCTTTGATCTCTTCACAGAGCGCCAGACGGCGTTTTTCGCTCAGCTTTTTGGAATCATTCAGCCCGGCAATCGGGCGCGATGGGTCAAGGATCACCGCAGCGGTGACGACCGCGCCAACTAACGGCCCGCGTCCGACTTCATCCACACCCGCAACCAGCTGCGTGTGCGGATAAACAAATTCGATCATTGTGCTAACTCCAGAACGGCTTGTGCCGCCTGCTCATCGGCATTGCAGCGGATCTGCTGATGCAGTTCACGGAAGGTATCGTGCATCGCGTGGCTGGTTTTCCCGTTCGCCAACAGCGGTAACAGCGCCGCAGCCAGTTTTTGCGGCTCACACTCTTCCTGCAATAACTCTTTGACTAACTCTCTGCCCGCCAGCAAATTTGGCAGCGAGACATAATCAGTTTTCACCAGACGCTTCGCCAACCAGAAAGTGAAAGGCTTCATGCGATACCCCACCACCATCGGGCATTTCGCCAGCATGCACTCCAGGGCTGCCGTCCCCGACGCCAGTAGTGCCGCATCACTAGCGACCATCGCCTCACGGCCCATCCCATCCAACATATGAACCGACAGGTCTGGCGCAACTTCAGCTTTGATGCGTTCAAACTGCTCGCGGCGTTTGGCATTCACCAGCGGCACCACGATTTCGAGATCCGGATATGTCTGGCGCAAAAGCTGAGCCGTTTTCAGGAAATCAGCACTAAGCATTTCGACTTCTGCACCACGGCTGCCCGGCAACAAAGCCAGACAGTGGGCATCGTAAGGGATCCCCAGCACATCACGGGCACCATTTTTATCTGGATCTAATGGCATGGCATCAGCCATGGTATGACCGATAAAGCGGCACGGTACATTGTATTTGTCATAAAACGCTTTTTCGAAAGGCAGAAATGCGAGCACCAGATCGGTGGCTCTGCCTATTTTGAAAACGCGTTTCTGTCGCCACGCCCAGACGGATGGACTGACGTAATGAATGGTTTTGATACCCTGCTTTTTGAGGTTACCTTCAAGAGTAATATTGAAGTCGGGCGCATCAATACCAACAAAAACATCTGGCTTCAGTTCGCCAAAACGCTTTGTCAGATCGGCACGAATATGCAGTAAGCGACGCAGACGACCGAGCACTTCAACAATGCCCATCACCGCCAGTTCTTCCATTTCGTACCAGGCTTCGCAGCCTTCAGCCTGCATTCGTGGCCCGGCAACACCAACAAAGCGGGCGTTGGGCACACGTTCTTTCAGAGCGCGGATTAAACCGGCCCCCAGGATATCGCCGGAGGTTTCTCCGGCGACCAGGGCAATCGTTAATGGACGCTGTTCAGTCATTAACGAATCAGACCGCGCGTTGAGCGTGCAAAGAAATCGGTAAAGGCTTTCACTTCCGGATATGTTTCCGCCAGTTCAGCAATTTCCGGTTTCACTTCATCGAGCGTTTTACCGCTACGATAAATCAGCTTATACGCATTGCGGATAGCGGTAATCGCCTCACGGCTGAATCCGCGGCGCTTCAGCCCTTCGATATTGACACCGAACGGCGTTGCGTGGTTACCCTGCGCAATGACATAAGGAGGGACGTCCTGCGCCACACCGGAGCAGCCGCCAACCATCACATGCGCACCAATGATGCAGAACTGATGGACTGCGGTCATGCCGCCGATGATCGCGAAGTCGTCAACCGATACGTGACCCGCCAGCGTTGCGTTGTTGGCGAGAATACAGCGGTTACCTACCGTACAATCGTGCGCAATGTGCGCGTTGATCATCAGTAAGTTGTCGCTGCCCACCTTCGTCAATCCACCGCCCTGGACTGTGCCACGATGAATGGTGACGCTTTCGCGAATGCGGTTACGATCGCCGATTTCCACGCGGGTCGGTTCGCCAGCATATTTCAGATCCTGGTTAACTTCGCCGATGGAGGCGAACTGATAAATCTCATTATCGCGGCCAATTTTAGTATGACCATTCACGACAACGTGAGATTTCAGTACGGTACCCTCACCAATTTCGACATGGGGTCCAACGATACAAAAAGGACCAATGTGAGCGTTAGCGCCAATCGACGCGCCCTCTTCCACAATGGCGGTTGGATGCACAAAGGCGGATTTATCAATCACGTATCAGGCCTCCCGGCTACGAGCACACATCATCGTTGCTTCGCAAACTACTTTACCGTCGACCAGAGCAACCCCTTTAAAACGGGTCAGGCCGCGGCGCGTTTTTTCGAAAGTGACTTCCATGATCATTTGATCGCCAGGCACGACCGGGCGCTTGAAGCGCGCTTCGTCAATACCAGCGAAGTAGTACAGCTCACCCGGTTCCAGTTTTCCTACGCTTTTAAACGCCAGAATACCTGTTGCCTGTGCCATTGCTTCCAGAATCAGCACACCCGGGAAAATCGGTTTTCCAGGGAAATGGCCCTGGAAGAATGGCTCATTGACAGAGACATTTTTTACTGCGCGCAGAAAACGACCTTCTTCAAAATCCAGCACGCGATCCACCAGTAAGAACGGGAAACGGTGCGGCAGAAGTTCTAAAATCTCTTCAATCTGCAGAGTATGAGTGTTAGTAGTCAAGATACTCTTCCTGTCAAAATATAAGAAACGACAATAATAACACGGCCTGCCGCAATCGTAAGAATGAGACAGGCCGTAAAGTTTGGCGAACAAAAGATGGAACGTTAGTCTTGTTGATTAACCTTGCGCTCAAGCGATTTCAGACGCTTGCTCATGTCATCAATGTTCATCACCAGTGCAGCGGTTTTGCGCCAGACTTTGTTGGGTTGCAGCGGAATGCCTGAGGAATAGACGCCTGGTTCAGTGATGGGACGCATCACCATACCCATGCCCGTAACCGTCACTTTGTCGCATATTTCCATATGCCCGTTGATTACGCTGGCTCCGCCGATCATGCAGTAACGACCAATTTTCAGGCTGCCCGCCATAATGACGCCACCGGCAACCGCCGTATTGTCGCCAATCACGACGTTATGTGCAATCTGGCACTGGTTATCAATGATCACGCCATTGCCAATAACAGTGTCATCCAGCGCGCCGCGATCGATGGTAGTACATGCGCCGATCTCCACGCGATCGCCAATAATTACGCGACCAATCTGTGGGATCTTCACCCAGTTACCACGATCGTTGGCATAACCAAAGCCGTCTGCACCTACCACTGTTCCGGACTGGATCAGGCAATTCTGACCGATCTGGATCTCATGGTAAATGGTTACGTTCGCCCAGAGACGCGAACCTGCACCGATTCTGCTGTTTTTACCTACGAAGCAACCGGCACCGATAATCACGTTATCGCCCAGTTCAACGCCGGACTCAATCACCGCGTTAGCGCCAATCGATACGTTGTTACCCAGCTTCGCCGTCGCGTCGATCACCGCACTGGGTGCAATGTTCTGCGCGGGCTGCGGCGTGGTATCTAAAATTTGCGCCATGCGCGCGTAAGTCAGGTAGGGATTCTTCACTACCAGCGCGGCACTTTTCGCGAAAGGAAGATCGTCCTGGGTCATGACAACCGCGGACGCCTGGCACAAGCCTAAATGCTCACGGTATTTTGGGTTAACCATGAACGTAATGTGACCTGTTTGTGCAGATTGCATGGACGCAACGCCGGTGATGACGATATCGCCATCACCGTGTAGTTCTGCATCCAACTGCTGCGCTAAATCAGCCAGTCGAATTGAAGGCATTACTTATTTAACCTGTTTCAGTACGTCGGCAGTGATGTCTTTTACATCGCTGCTGTTGTAAGCAACGGCGTTTGCATCAACAACCAGATCGATATCCTGGCTGTTGGCAACGGATTTCACAGCAGTCTGGATACGAGTAACCAGTTTGCCGCGTTCTTCGTTGGAACGACGTGCGCGATCCTGCTCAAAAGCCTGCGCTTTCTGAGCAAAAGTCTGGCGCTGAGCCATCACGTCTTTTTCCAGTTTGGTGCGATCGCTGCCCGCTTTCATGGACTGCAGCTTTTTCATTTTAGCCTGCAGATCGGTTTCCATACGCTGCAGTTCGCTGGCACGGCCTTTGAACTCATTTTCCAGCGTGTTAGAAACACCGGTTTTCTGCGCTACCTGCTGGAACAGGCTGCCCATATTGACGATTGCAATTTTGTCAGCCGCCTGAGCAGAAGTTGCCAGTGCTAAACCAAGACCTGCAGCTAATAACCACTTTTTCACAATAAACTCCTTACCATCCCATTTGCACCGGAGGGTGCAGTTCTTTGCGTGGCCCGGCGATCTTATATTGATCGCCTAAAGTCATCGCTACACTACCACTACATTCCTTTGTGGAGAACACTTACCAGGTTTTACCGATGTTAAACTGGAACTGTTCTGCCTTGTCTCCATCGTACTTTTTGAACGGCTGGGCGTAGGAGAACACCAACGGCCCCAATGGGGACATCCATTGTAATGCGATACCCGCAGACATACGGATATTGCTTGGATCACTATAGTCCGGATATCCAGAATATTGGCTGGAATCCCAGTTTGTATCCCAAACGGTACCCATATCCCAGAAGAAGGAAGTACGAACCGAGTTAGCATACTTATCGCTAATAAACGGCGTCGGGGTGATGAACTCGAGGCTGGCAACCGCCATAGCGTTACCGCCTACAGCATCATCCGATTTACACAGGTCTTTCGCGCCGTCCTGAGTCGCACATTCGTAATCATAGTCCGGATCATAATTACTAGCCTGATGCGGGAAGTAAACTGCTTTCGGACCAATGGTATTGGACTGGAAGCCACGGACGGTGCTGGAACCACCGGCATAGAAGTTCTCGTAGAACGGCATCTCTTTGCCGCCTAAACCATCACCATAACCCCAGCGGGTACGACCCAGAACAACCCATTTGTGATCGTCATCGATCGGCACATAAGTCGCCGTGTCTAACGTCACTTTGTAGTATTCGTTATCCGATCCCGGAATGGTCACTTTACCAGTCAGGTTGACACGTGAACCATCTGTCGGGAAGTAACCACGGTCAAGCTTGTTATAGGTCCAACCATAGTTGAACGTGAAGTCGTCCGTTTTGAAGCTGTTATCCTGATCAGAGGTGCTCGGATGTTCACCCATAGAGTACAGATAACGCCACATCGCAACCTGAGGCTGCATGTTGGACAGGGAGTTATGTACATAACCCAGACCTGCACGCAGCGAGTTATATTCGTTGATCGGGAAGCCCAACGTCACGTCTGTACCATAACTCTTGTTGGTATAGTCGGACAGGTCGGCGTCATCTGCCTGGAAGTCATTATAGAAGAGACGACCACCGAGGCTTACGCCATCTACGGTGAAGTACGGGTTGGTTACCGACAGTTCAGCATAGGTCTGGTAATCGTTTTTGGTCCCGTTGATACCAACAGCATAACCCGTACCTAACCAGTTATCCTGTTGCACACCAGCCTGGAAGCTCACGCCACTTTCAGTACCGTAACCAATCCCGAAGTTGAAGCTACCGGTGTTACGTTCTTTCACCTTGTAGACTACATCAACCTGGTCCGGGCTACCCGGAACACGTTGGGTATCGGTATCGACAGTTTCAAAGAAGCCCAGACGATTCAGACGCTCCTTACCCTGATCGACCAGATCGCTCCCCAGCCATGCACCTTCCATCTGACGCATTTCGCGACGCAGGACGGCATCTTTCGAGGTATCGTTACCTTCAAAACGGATCTTACGCACGTAGAAACGGTTACCCGCATCAACGTTCACGCGTAATTTAACGGTTTTGTCGGCATCGTTAATTTCAGGCATCGACTGTACGCGCGGATAGGCATAACCATAGCGACCGAGAAGCTTTTTAATGTCATCTTCCATTTTGGTCACTTTGGTGCCGTTATACAGCTCGCCCGGCTCGATCTTAGTCAGCTGCTCAATTTCAGCGGAGTGCCCGGCAAGGTTGCCGCTCACTTCAACGCCAGAAAGCTTGTACTGATCGCCTTCGGTGATGTTCACCGTGACGTAAATACCTTTTTTATCTGGCGTCAGACTGACCTGGGTAGAGTCGATGTTGAAACGGGCATAACCGCGGTCCAGATAGTAGCTGCGCAGGGTTTCAAGGTCGCCCGCCAGTTTCTGTTTCTGGTATTTACGATCGCCTACCACGTTCCACCACGGCACTTCGTCACGCAGTTGGAAATGAGAGATCAGTTCGTCGGTGGTGAAAGCATGGTTACCAACAATGTTAATTTGCTGGATTTCAGCTGACACACCTTCCTGGAACACCAGTTTTAGGTCAACACGGTTGCGCGGCAGCGGGGTCACGACAGCTTTAACGCTGGCGCTATATTTACCGACGCTGTAGTAGAAGTCTTCCAGACCTTTCTCGATATCGGCAATGGTGGTGCGATCGAGGGATTCGCCCACACGCACACCAGAAGCCTCGAGGTTTTGTTTCAGCATGTCATCTTTCACCGATTTGTTACCGGAGAAAGTAATGCTGGCAATGGTCGGACGTTCTTTTACCTGAACCAGAAGGGTATCACCATCACGAAGGACGCGAACATCCTCAAAGTTGCCGGTAGCAAACAGAGCGCGAATGGTATTACTGATATCTTCATCATTAACCGTGTCGCCTGTGCGCACCGGCATACTGAGGAGGGCCGCACCAACGGCGACACGCTGAAGGCCTTCGAAATGAATATCTTTCACTACGAACCCTTCAGCACCGTATACGGTGGCGCTGCTAAACAGCAGCGACGCTATGAGCAACTTTTTCATCGCCATCGTTATTATGCGTTCTTCCTAACTAACTCTCATAACCGAGAGAAATCATTGAAAAGTGCAAGCCCCATTAACAGCACCAGCAGAATCGAGCCAATGCGATAACAAAAGTCTTGAACCCGCTCGGATACCGGTCCGCCCTTGATCTTTTCGATCGCAAGGAACAGCAGATGCCCCCCGTCAAGTACGGGCAACGGAAACAGGTTAATTATCCCTAAGTTCACGCTAATAAGCGCAAGAAACGGCAGGTAATAAACAACCCCGAGTTCCGCTGTCATCCCAGCCCCCTTGGCGATAGAGATCGGCCCACTGAGGTTGTTCAGTTTCACATCACCGGTGATCAATTTTCCCAGCATACTGACCGTCAGCTTCATCAGCTGCCACGTTTTGTCCGTGGCTTCGACGATGGCGTTGAACGGCCCATACTGGCGTACAACTTTATACTCATCTGGCAAAGGAATGACTTTCGGCTCAATACCGACAAAACCAATCGCTTTACCATTACCCGGTTTACTCTCCGGGATTAATGTCAAAGACAAGGGACTCCCCTGCCTTTCGATTTCTAACGCTAAGGATTTACCCGGGTTATCCCGGACAAGCATCACAAAGGTCACCCACTGCGTTAAGGGCTGACCATCGACTTTAACGATCCTGTCGCCTGCTTGCAAACCTGCCTTGCTTGCCGCCGAGTTTGGCTGCACATTTTCCAGTACAGATTCAATTTGCGGCCCACGAGGACGAATCCCCAGCGAAGTTATCGGATCTTCTTTATCAGGCTCAAACGTCCAGTGACGTAAATCGAGCTTTACATCCCGCCGTTGGTCGCTGCCAAATGGCGCTACTGTAATGGTGGTGCTTTCATCGCCAATTTTATCGACCAACTGCAAACGCACGGCATCCCAATCAGGCGTTTCGATACCATCTACGGCTTTTAGTTCCGTACCTGGTGCAATTTGTGCTTCTGCAGCTATCGAATTGGCTGCTATTTCGCCAACCACCGGACGTACGCCAGGCACACCAATAATAAAAACCAGCCAGTAGGCAAAGATAGCAAAAATGAAGTTTGCAACCGGACCTGCGGCAATAATCGCCGCTCGTTGGCCGACAGATTTATTATTGAAGGCATGGTGGCGGAGTTCCGGAACGACCGGTTCTGCGCGCTCATCCAGCATTTTGACATAACCGCCCAGCGGGATCAGGGCGATAACATATTCGGTGCCGAGCTTATCAGTTCGCCGCCAGAGCGCCTTACCAAACCCTATTGAGAAACGCTCAACGCGAACACCACAACGCCGGGCAACCCAGAAATGACCAAATTCATGCACGGTGATAAGTACACCCAGTGCAACGATGAACGAAGCCAAATCCCAGAGAAAACTCAGCATATTACCTTCCGTTAAAGCGTCCTGAATACCAGTAACAACAAGCAAGCAAAGACCGGTACCGCAGCCGTCAGGCTATCAATACGATCTAAAATACCACCGTGTCCTGGAATTAAATGACCGCTGTCCTTAATTCCTGCTTCACGCTTAAACATACTCTCGGTCAGATCGCCGAGCACTGAGGCTAACGCTGCGACAATAGAGCAAATGAGTAAGGTGACGGGAGCGACGTCGAGATTCGCCCACATGCCATAACCCCATGAGATTACCGCTGCAGTCGCGAGTCCACCTATAAAGCCTTGCCAGGTTTTACCCGGAGAAACCTTCGGTGCCAGTTTATGTTTACCAAACAATTTGCCAAACATATATGCGCCAGAGTCAGCGCCCCATACCAGGATCATGACATAGAGCAGCCATATTGCGCCACTGTAATGATTCTCGTCGTAGTGCCAGGCCCGTAACGCCAGCATGCCCCAGAAGAAGGGAACAATGGTTAGCACGCCAAAAATAATGCGCAATGTTTTAGAGTTACGCCAGATTGCTGCGGAACCTGGGTAAAACAGCACCAGCAATAGCGCGACACTCCACCAACCCAGCGAAGCCCAAAGTGAGATTTCAACCAGCGGTTGATGAATATTTCGGTGATATTCCGGCAACAGAAAAAGCATCAGCGCCAACAATAACCCACATAACACCGCCAACCATACTCGCTGCGAGCGAGTGGTAAAACCGCTAAGCTGTCCCCATTCCCACGCTGCCAGCATGCAGACCACCAGCGTTACAATGGCGAACCCCACCGGCGGCAACAGAAACAACGCCGCGATGACGACGGGTATTAACACAAAAGCAGATATCAGGCGATACTTCAGCAAAAGCGACCCCCATCAGGCTGTTTCATCACCGGGCTCGGTGCCGCCGAAACGACGCTCTCGATTAGCAAAGGCATTTAACGCCCCTTCAAAGTCTTGTTCATCGAAATCGGGCCAGAGAACATCTGTAAAGTAAAGTTCGGCATAGGCAATTTGCCAAAGCAAAAAGTTACTAATGCGATGCTCCCCCCCAGTCCTAATTACTAAATCTACAGGGGCCAGTTCATGCATACAGACATGCTGGTTTAGCATCTCTTCATCTATCTGATCTGGTTGCAGGTTTCCTTGCTGCACCTTTTCAGCCAGTTGCCTGACTCCCTGGACTATATCCCAACGTCCACCGTAGTTCGCCGCAATATTCAGCGTCAGACCGGTATTCCCGGCTGTTAGCGCTTCAGATTTACGAATACGTTCTTGCAAACGCGAGTTAAAGCGACTGGTATCGCCAATAATACGCAGACGCACGTTATGTCGGTGCAGACTCTTTACTTCGCTATCAAGCGCCCACACAAACAGTTCCATTAACGCACTGACTTCCTGCGCTGGTCGGTTCCAGTTTTCACTACTAAAGGCATACAGAGTTAACGCCTCAATACCGTTGTTGGCCGCAAAAGAGACAGCCCGGCGGACGGATTTTGCCCCGGCTTTATGCCCAAAGGCACGAATCTTCCCTTGCTTTTTTGCCCAGCGACCATTGCCGTCCATAATGATCGCAACATGACGACAGCCATGCGCTGGCAATTTTTCGCTAAGTGGTTGAGTAGCAGACAACATCACGCGTTTCTTATTCCCTGACAGGGTTTACGGTACTCAGGAATACTGAAGCCTATACAAAAAAAAGCCGTGTAAAACCACGGCATACCTGACCTTATAAAGCCAACTACTTACGATCAGATGGCGCAGACTATATCACTGAAGCCCTACGCTAACAAATAGCGCGACTCTCTGTAGCCGGATTATCCTCAGCTTGCGAGACGCATCACCTCTTTTCTGGCGACTTCACGCGCGTTCGCATCAACAGATAACACATCGTCCACACATTGTGGTTCGCGCATATCCATTTTTTCCAGTACGGATAAATTCAACGCGGCGATATCCGTAAAGCGGATTTGTTGCGCAAGAAAAGCAGCAACGGTGATTTCGTTTGCGGCATTCAATGCTGTCGTCGCTGCCTGGCCTTGTTCGAACGCCTCCATCGCCAGTTTCAGGCATGGATAACGATCATAATCCGGTGCGGCAAATGTCAACGCACTTAGTTTGCAAAAATCGAGTGGCTTCACGCCAGAGTTCACGCGATTCGGCCATGCCATGGTGTGAGCAATTGGCGTACGCATATCCGGTTCACCCAGCTGCGCCAGAACACTGCCGTCCTGGTAGCGCACCATTGAGTGAATCACTGACTGCGGGTGAATCAGCACTTCCATCTGGCTGGCGCTGGCGTTAAACAGCCAACGCGCTTCAATGTATTCCAGACCTTTGTTCATCATGGTAGCCGAATCGACGGAAATTTTACGTCCCATCGACCAGTTCGGATGACGGCAGGCTTGATCGGGCGTCATTGTTGCCAAATCGCGCAATGGCGTCTCACGGAAAGGGCCACCAGACCCGGTAAGTAAAATGGACACCACGCCATTTTGCTCAAGGTCAGCGTATCCCAGATTATGCTGGATAGGTTGCGGTAAACTCTGAAAAATGGCGTTATGTTCGCTATCGACCGGTAACAATTGCGCTTTGCTCTGCTTTACGGCGTCCATAAACAGACGTCCGCAGGTAACCAGTGATTCTTTATTGGCCAGCAAAATGGTTTTACCCGCGCGGATCGCAGCAAGCGTAGGTAACAGCCCAGCAGCGCCAACAATGGCTGCCATCACCTGATCAACATCCTCAAGCGCTGCCATATCGCAAGCGGCTTGTTGCCCACTTAAGACTTCGGTGCGGCTACCCTGTTGCTGTAGCATCGTTTTAAGAAGTTTCGCACTCGCTTCATCGTCCATTACGGCATAGCGGGGAGAGAATTCCAGGCACTGTTCTACCATGCGAGTGACATTTTTGCCTGCCACCAGCGCAACTACGCGGAAGTGTTCGGGATTATGGCGCACCACGTCCAGCGTGCTGCAACCAATCGAGCCGGTCGAGCCCAGAATGGTGAGTTGCTTCATGAAACATCCAGAGTTGAGACAGAATAAAAAGCAAAACGCCGCCAGCCGATCCGCAAGGATCTACTGAGCGGCGTTTTTGTCGTTCAAGAAATCAGAACTGCATCAGTTCTGCTTCTTTGTCTGCCAGCGCCGCTTCAATTTTCTTGATTGCAGCATCAGTCAGTTTCTGTACATCGTCCTGAGAACGGCGATCGTCGTCTTCGCTGATCTCTTTATCTTTCAACAGTGCTTTCACTTTGTCGTTCGCGTCACGACGCACGTTACGTACTGCAACACGCGCTTGTTCTGCTTCACCACGAACGATTTTGGTCAGATCTTTACGACGTTCTTCCGTCAGCGGCGGCAGCGGAACACGGATGTCGCTACCCGCAGAGTTCGGGTTCAGGCCAAGATCGGACGCCATAATCGCTTTTTCAACGGCCGGAGACATTGAACGATCAAACACGTTGATTTTCAGAGTACGGGAATCTTCTACCGTTACGCTTGCCAGCTGACGCAGCGGCGTCGGCGTGCCGTAATATTCCACGACAATGCCATCCAGCAGGCTGGGAGAAGCACGACCCGTGCGTATTTTGCTGATTTGGGTTTTGAACGCTTCTACGCATTTGTCCATGCGTACTTCAGCATCTTTTCTGATATCGCTAATCACGTTACGAATCCTTGAAAACTTGTCTCAGTCAGACCAGACAGTCACACACAGTGGAAGTGTGCTAAGTATAGCCCTGATTAAACATATTACGGGTAATCGTCTGGATTATTAGGCTATTTTATTTGCCATTTTGGCCCCGGGCAGTGCTCGCCATCCTCACGCACTTGTGTACGCTCCGGTTGCTGCGCGCTGGCCGTGACCAAACTGCCTGCAACAATAACGCCTTATAACCAGACTTACGCCCCCGCGATACTTACGCGGAATCTTACCCTTATTTATCCATCACGGGAATTATTCCGTGATTAAAGTCCCTTCTTTTTCACCCATTACCACACGGCGCAGCGCACCCGGTTTGTTCATGTTGAAAACACGAATCGGTAATTTATGGTCACGAGCCAGCGTGAAGGCCGCCAGGTCCATGACTTTCAGCTCTTTTTCGAGCACTTCGCTGTAAGTCAGTTGCTCGTACATGGTTGCGGTTGGATCTTTCGCCGGATCAGCGGTAAACACGCCGTCAACTTTGGTTGCTTTCAGCACCACATCGGCTTCAATTTCGATACCACGCAGGCAAGCTGCTGAGTCGGTGGTAAAGAACGGGTTACCTGTACCGGCGGAGAGGATCACCACACGGTTGTTGCGCAACAGGCTGATAGCTTCTGCCCAGCTGTAGCTGTCGCACACGCCATTCAATGGAATAGCGGACATCAGACGAGCGTTCACATAGGCGCGGTGCAGTGCATCACGCATTGCCAGGCCGTTCATTACGGTCGCCAGCATCCCCATGTGGTCGCCCACAACGCGGTTCATACCCGCTTTCGCCAGACCAGCGCCACGGAACAGGTTACCCCCACCAATCACCACACCAACCTGAATACCCAGTTCAACCAGTTCTTTGATTTCCTGAGCCATGCGATCCAGTATGCTTGCATCAATACCGAAGCCTTCAGTGCCCTGCAGAGCTTCGCCACTCAACTTAAGCAGAATGCGTTTATAGACGGGTTTTGCATTGGTAGCCATGTTTCTTTCCTGAGACTGTCAACGATTGAAATGAATTAATACTAGCGACATTGTACGTCGCTTTTCAGCGCAGCCCCACAAGGGTTAGCTGAATTTACAAGATGGGCACAAAAAGAAGCCGCCCTCAGGCGGCTCCTTTTCGATAATTAAGACTGCTTGGACATCGCAGCAACTTCTGCTGCAAAGTCAGTCTCAACTTTCTCGATGCCTTCACCCACTTCGAAGCGGATGAAGCCAGTCACTTCAGCGTTATGCTCTTTCAGCAGCTGACCAACAGTTTTGCTTGGTTCCATAACGAACGGCTGACCGGTCAGAGAAACTTCGCCGGTGAATTTCTTCATGCGGCCTTCAACCATTTTCTCTGCGATTTCTTTCGGCTTACCAGACTGCATCGCGATATCCAGCTGTACCTGGTATTCTTTTTCTACCACTTCAGCGGATACATCTTCCGGTTTGATGAATTCTGGCTTGCTTGCAGCAACGTGCATAGCGATGTGTTTAACCAGCTCTTCGTCAGCGCCTTTAGCAGCAACCAGAACGCCGATACGCGCACCGTGCTGATAAGAACCCAGAACGTCGCCTTCCAGCGCAGCAACGCGGCGAATGTTGATGTTTTCACCAATTTTCGCTACCAGCGCAACACGTTCTTCTTCGAACTGTGCTTTCAGAACTTCAACGTCAGTGATTTTGCCAGCAACAGCTGCGTCCAGAACTTTGTCTGCGAACGCCTGGAAACCAGCGTCTTTTGCAACGAAGTCAGTCTGGCAGTTAACTTCCAGAATGATGCCGTAGTTGCCGTCGATTTTGGTTTTGATCACGCCGTCAGCAGCAACGTTGCCTGCTTTTTTCGCTGCTTTAATAGCACCGGACTTACGCATGTTTTCGATTGCCAGCTCGATGTCGCCGTTAGCTTCAGTCAGTGCTTTTTTGCAATCCATCATGCCTGCGCCAGTACGCTCACGCAGCTCTTTTACCAGGGATGCGGTAATTTCAGCCATTCTAAAATCCTCGGAGATGTGATCTGCCCGGCATTAAACCGCACAGATATAAAAGTGAAAAAGGGGGCCATATGCAGGCCCCCTAACCAAACGTGTACTACCTGGTCTATAAGGGCTCTCCCCCTTCATATTTCGCGCCGCAGATGCGTTGTCTTCGCTCGCTCATCCCGGTCACTTACTGATGTAAGCTCCCGGGAATTCTCGAGCTTGCCGCCTTTCTGCAACTCGAACTATTTTGGGGGAGTTATCAAGCCTTATTACTCAGCTTCTACGAAGCTTTCTTCCGCCTGGGAAGCCAGATCCTGAGAACGGCCTTCACGTACGGTTGCAGCAACAGCGCCCAGGTACAGGGTCACAGCACGGATTGCGTCGTCGTTACCCGGGATAACGAAGTCAACACCGTCCGGATCAGAGTTGGTATCAACGATAGCAAATACCGGAATACCCAGGTTGTTTGCTTCTTTGATAGCAATGTGTTCATGGTCAGCATCGATTACAAACAGAGCGTCCGGCAGACCGCCCATGTCTTTGATACCGCCCAGGCTGTTTTCCAGTTTCTCCAGCTCACGAGTGCGCATCAGCGCTTCTTTCTTGGTCAGCTTGTCGAAAGTACCGTCCTGAGACTGAGTTTCCAGGTCTTTCAGACGTTTGATGGACTGACGAACGGTTTTCCAGTTAGTCAGCATACCGCCCAGCCAGCGATGGTTCACGAAGAACTGGTCGCAGCTCAGAGCAGCGTCTTTCACCGCTTCGCTTGCAGCGCGTTTAGTACCAACGAAAAGGATTTTACCTTTGCGAGAAGCAATCTTGTTCAGTTCAGCCAGAGCTTCGTTGAACATCGGTACAGTTTTCTCAAGGTTGATGATGTGAACTTTGTTACGCGCACCGAAGATGAACGGCTTCATTTTCGGGTTCCAGTAACGGGTCTGGTGACCGAAGTGAACACCAGCCTTGAGCATGTCGCGCATGGAAACAGTTGCCATGATTAAAACCTCTATATAAAAGTTGGGGTTATGCCTCCACGTATCCCATATTACCGACCCCAAAGGGCACCCCGGAATATGTGCCGATACGTGTGTGTTGTTACACAAAGTGAGATTGTCGCTTCCGTCCAGTCTGTGTATACGAAATGGATCGGAAGTCCGGCGCGCTTTATACCACAAATACGTCGCGGACACCAATAATTGTTGGCGCTGTGTACAGCATCAGACGTTGAATTTTCTATTATAGAAAACCTTCAGTGGCACGTTTGGCGAAATTCAGAATGATTCTCAATTTGCCCGGGTGTGATACCATTGACGGCACTTACATATATATTGTCGGTATCACCGACGCTGATGGACAGAATTAATGGCTATCTCAATCAAGACCCCAGAAGATATCGAAAAAATGCGCGTCGCTGGCCGACTGGCTGCCGAAGTGCTGGAGATGATCGAACCGTATGTTAAACCGGGCGTCAGCACCGGCGAGCTGGATCGCATCTGTAATGATTACATTGTTAATGAACAACACGCGGTTTCTGCCTGCCTCGGCTATCACGGCTATCCGAAATCCGTCTGCATCTCTATTAATGAAGTGGTGTGCCACGGTATCCCGGACGACGCCAAGCTGCTGAAAGATGGCGATATCGTTAACATTGATGTCACCGTAATCAAAGATGGTTTCCACGGCGATACCTCGAAAATGTTTATCGTCGGTAAGCCGACCATCATGGGCGAACGTCTGTGCCGCATCACGCAAGAAAGCCTGTACCTGGCGCTGCGCATGGTCAAACCAGGCATTAATCTGCGCGAAATCGGTGCGGCGATTCAGAAATTTGTTGAAGCAGAAGGTTTCTCCGTCGTTCGTGAATATTGTGGACACGGTATTGGTCGTGGCTTCCATGAAGAACCGCAGGTACTGCACTATGACTCCCCTGAAACCAACGTCGTGCTGAAACCGGGGATGACCTTCACCATCGAGCCAATGGTCAACGCGGGTAAAAAAGAGATCCGCACCATGAAAGATGGCTGGACGGTAAAAACCAAAGATCGCAGCTTGTCTGCACAATATGAGCATACTATTGTGGTGACTGATAACGGCTGCGAAATTCTGACGCTACGCAAGGATGACACCATCCCGGCGATAATCTCGCACGACGAATAAGATGAAGCCGGCGAATGCCGGCTTTTTTAATGTGATAATTTAATCTTATGGGTGGCGCACGATGAATACCCTTCCAGAACAGTACGCAAATACCGCTCTCCCCACCCTTCCCGGTCAACCGCAAAATCCATGTGCCTGGCCCCGTGATGAATTAACCGTCTGTGGGATAAAAGCCCATATTGATACTTTCCAGCGTTGGCTGGGTGATGCCTTTGACAATGGAATCTCTGCAGAAGAGTTGATTGAGGCGCGTACCGAGTTTATCGACCAGCTCCTGCAACGGTTATGGATTGACGCGGGATTCAGCCAGATTGCCGACCTGGCATTAGTCGCCGTCGGTGGCTACGGTCGTGGCGAGCTGCATCCACTTTCCGACATCGATTTGCTGATCTTAAGCCGTAAGAAACTCCCGGATGATCAGGCACAGAAAGTTGGCGAACTGTTAACACTATTATGGGATGTGAAACTGGAAGTCGGTCATAGCGTGCGCACGCTTGAAGAGTGCATGCTGGAAGGGTTATCGGATTTAACCGTCGCCACCAATTTAATCGAATCCCGCTTATTAATTGGCGATGTTGCGCTGTTCCTCGAACTGCAAAAACATATTTTCAGCGAAGGATTCTGGCCTTCCGACAAGTTCTACGCGGCGAAAGTTGAAGAACAGAACCAGCGCCATCAGCGTTACCACGGCACCAGCTACAACCTTGAACCAGACATCAAAAGTAGCCCCGGCGGCTTGCGCGATATCCACACGCTGCAATGGGTGGCCCGCCGTCATTTTGGCGCAACATCGTTGGATGAAATGGTCGGGTTTGGCTTCTTAACCTCAGCGGAGCGAGCGGAATTAAACGAATGTCTGCATATATTGTGGCGTATTCGCTTTGCCCTGCATCTTGTCGTCAGCCGTTACGATAATCGCCTGTTATTCGATCGCCAGCTTAGCGTCGCCCAGCGTTTGAATTACAGTGGTGAAGGTAACGAACCGGTCGAGCGGATGATGAAGGATTACTTCCGCGTTACACGCCGCGTCAGCGAACTCAACCAGATGCTGCTGCAACTGTTCGATGAAGCCATCCTCGCCCTTCCCGCCGACGAAAAACCACGTCCAATCGACGATGAGTTTCAGCTACGCGGTACGCTAATCGACCTGCGTGATGAAACACTATTTATGCGCCAGCCGGAAGCCATCTTGCGTATGTTCTACACCATGGTGCGCAACAGTGCGATCACTGGCATTTACTCTACCACGCTGCGCCAGTTACGCCACGCCCGTCGCCATTTGCAACAACCGCTGTGTAATATTCCGGAAGCGCGAAAACTGTTTTTGAGCATTCTGCGTCACCCTGGTGCGGTGCGTCGCGGACTATTACCGATGCATCGTCATAGCGTGCTCGGCGCGTATATGCCCCAATGGTCGCATATCGTCGGGCAGATGCAGTTTGACCTGTTCCACGCCTACACGGTGGATGAACATACTATTCGCGTGATGCTGAAACTGGAGAGTTTTGCCAGTGAAGAAACGCGCCAGCGCCATCCGTTGTGTGTGGACGTCTGGCCGCGCCTGCCGTCAACTGAGCTGATTTTCATCGCCGCGCTGTTTCACGATATCGCCAAAGGACGCGGCGGCGACCACTCCATTCTCGGTGCACAAGACGTGGTGCATTTTGCCGAACTCCACGGGCTTAACTCGCGCGAAACACAGCTGGTGGCGTGGCTGGTTCGCCAGCACTTGCTGATGTCGGTGACAGCTCAGCGCCGCGATATTCAGGACCCGGAAGTGATCAAGCAGTTTGCCGAAGAAGTTCAAACGGAAAATCGTCTGCGCTATCTGGTATGCCTGACAGTGGCTGACATTTGCGCCACCAACGAAACGCTGTGGAATAGCTGGAAGCAAAGTCTGTTGCGCGAACTCTATTTCGCCACCGAAAAGCAGCTACGACGTGGAATGCAAAACACGCCGGATATGCGCGAACGGGTTCGCCATCACCAACTCCAGGCGCTGGCACTACTGCGCATGGATAACATCGACGAAGAGGCGCTGCACCAAATTTGGTCACGCTGTCGTGCTAACTATTTTGTCCGCCATAGCCCAAATCAACTGGCCTGGCATGCGCGCCATTTATTACAGCATGATTTAAGCAAACCGCTGGTATTGCTTAGTCCGCAGGCTACGCGTGGAGGCACCGAGATTTTTATCTGGAGCCCGGACCGCCCCTATCTGTTTGCCGCCGTCTGTGCCGAATTAGACCGCCGCAATTTAAGTGTCCACGACGCACAAATTTTCACCACTCGCGACGGTATGGCGATGGATACCTTCATCGTGCTGGAACCCGATGGCAGCCCGCTGTCCGCAGATCGCCATGAAGTTATTCGATTTGGTCTGGAGCAGGTACTGACACAAAGTAGCTGGCAGCCACCGCAGCCACGTCGCCAACCGGCCAAACTACGTCACTTTACTGTTGAAACTGAAGTGACATTTTTGCCGACCCATACCGACCGCAAATCGTTCCTTGAGCTTATCGCGCTCGACCAACCAGGACTGCTGGCGAGAGTCGGGAAAATTTTTGCCGATCTGGGAATTTCGCTTCATGGCGCCCGAATTACAACCATTGGCGAACGAGTAGAAGATTTATTCATAATTGCCACCGCTGACCGGCGTGCACTTAATAACGAGTTGCAGCAGGAAGTGCATCAGCGGTTGACAGAGGCCCTCAATCCAAACGATAAAGGGTGATGTGTTTACTGATATGAAAAGAGTTTAACAATGCAGCAGTTACAGAACATTATTGAAACCGCTTTTGAACGCCGTGCCGAGATCACGCCAGCCAATGCAGACACAGTTACCCGCGAAGCGGTAAATCAGGTGATCGCCCTGCTGGATTCCGGCGCACTGCGTGTAGCGGAAAAAATTGACGGTCAGTGGGTGACGCATCAGTGGTTGAAAAAAGCGGTGCTGCTCTCTTTCCGTATTAATGATAATCAGGTGATCGAAGGGGCAGAAAGCCGCTACTTCGACAAAGTGCCGATGAAATTCGCTAACTACGATGAAGCACGTTTCCAGAAAGAAGGCTTCCGCGTCGTGCCACCAGCGGCAGTGCGTCAGGGCGCGTTCATTGCCCGTAACACCGTGCTGATGCCGTCTTACGTCAACATCGGCGCATATGTTGATGAAGGCACGATGGTTGATACCTGGGCGACCGTCGGTTCCTGTGCGCAGATTGGTAAAAACGTCCACCTTTCCGGTGGCGTGGGTATCGGCGGCGTGCTGGAGCCGCTGCAGGCTAACCCGACCATTATTGAAGATAACTGCTTCATCGGCGCGCGCTCTGAAGTGGTTGAAGGGGTAATTGTCGAAGAAGGTTCCGTCATCTCTATGGGCGTATACATTGGTCAGAGCACCCGTATTTACGACCGTGAAACCGGCGAAATCCACTACGGTCGCGTTCCGGCAGGATCTGTGGTTGTTTCAGGCAATCTGCCGTCGAAAGATGGCAAATACAGTCTTTACTGTGCGGTTATCGTTAAGAAAGTTGACGCGAAAACTCGCGGCAAAGTCGGCATTAACGAACTGCTGCGTACCATCGACTAAAAGTATGCACACGGGCAGCACGACGCTGCCCGATTGCTTTCTGGTTCAGAATAATTCGTCCTACTCATTCTTCTTCCCCTTTTTTAAATACTTTTTCATCTTGTTTCGGACTGTCATGTAATTCGCAAAACAAAGATAAATGTGCTAATCCATCCCATGGAATATCGCCACAATAAAGCAGGTAATTTTTTGATTTTTACGCCATGATAGAAGTCTGGAAGAAAAAGGCTTTCTGCGATCACAGTCGAGCCGGGCGGGCCAGGCCAAATGCTAAAATAAGCACAATTTACTGACTCATTTTGAGGTAACGCTATGTACGACAATCTGAAAAGTCTGGGTATTACCAATCCTGAAGAAATTGATCGTTACAGCCTCCGGCAGGAAGCCAACAACGATATTCTGAAAATCTATTTCCAGAAAGACAAAGGCGAGTTTTTCGCCAAGAGCGTGAAGTTTAAATATCCGCGTCAGCGTAAAACGGTCGTCGCCGATGGTGTGGGTCAGGGTTATAAAGAAGTGCAGGAGATTAGCCCTAATCTTCGCTATATCATTGATGAGTTAGATCAAATCTGCCAGCGTGACCGCAGCGAAGTTGATCTTAAGCGTAAGATCCTCGACGACTTACGTCATCTGGAGTCAGTAGTAACCAATAAGATCAGCGAGATTGAAGCCGATCTGGAAAAACTGACGCGTAAATAATGCCATTCTTTGGGCCGGGTAAAGTCTCACCCGGCTGTAATTTTGTCATCGACCTACCGCTCTTCATCCAGTTGCAACGCCACATACAGCAGCAACCTGTCATCAAAATTGCCCAAATCCAGCCCGGTCAGTTCCGATATACGATTAAGCCGATACTCCAGAGTATTACGATGAATAAACAGCGCCTTTGACGTAGCCAGCGGTTGCACATTGTGGCGAAACCACGCCGCCAGCGTTCGTCGCAGCAAGCCGTTATTGTCCATCGCTTTCAGCCGCGCCAGCGGTCGCGCCAGTTCGTTGGCCTGCCAGTCGCCACGCAAACTGTCGAGTAACACAGGCAACATCAGATCCTGATAAAAATAGCAGCGACTTTCTGGCATTCGCTGTTTACCCACCACCATCGTCGTTTTCGCCGTACGATAAGAGCGGGCAATACTGCCCGGTCCGGTAAAATAGTTACCCAGCGAAACGCGAAAACGCAGCTGGCCGTACTCTTTCATGCGGGTAATCAGTTGTTCAACTCGCTTACGATGATCTTCTGCATCCCAGCGCCCAAAAGAGTTCAACGCCGGTTTCAACACCACCATTTCGGTCAGCGAAACAATTGCCACCAGATTATTACGCTCAGGCGTAGTCAGCGCGTTTTGCAGTTGCTGTAACTCCGCCATTGCGCTGTCCACGCCAAGCTGACCGCTGTCGACCTCAACAATAGCCACCACTCGCGGTTGATTGAGATCGATCCCCAGCCGTTGCGCCCATTCAGTAAGTGCGGGGGTATTCTCCTCAGCCTGAATCAGGTTCATCACCAGTTCTTCCCGCAAACGGCTATCCTGCGCCAACAGGTGCATCAACCGCGACTGTTCCAGCATCATTTCAGCCGTCATGCAGACCAGTTCGCCATATTTACGCAGGTTCTCTGGTTCACCAGTCAGGCCAATTACGCCGACAATTTCACCTTCCAGCCGTAACGGTAGATTAATCCCTTGCCGCACACCGTGCAGATGACGTGCCACCGCGTCATCGATATCGACGACTCGTCCCTGTGAAAGTACCAGCAATGCACCTTCGTGCAATTCACCAATACGCTCACGATCGCCGCTGCCGATAATTCGCCCGCGGGCATCCATTACGTTGATATTGGTATCGATGATGCGCATGGTACGTGCCACGATATCCTGCGCCATTTTGGTATCAAGATGCCAGCCAGCCATAAGTCCTCCGTTATGCACGGCTTAGCATAAGGAAGTACGTAACGTACGGCATTGTGCAAATGCCCAAAGGATGATGAAGATGTATGGAGTTGTGGTGAAGTTCACAGATTGTAAGGAGAACCCCTTCCCGTTTTCAGGAAGGGGTTGAGGGAGATTACTGCATTAACAGGTAGATGGTGCTGTCGCCGCGCTGAATGTTCAGTGCCAGCACAGATGGTTTGCTGTCGAGAACTTTACGCAGTTCAGCGATGTTTTTCACTGCCTGCTGGTTCGCGCCAATAATCACATCACCTTTTTTCAGGCCGATCTGCGCAGCCGGAGTGCCCGTTTTCACGTTGTTCACTACCACGCCCTGATCTTTGCCTTTGTTGCTCATCTCAGCGCCTTCAATGCCGTTGAAGATGGAGCTGGAATCAACCTGATTCTGGCTGCTCTGCTGCAGTTCCAGGTTCACGTTAACCTGCTTACCGTCGCGCAGTAAGCCCAGGGTCAGTTTGCTGCCCACCGGCATAGTACCCACCTGAGCACGCAGGGCGGCAAAGCTGCTGATCGGCTTACCGTTCAGTGAGGTGATCACATCACCCGCTTTAATGCCCGCTTTTGCAGCGGAGGAATTAGGCAGAACCTGGCTTACGAAAGCACCGCGCTGGGCGTCAACTTTCATCGCTTTCGCCAGTTCAGAGTTCAGCTCAGTCCCCATAATACCCAGCTCACCGCGTTTCACCTGGCCGTATTCCACCATCTGCGAGGTCAGGTTTTTCACCATGTTACTCGGGATAGCAAAACCGATACCGATGTTGCCGCCGTCCGGTGCGAGGATCGCGGTGTTGATACCGATCAGTTCGCCGTTCAGGTTAACCAGCGCACCACCGGAGTTACCACGGTTGATCGCTGCATCGGTCTGGATGAAGTTTTCGTAGTTTTCAGCATTCAGGCCGCTACGCCCCAGCGCAGAGACAATCCCGGAAGTTACCGTCTCGCCCAGACCAAACGGGTTACCAATCGCTACGGTGTAATCACCCACGCGCAGTGCATCAGAATCCGCCATCTTAATTGCGGTCAGATTTTTCGGGTTCTGGATCTGGATCAGCGCGAT
The DNA here is from genome assembly GCF_046487485.1 of Escherichia sp. WS1368. NCBI lineage: Bacteria > Pseudomonadati > Pseudomonadota > Gammaproteobacteria > Enterobacterales > Enterobacteriaceae > Escherichia > Escherichia sp. WS1368. The sequence continues at coordinate 41,447 of NZ_JBJQJI010000002.1, forward strand.
ATCAGAGCGCGGATCTTTGCCAACCATCTTCGCGTCGAACTTACGACCATCGCTCAGCTGGACTTTAATCACCGTCGCGTTATCAACAACGTGGTTGTTGGTGACAACATAGCCTTTATCGGCATCAATGATGACGCCGGAACCCAGCGCCATGAATTTCTGTTGCTGGCCGCCGCCATTACCGCCCTGGCCCCCCTGGCAGAACGGAGAGCTCTGGAACGGAGAACCTTCCTGGCAGAACGGAGAATCATCACCGAAGAACTGCTGGAAATTACGCGGCATACGCGGCGTATTAACGGTTGTGCTACCTTCTACGTTAATGCTGACCACTGAAGGCATCACCTTTTCGAGCATCGGTGCAAGGCTTGGCATCTGCTGGGCTGTCGTTGCTGAAGAAGTCTCAGCCGCCGTTGCAGAGAGCGGAGATAACGCCAAACCTAAACTCAGAGCCAGTGCACTCAGTGCTAATGTGGTTTTTTTCATGTATTTCAGTCTCGATTAACAGATAACGCAAAATTGCTGTGTTCTTCAGATTCGTTTTATAGCGCGAAGTTCCGAACTAAAGTTTCTGCAAAAGGTAAAAATTTATTGTTCGTCTTTACAAAAGCCTGGTTATTGTTCTACGGCCATCAGACGTCGGTATTCATCCCAGGCATAGAGGTCGGTCATACCGCTGATATAATCCTGCAGCAGGCGGCAACGGTAATAATATTCCCATAGCGGAAACTCAGGAGAATCTGACGGTAATTTACTGACAGCCTCGACATAGGCCAGCCGATGGCGCGTCGAGAGTTTGTTGAATAAGCGCGATTCAATAGGGAAACGTTTCACCCGTTCTTTTTCTACCAGTTCAGTAAAGTCTGATAACGACAGGCTTAATAAAGGGCGATAAATCTCTAATAATCCGCTAATGACCCGATAGCCCTGCAATTCAAGCTGCTCGACATCTGGATGGCTAAACACATGTTTTACAGCGACATTTTTATATAACTTTAGAAGATCGCTGCATTCGCTGGCATCTTCCAATAATGCATGATTAAACGTTCCGGCGAAAATCGCAGGCAGATTATCAATAAATCGTTGTGCCGCGTAGGGTACCAGTTTATTTAGGGTGTTTACCCGTAAATACATAAAAAACTGATCTTCCGTACTGCGGCTTAAACTATTTGAGCGTGATTTTTCCCAGGCATTTTCAACCACCAGCGAAAAGAGCGAACCTTTCTCATGCTGGCCCCACGCTTCGTGCAAATGATGATAAAGCTGCTCAACGGTAAATATTCTTTTCTCTACCGCATCTTCAAGGTCTGCCACACAATAGGAGATGTCGTCAGCAGCTTCCATAATCCACGTTAATGGAAAACGACTGTAAAGCGCCAAATTAAGTTCTTTACGCAACCGGGCAATATAGGCTTCCTCAGAAAGATAATAACCCGGCTTTTTCATTAAATAGTGATGTGTCTCAGGCGTTTCACCACGCCACCACGCCGGACGAGTATATTTTAAAATACCGCCAACCTGTGCCCAGGTGAGATTCATCCGCATCAATGTATGCACCAGGCGAATGCCTTGTGCATTCCCCTCAAAATGACATAAGTCCTGACGTATTTTGCGCCGCAGCTCGTTAAGCGGTTCTTCCCCGTCCCGTAAACGTAGTGCTGCCACGCTGCAGCGATCGTCAGTCAGAGGCTGGCTTTCGGCATCTTCCGGGTGCAAACGCTGGCGAAACCAGTCATTTATCGCCGCTTCGCCAAAATGACCAAACGGCGGATTGCCGATATCGTGCATCAGGCATGACATCTCAACAATGCTTTCAAAAGGGCCGGTCAGTTCATCCAGGCCGTATGCTTCCAGCAATTTAAGCTCTTTCAGACGGCTTAAAATTTCTTTGGCGATGTAGCGCCCCACCTGCTGGACTTCCATCGAGTGGGTAAGACGCGTGCGCACGGCGGCATTGCGCTCCAGTGGAAAAACCTGGGTCTTTTGTTGCAGACGACGAATTGCCGGAGAGTTGATGATACGCCCGCGATCGCTCTCGAAGATCCGCAGGATCTCATGTTCGGTTTTAACGCCCTGCGGTGAACGGTAACGACGATGCCAGTTTATTTTTTTTCGGAAATCAATCTGTGCCATGTCCTCTCCCGCGTGAGAAATACGCTTCCCCGTAAGCGCATGGTAAACTATGCCTTCAAATCGGGCTTATCGCGAGTAAATCTATGAAAATCGGCATCATTGGTGCAATGGAAGAAGAAGTTACGCTGCTGCGTGACAAAATCGAAAACCATCAAACTATCAGTCTCGGCGGTTGCGAAATCTATACCGGCCAACTGAATGGAACCGAGGTTGCGCTTCTGAAATCGGGCATCGGTAAAGTCGCTGCGGCGCTGGGTGCCACTCTGCTGTTGGAACACTGCAAGCCAGATGTGATTATTAACACCGGTTCTGCCGGTGGCCTGGCACCAACGCTGAAAGTGGGCGATATCGTTGTCTCGGACGAAGCACGTTATCACGACGCGGATGTCACGGCATTTGGTTATGAATACGGTCAGTTACCAGGCTGTCCGGCAGGCTTTAAAGCTGACGATAAACTGATCGCTGCCGCTGAGGCCTGCATTGCCGAACTGAATCTTAACGCTGTACGTGGCCTGATTGTCAGCGGCGACGCTTTCATCAACGGTTCTGTTGGTCTGGCAAAAATCCGCCACAACTTCCCACAGGCCATTGCTGTAGAGATGGAAGCGACGGCAATCGCCCATGTCTGCCACAATTTCAACGTCCCGTTTGTCGTAGTACGCGCCATCTCCGACGTGGCCGATCAACAGTCTCATCTTAGCTTCGATGAGTTCCTGGCTGTTGCCGCTAAACAGTCCAGCCTGATGGTTGAGTCACTGGTGCAGAAACTGGCACATGGCTAAGTCACTGTTCAGGGCGCTGGTCGCCCTGTCTTTTCTTGCGCCACTGTGGCTCAACGCCGCGCCGCGCGTCATCACGCTTTCTCCCGCCAACACTGAACTTGCCTTTGCCGCCGGGATCACGCCGGTTGGGGTCAGCAGCTATTCCGACTATCCTCCACAAGCGCAAAAGATTGAGCAGGTTTCCACCTGGCAGGGGATGAATCTGGAACGCATTGTCGCGCTGAAACCCGATCTGGTGATTGCCTGGCGTGGAGGTAATGCCGAGCGGCAGGTTGACCAGCTGGCTTCGCTGGGAATAAAAGTGATGTGGGTCGATGCGACAAGCATTGAACAAATTGCCAATGCGTTACGTCAACTGGCCCCCTGGAGTCCGCAACCAGACAAGGCCGAACAAGCCGCGCAATCCCTGCTGGATCAGTACGCGCAATTGAAAGCGCAATATGCTGATAAACCTAAAAAACGTGTTTTTCTGCAATTCGGCATTAATCCGCCATTTACCAGTGGAAAAGAGTCGATTCAGAACCAGGTACTCGAAGTTTGTGGCGGAGAAAACATCTTTAAAGATAGCCGGGTTCCCTGGCCGCAAGTTAGCCGCGAACAGGTGTTAGCACGCGCGCCACAGGCGATAGTCATTACAGGCGGACCGGACCAAATTCCTAAAATCAAACAATACTGGGGTGAACAGCTCAAAATTCCCGTTATTCCTCTCACGAGTGACTGGTTTGAACGTGCAAGCCCACGTATTATCCTCGCTGCACAACAGCTCTGTAATGCGCTTTCACAGGTAGATTAGCGCCTGACCTTTTCAGGTGCTCAGTGGGGATTGAACAATGCTCGTCTATTGGCTGGATATAGTCGGCACAGCGGTATTTGCCATCTCCGGCGTTTTGTTAGCCGGAAAATTGCGTATGGACCCTTTTGGTGTTCTGGTACTGGGCGTGGTTACCGCAGTAGGCGGCGGGACAATTCGCGACATGGCGCTGGATCACGGCCCGGTATTTTGGGTGAAAGATCCCACCGATCTGGTCGTTGCAATGGTCACCAGCATGCTGACCATCGTGCTGGTGCGCCAGCCAAGACGCTTACCAAAATGGATGTTGCCGGTGCTGGACGCCGTTGGTCTGGCGGTGTTTGTCGGCATTGGCGTGAATAAAGCCTTTAATGCGGAAGCCGGTCCGTTAATCGCGGTTTGTATGGGCGTCATTACTGGCGTTGGCGGCGGGATCATTCGTGATGTACTGGCCCGCGAAATCCCCATGATTTTACGTACAGAAATTTACGCAACTGCCTGTATTATCGGCGGTATTGTCCACGCTACGGCTTATTACACATTTTCCGTACCACTGGAAACAGCCAGTATGATGGGCATGGTCGTGACGCTATTGATTCGGCTGGCGGCTATTCGTTGGCATCTTAAGCTACCGACGTTTGCGCTGGATGAGAATGGGCGTTGAAGAGAGAAGATGTGCCGGATAGTTTATCCGGCACATGAACAACAGATTAGATGCTAAAGGAAGAACCGCAACCGCAGGTGCTTTTCGCGTTCGGGTTGGTCACGATGAAACGAGAACCTTCCAGACCTTCGGTATAGTCAACGGAACCGCCGACCAGATATTGCAGGCTCATCGGATCAACCACCAGGCCAACGCCCTGTTTTTCGATGGTCATATCGCCTTCGTTCACCTGATCATCAAAGGTGAAACCATACTGGAAGCCGCTGCAACCGCCACCGGTGATATACACGCGTAATTTCAGATTCGGGTTATCTTCGTCAGCGATCAGGCTTTTAACTTTGTTGGCTGCTGCGTCGGTAAACTCCAGCGGCAGTGCTACGTCATCACTCATATTTTGCTCCAAACGACATCGGCAATTGGGCAAATTCTAACCCAATAATAATCGCCATTATCTAATACCCTGGTATTTCGTTCAAGTATTCTCGCTGGCTGATGCGGCCTTGCTTCGCGCCAGTTGCTCAGCTTCCTGTTTTGCCAGCGTGCGCGCAAGAATCGCCGAGTATAGCGGTTTCCCGCCGGTAAATTGTGCTAATAGTGTTGCGCCAAGACCGGTAATAATCATTGGCAAAATGAGCTGGTAGTTATCGGTCATTTCCAGAACCAGAATGATTCCCGTTAACGGCGCGCGAATAGATGCCGCCAGTAACGCCCCCATTCCGGCAATAGCAAAAGTGCCTGCTTCAAGGTGATATTGCGGAAACAGCTCAACGGCAACCATTCCGAAAGCGGTTCCCAGCACAGTACCCAGCGCCAGCATCGGGGCAAAAATACCGCCCGGCGCGCCGGAAGAGAAACAGAGTAAGGTGGTAATGACCCGCGCGACGAAGATAAACACCAGCATTCCCATGCTGAAATTCCCTGCGGTAGCGATAGGAATCAGGTTAAAGCCGCCGCCCGACGTTGCTGGTGCCACAAACCCCAGCAATCCACACAGACCGCCAATTACACCGCCCATCAGTACCCATTTGGTAATATTGCCGCCGTGAACACGGTGCAGCAAATCCTGCATCCCCAGCACCCATTTATTAAAAATAGGGCCGAAAATGCCAAAAATAATACCGAGGATCAGATAAAGCCACAGCGTATTAAGCGGCGCGTCAGAAAGTTTACCGACGTCAATCAATGCAACTTCATGATTAAAAATCCGGTACATAATGGTCGACATAATGACGCCAATAAATACCGCTTTAATCGAAATTAACGTATAGCGAAACTGCGGACGCATCTCTTCGATAATAAACAAAATACCCGCTAGCGGGGCGTTAAAGGCCGCCGCCAGACCCGCCGCCGCACCGGTTGCCAACAGCGTATGGCGAGCTTCATCACCTTTCAGGCGGAAAATATCAAGCACCATGCGACCGATATTGCCGCCGATCTGTACGGTTGGCCCTTCGCGCCCCAACACCATGCCTCCGCCGAGTGTCCCCAGCCCGCCAAAGAATTTCACCGGCAACACACGCCACCAGCGAACGGGACGTTGATCTTCCAGCGCCCCTTCAATTTCCGGGATCCCCGAACCACCTGCTTCCGGCGCGTATTTGCGCACCAAAAAGTAGCCGAACATCGCCAGCACCGCCGAACAGAGAAAAGCGACGGTTAACAGAAGCGGATAATTATCAGCAGTATGTACCAGCGCCCCCATACGCTGGTTCTGCAACCAGGCGACACCTTTGTCAAAAGCAACCGCAGCCAGCCCGACAAGCGTGCCGACGACTGCCGCCATAAACAAAATGGCTAACGGGGTTTTATCGCGCTCAAGAAGTTGGCGAATCAGTTGTCTGCGTCGCAGGCGCGCGGCCTGCGGTGTTTCTAAAGAGGGAGTATCAGTTTTCATCCAATGATCACTTATTGGTCATACAAATAAGATGACGGCATTTTACTCGCACGTTCCATGAAAATCCTTTGCAAAGCGTAATGTTTCAAATGCACAAAACTTTTATACTCTAAGAAATCAGGATTGCACCAGTACAAGCAGCCTGATGTTTGACGAGTATTTAACTTGTTATGAATAACATAGAATAGCAGCCATTCACTTTTTCTACGAATCAGGAACCCTCCATGAGTAAGTCTGAAAATCTTTACAGCGCAGCGCGCGAGCTGATCCCTGGCGGTGTGAACTCCCCTGTTCGCGCCTTTACTGGCGTGGGCGGCACTCCACTGTTTATCGAAAAAGCGGACGGCGCTTATCTGTACGATGTTGATGGCAAAGCCTATATCGATTATGTCGGTTCCTGGGGGCCGATGGTGCTGGGCCATAACCATCCGGCGATCCGCAATGCCGTGATTGAAGCCGCCGAGCGTGGTTTAAGCTTTGGTGCACCGACCGAAATGGAAGTGAAAATGGCGCAACTGGTGACCGAACTGGTCCCGACCATGGATATGGTGCGCATGGTGAACTCCGGCACTGAAGCGACCATGAGTGCCATCCGCCTGGCCCGTGGTTTTACCGGTCGCGACAAAATTATTAAATTTGAAGGTTGTTACCACGGTCACGCTGACTGCCTGCTGGTGAAAGCCGGTTCTGGCGCACTCACGTTAGGCCAGCCAAATTCGCCGGGCGTTCCGGCAGATTTCGCCAAACATACCTTAACCTGTACTTATAACGATCTGGCCTCTGTACGCGCCGCGTTTGAGCAATACCCGCAAGAGATTGCCTGTATTATCGTCGAGCCGGTGGCAGGCAATATGAACTGCGTTCCACCGCTGCCAGAGTTCCTGCCAGGTCTGCGCGCGCTGTGCGACGAATTTGGCGCGTTGCTGATCATCGATGAAGTGATGACCGGTTTCCGCGTAGCGCTAGCTGGCGCACAGGATTATTACGGTGTGGAACCGGATCTCACCTGCCTCGGCAAAATCATCGGCGGTGGAATGCCGGTAGGCGCATTCGGTGGTCGTCGTGATGTAATGGATGCGCTGGCCCCGACCGGTCCGGTCTATCAGGCGGGTACGCTTTCCGGTAACCCGATTGCGATGGCTGCTGGTTTCGCCTGTCTGAATGAAGTCGCGCAGCCGGGCGTTCACGAAACGCTGGATGAGCTGACAACACGTCTGGCAGAAGGTCTGCTGGAAGCGGCAGAAGAAGCCGGAATTCCGCTGGTGGTAAACCACGTTGGCGGCATGTTCGGTATTTTCTTTACCGACGCCGAGTCCGTGACGTGCTATCAGGATGTGATGGCCTGTGACGTGGAACGCTTTAAGCGTTTCTTCCATATGATGCTGGACGAAGGTGTTTATCTGGCACCGTCAGCGTTTGAAGCGGGCTTTATGTCTGTGGCGCACAGCATGGAAGATATCAATAACACCATCGATGCTGCACGTCGGGTGTTTGCGAAGTTGTGATGATTTTGCCTCGCCCACCGGGCGAGGCATTCAATTAACGGCTCTGCTTTCTCAACAAATAGATAAAATATGGCGCGCCGATAAAGGTCGACAGCAGCCCCGCTGGGATCTGGAATGGAAACAGCACCATCCGCCCACACCAGTCAGCGAACACCAGCAGTAATCCTCCCACCAGCGCCGAAATTACGATGTGTGGCATCGTCCGTCGAAAGCCCATCATCCGCGCAATATGTGGTGCCATTAAACCAACAAAACTCAACGGTCCAATGGTCATTGTCGCAGTCGCTGTCAGGCAAGCCGCTAACAGCAGCAGCGCAATTCGCGTCGGCGTCAGCGCCATCCCCACGGCTCGTGCGGTATCACCTCCCAGCGGTAAAATGGTCAGCCAGCGGCGGCACAGCGGGGTAATCGCCAGCAAAATCACCATCACAATTCCGGTACGCCAGACCTGCGCATCGGTCGCGTTGTAGGTCGAACCGGAAATCCAGGTCAGAACTTGCGCCATTCGCGGGTCACCACTTGCCTGCAACATCATCAAAAGCATGGTGAACGCGGTACTTAACGCCATCCCCGCCAGTAACATGCGGTGTGGGGAAAATCCACCGCGTCCGGCGGCGATCATAATGATCAACAGCGTCACCGCCGCGCCGAGACTGCCTGCAGGTAACAGCCAGCCAAAGGCATTACCCGGCACCAGAAACAGCATCAACACCACGCCAAACGCCGCGCCGGAGCTAATCCCCAGCACTTCCGGGCTTGCCATCGGGTTTCCGGTCAGCCGCTGAATAATACAGCCCGCCACCGCCAGCATGACTCCCGCAAACAGCGCCGCCATAATTCGCGGCCAGCGCCAGGGCATCAAATCCTCGAGCAACGCCCCGCTCGCCCACGTCCAGCCGTGCGCATCACGGCCAAACGACAGCGCCACCACCACTGCCATCAACAGCAGCACGCCGCCCGCGAGGGCAAACGCCAGCACATGTTGGCGTTCAGCAGCGACACGATCGTTCACCTTCATATCCGGCGCGCTAATGCTGCGTAAACGCGGCAGCAGCCAAAGTAGCAGCGGCGCACCTATCAACGCAGTGACCGAACCGGTAGAAACTTCCATCCACACGCGAGTCAGCCAGAGGATGATTTGATCAGAAAGCCACAGAATTAACGCCCCAATCAGCGACGCCAGCATCAATCGTGGCAACAAACGCCGCGCCCCCAGCATTTTTGCCAGCAGTGGCGCGAACAACCCGATAAAGCCGATAATCCCCACTGCGTTCACCAGCAGCGCACTGATGACTATCGCCAGCGACAGCGCCGCCAGACGCGCGAGCGACAAGGCCAGCCCGAGGTTGCGCGCCACGCCATCATCAAGCCCCATCAGGGTTAACGGACGAAGTAGCAGTAACGTCAGCATCACGCCGCCCAGCAACTGCGGCCATAAACGCTCAACGCCGCCCCAGTCGGTTTGCGTCAGCGTTCCGGTGCTCCACAGGAACATGCTTTGCAACTGGTCATGATGGAAGATAACCAGTAACTGATTGATTGCCCCACAATAAAGGCTCACTACCAGCCCCGCGAGAATCAGCGTTACCGGCGACAGCCGTTTCCCCCACGCGACGCCAAAGACAATTAAGCCAACAACGCAAGCCCCTGCCAGCGCAGCAAACTGGCTCGCCATAGCACCTGGGATCGCCCAGAGCGTAGTGACGGTAATCCCCAGTTGCGCGCCTGTTGCAACGCCCAACGTCGTCGGTTCCGCCAGCGGGTTACGCAGCACTTGCTGAAACAGCACGCCCACCAGCCCCAGGCCCGCGCCCACCAGCAGCGAAATCGCCAGACGCGGCAACAAGCTGTAGTGAAAAATCATCTGCTCGATGACGTCAATATCCGGCGACCAGGCAGCCTGCGCCCACTGGCTACGCGGCAGCGCTTGCGAAAAGTTCATCCAGGTGAGCGCCGCTGCGACAATAACCAGCAGCGCCAGCAATAACGCCGGGAAAAGCGCAATTCGTTTACTCACGCTTTACCTCCGATGGCGTTATCCAGAATACGCACAAAGTGCATTGCCGAAAGCGTCGCGCCATAGAACCAGACCGCCGGAACGCGCTGAAAACGTCCTGCACGGACAAACGGCATGGCCTGCCACAGCGGGGTTGCCATTAGCGCATCCATGTCTTTGCTGTTGTCGTGATCAAAACAGAGCACATCAACGTCTTTATACGCTGCCAGACGATCGATACTGACGGCGGTACTGCCCCAGAAGTTGGTTTCCCCTTGCCAGGCATTTGGGATGCCGTACTCATCAAGAATTTCCTGGAACAAGCTGTTTGGACCGAAGACCAGCATATGGCGCGGATCGATAAGTGTCGTCAGCAATAACGGGCGCGCACCACGCTTCACAAAGCGGGGTTTCATGCTGCGGATAAAGTCTTCATAGTGCGCTAAATGCGTTTCTGCTGCGCTTTGCAGGTTAAGTAAATCTGCCATTTCCGTCAGTGACTTACGCGCCATCGCCAGCGGCTGTTTGCCGTCGCTGAAGTTAAATCCGCGCCCCGGCGCAATGCGTGCCAGCATTTCTGGTGAAGGGCCATATCCTGCCGACCAGACCATAAACGACGGTTTCATTTCGGTCAGCAGTTCAAGGTTAGGTTCTGTACGCAAACCAACGTCAATCACTGAGTCCGGCAATGGCGGTTCGCTGACCCACAGGCGATAGTTGATGGTATCCGCCACGCCGTAAGGCACGATGCCGAGCGCCAGCAGTAATTCCACCGGCAACCACTCCAGCGCCACAATACGATTGGGATCAATAGCCGCCGCGTGGGCAGTATTCATCTGCCATAACAACGGAGAAAGCGCCATCGCCGTTAACAGTCGACGGCGCGAAATAAGAGGTAAGCCGCTCATCAATAAACAAAACTCACAGGTGCAGCACCCGCCGGATGCGGCAAAATACCCATCGGGATGCCATAAATCATTTCGAGGGTTTCGCCGCGCATAATTTCCGCAGGCGTTCCCTGAGCAATCATTTCACCGCCGCGCAGGGCGACCAGATAATCACAGTAACGCGCAGCCATATTGATATCGTGCAGCACGGCAATGACCGTCAGGCCACGCTCCTGACTTAAACGATGCACCAGCGCCAGCACATCAACCTGGTGGGCGATATCCAGCGCCGAGGTCGGTTCGTCGAGCAACAGACAACGGCTATCCTGTGCCACCAGCATGGCGATCCACGCCCGCTGACGTTCGCCGCCAGAGAGACTATCGACCAGCCGATGCGCCAGCGGTTTTAAGCCAACCAGCGAGATAGCTTCCTCGACCTTTTCGCGATCTGCCGCACCAAAGCGCCCTAGTGCGCCATGCCACGGGTAACGACCAATCGCCACCAGTTCACGCACTGTCATCCCTTCTGCCGGAGGAAGCTGCTGCGGCAAATAAGCCACTTTGCGGGCAAACGCTTTGCTGCTCCAGCTTTCCAGCGGTTGGGCATCAAGAAGAATCTCCCCTTCCGACGGTGGCTGGTGACGACCAAGCATTTTGAGCAGAGTGGATTTACCAGAACCGTTGTGACCAATCAGACCGGTCACTTTCCCGGCAGGAAAGGTTAACGACAGCGGATGCAAAAGCGTGCGCCCGGGCACACGAAAGGAGATATTACGCAGTGCAAAAGTGGTATCGGAATGATTCGTGTATTCCTGCATAACAGCCAACTTGTGAAACGGGCACGGAAATCCGTGCCCCAAAAGAGAAATTAGAAACGGAAGGTTGCGGTTGCAACGACCTGACGTTCTGCGCCCCAGAAGCAGCCATAGGTCTGGAAGCAACTGGCAACATACTCACGATCGAGCAAATTGTTGACGTTCACAGCAAGGCTGGATCCCGCCATACCAAAGCGTGCCAGATCATATTTTACAACAGCATCCATTACAGCTGCGCTACCCACTTTAAAAGTGTTTGCCGGATCACCATAGCTGGAACCAATAAAACGACCACCTGTTCCCAATGTTAAACCAGAAAGCGGCCCTTCATTGAAGGTATAATCCCCCCAGAGAGATGCCATATGCTCCGGTACTTGTTCTGGAGTTTTACCTTTGAGATTGGTGTCTTTGGTGTATTCCGCATCGGTGTAGGTATAAGAAGCCGTCAAGTTAATATTGGCATTTAACGCCGCTTTTGCTTCAAGTTCCACACCACGAGCGCGAATCTCACCTGCCGGGACTTGCGCTAATGGGTTTGTTGGGTCTGCTGTCAGGTTATTTGTTTTCGTCAATTGATAGACTGCGCCCGTAACAACGACCGGCATATCATTCGGAACATATTTTACGCCAGCTTCATACTGTTCACCTTTCGATGGCTTATAGGAAACGCGCGGGTTGCTCCACAGATCGAAAGCACTCGGTTCAAAGGACTGGCTATAGCTAAAGTAAGGTGAAATACCATTATCGAATAAGTAATTTACACCACCGCGCCAGGTGAACTGATGATCATTGCGCTCAATATAACCTTCAGTCGGCGTATAAGAGTTTTCACGAACAGTGGTCGCTTGCTTAGACCAATCGTAGCGTCCCCCCAGAGTGAATACCCATTTATTCCATTCCGCCTGATCCTGAACATAAATACCTGTTTGTTTGCTTTCATTCATCTGGTATGGCTCTGCGCTACCAAATGCAAAGTATTCAGGATGGTATTTGTTATAAAGATCGATGGATGGTGCAGATCCAAAGCTGGCATTGATATCATTGCGCATACGCATGAAGTCTACCCCTGTCAGCAAAGTATGCCCGACGTCACCTGTAGCAAACTTACTTTCAAGTTGGGTATCAACGCTAAAGTTTTGTAGACGCTCATTATCCACCACTGTCCCGCGGTTTAAGGTATGACCATCGCTGGCAATCCCTGTGCCATAAACACTTTTCTGTGAGGTTTTCATTTCACTGAAACGCAGATTCTGACGCACGGTGAAGGTGTCATTAAAACCATGTTCAAAACTATATCCCACCATTTTCTGGTTACGGGAGTATGTATTATTCGATGCACCTTCATTGAAATCAGTCGGTAGACGCTTACCATTAGGCAATGGCTCAACGGTCCCCTCTTTCGGCAACCAACCGTAATAACCCGTTTCTGGTTCGTTCTGAAAATAGGACAGGAAAGTAAAATTGGTTTTGTCGTCTGGACGCCATGAGAATGATGGAGCAATGGTATAACGCTGAGATTCAGAGTTTTTCTGCTGTTCGTTTGTTGAGCGTGCGAGGCCAGTCAAACGGTAGGAGAACTCACCGTTATCATCCAGCGCATCACTGAAATCGAATCCGGTCTGAAACAGATTATCCGTCCCCATTTTAAACTGAATTTCTTTCAGGGGTTCAGTTGTCGGACGCTTACTCACCATAGAAATAATCCCACCAGGATTACTTTTCCCATAGAGAACAGACGTCGGCCCGCGCATCAGTTCAACCCTCTCGAGCATGTAAGGATCAATCACAGCATCGTTATAAAAGTTGCCCTGAAGTTTTAGCCCATCAAGGTAATTATTTTGATTCAGACCAACAGATGAGAAACCACGAATAATAACAAAATCATATGTATTAGAAGCACCACGACTGCTAACCGTAACGCCAGGTGTATAACCTAATGCTTCTTTTACAGACTGAAATTGATGCATCTGCATCTCTTCATTTGTCACAACCGAAATAGACTGCGGCGTTTTTTCAATTGGTGTATCCGTTTTAGTCGCAGTAGCAGAGTGCTTCGCCGCAATAGTTGCAGCTGGCCCCCATGCGCTTTCTTGCGGCGCAGGTGCAGCGGTAACGGTGATAGTGTCTTCTTTCGGTTCAACCGCTGCCTGTGCATAAACAGACATGCCGCTAACCGCTGTGGCTACTACAACTGCGATTTTACGCAGTGAGTGTTTTGGCTGAGCAGTTTTGGAACGCGCCATTGGTATATCTCTGATGTAAAGTGAATGATAACGTAAACGAGAATGATTATTATAAAGATAAGATAATATTCGAAACGCTGGCGGGTTCGCAAGCGGTACGCAATCTGAGCGTTCCTGAAGGGTTAATAAACAACCAGATGAAAAGAAAGGGTTAATACTTTAGGTGGGATGTTATTTTACCGGATGGCAACTCGCCATCCGGTATGTCACGCTTAGACGTTAATTACTACCAAACATATCCTTGATCCAACCGGCTACACCGTCGCTGTCTTTCTGCTCTTGCTGAGCAGGTTGCTGTTGCGGCTGTTGCTGCGGCTGAGAAGACTGATCAAACGGATTGCCTGACGGTTGCTGCTGCATCTCACTCTGCTGGCACAGCGATTGCGGATCGCTGGTCCAGACCGGCAAGACACGCATACCACCGCTGCAAACAAAGTTGCCGTCGTAGTCCACGCCCATATTTGCAATATCTTCTGGCGGAACAAGATTTAGCGGCGTTGGCGTCTGGTTAGCCAGATAACGCTGATAAATCGACATTGCCCCGCTGGCTCCATACAGTTTGGTCGGTTGGTTGTTATCACGGCCTACCCAGGTGATGGTCACCGTGCTGCCGTCAATGCCCGCAAACCAGGTATCTACGTTATTGTTGGTAGTCCCTGTTTTCCCTGCCAGATGCAGGTTCGGGTATTTCGCCCCAAGCTGACGACCCGTACCACGTTGTACCACCTGCTGCATGGTCCATAGTGTCAGATATGCCGCCTGCGCCGGAACAGCGCGTTCTGCCTGCGGGAAGCTCTGATACAGCACCTTGCCATCTTCTGCGATGACTGAACGCAGCGCAGAAAGCGGTGCACGGTTACCACCGCTGGCGATGGTCTGGAATGCCTGCGCCACTTCGATTGGCGTTAAGTTCAACGCCCCCAGCAGCATTGCCGGAACCGGATGCAGCTGATCTTTCGGTACGCCCAGTTTAATCCAGGTCTCCGTAACCGCAGGCAGCCCCAGCGCCATCCCCAGATTCACCGTCGGCACGTTCATCGAACGGGTCAACGCATCCACCAGCATCACTCTGCCACTTTCGCTATAACGACGGTCATCATTCTGCGGTGACCAGACCTGGCCATTCGGCTGACGCAGCGCGATTGGCGCATCGGCAATCCACGTATTCAAACGATAGATTTTCGGCTGGCTTAAGGCAGTCAGATAAGTCGCTGGTTTTGCAAGGGAACCAATCGAACGACGCGCCTGCATCGCACGGTTGTAGCCCGCAAACTGCGGCTCAGAACCACCGACCATCGCACGAACTTCACCGCTAAAGCGGTCAACAACCACAATCGCGGTTTCAAGATCACTCAACTTACGCTGTTTCTTCAGTGCCGGAATGCCTTCCACGGCGGCTTTTTCTGCCGCGTCCTGGGCCACCGAGTCAAAGGTAGTGAAGATCTTCACGCCGGAGAGATCTTTTACCTTATCGCCCAGTTTTGCCTGCAGCTCCTGACGCACCAGCTGCATAAAGGCTGGCTGTGGAGAGATTACCCCACCGCGCGGCTGAACGCCCAGCGGACGTGCACTCAACATGTCATAGAGTTCTTGATCAATAATCTGTTGCTGTTGCAGCAGACGCAGTACCAGATTACGTCGCTCCAGCGCCAGTTTCGGGTTACGCCACGGATTGTAGATGGACGCCCCTTTCACCATACCCACCAACAGCGCCTGCTGGTCGAGGCTCAATTCTTCTACTGGGCGACCAAAGTAATACAAGCTCGCCAGCGGGAAGCCGCGGATTTCGTTGTCGCCGCTCTGACCGAGATACACCTCGTTCATATACAGCTCAAGAATACGGTCTTTGCTGTAACGCGCGTCCATGATCAGCGCCATGTAAGCTTCGTTCGCTTTACGCCAGTAAGAGCGCTCGCTGGAGAGGAACAGGTTTTTCACCAGCTGTTGCGTCAGCGTACTCGCCCCCTGCACCGTGCGTCCGGCGGTCAGGTTTGCCAGCACCGCACGTCCGATGGAGTAGAGACTGATCCCATCATGCTCGTAGAAATGGCGGTCTTCTGTCGCCAGCAAAGTATCCACCAGCAAATCAGGGAAACCACTGCGCGGCACAAACAGACGTTGCTCACCGTTTGGCGAGGAGATCATGGTGATCAGGCGCGGATCAAGACGGAAGAAACCAAACTGACGGTTGTTCTCCATATTGACGATGGTCGCCAGATGATCGCCATCAAAGGTCAGACGCGCACGCACCTGCCCTTCTTTACTGTCCGGGAAATCAAACGGACGGCGGATCATCTCAATGCTGTTGGCCTGCACGGTAAATTCGCCAGGACGGGTCATTTTCGACACCTGACGATACTGGGTTGCCTCCAGCAGCTTCACCATCTCGTTCTTGCTGATGGTCATATCTGGCTCAAGGTTGACCATTCGGCCATAAACTGCCGCAGGCAGTTGCCAGACCTTGCCATCAATACGGCTGCGAATTTTTTGATCGAGATAAACGCCGTAAATGGCGATCAGCACGGCAAAAACGATAGCCAGTTTTAGCAGCAGCCATAGCCAGCCGCGTTTGCCACGAGGCTTACGCCCTTTGCCTTTGCCCTTACCTTTGCGCGGCATCGGTTCTTCATCCTCATAGTCATCATAATCGTCGTAATCATCGTCATCTTCGTAACGACGACGGCTTACCTTTTGTTTGACCGGACGCGTCGGTTTCCCTTTGCGTCCAATTGGCTCGCGGTCATTCCCGGCCATGCTTTTTCTCCGCAATATTCAGGCGCAAAAGCCCGATTTTCTGTTCTTCTGTTGCAAGACAGAAGAAGATATCTCTCAAATTTGCTTTGGTCTTCACGAATACTTTTTCGTCCGTCGCGTCGGTGCCGTGTTTGCCGGGTCGTCCGGCCAGACGTGTTTGGGATAACGCCCTTTCATCTCCTTTTGCACCTCACGATACGCCCCTTTCCAGAAGGCCCCCAAATCACGCGTGATTTGCAGCGGCCTTTGGGCAGGGGAAAGCAACTCCAGCACCAGCGGCACGCGCCCCTGAGCGATCGTCGGATTGGTGGCCTCGCCAAACATCTCCTGCATTCTCACCGCCAGCGCGGGCGGGTTATCTTCATGATAACGAATGGCGATCCGGCTTCCCGTCGGCACAGTGTAATGCGCAGGCAATTCACTATCCAGACGTTGCTGCATTCCCCAATCAAGTAATCCGCGTAGTGCCTGATAAATGTCGAGTGATTTCAGGCCGCGTAGTGAATGCACGCCGCTCATATGCGGCAGTAGCCACGTTTCCAGCGTCGCCAACAAACTCTCATCATCAACCGCTGGCCAGTCATATTCCGGCAACCACTTTGCGGCGCATAACAAACGCAAGCGTAGCTGTTCCGCTTCCGCCGTCCAGTTGAGCACGCTTAAACCTTTATCACGAATGCCGTTAAGCATCGCCTGATGCAACTCGTCTTCCGAGGGTTTCGCCAGTGGCTGCACTTTCACCGTCAACTGACCGATTTGCAGCCGACGCCAGGCTTTCAGCGTGCCTTGCGCGTCATCCCATTCCACGGTGTCCGACTGCTGTACCAGCTGCGGGCAGCGTTGTACTAACTCATCAATATCGACCGGCAGCGCCAGTAAAATCCGCGCATCCGGCGAGGCGCTGCCCTGCAATAATAACGGTGCGATCAACCATTCGTGGCGGCTTAGCGCATCGTCGGCATCGAGCATCGCCCCCATGCCGTTTGCCAGTTGATAGCGTCCATCTTGCCCACGGCGACGAGCAATGCGATCGGCATACGCCCCGGCAAGTAGCGGCGCGATAAGAGAACTGTCTGCCTCACCGCCGCGTACGTTTAAACGTTTTAACAGTTGCTGACTACGTTGCTGCCAGGCTGGTTGATTGCGCGAAAACGCCACGCCCAGGTCACTATTGCCCATCCGTGGCGGCTCTTCGAGAATGGCGGCAATTTTTGCCGCGGTAGCAGCTTCGTCGTCGTTCTTCGCGCTAACCAGCATTGCCGCTAAACGCGGATCGTTACCCAGCGCTGCCATTTTTTGCCCTTGCGCACTAAGCCGTTCACCGTCCAGCGCCCCCAGCATCCGTAACAGGCGTTTCGCGGCCAGTAGATTCACCGTTGGCGGTTGATCCAGCCAGCTCATCTGCGCCGGATCGCTGCATCCCCATTGCAGTAATTCCATCAGCAAACCGGAAAGATCGCTTTGTAATATTTCCGGTTCACTTTGCGCCGCAGCGCGTTCTGCTTGTTCTTTGGCGATTAAATGCAGGCAGATACCCGGCTCCAGACGCCCGGCGCGCCCGGCACGCTGCGTCATGGATGCCTGACTAACGCGTTGAGTAATCAACCGCGTAAGCCCCGTGCGCGGATCAAAACGCGCCACACGCTCCTGGGCACAATCCACCACCAGACGAATACCTTCAATGGTTAAACTGGTTTCAGCAATATTGGTCGCCAGCACCACTTTGCGCATCCCTTGCGGTGCCGGGAGGATCGCTTTTCGCTGATCGTTCAGCGACAACGCGCCATACAGCGGGCAGAGCAACACATCACTGCCGATGCGCGAAGCCAGTTGTTCCTGCACGCGCTGAATTTCTCCGACGCCAGGTAAAAATAACAGTAATGATCCACTTTCCTGACGCAGCATTTCGGCGGTGGCTACCGCAACGGCTTCGTCAAAACGCTGATGCGCGGGCAGCGGTAAATAACGGCGTTCAACCGGAAACGAGCGCCCTTCTGAGATGATGACGGGCGCTTCTGGCAGCATTTGCTGCAAGCGGTCGTTGTCCAGCGTAGCCGACATAATCAGCAGTTTAAGGTCATCACGCAGACCTTGTTGCACATCGAGTAACAGCGCCAACGCCAAATCCGCCTGCAAGCTGCGCTCATGAAACTCATCGAGGATCACCAATCCAACACCGCTCAGTTCCGGGTCACGCTGGATCATGCGCGTCAGCACGCCTTCGGTAACCACTTCCAGGCGGGTATTCGGCCCGACGCAGTTTTGCGCACGCATCCGGTAGCCAACGGTATCGCCTGGCTTTTCGTTAAGCAGCTCCGCCAGCCGTTGCGCAACGTTACGCGCCGCCAGACGACGCGGCTCCAGCAGAATGATTTTCCCGTGAATAGCTGAATGCGCCAGCAGTTGCAGCGGCAGCCAGGTTGATTTCCCGGCCCCGGTCGGCGCACTTAATAACACCTGCGATGCACAATCGAGAGCGGTAAGTAATTCAGGTAAGACGGCAGCAACGGGCAACGACGACACAAAACGCTCCAGAGGGTTAACATTCTTCGCGGCACATTGTAGCATCGCGGTAATTCATAACCGAGTGCCTCACATGTCTGAACCGCAACGGCTGTTCTTTGCTATCGACTTACCTGCAGAAATCCGCGAACAGATTATCCACTGGCGCGCCACACACTTCCCACCTGACGCGGGACGTCCGGTCGCCGCCGATAATTTGCATCTGACTCTGGCATTTTTAGGCGAAGTGAGCGCCGAGAAAGAGAAGGCGCTTTCTCTTTTAGCCGGGCGGATTCGTCAACCGGGTTTCACACTCACGCTTGATGACGCCGGTCAATGGCTGCGTTCGCGTGTGGTGTGGTTAGGGATGCGTCAGCCACCACGCGGCTTAATCCAGCTGGCGAATATGCTCCGTTCACAGGCTGCCCGCAGCGGTTGTTTTCAAAGCAATCGTCCGTTTCATCCACATATTACCTTATTGCGCGACGCCAGCGAGGCGGTGACAATCCCGCCGCCAGGTTTTAACTGGTCGTATACGGTGACGGAGTTCACCCTTTATGCCTCCTCGTTTGCGCGTGGACGCACACGCTACACGCCGCTAAAACGCTGGGCGCTAACGCAATAACAAGGATTGTCGTAATGGAATTTTCTCCCCCTCTACAGCGCGCGACGCTAATTCAGCGTTACAAACGTTTTTTAGCCGATGTGATCACACCCGATGGTCGCGAATTAACGCTACACTGCCCGAATACGGGTGCGATGACCGGTTGTGCAACGCCTGGCGATACCGTCTGGTATTCGACTTCAGACAACACCAAACGGAAATACCCACACACCTGGGAATTGACTCAAAGCCAGAGCGGCGCAATTATTTGCGTCAATACGCTTTGGGCTAACAGGTTGACGAAAGAGGCTATCCTTAATGAATCAATTTCAGAACTGTCAGGCTATAGCTCGCTGAAAAGCGAAGTTAAATACGGCGCAGAACGCAGCCGTATTGACTTTATGTTGCAGGCGGATTCGCGTCCAGACTGCTATATTGAAGTGAAATCGGTTACGTTAGCGGAAAACGAACAGGGATATTTTCCCGATGCGGTCACTGAACGAGGTCAGAAACACCTTCGGGAGTTGATGAGCGTAGCGGCTGAAGGCCAGCGTGCGGTTATCTTTTTTGCCGTGCTGCATTCAGCCATTACACGGTTTTCACCCGCGCGCCACATCGATGAGAAATACGCGCAACTATTGTCAGAAGCTCAACAGAGGGGGGTAGAAATTCTGGCTTACAAAGCGGAACTTTCTGCCGAAGGCATGGCTCTTAAAAAATCATTACCGGTTACATTGTAGTAGAGTAAGTAACTGGTTAATTTACATTCTGGTCGCGTGCGCAAATACGCTTTTCCTCACACAGTTGTCAAGTGTTACGTTTAGATAATTGCTATCCGGAAAAGCATCTGCTATTTATAGCGGCCTCATTTTTCCCCCGAACATGGGGATCGATAGTGCGTGTTAAGGAGAAGCAACATGCAAGAAGGGCAAAACCGTAAAACATCGTCCCTGAGTATTCTCGCCATCGCTGGGGTGGAACCATATCAGGAGAAGCCGGGCGAAGAGTATATGAATGAAGCCCAGCTGGCGCACTTCCGTCGTATTCTGGAAGCATGGCGTAATCAACTCAGGGATGAAGTCGATCGCACCGTTACACATATGCAGGATGAAGCAGCCAACTTCCCGGACCCGGTAGACCGTGCAGCCCAGGAAGAAGAGTTCAGCCTCGAACTGCGTAACCGCGATCGCGAGCGTAAGCTGATCAAAAAGATCGAGAAAACGCTGAAAAAAGTGGAAGACGAAGATTTCGGCTACTGCGAATCCTGCGGTGTTGAAATTGGTATTCGCCGTCTGGAAGCGCGCCCGACAGCCGATCTGTGCATCGACTGCAAAACGCTGGCTGAAATTCGCGAAAAACAAATGGCTGGCTAATTACAGCCGTTCCATCACGTTTACCACAGGCGGGAAATGCTCCCGCCTTATTTTTTGTTCAACGAGATGACAGACACACACTATATTGGCCGCTTTGCCCCCTCTCCTTCCGGCGAGCTTCATTTTGGCTCTCTGATTGCCGCGCTTGGCAGCTATTTACAGGCTCGCGCTAGGCACGGTCGCTGGCTGGTACGCATTGAAGATATCGACCCGCCTCGTGAAGTTCCCGGTGCCGCAGAAACTATCCTGCGCCAGCTGGAACATTACGGCCTGCACTGGGACGGCGATGTTCTCTGGCAATCGCAACGTCACCACGCCTATCGCGAAGCACTCGCCTGGTTACATGAGCAAGGATTAAGTTATTACTGCACCTGCACGCGTGCGCGTATTCAAAGCATTGGCGGTATTTACGACGGTCATTGCCGGGAATTACATCATGGACCAGACAACGCCGCAGTACGTATCCGCCAGCAGCATCCGGTCACCCAGTTTACTGACCTGCTGCGAGGCATTATTCACGCCGACGAAAAACTGGCACGGGAAGATTTTATTATTCATCGCCGTGATGGTTTGTTTGCCTATAACCTGGCGGTGGTGGTGGATGATCACTTCCAGGGCGTGAGCGAAATTGTCCGCGGGGCAGATTTGATCGAACCGACAGTGCGGCAAATCTCGCTGTACCAGCTTTTTGGCTGGAAAGTGCCAGATTACATCCATTTACCGCTGGCGCTTAATCCACAAGGCGCTAAACTTTCCAAGCAGAATCATGCGCCTGCGTTGCCGAAAGGCGATCCACGCCCGGTTTTAATCGCGGCACTTCAATTTCTGGGTCAACAGGCAGAAGCACACTGGCAGGATTTCAGCGTCGAGCAAATCCTTCAGTCAGCCGTCAAAAACTGGCGGCTCACCGCAGTGCCTGAGTCGGCAATTGTAAATTCAACATTCTCAAATGCGTCATGCTGAGCTATGATTAGCCGCTATTTTTTTGTCCTGAATGATGTTTGACACTACCGAGGTGTACTATTTTTACCCGAGTCGCTAATTTTTGCCGCAAGGTGCTAAGCCGCGAGGAAAGCGAGGCTGAACAGGCAGTCGCCCGTCCACAGGTGACGGTGATCCCGCGTGAGCAGCATGCTATTTCCCGCAAAGATATCAGTGAAAATGCCCTGAAGGTAATGTACAGGCTCAATAAAGCGGGATACGAAGCCTGGCTGGTTGGCGGCGGCGTGCGCGACCTGTTACTTGGCAAAAAGCCGAAAGATTTTGACGTAACCACTAACGCCACGCCTGAACAGGTACGTAAACTGTTCCGTAACTGCCGCCTGGTGGGTCGCCGTTTCCGTCTGGCTCATGTGATGTTTGGCCCGGAGATTATCGAAGTTGCGACCTTCCGTGGACATCACGAAGGTAACGTCAGCGACCGCACGACCTCCCAACGCGGGCAAAACGGTATGTTGCTGCGCGACAACATTTTCGGCTCCATCGAAGAAGACGCCCAGCGCCGCGATTTCACTATCAACAGCCTGTATTACAGCGTAGCGGATTTTACCGTCCGTGATTACGTTGGCGGCATGAAGGATCTGAAAGACGGCGTTATCCGTCTGATTGGTAACCCGGAAACGCGCTACCGTGAAGATCCGGTACGGATGCTGCGCGCGGTACGTTTTGCCGCCAAATTGGGTATGCGTATCAGTCCTGAAACCGCAGAACCGATCCCTCGCCTCGCTACCCTGCTGAACGATATTCCACCGGCACGTCTGTTTGAAGAATCTTTGAAACTGCTGCAAGCGGGCTACGGTTACGAAACCTATAAGCTGCTGTGTGAATATCACCTGTTCCAGCCGCTGTTCCCGACCATTACCCGCTACTTCACGGAAAATGGCGACAGCCCGATGGAGCGGATCATTGAACAGGTGCTGAAGAATACCGATACGCGTATCCATAACGATATGCGCGTGAACCCGGCGTTCCTGTTTGCCGCCATGTTCTGGTACCCACTGCTGGAGACGGCACAGAAGATCGCCCAGGAAAGCGGCCTGACCTATCACGACGCTTTCGCGCTGGCGATGAACGACGTGCTGGACGAAGCCTGCCGTTCACTGGCGATCCCGAAACGTCTGACGACGTTAACCCGCGATATCTGGCAGTTGCAGTTGCGTATGTCCCGACGTCAGGGTAAACGCGCCTGGAAACTGCTGGAGCATCCTAAGTTCCGTGCGGCTTATGACCTGTTGGCCTTGCGAGCTGAAGTTGAACGTAACGCTGAACTGCAGCGTCTTGTGAAATGGTGGGGGGAGTTCCAGGTTTCCGCGCCACCAGATCAAAAAGGGATGCTCAACGAGCTGGATGAAGAGCCGTCACCGCGTCGCCGTTCTCGTCGTCCACGCAAACGCGCACCGCGTCGTGAGGGTACCGCATGACAGTGGCGTATATTGCCATAGGCAGCAATCTGGCCTCTCCGCTGGAGCAGGTCAATGCTGCCCTGAAAGCATTAGGCGATATCCCTGAAAGCCACATTCTTGCCGTTTCTTCGTTTTACCGCACCCCACCGCTGGGGCCGCAAGATCAACCCGATTACTTAAACGCAGCCGTGGCGCTGGAAACCTCTCTTGCACCTGAAGAGTTACTCAACCACACACAACGTATTGAGTTACAACAAGGTCGCGTCCGTAAAGCGGAACGCTGGGGGCCGCGCACACTGGATCTCGACATCATGCTATTTGGTAATGAAGTAATAAATACCGAACGCCTGACCGTTCCGCACTACGATATGAAGAATCGTGGATTTATGCTGTGGCCGCTGTTTGAAATTGCGCCGGAGCTGGTGTTTCCTGATGGAACAGTATTAGGAAATTTATTAAAAATAAATAAATTTCATGAATTAAACAAATGGTGATTTAATGATTTCATGAATATAAATAAATTCCGAAAAATAGCCTTACCCCATTGCAATTAATATATTCCCTAAGCTACAACCATAATTAATATTATATACCCCGTTAACACCTTCCGCCTCACATACAATATTTTTCCCGCTTTGTACATTAAGTTTTACTTAAAGATGAATTAAGTGGATATATAAATTTAAATATGCACAATATCCCACTTGGTGATGAACAGATGTTACATTCAGTAAATCTTCACATTCATCATTAACAAACCAATCTATTTTTCTCTATCGGGGTTCTTTGTCTGAAAGCACCCGATTGTAGTTAAACTCATGGAATATAATTCAAGGATTATTATGTCTAAAAAATTAGGTTTTGCCCTGTCTGGTCTTATGCTGGCAATGGTTGCAGGTACTGCTTCTGCTGATATGGACGGTGGTCAGATTAACATCAGTGGCTTGGTTAGCGATAACACCTGTGAAACAAAAGTTGATGGCGGCAAGCAAGATGGCCTGGTTCTTCTGCAAACTGCAACGGTTGCTGAAATTACCGCTGGTGTATCTGAAACTGCTGTCGGTGCCAAAGCGAAACCGTTTAGCATTACTGTAGACTGCAGCAAAGCGACTCCGGGAGGCCAACCGACTCTGACATTCGGTTCAGTTTTCTTTGGTAACAGTCGTGGCACTTTGAATAACGATATGTCCATCACCACCCCGTCATCTGGTGTGAATATTGCCCTGCACAACATTGACGGCACCACTGTTAAACAAGTCAAAATTAATAATGCATCTGATGCTTACACTAAAGCATTAACCAATAATGTTGCAGTCTTTGACTTCAAAGCCTCCTATGTTCGTGAAGACGACTCAACACCAGCAACGGCTGGTTATGTAAGAACCAACACAGCTTACACCATCACCTACAATTAAGTTATTCGTTGGTGATTTAAATTACTACAAGGGAGCGACACCTATTGTCGCCCCCTTGTCTTGAAAACAATTCATGTCATGGATGGTATATTTTGTTAAATAAAAAGAATATTGTCGCATTATGTGTTGCCAGTAGTATGGCATTTAGCATGCCTGTTATGGCTGATATTGTTATTTCCGGTACACGCGTCATTTATAAAAGTGATCAAAAAAGCGTTAGCGTACGCCTGGAGAATAAAGGCAATAGCCACCTGTTAGTACAAAGCTGGCTGGATACCGGTGACGATAACGCTGAGCCAGGAAGCATTAATGTACCATTTACGGCAACACCTCCCGTTTCACGTATTGATGCTAAACGCGGTCAAACCATCAAATTGATGTATACCGGCAGTACCGTACTCCCCAGCGATAAAGAAAGCGTATTCTGGTTTAACGTGCTGGAAGTGCCCCCAAAACCAGATGCTACAAAAGTAGAGAATCAGAGCCTGTTACAACTGGCTTTCCGTACCCGTATCAAGCTGTTCTATCGTCCGGCAGGATTAAACGGTAACCCGTCTGAAGCACCATTAGCCCTGAAATGGAAATGGGCTGAAGGGAAGTCTGGCCTGAGTGTATATAACCCAACACCTTATTACGTCTCTTTCAACAGTGCAGAGTTAATCGCTGGCGGTAAGTCGAACCCGCTCAATGTAAAAATGGTTGCACCGAAAAGCGAAGAGATTTTCACCATAAGCGGTTCAGGCGGGAAAGCAACGTCAGGAAAGGTACATTTCTCCGCGATTAATGATTTTGGCGGCGCAATTGAAGGCGATGTCAATTTGTAAGACCAGGGACCTTATGCAGCAGGAAGCCAATGTAATGAAAACAACGACATCGACTAAACGCCATAATCTTACGCGTATCGCAATGTATTGCTCAATTATGTATAGCGGCGCTACCATCGGAGCCGAAAGCGTTGAGTATGACCCTACCTTTTTAATGGGTGGCAACGCTTCCAGTATTGATGTTAGCCGCTATAGCGATGGCAACCCGACTTTGCCTGGTGTTTACGATGTTAGCATCTATGTTAACGAGCAACCTGTTGCTAACCTGGAGATCCCCTTTATCGCGATCCCCGATAAAAAGAATGCTCAAGCCTGTATTACCCTGAAAAATCTACTACAACTGCATATCAAGACACCCCCGGCAGACGAGGAAAATACTATCCTTCTTCCACGGGATGAAACGCTTGGCAACTGTCTTGACCTGTCGTTAGCCATACCTAAATCCTCAGTGAACTATGACCCCTCTGAACAACGTCTGGATATCAATGTTCCCCAGGCATGGGTGATGAAGAATTATCAAAACTATGTGGACCCATCACTTTGGGAAAATGGCATTAACGCGGCTACGCTGTCTTATAACATCAACGCTTATCGCAGTGAAAATTCAAATTATACAAATGATAGCGTTTATACATCGTTCAATGGTGGCGTCAATTTAGGGGCCTGGCGTCTGCGTAGCAGCGGTAACTATAGCTGGAGAAACGACGCGGGAAGCAATGTTGAGTTTATGAATCGCTACGTCCAGCGCGACATTACCGCTATTCGCTCGCAGCTCATTATGGGGGAATCCTACACCACAGGTGAAACGTTCGACTCCGTTAGTATCCGTGGCATTCGCTTATACAGCGACAGCCGAATGCTGCCGCCTGTATTGGCAAACTTCGCCCCGACAATTCGTGGTGTAGCAAATACTAACGCCAAAGTCAGCATCACCCAGAGTGGATACAAAATTTACGAAACCACTGTTCCACCGGGACCTTTTGTCATTGATGATCTCAGCCCGTCAGGGTATGGCAGCGATCTTATCGTAACCATTGAAGAAGCTGATGGCAGCAAGCGTACATTTTCTCAGCCATTTTCTTCAGTAATTCAAATGCTGCGCCCGGGTGTTTCTCGCTGGGATATCAGCGGCGGGCAAATTAATAAAGACGACTTGCATCATGAACCAAACTTACTACAAGCGACCTATTACCGTGGTTTAAGTAACCTTTTCACTGGCTATACTGGTTTTCAGGTCACAGATAATCATTATGCTGCAGGCTTACTTGGCATTGGGATGAATACTTCTGTCGGCGCAATTTCCTTCGATGTCACCCACTCCAGTGTCGATATACCGGATGATAAAAGGTACCAGGGGCAAAGCTATCGCATCTCCTGGAACAAATTTTTTGACCTGACAGATACATCATTAAACATCGCGGCTTACCGCTACTCCACGCAGGACTATCTGGGCCTGAATGATGCATTAACACTTATTGATGAAGTTGAACATCCCACTCAGGATCTTGATCCCAAAACTATGCGCAACTACGGGCGCATGAAAAACCAGTTCACCGTAAGCATTAACCAACCGCTACGCTTTGGGAAGGATGATTATGGCTCGTTCTATACATCTGGAAGCTGGTCTGATTACTGGGGGGGCAGTAAGAGCCGTAGCAACTATTCGGTCGGCTACAGTAACAGCGCTTCATGGGGAAGCTACAGCATCAGCGCTCAACGATCCTGGGATGAGTACAGCCAAACAGAAAACAGTATTTACCTCAGCTTTTCGATACCTATCGAAAAGCTGATGGGTACGGAGCACCGTGATTCCGGTTTCCAAAGTATTGATACACAACTTAGTACCAATATGGATGGTAATAATCAGTTCAACATGAGCAGTAGCGGTTATAGCAACGATAACCGCGTGAGCTATAGCGTGAACGCGGGTTATGGGATGAATAAAACCGGCAAAGATCTCAGCAACATTGGGGGTTATGCCAGCTATGAATCGCCATGGGGAACGCTAGCTGGGTCAGTCTCTGCTACCAGCGATAATAACCGCCAGTACTCCGTTAATACAGATGGTGGATTTGTGTTGCACAGCGGAGGACTGACGTTCAGCAACGACAGTTTCAGTGATAATGACACCATTGCTCTGGTTAAAGCACCGGGTGCAAAAGGGGCGCGTATTAACTACGGCAACAATACCGTTGACCGTTGGGGATATGGCGTAACCAGTGCTCTTTCACCATACCAGGAAAACAAAATTGCTCTGGACACTGAAAACCTGGAAAACGACATCGAAATGAAGAGCACCAGTACGGTTGCCGTACCACGCCAGGGCTCGGTTATCTTTGCTGGTTTTGAAACCAATCAGGGACAATCTGCGATTATGAATATCAAACGCAGTGACGGAAAAGGTATCCCCTTCGCCGCCGATATTCATGATGAAACAAATGCAATCATTGGCAACGTTGGGCAGGGCGGGCAGGCATTTGTTCGCGGTATTCAGCAGCAGGGCACGATAAAAATCACCTGGCTGGAAGCCAGCATGCCCAAAACCTGTATTGCGCAGTACCAGCAACCCAATGTGACATCGGAGAAAATCCAGCAAACGATTATTCTCAATAATATTCTTTGCCAGCTCCAATAATACGAAAGAGAGATGACAATGATAAAAAACACACGGTATAAAATAGTACTCCTGGCAGGCATTTTTTTACTGCCCGGCGCACTGGCACAAGATATTAATGTTGATTTTGTTGCCACAATCAAAGGCACGACATGTAATATCACTCTGGAAGGGACACGCGTCACCGCTGATGGCAATAATCAGTACACGCTACGGATATTAAATGTTGCTCTGGATAAAATCATAAACAAGATGCCAGAAGCACAAGCCGACTTTAAACTGGTCGCTAATTGTGATGGTAACATAGGCAAGATTACGACATCGCTGGCAGGGAATCCTTCAGTAGAGTTACCCTATTTAATTTCTCCATTAACTTCAGATAATTCATCCACCACAGAATATATTGCTATGGGGATTAAACTTCGAAATGCCTCTGACACTGAATTTATTCCCCCAGATGGTTCTAAAAAGATTTCCTGGGGAGAGGGATTAACAAAACCGGAACTTGAGATGACGGTAGCACTTCGCGAAACCCGACCAGGTTCAGGAAGAGCAGGTGGTTTTAAAGCACTTGCGACATTCAATTTCACCTACGAATAAAAGGATAATAATAATGCAGATGAAATCATTACATTATGGGATATTTGCAAGCATTACTCTGAGCTTATTATTATTCAGCACGTTTTCTATAGCCATCACGGATAACATTGGCCTAAACGTTATGACCACTGTTGAAAACAGAACTTGTCAAAGCGAAATCAGCAACCAGGGGTTGGTTAATCTTGGCACTGTTGGAGTGGGATATTTTGCCAGTAATGTTAGTGCGGAAGATAATTATCCAGGCGGAAAGACCTTTACTGTGACAGTAAAAGATTGCCCCTCCGCTGGCACAACATCAAGCCAGTTGCATATAGAATTTAAACCTGTCAGTGGTGTAATGGCCACTGGTAGCCAACAGATATTCGCCAATAATCATGTCGGCGGTGCACAAAATGTAGGAATCGTGATTTTTAGCCAAAATAATCAGTCATCGGACACAGTGAATGTGCTGTCACCAACAGGGCAGTTTCGCACAGTCTGGCCAGTTGCCTCTGCAAACATGAATAATTCATCGTGGCAATTTTATACACGAATGCAAAAAATTGATCCGTTACTTCCCGTTGGGGCAGGATTTGTCACCAGCAATGTATTAGTTGATATTTATTATCAATAAATGCCAGACATAACGCATCTACAAATATTATTTTTTCAAAGGAGTGATAAGATGAAGTCAGCGTTCCGATACTTTCTTTTTTTATGGATTATCACAGCCAGCATTAATAATGTAAATGCTGGAAATCTTACTTTTATGGTCGGTGACGATGCTGGCGTAGGAAACCTTAATGGCCCATCAGGCGATAAACTAATATCATTTTCCTATCCGGTTGGTGGAGTAAACAATATTGTATTTTATAATCCAACATCAGCCACACCGACCAATGCACAAATAAAATTATATTGGAGTGACCTGGACACATCAAGTAGCCGTGGGTTTGTATATTGTACTTCAAAAAGTAATTCCAGCGGTATGCCAATTACTGTCCGGCATAACATGGTTGACTCAGGAAAAATGGCAGATGGGCACAGATTATATGAAACTAATGTAACCGGTCTATATTATACGTTAATGCTCAATAGATTCTGGTCGTATGAACTTCGCTCAAGCTCTCCAGATATATACGTTGGAGACGATGGCTGGCACACTGTACAATTTTCTATTACGGGTGATTATATACGAGGTCAATGTAATACTTCCAGGTATCAAGCAGTCGGAGGTCTTTTGCACGATGCCACGGTGGAATTCTATACCGACAGCAGTTTTAACCCTGCTCCAAATACTAACGTGCAATTAAAACATACTGGTGATTATTTGTATTCATTCGCAAATGAAGGGCCA
Organism: Escherichia sp. WS1368; assembly: GCF_046487485.1. NCBI lineage: Bacteria > Pseudomonadati > Pseudomonadota > Gammaproteobacteria > Enterobacterales > Enterobacteriaceae > Escherichia > Escherichia sp. WS1368. Next base: position 71,577 of record NZ_JBJQJI010000002.1, read on the forward strand.
GGGGTTCCAAATGTAAGTGCATCTAAGATGCTAAAAATTGATTTTAATTTAACAGACATCAATATCCAACTGCCAACATGCTTTACGTCTATCCTTTTGGGTGAGAGCGTAACGCGATCAACCGTAAATCTCGGGGAATATACTGTTGGACAGATCACCTCAGATTCTGCAACACCTGTTAATTTTCAGATCTCGCTGCAAAATTGTGTTCGTATAAGCAGTATTAAAACAAAACTAAAATCTAATGTAGTAGGAGTGAATAATCCTCTGTTGCTTGGTAATACTTTGACAGGAACCGATGATGCAAAAGGTGCCGGAGTACTTATTGAAGGGTTACCCAACAGCAAAAATTCACAAAATTTCACGCTTAAGCCAAATGATGAGACATCAAGCTATAACGATGCTGAAGATGATCCTGGAGAAAACAATGGAATTTATAACCCAGATTATCCTAATGCCAACGGTCGTACTACAACCCAGGACCTGAAATTTCAGGCAACATTAAAACGCGATGGTAATGCAACTGTGAAACCCGGCGGATTTAAGGCTACCAGTACATTCCAGGTCACCTACGAGTAACAGGTTTAACCGCACCGCCATCATCTGGCGGTGCTGTAATTGATAAATCATTGCCCCCACCAATGTGACTGATAAAATGCCAGACAGCACGACATTACTTATCAGGATACGTTATGAAACCAACCACTATTGCTTCATTGCAAAAATGCAAACAAGAAAAAAAACGTTTCGCGACCATCACCGCTTACGACTATAGCTTCGCAAAACTGTTTGCCGATGAAGGGCTTAACGTCATGCTGGTTGGCGATTCACTGGGCATGACGGTTCAGGGGCATGACTCCACTCTGCCAGTTACCGTTGCCGATATCGCCTACCACACTGCTGCTGTACGTCGCGGTGCGCCAAACTGTCTGCTGCTGGCTGATCTGCCGTTTATGGCGTATGCCACACAAGAACAAGCCTTTGAAAACGCCGCGACTGTCATGCGTGCCGGTGCCAACATGGTCAAAATTGAGGGCGGTGAGTGGCTGGTAGAAACCGTACAAATGCTGACCGAACGTGCCGTTCCGGTTTGTGGTCATTTAGGCCTAACCCCACAGTCAGTAAATATTTTCGGTGGCTACAAAGTCCAGGGGCGCGGCGATGAAGCGGCCGATCGACTGCTCAGCGATGCATTAGCTTTAGAAGCTGCTGGGGCACAACTGCTGGTACTGGAGTGCGTGCCGGTTGAACTGGCAAAACGTATTACCGAAGCACTGGCGATCCCGGTTATTGGCATTGGCGCAGGCAACGTCACTGACGGGCAAATTCTCGTGATGCACGACGCATTCGGCATTACCGGCGGTCATATTCCTAAATTCGCCAAAAATTTCCTCGCCGAAACGGGCGACATCCGCGCGGCTGTGCGGCAGTATATGGCTGAAGTGGAGTCCGGCGTTTATCCGGGCGAAGAACACAGTTTCCATTAAGGAGTGACGTTGTGTTAATTATCGAAACCCTGCCGCTGCTGCGTCAGCAAATCCGCCGCCTGCGTATGGAAGGTAAGCGCGTGGCGCTGGTGCCCACCATGGGTAACCTGCACGACGGCCATATGAAGCTGGTCGACGAAGCCAAAGCCCGCGCCGATGTGGTCGTCGTCAGTATTTTCGTTAACCCGATGCAGTTCGACCGCCCGGAAGATCTGGCACGTTATCCACGGACCTTGCAAGAGGACTGCGAAAAGCTGAACAAGCGCAAAGTGGATTTAGTTTTCGCCCCTTCGGTAAAAGAGATCTACCCGAACGGTACAGAAACCCACACCTATGTTGATGTTCCCGGTCTTTCTACCATGCTGGAAGGTGCCAGCCGTCCGGGACATTTTCGCGGCGTTTCGACTATCGTCAGCAAGCTGTTCAATCTGGTCCAGCCGGACATCGCCTGCTTCGGTGAAAAAGATTTTCAGCAACTGGCGCTGATCCGCAAAATGGTTGCTGATATGGGCTTTGATATTGAGATTGTCGGTGTGCCAATTATGCGCGCCAAAGACGGTCTGGCGCTGAGTTCCCGTAACGGTTATCTGACGGCGGAACAACGCAAAATTGCGCCTGGTCTGTACAAGGTTTTAAGTTCGATTGCCGACAAATTGCAGGCTGGCGAACGGGATCTCGATGAAATTATTACTATTGCCGGGCAAGAACTGAATGAAAAAGGCTTCCGCGCCGATGATATTCAGATTCGTGATGCCGACACCTTGCTGGAGGTCTCTGAAAACAGCAAACGTGCAGTGATTCTGGTAGCCGCCTGGCTTGGCGATGCCCGCCTGATCGACAACAAAATAGTCGAGCTGGTGTAATACTTAACTGGCGCTACGGCTGATGGCGCCAGTTATTCATTGCCACGTTATCTGTAAGCGATAATTCATAACGCAGACAACTTAGTTAGAGTTAATTAGCTTATCAACCTCTGTAAGAGATAAAGTTGCCATCTCTGCAACGTCTTCCCGAGACATTCCTTTACTCAGAAGACGCTGTGCCAGCCTTACCTTCCGGAGTCCCTCTTTATATCCCTTCTGAAATCCCTTCTGAAATCCCTTCTCTTCAAACCACTGCGCCAACGTCTGCCTGGTTTCTCTCCGTGTCTTTATTTCCATAGGTTCCCTTAATTATCTGGTCAGTTAACAATAACAATTATCTGGCTATAACTGATGATGCAGACAACTTAGTTAATCAGCTTATCAATCTCGGCAAGGGGTAAATTTGCCATCTCTGCAACGTCTTCCCGAGACATTCCTTTACTCAGAAGACGCTGGGCGAATTCCTGACTTACTTCCTGTGTTACTTCCTGTATTACCTCTTGTCTTACCTCTTGTCTTACCTCTTGTCTTACCTCCTGTCTTCCTTCCTGTCTTCCCCTCTCTTCAAACCACTGCGCCAGCGTCATCATAGACTCCCCTCCCGTTTCCCTGTCTCTCAGCACACCATAAAACAAATCCGCTTGTTCAGTATGACCGCGTTGCAGCATATAGTTTTGCATGGCAACTAACTGACTTCCGCTAGTGTACCCTTCGTCAATCAGCGTGACCAGTTGCTCCAGCAATAACATTAAGTCGCGCTGGCGAATATGTTTTTGCAGTAGTTCGAGAATCGCAATCCGCCGATGCTGCATGATTTCGTCATCCGGTGTGATGGTGATATCCACCAGCGGGAAAGGGTTGTTGTAAACGCGTCGCGCCAGCTCCGGCGAGTAAAACATATCAAACCAGCACATTGAGAGCGGATAAGGTGTGGCCTCGCCCTGATAAAACAGAATCGGCACCACCAGCGGCAGCTTATCGTGATCCGCCTCCAGATGCCGGTGCATGGCAGCAATAGAATAACGCATCATGCGAAAGGCCATTTTCTTATCCGGCTTGCTTTGATGTTCAATCACCACATGCAAATAACCGGGATTACCCTGCATTTGCACGGAATAGAGCACGTCAGTGCTGTGCCCTTTCAGGCTTTCTTCAATAAAACTCCCCGACTCAAGATGCAGCGTGTCGAGGTCACACAGTTCGCGTAGTTCCGCTGGCAAATGGATATCCAGAAAGTCACGAGCCGTTTCCGCATGCATTAAAAATTGTTTAAATACCGCGTCATGCGGTGTGGTACTCGGTGCATCCATCTTCCCTGCCTTCCGTGTTGTCTTGCGTGAAGGCAGTATCCAGTCAAGGCGCGCCGTCGTCAGCCGCCTCTTTATTGTTTACCGAGCAGCGTTCAGAGAAATTTCAATTGGTTACAGGCGTTACATGGCACGCTTCGGCACGGTACGCAAACTGCTGATGCAAATGCCGTCAGATGAGTAGACACTAAACAAAAATCGGGCAATACTGCGTGAGAATTTCCTCAAAGCAGGCATCGCCTGCTTCGTTAACGACAGGGTAGAAAGGTAGAAGTTATGATTCGCACGATGCTGCAGGGCAAACTCCACCGCGTGAAAGTGACTCATGCGGACCTGCACTATGAAGGTTCTTGCGCCATTGACCAGGATTTTCTTGACGCAGCCGGTATTCTCGAAAACGAAGCCATTGATATCTGGAATGTCACCAACGGCAAGCGTTTCTCCACTTATGCCATCGCGGCAGAACGCGGTTCGAGAATTATTTCCGTTAACGGTGCGGCGGCCCACTGCGCCAGCGTCGGCGATATTGTCATCATCGCCAGCTTCGTTACCATGCCAGATGAAGAAGCTCGCACCTGGCGGCCCAACGTCGCCTATTTTGAAGGCGACAACGAAATGAAACGTACCGCGAAAGCCATTCCGGTACAGGTTGCCTGATAATCACCCCTGCGGCTGGTTACTCACCAGCCGCGACATTGTCTCCAGCGAATCCGTTCTTAAGATATAAAGTCGTTTTAGTAACAACGGATTATCCCCCGGTTTTACTTTGCCTTTCATGGTTGTCACCGCCAGGTGAAATCCGGCTTCTTTTGCTGCCTTCACGGCTTTGTCATTAAATCCGCCAAACGGATACGAAAGATACCAGACATGCGGATTAAATTGCGCCAGAGCGCGGCGTGAACGTGCAAAATCAAACAGGATATTGTGCTCACTACGGCTCAGTAATATGGGTCGGCGATAACCATCCACCCGATGCAAAAAATGGGTATGTGACTGGAAATCAAATACATCGCGAATTTCGTTAAGTTCAGAAACGCTCATAAATTGCAGCGATTTTGGGTCCCACTTCTGCGGGTGACGTTTGATGCGCGAGGTAACAATAAACGCCGTCGCCTTCATGCCATATTGTTTCAACACAGGATACGCATAGCGGCTCACCGACTTTAGGCCATCATCAAAGGTAATCACCACCGCTCGCGCAGGGAGATTGATCTTATTCTTCACGTAACCTTCCAGTTGCGCCATGCTCAGTGTCACGTATCCCCTGTCGCGCAGCCAGGCCATCTGGTTATTGAAAGCGCGTACCGAGGTGGTCGTCGAAGTATGGCGAAAACGGGTATTTTCTTCGTCGCGCAGAATATGGTGATAGGTTAGCACCGGCAGGCCATTATCGGGTTGGGCATCCAGCGCGCTGATATAGGCCAGTCGATCGCCAATACGGATCTGATACCAGGTTTGATTTAACCTGTCTTTCAGTTTATGCAAAATTGGGTAGCGCAAATTGTCCGCCAGTACCCCAAACGGCGCACTGCCCGCACTCGGCGCGTTGAAGACCGGCGTATCTTTCCAGGTTATTAAGTTCTGATTACTCAGCGGCTTGTTGAGGTCACCCAAACCATCTTCAACTTTTTGTCGCCCCTGAACCGGCTCAAGATGACCTTTATCGATAAACCCTTTACCAAAGCCAAAATTAAATGCGTAATAACTTGCGGCAGTGGGCTCCACGGCAATGATTTGCACGGCCCGAATATTCCCCACGGTCACCATCTTGTCGCCAATTTGCGCCCAGACCGCAGCATTTTCGATGGTTTGCATATAACGGGCAGGTAATGCGGCACTGACGCTTGCGGTAAACAGCATCAGCAGGAGAATAACAGCTTGTTTGTACATGAAAAAATAACCGAGGGTGAAACAACGCTTTTATTGTAGCAAAAGTGCCATCAGAATCGCGGGTTAATACTCATACAAATTATGTTTGAGGACGAAAGGCGGATTTTTTTGTTGCTGGTGCCAAAGACTACTCACCTCCGGCGCACCCAGTTCGACAATACGCTCGCGAAACTCTGCGCTGGATAACGTTTCACGGTAGACCAGCATCTGCTCAATTAACGGTAACGTGACACCAGAAATCACTTCGCAACGGGAGTGTTTGTGGCTTAATAATGAAGCCACGCGGTACGGTGGCGCTCCGGCTATATCGGTTAAGAAGATGACACCCTCACCAGAGTCCGCTTCATGCAGAGCATCGCACATCATGCGGCTGAGCATATTAGAACTTAATCCGCACCAGAAATTCACGGCCCGGCACTGAAGAAGTGCCCCATGTTTTTTCTCCAGCGCATCCAGTATCTCTTGCGCCCGGTCATCGTGACAGGTAATTACCCAACCTAACATCGCCTTCCTCCTTAGCCGAAAATCAGTCTACCCTGACCATTGTTGATAAAGGGTGATAGCCGTCAAAACTCCTCTCCCCCAAATCCAGAGGAGAGGAAATAGCCTTAGCTACGCAAACCACGTCCACGTTGGATCAGCGACCAACAGATCAAATAAAACGCCACAATAAAGACCACCAGTACACCGAAGGTAGTGACCAGCGGAACATCATTGATACCGAGGAAGCCGTAGCGGAAACCACTGATCATATAAACGATTGGGTTCAGGTGCGACAGCCCTTGCCAGAACGGCGGCAACAAAGTCAGTGAGTAAAAGACCCCGCCCAAATACGTAAGTGGCGTTAACACAAAGGTTGGCACCAGGCTGATGTCATCGAACGTTTTGGCAAACACGCCGTTCAGCAAACCCGCAAGGGAGAACAACACCGCCGTGAGCACCAGCGTTAAAGCGACAAATACCCACGAATGCACCTGAAACGGCACAAAAAACAGTGAAATTGCCGTCACCAGAATGCCAACAAACAGACCACGCGCCACGCCACCGCCGACATATCCGGCAATAATGACGTGAGTCGGAACCGGCGCTACCAGCAGCTCTTCAATATTACGCTGGAACTTGGCACCAAAAAATGATGACGCGACGTTAGCGTAGGCGTTGGTGATCACCGACATCATGATCAGCCCCGGTACAATGAACTGCATGTAGCTGAAGCCATGCATATCGCCAATACGCGAACCAATCAGGTTACCGAAGATAATAAAGTAAAGGGTCATGGTGATGACCGGTGGCACCAGCGTCTGCACCCAGATACGCATAAAGCGATGGATCTCTTTCGCCCAGATGCTTTTTAGTGCCACCCAGTAAAGATGCATCATGCGCGATCTCCTTGTTTTTCATTAACCAGTGAAACAAACAGCTCTTCCAGACGGTTAGCTTTGTTACGCATACTTAATACCTGAATGCCCTGCTCACTTAACTGCGTAAATACGCTGTTGATCCCCTGCTCACGCAGCACTTCAACTTCCAGCGTCGCGGTATCGACCAGTCGATACTGATAGCCATCGAGCTTCGGTAACGGGCTTTTCGGTGCGAGATCGAGAATAAAGGTTTCCGATTTCAGCTTTGCCAGCAGCGCCTTCATCGAGGTATTTTCCACCAGCTCACCGTGTTGAATAATGCCGATATTGCGGCACAGCATTTCTGCTTCTTCCAGGTAGTGTGTGGTGAGAATGATGGTGGTGCCTTTGTCGTTTAAATCCTTCAAAAAGCCCCACATTGAGCGGCGAAGTTCAATATCCACGCCTGCGGTAGGCTCGTCGAGAATCAGTAGTTTAGGTTCATGCATTAACGCACGGGCAATCATTAAACGGCGCTTCATCCCGCCAGATAACATACGCGCACGTTCGTTGCGTTTTCCCCATAGATCGAGCTGTTTAAGATACTTTTCGCTGCGGATGTACGCTTCTTTGCGCTCCACACCGTAGTACCCTGCCTGATTCACCACAATTTGCTGCACGGTTTCAAACGGGTTGAAGTTAAATTCCTGCGGCACCAGTCCCAACTGACGTTTAGCGTTCACGACATCCTTCTCGAGATCGTAACCAAATACGCTGACCCGCCCGGAGGTTTTATTTACTAGAGAGCTGATAATACCGATAGTGGTCGATTTCCCGGCCCCGTTCGGCCCGAGAAGCGCATAAAAATCACCCGCTTCGACCTGCAAATCTATTCCACGAAGCGCCTGAACGCCGCCTGGATAGGTTTTTTTAAGCTGTTGAAGTTCCAGTGCAATGGTCATAAATTTTTACTTACCTTACGTTCTTACACTTTATCTGTGGTTTAAATCGTCCCGGAGTTGCCCTATATTAGCCAAACGTAATTATTTGGTTACAGGTCGTTAACCTCCATGAAAGACATAGATACACTCATCAGCAACAATGCACTATGGTCAAAAATGCTGGTGGAAGAGGATCCCGGGTTTTTTGAGAAACTGGCACAAGCGCAAAAACCGCGCTTTCTATGGATTGGATGTTCCGACAGTCGCGTTCCTGCAGAACGTTTAACCGGTCTTGAGCCGGGCGAACTCTTTGTTCACCGTAATGTTGCTAACCTGGTCATTCACACTGACCTGAACTGCCTTTCCGTGGTTCAGTATGCAGTGGATGTACTCGAAGTTGAACACATTATTATCTGTGGCCACTACGGTTGTGGCGGCGTACAAGCCGCAGTTGAAAACCCGGAACTGGGGCTTATCAACAACTGGCTGCTGCATATCCGTGATATCTGGTTCAAACATAGCTCATTGCTCGGCGAAATGCCGCAAGAGCGCCGTCTGGATACCTTGTGTGAACTGAACGTCATGGAACAGGTGTATAACCTGGGCCACTCCACCATTATGCAATCAGCGTGGAAACGCGGGCAGAAAGTCACCATTCACGGCTGGGCCTACGGCATTCACGACGGCTTGCTGCGTGATCTGGATGTCACAGCGACCAACCGCGAAACTCTTGAGCAACGTTACCGTCACGGGATTTCCAATCTCAAGCTGAAACACGCCAACCACAAATAAAAATGCCATGCCGGATGCAACACATCCGGCAACTTCACACTTACTCGTCCAGCAGAATCACTTTGCCGATATACGGCAGATGACGGTAACGCTGTGCGTAATCAATGCCGTAACCCACCACAAACTCATCCGGGATCGAGAAACCGATGAATTCTACCGGGACGTTCACTTCACGACGGGACGGTTTATCCAGCAGCGTACAAATCGCCAACGACTTCGGTTCGCGCAGGCTTAAGATCTCACGCACTTTCGACAGTGTATTACCCGAGTCGATGATATCTTCAACAATCAGCACGTCCTTGCCACGGATATCTTCATCCAGATCTTTGAGGATTTTCACATCACGGGTGGTGGACATGCCGCTACCGTAGCTGGAGGCGGTCATAAAATCGACTTCATGAGATACCTGAACTTCACGACACAGGTCCGCCATAAACATAAATGAGCCACGCAGCAGACCCACCAGCACCATATCGCTGCCGCTGTCTTTGTAACGCTCAGTAATCTGACGACCCAGTTCGGCGATACGCGCTTTAATCTCCGCTTCGGGGATCATTACTTCTACAGTATGTTTCATATCTCTAACCATATGATTTAAAAACAAATCACTTCGCACGGGCAGGTTTTGGCACCGCAACAAAGCGCAAGACACGCAGTATACCAGTAAAACTATTCATTCGCGGAATCTGTTAATAAAGCTCGAATTGTGATGACGATCACACATGTTAAAACCTATAATTAATTGCTACTAAAATATTAATGAATTGAAATGGTGTCTCTTTATGGCAATTAACAATACAGGCTCGCGACGATTACTCGTCACGCTAACAGCCCTTTTTGCAGCGCTTTGCGGGCTGTATCTACTCATTGGCGGAGGCTGGCTGGTCGCGATTGGCGGCTCCTGGTACTACCCTATCGCTGGCCTTGTGATGCTCGGCGTCGCCTGGATGCTGTGGCGCAGTAAACGCGCCGCGCTTTGGCTATACGCCGCCCTGCTGCTCGGCACCATGATTTGGGGCGTCTGGGAAGTTGGTTTCGACTTCTGGGCGCTGACTCCGCGCAGCGACATTCTGGTCTTCTTCGGCATCTGGCTGATCCTGCCGTTTGTCTGGCGTCGCCTGGTCATTCCTGCCAGCGGCGCAGTTGCCGCTCTGGTGGTGGCGTTGCTGATTAGTGGCGGAATCCTCACCTGGGCGGGATTTAACGATCCGCAGGAAATCAACGGCACCTTAAGCGCCGATGCCACACCTGCCGAAGCCATCTCACCGGTTGCCGATCAGGACTGGCCTGCGTATGGTCGCAATCAGGAAGGTCAACGCTTTTCGCCGCTGAAACAGATTAACGCCGATAACGTCCATAACCTGAAAGAAGCCTGGGTGTTCCGTACTGGAGATGTGAAGCAGCCGAACGATCCGGGCGAAATCACCAATGAAGTGACGCCGATTAAAGTGGGCGACACCCTTTACCTGTGTACCGCTCACCAGCGCCTGTTTGCGCTCGATGCCGCCAGCGGCAAAGAGAAATGGCATTACGATCCTGAACTGAAAACCAACGAGTCTTTCCAGCACGTAACCTGCCGTGGCGTCTCTTATCATGAAGCCAAAGCAGAAACGGCCTCGCCAGAAGTGATGGCGGATTGCCCGCGTCGTATCATTCTTCCGGTCAATGATGGTCGCCTGATTGCGATTAACGCTGAAAACGGCAAGCTGTGCGAAACCTTCGCTAATAAAGGCGTGCTCAATCTGCAAAGCAATATGCCAGACACCAAACCGGGTCTGTATGAGCCGACTTCGCCGCCGATTATCACCGATAAAACCATCGTGATGGCCGGTTCAGTCACCGATAACTTCTCAACCCGCGAAACGTCTGGCGTGATCCGTGGTTTTGATGTCAACACCGGGGAGCTGCTGTGGGCTTTTGATCCGGGCGCGAAAGATCCGAACGCAATCCCGTCTGACGAACACACCTTTACCTTTAACTCACCAAACTCGTGGGCACCAGCGGCCTATGACGCGAAGCTGGATCTGGTCTATCTGCCGATGGGCGTGACCACGCCGGATATCTGGGGCGGTAACCGCACACCGGAACAGGAACGTTATGCCAGCTCGATTCTGGCGCTGAATGCCACAACCGGGAAACTGGCGTGGAGCTACCAGACCGTTCACCACGACCTGTGGGATATGGATCTTCCGGCACAGCCGACGCTGGCGGACATCACCGTTAACGGTCAAAAGGTTCCGGTCATTTATGCTCCAGCGAAAACCGGCAACATTTTTGTGCTCGATCGTCGTAACGGCGAACTGGTGGTTCCGGCCCCGGAAAAACCGGTTCCTCAAGGTGCAGCGAAAGGCGATTACGTCACCCCAACTCAACCCTTCTCGGAACTGAGCTTCCGTCCGACGAAAGATTTGAGCGGTGCGGATATGTGGGGAGCCACCATGTTTGACCAGCTGGTGTGCCGCGTGATGTTCCACCAGATGCGCTATGAAGGCATTTTCACCCCACCATCTGAACAGGGTACTCTGGTCTTCCCTGGTAACCTGGGGATGTTCGAATGGGGCGGGATTTCCGTTGATCCGAATCGTGAAGTGGCAATTGCCAACCCAATGGCACTGCCGTTTGTTTCGAAACTGATCCCGCGCGGTCCGGGTAATCCGATGGAACAGCCGAAAGATGCCAAAGGCACGGGTACGGAATCCGGCATTCAGCCGCAGTACGGTGTACCGTATGGCGTCACGCTCAATCCGTTCCTCTCACCGTTTGGTCTGCCATGTAAACAGCCAGCATGGGGCTATATCTCGGCGCTGGATCTGAAAACCAATGAAGTGGTGTGGAAGAAACGTATTGGTACGCCGCAGGACAGTATGCCGTTCCCGATGCCTGTACCGGTGCCGTTCAATATGGGTATGCCGATGCTGGGCGGGCCAATCTCCACAGCGGGTAACGTACTGTTTATCGCCGCTACGGCAGATAACTACCTGCGCGCTTACAACATGAGCAACGGTGAAAAACTGTGGCAGGGCCGTTTACCGGCGGGTGGTCAGGCTACGCCAATGACCTATGAAGTGAATGGTAAGCAGTATGTGGTGATCTCCGCAGGCGGTCACGGTTCATTTGGTACGAAGATGGGCGACTATATTGTGGCTTATGCGCTGCCGGATGATGTGAAGTAACCATAATGCCCGGAGAGATCCGGGCATATTTCCGAATACGGTCTTTTTATACCGTAAACCCTAACATCATCCCCGTATCTTCATGCTCCAGCAAATGGCAGTGCGCCATATAAGCATGTTCTTTCGGTGCATCGTGATTAAACTTCACCAGCACTTCGCTGACATTACCTTCTACCTTAACGGTATCTTTCCAGCCTGCGCGATGAGTCGCTGGCGGTTTGCCATTTTCTGACAAGATACGGAACTGCGTGCCGTGAATATGGAACGGATGCAGCATCATGTCGCCCACGCCAGAGATAACCCAACGTTCGTACTGCCCTTTCGCCGCCGCAAACATCGGCTTATTCATATCAAACGCCTGACCGTTGATTTTATTGGCATGGTGGAAATCGAACTTCCCGCCGTGGTTCATATGATTCATATTGCCGTGCCCCATATGGCCCATCATCTGGCTGTGATCCATCCCGGCCATCGCCTGATCGCCATATTTCTCCATCAGCATCTGCATCCCCATCATATCGAGCATCGGGTCCATAGAGAGTTGCAGCTTACGTACCGTCAGCCCTTCCAGCGAAGGTAATGCTGGCAGGCTACTTAATGTGTCTGGCAAAGCACCAGAGGCACTAATGGCAATCGGCTGAATCCGCATTACCGGATGCGGCTTATCAAAAGGCGCAATCGCCATTCCCATCTGGCTGACCGGCAGCGTCACCAGGTCAAAGGGGTTGTTGTCGTTAACCTCCACCAGCACTTCAAAACGCTCGCCCATCAGCACCGGCAGCTCGCTCACCTTCACCGGTTCAGGTAGTAGACCACCGTCGCTGGCAATCACATACAGCGGGCGATTGTCGCTGGTGGCGAAATTGAGCGAGCGGGCGTTACAGCCATTGAGCAAACGCAGGCGCAGCCAACCACGCGGGGCAGCGTGTTGTGGGTAGATTGCACCGTTGGTCAGCAACGTATCGCCAAACCAGCCCACGGCGGCGGTCATCACATCCAGTTGATAATCAATCTGCCCGTCAGCGCTAAATTTCTTATCCTGAACGATCACCGGAACATCATCGATACCCCACTGTTTTGGCAGCATTAATTTCAGGATCTCGTCATCTTCAATCACCACCAGACCAGCCAGCCCCATCGCCACCTGTCGCCCGGTCTTGCCATGTTGATGTGGATGGAACCAGCAGGTAGCGGCAGGTTGATCAACGTTCAACGTCACCGAGCGCTTGCCACCTGGCGGAATAATTCCCTGCGGGCCGCCGTCGACTTCACCCGGTACTTCCAGCCCGTGCCAGTGCAACGTCGTCTCTTCCGTCAGTTGGTTATAGATATCAACCGTTACCGCTTTGCCGCGCTGTAATTTCACCGCCGGCCCCAGCAGATTGCCGTTATAGCCCCAGGTAGTTGCGGTTTTCCCGCCAAAGGTGGACTGGCCTGCGCCAATAGTTAACTGAATGCGATTACGGGCATCGGTCGTGAGCAAATCAGGGATCGGTAACGTTGGGCGTTCCGCCGCAAATACTGCGCGGCTCCACAGCGGTAAAGCCGAAGCCACGCCCAGCGCGACGGAATATTTTAAGAAATCACGACGTTGCATAGTTATTTCCTTATTCTTAAGCAGGCGAAACAAAATCAAACGTTGAGCATAGTCCTTCCCCTTACGGGAAGGTCAAGCCGCAGACACAATTTAATCGACAATAATGGTCGTCGCCTCGCTCGCAGTGTGCTAACGTTTATCTTCTTTAAGCCCCTGGTAGAAGCAATGAAGACGTTTTTCAGAACAGTGTTATTCGGCAGCCTGATGGCCGTCTGCGCAAACAGTTACGCGCTCAGCGAGTCTGAAGCCGAAGATATGGCCGATTTAACGGCAGTTTTTGTCTTTCTGAAGAACGATTGTGGTTACCAGAACTTACCTAACGGGCAAATTCGTCGCGCACTGGTCTTTTTCGCCCAGCAAAACCAGTGGGATCTCAGTAATTACGACACCTTCGACATGAAAACCCTCGGTGAAGACAGCTACCGCGATCTCAGCGGCATTGGCATTCCCGTCGCTAAAAAGTGCAAAGCCCTGGCTCGCGATTCCTTAAGCCTGCTTGCCTACGTCAAATAATCCCTGATACCTTTTTGTAGAAATATTGACCGTGCATCCGCGGTCAATGTTAGCTATTATGTTGCGCCCTTTTTTTACGGGTGTTAACAAAGGAGGTATCAACCCATGGCCGAAAAAAAACAGTGGCATGAAACGCTACACGACCAGTTTGGGCAGTACTTTGCGGTAGATAACGTTCTGTATCATGAAAAGACCGATCACCAGGATCTGATCATTTTTGAGAACGCTGCATTTGGCCGCGTAATGGCGCTGGATGGCGTAGTACAAACCACCGAGCGCGACGAGTTTATCTATCATGAGATGATGACCCATGTTCCGCTACTGGCCCACGGTCACGCGAAACATGTGCTGATTATCGGCGGCGGCGACGGTGCCATGCTGCGTGAAGTGACCCGACATAAAAACGTTGAGTCAATCACGATGGTGGAAATCGATGCGAGTGTCGTGTCGTTCTGCCGTCAGTATCTACCCAACCATAACGCTGGTAGCTACGACGATCCGCGCTTTAAACTGGTGATCGACGATGGCGTCAATTTCGTTAATCAAACCAACCAGACTTTTGATGTCATTATCTCCGACTGCACCGATCCTATCGGTCCCGGCGAAAGTCTGTTCACCTCAGCATTTTATGAAGGTTGTAAACGCTGCCTGAATCCTGGCGGTATCTTCGTCGCACAAAACGGCGTCTGCTTTTTACAGCAGGAAGAGGCTATCGACAGTCATCGCAAACTCAGCCATTACTTCAGCGACGTTGGCTTTTATCAGGCGGCGATCCCGACCTATTACGGCGGCATCATGACCTTTGCATGGGCGACAGATAACGATGCCTTACGCCATCTCTCAACCGAAATTATTCAGGCGCGTTTTCTCGCTTCTGGCCTGAAATGCCGTTATTACAATCCGGCAATCCATACGGCAGCTTTTGCCTTACCTCAGTATCTGCAAGACGCACTGGCTTCACAGCCGTCCTAAGGAGAAGATAAGAAATTGAAAAAACTGAAACTGCATGGCTTTAATAATCTGACCAAAAGTCTGAGTTTTTGTATTTACGATATCTGCTACGCCAAAACTGCCGAAGAACGCGACGGTTATATTGCTTATATCGATGAACTCTATAATGCCAACCGTCTGACCGAAATCTTGTCAGAAACCTGTTCCATTATCGGGGCCAATATTCTTAACATCGCCCGCCAGGATTACGAACCACAGGGTGCCAGCGTCACTATTCTGGTGAGTGAAGAACCGGTTGACCCGAAACTCATCGACAAAACAGAACACCCCGGCCCACTGCCAGAAACGGTCGTTGCCCATCTCGATAAAAGTCATATTTGCGTACATACCTACCCGGAAAGTCATCCTGAAGGCGGTTTATGTACCTTCCGCGCCGATATTGAAGTCTCTACCTGCGGCGTGATTTCTCCGCTGAAGGCGCTGAATTACCTGATCCACCAGCTTGAGTCCGATATCGTAACCATTGATTATCGCGTGCGCGGTTTTACTCGCGACATTAACGGTATGAAGCACTTTATCGACCATGAGATTAATTCGATTCAGAACTTTATGTCTGACGATATGAAGGCGCTGTATGACATGGTGGATGTAAACGTCTATCAGGAAAATATCTTCCATACCAAGATGTTGCTTAAAGAGTTCGACCTTAAGCACTATATGTTCCACACCAAACCGGAAGATTTAACCGACAGCGAGCGCCAGGAAATTACCGCTGCGCTGTGGAAAGAAATGCGCGAGATTTATTACGGGCGCAATATGCCCGCTGTTTAACGGCTCTGGCGGAGCTCGCGGGCTCCGCCAGATTTATTTACTTTTGCTGCACGAAATTACGATAAGCAGCCACCACCTGCAGAAAATCCTCAACGCCGCATAGCGACAGGCTTTCTTCGTCGTAGTAGTTCATCCCCTCTTCCATTTCATCGCCAGCGAATTCCAGTTGATTGGCGCGAACCATCACTTCTTCGCCGTCCATCCATAGCGTGTACTCATGCCCTGCCCGCTGCCAGGAACGTTCGCTACCTTTGAGCGTGCGCGCGGCGTCTTCTACTTCATCAAGCAAGGCCAGGTTTTCTTTCACCTCTTCGTTAAACCAGTGCCCGACCACTTCATGCCCCATGGACATACGCACCTTTACCACTCCGGTAATATCACGCAGAAATTCGTAATCCATAGTGTGTTCCTCTGCTCCCGGCAATGCGCCATTACTGCATTGCACCTTAGGTTTAATTATCGCAGCACTATGCAAGATTAAAAGGTGGAAAAGAATAAGGAATAAAAATAAACCCCCTTTCCTTGAGCAGAAAGGGGGTTTAAAGAAGTGTTACTTGTCAGGTATTCAGGAGAACACCTGAGCTATTTTCAGGCTGTTACACCGCAGTCTGGAAAATCACCCCGTCCGCTTTTTCGGTGTACTGAGAAAGCTGGTTGAAGTTCAGGTAACGGTAAGTATCAACGGCAGTTTTATCCACCTGTGCCACGTAGGTCTGGTACTCTTCCGGCGTCGGCAGTTTGCCAATCAGCGCCGCAACAGCAGCCAGTTCCGCAGAAGCCAGGAAGACATTCGCGCCAGTACCCAAACGGTTCGGGAAGTTACGGGTAGAGGTGGAAACCACCGTCGCACCGTCTGCTACACGCGCCTGGTTACCCATACACAGGGAACAGCCAGGGATCTCGATACGCGCACCACTCTTACCGAAGACGCTGTAGTAGCCTTCTTCCGTCAGTTGCGCGGCGTCCATACGGGTTGGCGGTGCCACCCACAGGCGGGTCGGCAACTGGCCTTTATGCGCATCCAGCAGTTTACCCGCAGCACGGAAGTGACCGATGTTGGTCATGCAGGAACCGATAAACACTTCGTCGATCTTCTCACCCTGTACCGCAGACAGCGGACGTGCGTCATCCGGATCGTTCGGAGCACACAGGATTGGCTCTTTAATATCCGCCAGATCGATGTCGATCACTGCCGCGTATTCCGCATCTGCATCGGCTTCCAGCAGCTCAGGATTCGCCAGCCATTTTTCCATGCCCTGAATACGGCGTTCCAGGGTACGACGATCGCCGTAACCTTCGGCAATCATCCACTTCAGCAGGACGATGTTAGAGTTCAGGTATTCAATGATCGGTTCTTTGTTCAGCTTAATGGTACAACCGGCAGCAGAACGCTCGGCGGACGCATCGGTCAGCTCAAAGGCCTGCTCAACTTTCAGATCCGGCAGACCTTCAATTTCCAGAATGCGACCTGAGAAGATGTTTTTCTTGCCTTTCTTCTCAACGGTCAGCAGACCTTGTTTGATCGCATACAGCGGAATAGCGTGTACCAGATCGCGCAGGGTGATGCCCGGCTGCATTTTGCCTTTGAAGCGCACCAGAACGGATTCCGGCATATCCAGCGGCATGACGCCTGTTGCGGCTGCAAATGCCACCAGACCAGAACCCGCCGGGAAAGAGATACCGATCGGGAAACGGGTATGGGAGTCACCACCGGTACCGACGGTATCCGGCAGCAGCATACGGTTCAGCCAGGAGTGGATTACGCCGTCACCCGGACGCAGCGACACACCACCACGGTTCATAATGAAGTCCGGCAGCGTGTGGTGCGTGTTCACGTCAACTGGCTTCGGATACGCCGCGGTGTGGCAGAAAGACTGCATCACCAGGTCAGCCGAGAAGCCCAGGCACGCCAGGTCTTTCAGTTCATCACGGGTCATCGGGCCGGTGGTGTCCTGTGAACCTACAGAAGTCATTTTCGGTTCGCAGTACGCGCCCGGACGAATGCCTTTCACGCCGCAGGCACGACCTACCATTTTCTGCGCCAGCGAGAAGCCGCGGTCGCTCTCAGCGACATCTTTCGCCTGACGGAACACATCGCTGTGCGGCAGACCAAGTGCTTCACGCGCTTTGGTGGTCAGGCCACGCCCGATAATCAGCGGAATACGACCACCGGCACGCACTTCATCAATCAGCACGTCGGTTTTCAGCTCGAAGGTCGCCAGCAGTTCGCCGGTTTCGTGGTTACGCACTTCACCTTTGTACGGGTAAACGTCAATTACGTCACCCATGTTCAGGTTAGAGACGTCCACTTCAATTGGCAGTGCACCCGCATCTTCCATCGTGTTAAAGAAGATGGGTGCAATTTTACCGCCGAGGCACAAACCACCGCCGCGTTTGTTCGGCACATGTGGAATATCATCGCCCATAAACCACAGAACGGAGTTCGTGGCGGATTTACGCGATGAACCCGTACCCACAACGTCACCGACGTACGCCAGCGGAAAACCTTTCTGTTGCAGAGCTTCAATCTGTTTGATCGGACCAACAACACCTGGCTGGTCTGGCTCAATACCTTCACGGGCGTTTTTCAGCATCGCCAGCGCGTGCAGTGGGATATCCGGGCGTGACCACGCATCCGGTGCCGGAGAGAGGTCATCGGTGTTGGTTTCGCCAGTGACTTTAAAGACGGTAACGGTCAGTTTTTCAGCCAGCGCCGGGCGATTCAGGAACCATTCGGCATCCGCCCAGGACTGCATTACCTGCTTAGCATATTCATTGCCTGCTTTGGCTTTCTCTTCTACGTCATAGAAGTTATCGAACATCAGCAGTGTGTGAGAAAGTGCTTTGGCAGCAATCGGTGCCAGTTTGGCATCATCCAGCGCGTCGATCAGCGGATGAATGTTGTAACCACCCTGCATGGTGCCCAGCAGTTCGATAGCTTTTTCCGGAGTCAGCAGAGGGGATTTGGCTTCGCCTTTAGCAATAGCAGCCAGGAAGCCTGCTTTTACATAGGCGGCTTCATCGACGCCTGGGGGAACACGGTTGGTTAACAGATCTAACAGGAATTCTTCTTCGCCCGCGGGCGGGTTTTTCAGCAGCTCTACAAGCGCGGCCATTTGGTTTGCATCCAGGGGTTTGGGCGCAATCCCCTCAGCGGCACGCTCAGCTACGTGCTTACGGTATTCTTCTAGCACGACGGTTCTCCTCGCTCTCATTGTCATAGTGCGGCAGGCGATTCTCTTCACGCTCCTGTGAGACAGCAGTTTGTAGGGTAAATGCCCAGTACCGCAACGGGCAGAATAGCAGGATTTTGACGATGTGTTAATCCGTTTACAAAAAAGCAACATAAAAAAGTGGCTGAATCGTTAAGGATGGTCTAGAGATTGTTTCCCTCCGTAAAAACTTCATTAATTCGCATGGTGATAATCACCTTTCTCAACGAATCCCAAGATTAGTCAAAATTTAAACTACCGCCTCTTTATACTCGGATTCTCAGCACCTGCGGGTGGCAGTTCGCCGACCATTGCGATTTCCTTGAGATCCGAATTATGAAAATGACTTTGCCGTTTAAACCCCATGTGCTGGCGCTAATTTGCAGTGCCGGGCTTTGTGCCGCCTCTGCCGGGCTATATATAAAAAGCCGCACAGTGGAAGCGCCTGTGGAAGCGCAATCGACACAACTGACTGTGTCTGACGCTGCCGCGGTTACGCTTCCTGCAACGGTTTCCGCGCCTCCCGTAACACCCGCCGTCGTCAAATCCGCATTCAACACTGCACAAATAGATCAATGGGTTGCGCCTGTCGCGCTGTACCCCGACTCTCTGCTTTCACAAGTGTTAATGGCATCAACCTATCCGACAAACGTTGCGCAAGCAGTGCAATGGTCGCACGATAATCCACTTAAACAAGGCGATGCTGCTATTCAGGCGGTATCTGACCAGCCGTGGGATGCAAGCGTCAAATCACTGGTAGCCTTTCCACAGTTGATGGCGTTGATGGGCGAAAACCCGCAATGGGTGCAAAACCTGGGCGATGCTTTTCTGGCGCAGCCGCAGGACGTGATGGACTCGGTACAGCGATTGCGGCAACTGGCGCAACAAACCGGCTCGCTGAAGTCATCAACCGAACAGAAAGTTATTACCACAACGAAGAAAACTGTACCGGTAACACAGACAGTCACGGCTCCCGTCATACCATCCAATACCGTTTTAACTGCCAACCACGTCATTACAGAGCCGGCAACAACCGTCATTTCTATTGAGCCCGCCAATCCTGATGTGGTCTATATTCCCAACTACAACCCAACCGTGGTTTACGGGAACTGGGCCAATACTGCGTATCCGCCGGTTTATCTGCCACCACCAGCCGGAGAACCGTTTGTTGACAGCTTTGTGCGCGGATTCGGCTATAGCATGGGCGTTGCTACCACGTACGCGCTATTCAGCAGCATCGACTGGGATGACGACGATCATGACCATCATCATCATGACGATGATGATTATCATCACCACGATGGCGGTCATCGTGACGGTAATGACTGGCAACACAACGGCGACAACATCAATATCGACGTCAATAATTTCAACCGTATCACCGGTGAGCATCTTACTGATAAGAATATGGCATGGCGGCACAATCCAAACTACCGTGATGGTGTGCCCTATCATGATCAGGATATGGCAAAGCGGTTTCATCAAACCGATGTCAACGGCGGCATGAGCGCCACGCAGTTACCTGCTCCAACACGCGACAGCCAGCGTCAGGCGGCAGCAAGTCAGTTTCAGCAACGAACACACGCCGCCCCCGTCATTACGCGAGATACCCAACGTCAGGCAGCGGCACAGCGGTTTAATGAAGCTGAACACTATGGGAGCTATGACGACTTCCGCGACTTCAGCCGTCGCCAACCACTGACCCAGCAACAAAAGGACGCCGCTCGTCAGCGTTATCAGTCGGCCTCTCCTGAGCAGCGCCAGGCAGTCCGCGAGAAAATGCAGACTAACCCGCAGATCCAGCAGCGAAGAGAGGCAGCGCGTGAGCGTATTCAGTCCGCCTCTCCTGAGCAGCGCCAGGCAGTCCGCGAGAAAATGCAGACTAACCCGCAGAACCAGCAGCGAAGAGAGGCAGCGCGTGAGCGTATTCAGTCTGCAACTCCCGAACAGCGCCAGGTGTTTAAGGAAAAAGTACAGCAGCGCCCACTGAACCAACAGCAACGTGATAACGCCCGCCAGCGTGTTCAATCAGCATCACCTGAGCAACGTCAGGTTTTTCGGGAGAAAGTTCAGGAGAGCCGCCCACAACGTCTAAACGACAGTGACCATACTGTCAGGCTGAATAACGAGCAACGGTCAGCAGTACGCGAACGTCTCTCTGAGCGCGGAGCAAGGCGACTGGAAAGGTAAATTACAGACGTAAAAAAAGCGGCGTGGTTAGCCGCTTTTTTAATTGCCATATGTCCCGGCAAACGAAGAATTACTTCTTCTTCGCTTTCGGGTTCGGCAGGTCGGTAATGCTACCTTCGAACACTTCTGCCGCCAGGCCCACAGACTCGTGCAGAGTCGGGTGCGCATGGATGGTCAGTGCGATGTCTTCAGCATCACAACCCATTTCGATTGCCAGGCCGATTTCACCCAGCAGCTCGCCGCCGTTAGTACCGACAATCGCACCACCGATCACACGGTGAGATTCTTTGTCGAAAATCAGCTTGGTCATACCGTCTGCGCAGTCGGAAGCGATCGCACGACCAGAAGCAGCCCACGGGAAGGTGGCAGTTTCATAGCTGATGCCTTTCTCTTTCGCTTCTTTCTCGGTCAGACCCACCCATGCAACTTCTGGTTCGGTATAGGCGATGGACGGGATAACTTTCGGATCGAAGTAGTGTTTCTTACCGGCGATAACTTCAGCGGCGACGTGACCTTCGTGAACACCTTTGTGTGCCAGCATCGGCTGACCGACGATATCGCCGATAGCAAAGATGTGCGGTACGTTGGTACGCAGCTGTTTGTCAACGCGGATGAAACCACGGTCGTCCACTTCCACGCCAGCTTTGCCTGCGTCGAGGTTTTTACCGTTCGGCACACGACCAATCGCTACCAGCACGGCGTCGTAACGCTGCGGTTCAGCGGGTGCTTTTTTGCCTTCCATCGTCACATAAATGCCGTCTTCTTTCGCTTCAACGGCGGTAACTTTGGTTTCCAGCATCAGGTTGAATTTCTTGCTGATACGCTTGGTGAAGACTTTAACGATGTCTTTGTCAGCTGCCGGGATAACCTGGTCGAACATTTCAACCACATCAATCTGTGAACCCAGCGCGTGGTATACGGTCCCCATTTCCAGACCGATGATACCGCCACCCATTACCAGCAGGCGTTCTGGTACTTCTTTCAGTTCCAGCGCGTCAGTGGAGTCCCAGATACGCGGATCTTCATGCGGAATAAACGGCAGTTGGATCGGGCGAGAACCCGCTGCAATGATCGCGTTGTCGAAGTTGATCACGGTTTTGCCGTTCTCACCTTCAACTTCCAGGGTGTTAGCCCCGGTGAATTTACCCAGACCGTTGACCACTTTGACTTTGCGGCCTTTTGCCATACCAGCCAGACCACCGGTCAGCTGATTGATCACTTTCTCTTTCCAGGTACGAATCTTGTCGATATCGGTTTTCGGTTCGCCGAAGACGATACCGTGTTCAGCCAGCGCTTTGGCTTCTTCGATGACTTTTGCTACGTGCAGCAGTGCTTTAGAAGGGATACAGCCGACGTTCAGGCAAACACCGCCAAGGGTGTTGTAACGTTCTACGATTACGGTTTCCAGACCTAAATCAGCGCAACGGAAGGCAGCGGAGTAACCTGCGGGGCCTGCCCCAAGTACCACGACCTGAGTTTTGATTTCAGTACTCATCATGACCTCTATATATTTATCTCCGGCGGTCATACCCGTCGTCTTTCAGGCCGCAGCGGCGTTAGCTTCACGCCCTCACCCCAGTCACTTACTTATGTAAGCTCCTGGGGATTCTGGCGCTTGCTACCTTGCTGCACCCAGAAATCCATAGGGTATGTGAAGTAATACCCTAACCACCACCGGGTCGTTCTATCCGTCGGTATTTTACAAAATTGTTAACAATTTTTAAACAACAAACGGCAACCGATTTGTCTATTCGCTAATAACCTCAATACATTCATGAGATTACCAGAAAAAAGCCGGCCGTTGGGCCGGCTCTTTTACTTACATCACCAGACGGCGAATGTCAGACAGCGTGTTGTTAATGATGGTAATGAAACGGGCACCATCAGCACCGTCGATCACGCGGTGGTCGAAGGAGAGAGAAATCGGCAGCATCAGACGCGGCACGAACTCTTTACCATTCCACACCGGCTCCATCGCGGACTTGGAAACGCCGAGGATAGCCACTTCCGGCGCGTTCACAATCGGCGCGAAGTGGGTAGTACCCAGGCCGCCGATGCTGGAGATGGTGAAGCAACCGCCCTGCATTTCGCCCGCAGTCAGCTTACCGTCACGCGCTTTCTTAGAAATAGTCATCAGCTCGCGAGACAGCTCGATGATGCCTTTCTTGTTGACGTCTTTGAATACCGGAACAACCAGACCGTTCGGGGTATCCACCGCCACACCGATGTTGATGTATTTCTTCAGGGTCAGACGCTGACCGTCTTCCGACAGCGAACTGTTGAAGCGAGGCATCTGCTCAAGAGCTGCAGCAACGGCTTTCATGATGAAGACAACTGGGGTTATCTTCACATCCAGCTTACGTTTCGCCGCTTCTTCGTTCTGCTGTTTACGGAACGCTTCCAGCTCGGTGATATCGGTTTTGTCGAAGTGGGTAACATGCGGGATCATCACCCAGTTACGGCTCAGGTTCGCACCAGAAATTTTCTGGATACGGCCCAGTTCCACTTCTTCGATTTCACCAAACTTGCTGAAGTCCACTTTCGGCCACGGCAGCATGCCTGGGATACCGCCGCCAGTCACCGCCGGAGCCGCTTCTGCACGTTTGATAGCTTCTTTCACGTAAGCCTGAACGTCTTCGCGCAGGATACGACCTTTACGGCCAGTGCCCTTCACTTTCGCCAGGTTAACGCCAAACTCGCGTGCCAGACGGCGGATCAGCGGAGTCGCGTGAACGTAAGCGTCGTTTTCAGCAAATTCAGATTTGCCTTCCGCTTTCACAGCCGGTGCTGCTGCCGGGGCTTCAGCTTTTGCTGCCGGAGCCGGCGCTGCCGCTTCCTGTTTCGCAGGAGCTGCCGCAGGCGCTGCGCCTTCAACTTCGAAGATCATAATCAGCGAGCCAGTTTTCACTTTATCGCCAACGTTGACTTTCAGTTCCTTCACGACGCCTGCAAACGGAGCCGGGACTTCCATAGAAGCTTTATCGCCTTCTACGGTGATCAGTGACTGTTCAGCGGCAACTTTGTCGCCCACTTTCACCATCACTTCGGTCACTTCAACTTCGTCACCGCCGATATCCGGAACGTTAACTTCTTTCACGCCAGCTGCTGATGCAGGGGCCGCTGCCGGAGCTGCTTCCTGTTTAGCCGCCGGACCTGCCGCGCCTGCTTCACCCGCGACTTCGAAGACCATAATCAGCGAGCCGGTAGACACTTTGTCACCCACGTTCACTTTGATCTCTTTCACGGTGCCTGCAAACGGAGCAGGAACTTCCATAGAAGCCTTATCGCCTTCTACGGTGATCAGCGACTGTTCAGCTTCAACTTTATCGCCAACTTTCACCAGGATTTCGGTCACTTCAACTTCGTCGCTGCCGATATCCGGAACGTTAACGTCTTTTGCCGCCGCAGCCGCTGGTGCTGCTGCCGGAGCTGCTTCTTTCTTCTCTTCTGCCTGAGCAGGTGCAGCGTCTGCTGCACCGTCGGCGGAATCGAAAATCATAATCAGTGCGCCGGTCTGGGTTTTATCGCCAACAGAGACTTTGATCTCTTTAACGATACCCGCCTGCGGAGATGGTACTTCCATAGAGGCTTTGTCGCCTTCTACGGTGATCAGCGACTGTTCGGCTTCAACTTTGTCGCCCACTTTGACCAGGATCTCGGTGATTTCAACTTCATCAGCCCCGATGTCCGGTACTTTGATTTCGATAGCCATTATTCTTTTACCTCTTAAGCCAGACGCGGGTTAACTTTATCTGCATCGATGTTGAATTTGGCGATTGCGTCAGCAACCACTTTCTTATCGATTTCGCCACGTTTAGCCAGTTCGCCCAGCGCCGCAACCACGACATAAGAAGCATCAACTTCGAAGTGGTGACGCAGGTTCTCACGGCTGTCGGAACGACCGAAGCCATCAGTACCCAGTACGCGGTAGTCGTCAGCCGGTACGTAAGTACGGACCTGCTCAGCGAACAGTTTCATATAGTCGGTAGATGCCACTGCCGGAGCGTCGTTCATCACCTGAGCGATGTATGGAACGCGCGGAGTTTCCAGCGGGTGCAGCATGTTCCAGCGTTCACAATCCTGACCATCACGCGCCAGCTCGGTGAAGGAGGTCACGCTATAAACGTCAGAACCTACGCCGTAATCTTTCGCCAGGATCTCTGCCGCTTCACGGACGTGACGCAGGATAGAACCGGAGCCCAGCAGCTGAACTTTACCTTTGCTACCTTCAATGGTTTCGAGTTTGTAGATACCTTTACGGATACCTTCCTCAGCACCTTCCGGCATTGCCGGCATGTGGTAGTTTTCGTTCAGCGTAGTGATGTAGTAGTAAACGTTCTCTTGTTTTTCACCGTACATACGCTCCAGACCGTCATGCATGATGACAGCAACTTCGTAAGCGTAAGCCGGGTCGTAAGAGATACAGTTCGGGATAGTCAGCGACTGAATGTGGCTGTGACCATCTTCGTGCTGCAGACCTTCGCCGTTCAGGGTGGTACGACCGGAAGTACCGCCGATCAGGAAGCCACGCGCTTGCTGGTCGCCAGCCGCCCAGCACAGATCGCCGATACGCTGGAAGCCGAACATCGAGTAATAGATGTAGAACGGAATCATCGGCAGATTGTTGGTGCTGTAAGAGGTCGCCGCTGCCAGCCAGGAACACCCTGCGCCCAGCTCGTTGATCCCTTCCTGCAGAATCTGACCTTTCTCGTCTTCTTTATAGTAAGCAACCTGCTCGCGGTCCTGCGGGGTGTACTGCTGACCGTTCGGGCTGTAAATACCAATCTGACGGAACAGACCTTCCATACCGAAAGTACGCGCTTCGTCGGCGATGATCGGTACCAGACGATCTTTGATCGACTTGTTCTTCAGCATCACGTTCAGGGCACGAACGAAAGCGATAGTGGTAGAGATCTCTTTGCTCTGCTCTTCCAGCAGCGCGCCGAAGTCTTGCAGGCTCGGCAGCTCAAGCTTCTCGGTGAAGTTCGGCTGACGGCTTGGCAGATAACCGTGCAGTTTCTGACGCTGAGCGTGCAGATAGGTATGCTCTTCAGAACCTTCCGGGAAGGTGATGTACGGCAGTTTTTCGATATCTGCATCAGACACCGGCACATTGAAACGGTCGCGGATATGACGCACGCCGTCCATGTTCATTTTCTTAACCTGGTGCGCGATGTTTTTACCTTCAGCCGCGTCGCCCATGCCGTAACCTTTAATGGTATGAGCAAGGATTACCGTCGCTTTGCCTTTGGTTTCCTGCGCTTTCTTGAATGCAGCGTAGATTTTCTTCGGATCGTGACCGCCACGGTTCAGCGCCCAGATCTGCTCGTCAGTCCAGTCTGCAACCAGAGCTGCGGTTTCCGGATATTTACCGAAGAAGTGTTCACGAACGTACGCACCATCTTTCGATTTGAAGGTCTGGTAGTCGCCGTCAACGGTTTCGTTCATCAGCTGGATCAGTTTACCGCTGGTATCTTTACGCAGCAGTTCATCCCAACGGCTACCCCACATCACTTTGATCACGTTCCAGCCAGCACCTTCGAAGATGCCTTCCAGTTCGTTGATGATCTTGCCGTTACCGGTGACCGGGCCGTCAAGACGCTGCAGGTTACAGTTGATAACGAAGACCAGGTTATCCAGTTTTTCACGGGTAGCGATGGTGATCGCACCTTTGGATTCCGGTTCGTCCATTTCACCGTCGCCGAGGAAGGCGTAAACGGTCTGTTTAGAGGTATCTTTCAGGCCACGGTGTTCCAGATATTTCAGGAATTTAGCCTGGTAAATAGCACCAATCGGACCCAGACCCATAGATACGGTCGGGAACTGCCAGAATTCCGGCATCAGTTTCGGGTGCGGATAGGAAGAGAGGCCATTGCCGTGAACTTCCTGACGGAAGTTATCCAGCTGCTCCTGAGTCAGACGACCTTCCAGGAAAGCACGAGCGTAAACGCCCGGGGAGATGTGGCCCTGGAAGTAAACCAGATCGCCGCCATCCTGCTCGTTGCGTGCACGGAAGAAGTGATTAAAGCACACATCATAAATGGTTGCGGAAGACTGGAAGGACGCCATGTGGCCGCCCAGTTCGAGGTCTTTTTTCGACGCACGCAGAACCGTCATGATGGCGTTCCAGCGGATAGCTGAACGAATACGGCGTTCCAGTTCCAGATTACCCGGATACTCCGGTTGTTCTTCAACGGGGATGGTGTTGATGTAGTTGCTGATACCGGTGCCTGCGGCTACGTTGACACCGCCTTTGCGGGCTTCAGCAAGCAGTTGGTCGATCAGATACTGAGCACGCTCAACACCTTCTTCACGGATGACCGATTCGATCGCCTGGAGCCAGTCGCGAGTTTCGATCGGATCCACGTCATTTGGGAAACGTTCTGACATGGGTTATTCCTTATCTATCTAATAACGTTGAGTTTTCTGGAACCTGTCCCATTGAACTCTCGCCGGAAAGCTCAATAAGACAGGTTCTACGTTTAGTTGCCGCGCTTTTATATGCGCTTGATTTACAACATCTTCTGGATAATTTTTACCAGAAAAATCACTAATTCTTTCGTTGCTCCAGACGACGCAGAGAACGCTCACGGCGGCTCTCTTCACGGCTTCTGTCGAGCAAAATTTCTTCGATAAAGGCCAGATGGCGATGCGATGCTTCGCGCGCTTCTTCCGGCTTACCGGCCATAATCGCTTCAAATATGCGGGTGCGGTGACTACTCACCAGCGGCAGCATCTCGCGACGCGAATAGAGCAATTCGAAGTTCTGGCGGACATTCTGGGCCAACATCGGCTCCATACACCTTAGCAGATGAAGCAGAACCACATTGTGGGCCGCTTCAGTGACAGCAATCTGATACTGGAGTACGGCGTTTGATTCCGCGTCCAGATCGCCAGACTGCTGCGCCAGCTCTATGGCGTGATGGAGTTCACGGATGCGTTCCTTGTCTTCATCGGTACTACGCAGCGCGGCGTAATAAGCGGCGATACCTTCCAGGGCGTGTCGTGTTTCGAGCAAGTCATACTGTGATTCAGGATGATCGGAGAGCAGCTCTACCAGCGGATCGCTGAAGCTTTGCCATAGGCTGCTCTGGACAAAAGTGCCGCCACCCTGGCGACGAAGCAACAAGCCCTTCGCTTCGAGACGTTGAATCGCCTCACGCAAGGAGGGACGGGAGACGTCAAACTGTTTTGCCAGTTCGCGTTCCGGTGGGAGTTTTTCGCCCGGGCGGAGAGTGCCTTCGAGGATCAAAAACTCCAGTTGCTGCTCAATCACATCGGAGAGTTTTGGTTGGCGGATTTTGCTGTAGGCCATGAGTTCCTGTCTTAAGCCACTTGCCGAAGTCAATTGGTCTTACCAATTTCATGTCTGTGACGCTAAAGTAACAAAGTATTCACCTTATGTCCATACAGGTTTTGATTGAAATCATGAAACTGTGCACATTTTAACAACTTGACATATATAACGTTTCAAAGTTGTAACTATGCACAAATGTAGACTTTACGTAGGAAAGGGATTTTTTAACGATTATTAAACTATAAAAATCCGAATTGAACCGATTCACTTACCAATTTATCGATTTTTAATTCAAAAATAATGAATTTATATTCATTTTGCATATTGAGGGGATTTGAGGCTGACCTTTACAAACGGTTTCTTTTTAAGCAACTCATCTTCAACCATGCATAAAGCGGGTGCATTCGCTGCCGCATACCATTATTCTTGATCTGACGGAAGTCCTTTTGTAACAATTCAAACTTCTTTGATGTAAACAAATTAATACAACAAACGGAATTGCAAACTTACACACGCATCACTGCGTAGATCAAAAAAACAATCACCGCACGAGGTTTCATGATGGAAGGTCAACAGCACGGCGAGCAGCTAAAGCGCGGCCTTAAAAACCGCCATATTCAGCTTATCGCGCTGGGTGGCGCGATAGGGACCGGGCTATTCCTGGGTAGCGCCTCCGTAATACAGTCCGCAGGGCCAGGGATTATCCTGGGTTACGCCATTGCTGGTTTTATCGCCTTTCTGATCATGCGTCAGCTAGGTGAAATGGTGGTCGAAGAACCTGTCGCAGGCTCCTTTAGCCACTTTGCTTATAAATACTGGGGCAGTTTTGCCGGTTTCGCCTCTGGCTGGAACTACTGGGTACTGTACGTTTTAGTTGCCATGGCAGAGCTTACTGCTGTGGGTAAATACATTCAGTTCTGGTATCCAGAAATCCCAACCTGGGTTTCTGCCGCCGTATTCTTTGTGGTGATCAACGCCATCAACCTGACCAACGTAAAAGTGTTTGGTGAGATGGAGTTCTGGTTTGCCATTATCAAAGTTATCGCAGTGGTAGCGATGATCATCTTCGGCGGCTGGCTGCTATTCAGTGGCAACGGCGGCCCGCAGGCGACCGTTAGCAACCTGTGGGATCAAGGTGGTTTCCTGCCGCACGGCTTCACCGGGCTGGTGATGATGATGGCGATTATCATGTTCTCGTTCGGTGGTCTGGAACTGGTGGGGATCACCGCAGCAGAAGCTGATAACCCGGAGCAAAGTATCCCGAAAGCAACTAACCAGGTTATCTACCGCATCCTGATTTTCTATATTGGTTCGTTAGCCGTTCTGCTCTCGCTGATGCCGTGGACCCGCGTTACTGCTGATACCAGTCCGTTTGTACTGATCTTCCACGAATTGGGCGATACCTTTGTGGCGAATGCGCTGAACATCGTGGTACTGACTGCTGCGCTCTCCGTGTACAACAGCTGCGTATATTGCAACAGCCGTATGCTGTTTGGTCTGGCACAGCAGGGCAACGCGCCAAAAGCGCTGGCGTCTGTCGACAAACGCGGTGTACCGGTTAACACTATTCTGGTGTCTGCGCTGGTTACGGCATTGTGCGTGCTGATTAACTACCTTGCACCGGAATCCGCATTCGGACTGTTAATGGCGCTGGTGGTATCTGCACTGGTAATCAACTGGGCGATGATTAGCCTGGCGCATATGAAATTCCGTCGCGCCAAGCAGGAACAAGGCGTGGTAACTCGCTTCCCTGCTCTGCTTTATCCGCTGGGTAACTGGATCTGCCTGCTGTTTATGGCGGCGGTACTGGTGATTATGCTGATGACCCCAGGAATGGCGATTTCGGTATACCTGATCCCGGTATGGCTGATCGTGTTAGGTATCGGCTATCTGTTTAAAGAGAAAACCGCCAAAGCCGTAAAAGCGCATTAATCTCTCTACGCCCTCACCCATACAGGGTGAGGGCAATAATCTTTACACCAACGCCCCGTAAATCGTCAGTAGCGCAATCACCACCACGACCACGAACGAGGTTTTCTTCGCCATGGAAACCGCTGCCTTCGGCGTCTCCAGCTTATCGACATGCGGTTCACGCGCCAGAGAGAACTGCGCCAGACGCGTTAATACCTGATATTGCGAAGTATGGAAATCACCCAGCGAAGCAAACCAGGCCGGTAACGCTTTCTCCCCATGACCGATCAAGGCATATACCACACCCGCAAGACGAACCGGCACCCAATCCAGTACATGAAGCACGGCATCAATGCCGGACTGTAAACGATGATGCGGCGTCTGGTAACGCGCCAGCCAGTATTGCCATGCACGCAAAAACGCATACCCCATCAGCGTAACGGGTCCCCAGGTTCCCCCCACAATCAGCCAGAACAGCGGTGCAAGATAAAAACGAAAGTTAATCCACAGCAATGCATTTTGCAGCTCACGCAAATACTCACGTTCATCGCAGCCTGCCGGGACGCCGTGAATCATGGTGAGTTCGCCAGCCATCGTGGCACGGGCATGGCTATCATTACGTGAAGCAGCTGTCAGATAAGCATGATAATGAAGACGAACTTTACCTGCGCCAATACACAGCAAACCAATCAGCAGCCACACCAGCAGCGTGGGAACGTTGAACAATACTCCCTGCAATGCGCGTAACAGTAAAAAAGTCACGCCCATCGCAATAATGGTCATGCCTAATGTGCGCCCGAGAGAAAAATGTTTCACCCGCCGAAAGAACGCTTCAAGACGATGATCAAGCTGCCAGTGCTCGCCCAACTTAAACAGGCGCTCGAAAATTAACACCAGTAAGGTTGTAAATAGCGTCATGTTGTCTCCTTGTTGACCAGCGCACGAAACCGTGCCCAATCAAATGCAGGACCGGGATCGGTTTTCCGATCCGGCGCAATATCACAATGGCCCGTCATGTTATTAGCGATATCTGGATAGCGATCAATCAGTGCCCGCGTAACCGCCGCAAGCTGTTGATACTGCGCATCGGTATACGCCAGCGTATCGGTGCCTTCCAGCTCAATCCCAATAGAAAAATCATTGCAGCGTTCGCGCCCCTGATACTGAGAGACTCCGGCATGCCAGGCACGTTTATCGAAAGGAACATACTGGACTATTTCACCATCGCGGCGAATCAAACAGTGAGCGGAGACGCGCAAATGGGCGATCTCAGCAAAGAAAGGATGTGCCTGCGGATCAATAGTTCCAGTGAATAATGCGTCGATCCACGGACCGCCAAACTCGCCTGGCGGCAGGCTAATATTGTGCACCACCAGCAGGGTGGGTGTTTCGTCATCCGGGCGGCAATCGTAATGTGGTGAGGGAACGCGGCGCGCGCCAACCAGCCACCCCTGTTCTAACAACATGCAGGATCTCCTTATATGTGGTGCTAATACCCGGTTCAGAGTAGCATGTTTCTACCTTATGATTCGTTAGCTATCTGGAGTTTTAACATGCCGCCTCGCCGCTATAACCCTGACACCCGACGTGACGAGCTGCTGGAACGCATTAATCTCGATATCCCCGGCGCGGTGGCCCAGGCGCTGCGGGAAGATTTAGGCGGAACAGTCGATGCCAACAATGACATTACGGCAAAACTTTTACCGGAAAACTCTCGCTCTCATGCCACAGTGATCACCCGCGAGAATGGCGTATTTTGCGGCAAACGCTGGGTTGAAGAGGTGTTTATTCAACTGGCAGGCGACGATGTCACCATAATCTGGCATGTGGATGACGGCGATGTCATCAACGCCAATCAACCCTTGTTCGAACTTGAAGGCCCATCCCGCGTGCTGTTAACGGGCGAACGCACTGCGCTTAATTTTGTGCAAACCCTTTCAGGGGTTGCCAGTAAGGTACGCCACTATGTCGAATTACTGGAGGGCACCAACACGCAGTTGTTGGATACGCGCAAAACCTTACCCGGCCTGCGTTCAGCTCTGAAATACGCGGTACTTTGCGGCGGCGGAGCGAATCACCGTCTGGGGCTTTCTGATGCCTTTCTGATCAAAGAAAACCATATTATTGCCTCCGGCTCAGTGCGCCAGGCGGTCGAAAAAGCATCCTGGCTGCACCCGGATGCGCCAGTA
Organism: Escherichia sp. WS1368; assembly: GCF_046487485.1. Lineage (NCBI taxonomy): Bacteria > Pseudomonadati > Pseudomonadota > Gammaproteobacteria > Enterobacterales > Enterobacteriaceae > Escherichia > Escherichia sp. WS1368. The sequence continues at coordinate 104,061 of NZ_JBJQJI010000002.1, forward strand.
GAAGTCGAAGTAGAGAATCTGGAAGAACTTGATGAAGCCCTGAAAGCAGGTGCCGATATCATCATGCTGGATAACTTCGAAACAGAACAGATGCGCGAAGCCGTCAAACGCACCAACGGCAAGGCGCTACTGGAAGTGTCTGGCAACGTCACTGACAAAACACTGCGCGAATTTGCCGAAACGGGCGTGGACTTTATCTCCGTTGGTGCACTAACTAAACACGTACAGGCACTCGACCTTTCAATGCGTTTTCGCTAATTGCTAACAGATTTATCCGCTCCATCGCGGGCGGATAAATCTCCCCTTCCCCAACTTTCTTCGTAACGCCTCGCAAATTTCTTGTCTTTCGCTGCAACGAAATAAAAAACCTCGGAAGCTGCTTTCCCGTTTCGTTTTTTGCCCCTCGCTTGTGCTGATGGCGTTTGCCAAAGTAGCGCCAACCAAATCAAGGAGCGAAACAGATGGACAAGCAACGCGGTTTTACACTTATCGAACTGATGGTGGTCATTAACAGTAAATTACTGTACAAATACCGCATCTGTTAATTCATCTCTCTCCCACAATGCCACAATCCATAACATATTGATTTTAATACATAATGATATCAAAAGGATTTGAACCATCTTAACCATCACTTCCCATTTTTAGACCCCCTTCTACTATATTTCTCGTCAGTAGAGATCTAATGGCATCTTTTCACCTACGCACTAATAACGTATCCTTTGCTTTCGCCAAAATGGTGGTAATCATCTTTAGAACATAGTAAAAATACTGTTGATTTCTATATAGTTCTACCTCTCCTTTAGTTGTTATTAAGATGGCAGTTTCAAATCAGGAACACATAGGTATCATGTACTAACAGCTTTATAACTTAATCAGGTGCTAACCATGGACTCGAAATCTCTTGTTGAACTTTCCCATGATATACAATCCGGACTAGGAAACATTGACGTTCCAGATTTTGATAACATCAAAACTATCGGAATGGCATCAATACTAGCAATGCATATACGCGGATTGGGAGAAATTGATTATGAAGTTTTAAGGAAAGTCAGTGACTTCTTTTTCAACATACCTTCATATGCTTTAAAAAGCGTATTGGAAGTACTGGCTGAGATAGAATATGTAGATTTAATAACGAAAGACAAAAAAATATTGTCAGTAATTCCAAACGTTCCTCGATTCAAAGATCTCTATCAAGGTGTTGGTGATTATTTCACATTTAGCGATCTCAACGAACATGAGCAAGGCACATTGATAATATTATCTAATCTTCAAAACAAACCCGAAAACAGAGACAAACTAATTCATTCTACAGGCATCGACAATACTCTTTTTTCTCGTTGTTTAGAGATTGGTGAAAAAGGTAACTATTTTAGAAATTATAGAGCTAGAGGAAAAAACATCATAGCTAGCCCATTTTATTTTGCCGATAATTTAGAGTCACTTGTCGATATTTCAGCCAAAATTGGTTCGAATGATATTGATGCTGTTTTAAAAATTATAAAAGATAATCAGGGATGGCCTCTCTCACTGATCGAATCACAATTAGAAATCGGTGGAAAAAAGCTAACAAAAGTACAAAAAGAACTTTTAATTGGTTTTTGCCAAGAGGGTGTACTCAAACCCCCTTCAATTGATTTCGGAAACCAAAAACAAGAAACATTCATATTCACACCGAGGCCCGGAAATATAAAATTGAATGCAGCTAACAGAGAGATTTATGAACGAGCAATGGCGTTAGTTTCTTGCGTTAGGAAAGGACAATTACTGCACGACAAATATAGAATAAGGCTTCCAGTTAGGATATTGGAATCATTAAAAGAAAAAGGTTATCTTAATCAAAATTCAGAAGCTGCATCCCAGTATAGGAATCTGGTGTTTTTGAAGGTTGGAATGCTAAAAGCTAAGGATCATAACAAGTGGGAATTTCATTTAATAAAAACAGAAGAAAACATTGAAGCATTAGATTTAGCAATAAGTCTCTTAAAAACAGGAGAACTTGCAAATTTAGAAGTTGATCAAAATGCAAAAATAGCATTAACACAAGATGAAAAATACATTCAATCGATCATTAGCTCCGCAGAACTTAGAACTAGAGAGAAGATAAAACAAAGCGAGGAAGCAAAAGAACAATTTGAACAACTGATTTTCGAAATGGAGTAATGGTAATGGCTAACTTAGATAAAGACCTAGGTTTGAAGCAAGACGCTATAAGGTTTTGCTTGATAAATGGTTACTTGCCATTTTTAGAAGTTAACGTTGAAAACTATAGGGAACTTTCTGATACATCTACAATTATAACAGATGTAGATGTTTTAGGGGTTGCTTTTGATATAACTGGAAAAACCAGAAAGATAATTTTCGATTGTAAAACCCTTAAAAATACCAGCCCTATTAATAGAGCGTTTTGGGCTTCCGGTGTTATGAATTTTTTAGGCTATGATGAAGCATTCATCATATTAAGAAAGAAAGCAAGTGAGGCCCATAGACTTTCCGCAAAAACAATTAATGTCCACCTTTTTGATGAAGATCAAATGAAAGGATATGCTCAATCATTTTCAATGAATTTCAATATTGATTTAAGCTACTCTACGGACATTAATAATTGGATAAGTATACAGGAAGTATATAAAACAGATAAAACCATCCAAAAATATGGCGAATTTTTAGCAAGTTCGGTTCCTACAGAAAATGATCCAGCGAAGAATTTGAGAAGATTTATTGCTGCTTTACAAAAAGTGAAGAATGAACTAGACCCTCAAAAAAATAAACACAGAGCAATTTACTTGCATAGTCTAATGACATTCTCATATATTATGGCATGCTTAGTGCAGCAACTAAGAGGGTTAATTGATTTTGATTATAATCAGAATGAATTCACAAGACTTCTCAAATATTATATCTGGGGAGGGAAGGATAGCTTTATATTAAGACATAAGATGAGAGAACTAATCTCATCTAATGACAGTTCGATTCAAAATATAGAGCCAGAGTTAAGGAATTGGGATGACTTTATTGAACTCACAAGGAGTCTACTTGACTCTCCTAATGATATAATTAAATGTTGCCATGTGTTACGTGAATTTAGTTTTTTAGAACTATCCATGCATGACATTAAAAAGGATGAGCAACTATCCACTCTAATTTCAGATAATTCAAGAATTCGTCAATTTATAATGATAATGGCTAGATACTTAACCAACTCGATGAAAATGCCAAAAGATTTCATTAACGATCTAGTATCAATATTTGATAGATTGAGATAAAAAGAAGAGCAGGCTCGAATTAAATTTCGTGCCTGCTCACCATATAAACAAATGATAATAACTCATTCAACTAGATTATCTTTAATTCAGAGCAGTAATGATTTTCTTAATAACAATTCCCCTTTCTGAATCCCATCTCAGGAGGCATTCATTTCTTTTTTCACGCGAAACACTGTAGCCCTGCCACAATCGCACAACTTTGCAATCTCATCCGGTGTGTTCTTCCCAGCTTGAAGCATCTCAATGATTTTACTGTGTAATTCTTTGTTCTTTTGCTTTCCTTTATACTTCTTAGCCTCTTTAGCAAGGGCAATTCCTTCGTTGCGACGTGATGCGATCATTCCCCGCTCAAATTCTGCAACGGCTCCCATCATGGTTAAGATTAAACGAGATTGTGGGGAGTTATCGAAACTCATTGAGTTAGCAAGGAACTGAACAGTGATCCCGCGAGCAACGAGGCTATCAATCATTTCCAGCAAATCGCGGGTATTACGTGCAAGGCGATCAATCGAGTGAGTCATGAGCGTATCACCTTCGCGGAGGTGTGAAAGCAGGTTCAACAATTCAGGTCTCTCGCTGGTGGACTTACCTGATTCTTTCTCGGTGACGATTTTGTCACAAACAGGTTCCAGTACTGCCAACTGACGCTCAAGATTTTGATCCTTTGTTGAGACTCTCGCGTAACCAAAAATCATTTTCCTGCCCTCACTTACGTGAAAAGTATCATTTGAATTTACTTAATGATACAGTATCATTTAAATGCATTCAAAATCTAAATGATACTAAACGAGACGAGAAAAGCGAGTATCGTTAGGGAGTACCCAAAAGAGATTTTTGATCGTGCGTTTTTTAGTCAATGTAGGGTTAGTGAAAAGTTCAGTACCGAGATCTGAGTTCACGGCATTTTGTCGACGGGGTTGAACCTGATTAGGCGAACGAGATTTTAAATCAGGCGGAATAAAACAAGTTGTACTTTTATCTGAGTAAACGATCCCTTTAACTTTTTAGTCAGAAATCGTGATACTAGGGGTTTGGTTATTTTGTGTCCTTAAGGCCAGTACTTTTAGCGAGGACGAAAAAACGGCCTACATGAGACCGCTTACAGTAACTTAAGTATATTATCCAAAAAAGTCACTTAACTTAAATCAATTTGGATGCAAAATCGCCACACTTTGCAAGTGAACACATACCGGGCAACAAGCAAATAAAAAAGGCCACTTTCGCGACCTTGTACCAGTACAAACACTCATTCAGAACGATCAAGTACCATATATGCTGGCTGACACATGCTGCCCCGCTCCTGTAGCCAGTAGTAATCAAGATCGGCAACACGCACGTCCAATCCAGAATCTACACGGTTGATCTGTAACCGTAGCCCTACAGTATCCTTGTACGATAAACCAGATTTAACATTGTATTTGTACTTAACACCGTTTTCCTGTTCAAACTGTTTAAGGAAAGGCGTCATTTGTTTCTGAATTTCTTTCAAACAAATAACCTCATTATCAATAGCAAAGGGGGGTTCTGTTTTTCCATCAGGTACAGCAGCCTGTAAATGAAAGGAAGTACTCAACAATAACAGCATTGCAACAGAAGTCTTTTTCATTTTAATTCCTTATTAAAGAACAGTACATTATATTTCAATGGACTTAATAACAATATTTTATATTTCCTTCGGGTTTTCTCATGCATTTAATTCCTTCAGGAATATAATCAGTTACGGGAGCAGGTCTGGCATCAGGTCTTGAAAGACGATTGGATATAGAAGACAACAGACTGAAAACACACTCATTAAATGATTTTTGATATTTATTTTTTTCATAAAAGTACTGCATGGTGATTTTATCTCTTTCGTATTGCAATTCTTTGCCAAGCTGAATCCTATCCATATCAATTCCATTTCTCATAGCATTAAATCTTTCGTTCAATAAATTAAATTGAGATTTATTCCATTCATTTAAAGGAAATAAAGAATTGTTAAGCCTTTGCCTACAATTAGATTGCTCGATAGCTGACATGTATTCTTTCATACTAACGCCAATATCTAAGTATGTGAGTTGTCCAGCAGTTCTATTAACTGAGTTATTAGGGTAAGATTTAATTTCAGTAAGTATTGACTCTGTTAATACTGCATTTTCTTCTAAATCTTTGCTAATAGTTATTTGAGCTTGTTCTCTTTTATCCTTATCAAATATTGAAATGTATTTCTTTACTATATCCTGATTAGCTTTCTCGGCTGCTACTAACGCATCTTGAACCTTCTTTTCCGCCGCTTTAACTCGTTGTTCTTCTACAAATTTCGCGTAGTCATCAGTATTTGTAATGTGATTTTCACGAGCGATAGAAAACTCTTTACTATCTTTAAAACCAAGTTTTTGTGCTCTGGCTCCATCGCTTGAAGATCGGGCAGAACTTGCCACGAATGCAAGCACAATGATCACTACAGGAACCGTATAATTATTAACGAGTTTATAGGGTAAGAACTTCGCTTTAAGCGTACCATAACCCAAAACAGCCCAGCCTATCGCGGCAGTACTTGCCAGTAGCTGGCACAATCCAGCGACGGAAAGCATGATTACCGACCAGAAGCCTGTACCGACTGCGAAAAGATCACCAAATTTCTCCATTGACGCAAGGAATAAAAACACTCCCCAAATACCATAAATTCCTATTTTTAAATATTTACTCACCGCAATTATCCTTGAATAATTTTCCAAATCGATGGTTCGTTCTATTTGTATTATCGACAATAATTCGTTTGCCTTTAGGTAGATCCCTTAAAAAGGAATCCCCCCAAAATTTATAGATTAGCAGTTGTACCACTCTCACTGTTTTGTCACTCCCATTATCTTCTCTCAGGTCAAAAGTACGGACTTAAAGCCGTCCGTGTTCAGGTGCTCAAGAGTAGCACGCATATCAATAAACGATCGATAAAAACGATCAATTAATGGATTATTGATTGCTATAATCGATCAATTACTATTAATTCAATACAAATCAATAGGTAAAATCGATCAAGAGGATTCGTCATCCATGAAAGGGGTTATGTATCTGATTTCAATACAGGGAGTATTAGCGATACCATCACGCAAACGCTCTTAAAGCGTAGCTACGGCGTTTTGTAGGGTTTTGGTCATTCATGTGTGTCAGTAATGAACATCGCATTCAGGGGCTTCCTGTGCGTTTTGTCCGAAACACCATCATGAAGGGGGACAGATCGGATCGGGGTCGCTTCGCTCTGGTCAGTACTGGATAGTTCTTTTCCAGTAACTGAAACCGCAGATACCCCACTAAGTACACAAAGGAATTATTTGTAGAATAAGTAATGAAATAACAGTCAGTTATGTACTTACTGACAGAACTAAAAACGCGATTAGGTTCGCTCTGTCAGTGACCGAAGGGAACGCAACAGTAGAATCTAATCCAGCGAACAGTACACGCAAGCGGGTGCTGTTTAATTGTTTTATCTATGTAAACAATGGGATAGCTATCAAGTACTCACTGCGTGAGCACTCTCACTAACTACCCGAAACAGTTCGCTTGCTTCGCCGCTCCTACTTTCAGGTAGTTAATTCGCTTTCGCTCGTTGTGATGTCCGAAATTTATTACCTATAGTATTATAAGGTATTATTTTCCGGACATTTATGTATTTTTATGATGGTGTTCTGGACATCATTTTTTGCTTTTTTGTACTTCCTTTTCGTATTTGTTCCACATAGCCTTTTGCTCTTCGGGACTGAGTGCTGTATTACCACTGGCAAGAAACACCTTGAACGCTTCTAACTCAAGCCCTGGGTTGTGGCTTTTCCAGCGGCGAAAACGCTTAGCGTGATTATCATCAAGAGTGAAACGCTTTTGCTTATTCTTTGAACCTTGCGGCCTGCCTCTCGACCTCTGCTCATCATCAATACCGATATCTATATACTCAATATTATCTGTAAGAGATCTGGCTTGCCATTCATCAAAAACATAAACAGTCTGTGTTTCAGTACTGTCAAAATCCCTTGAAATTCCTCGTAGTACGAACTGGTGTAAACTTTCGTACTCCCTCGCAACATGTATCGCCTCGCCGTCAATCTCAAAGAACAATTCGCACTGTTTAGCCTCTGTTTCAGAGGGACGCATACAAGCGAGCCAGACGCACGTGAGCAAGTGTTGGTACTGGTTAAACCCTCTGGCATCCGGGCTTATCTCTGTGCCGTTTTTGAGGCTCTGAGAATCGCTTTTGTTCTTCGTCCAGTAGAAATCCTGTCCCTCAAGTTTTTTATCAATAAATGAGTATATTTTTTGTACTTTATCAGGGTTATTAGTCTTCCATGTCTTCGATAGTTTTTGATTTTTTGAGAAGTAATAAACTTTTAATCTGTTTTTGAGTTCAGTTTTTCGTGTCAGTAATCCTTCAAGTTCAGTACTTTCAAAGAGTTCTTTATTGCCTTTATAGATCAATGACTTTTCAAAATTCGCTCCGAGAAAGGTGATTGATACGTCTTTGTACTTACTGAGATCTTTCCATGCGGTAATATTAAGCTGTTCCTTTTCTGAATCGGTAAAGTACTCATTATTCATGATAAACATATCATTTTCGTTAATTGCTGGTAGCTGGGTCAAAATACTCTTCAGTACTTCCCCTTGTATTTCTGGTTTTCTTTCAGCCGCAATATACATATTTCTGTCATCTAATGACTGTACATTGTGTATTAATGAATTAAGAATTACATTTTTTATATTAGTATCACCCTCATTAATATTCTGAAAAGAATGAAAATTAGTTACGTCATCAATATAAACATTCCACCCGGACAATAATTCAACAGAAATTTTAAAAAAGGTTTTGTCTGTGATAAGTAATGTCGATGAATTCGAACTATTCAAATAATCGATAACAGTACTAATTACACTTTCATCTCTCGGAACTGAATCTGTAATAATATACTTACAATCATTAATTTGTTTTGCTGTCTGTTTAATAAGTTCTTGTGTGTTCTGCACTAAAATATATTTTTCAGTACTATTGTTAATTAAATTACATATAGCAGTAGTTTTACCTGAACCACAAGGGGCGGAGACATACTTAAATTTATTATAAATAGGTGTAGGATTAATCATTTGTACACGCTCCATATTGATTAATTTAGAAAGGTCAGCCATTCCAGTGTCTGGCCTTTCGTTGTTTTAGTTATTAGTATTTAGGCATTGAAAAATAATTTTATTTGGCATAGTAAATCATGATTTATTGATTAAATACTCCACCGATTTTAGGTCATCATTCTGAACTGCCATAAATTTCACATCACCAGTTTTACTATCAATTACCATTGCTTGCTTCTCATTAACACCAATATAATTCACAACTAACATAATAGCATTTCCTAAACGCTTCATTTTTATATTTTTAATAACACGTTTAATCTTCACATTAAAATTAAGTCTTAAATTAGTATTCTTAGAGTCGAGCAAATCATCAGTGCACGATTCTTTTAAATCGCTAAATTTTTCATAACCAACATTTGATTGTTTCAACCTAGTAATTTCAGTTCGTATTTCGCTAATACGACGTTGGAGGTTTTTTAGTATACGTCTATCATTAGGGTCAGGTATGTATTCCTTTTCCATGTCTGCGAGTATTTCGCTACTATAATTTTCTTTTGTAGCTAGCTCTATTGAAAGATAGTTTATTTTAATTTGTATATCATCATCGTTTGACCTCAACATAGAAAAGTCAAAATTCCTGATATGTTCCAATAAAGCATTTTCTATAATCTTGTATTTGAAACCTCTTTCTTTGCATTTATCAATTTTCAATAGACTCCCACCACAACGAAAGTATGTATCACCTTTTTTATCGACAGAATTAACTTGGACATATCTGCCACAATTCATACATATGCATAATCCTGCAAATAAATTATTAGCTTTTACATTTACTTTTCCCAACGGGTTTCTCTGCTTTCGTAAATCATTTACAGTTTCAAATAATGATTGTTCAACAACCACTGGATAGATAATCATACCATCTAAAATTTTACGTCCCGTAGAATTGAATTTACCAATAAGCCTTTGATCTTTAATTATTTTAACCAAATGATTAATAGTCGGCTCACTTTCATTTATCTGCATTTTTTTCTTTTTTAGTTCATCACGGATTGCAGCAGGTCCAAATCCATCAGCATACATTTTAAAAATAAGGTTGAACTTCTCAGCCTCACCTTCTTTTATCACATACTTATTATTTTTAACTTCTATCCATGATGGCACTCGATGTGTTAAAACAGATGTTCCTTCGATAGTATTTTTTATTCTTTCATCCCAGTTTTTAATACTTAAGCGAGCTTTGCGTTTACTTTCATTATGTGCTCGCTGTAAACCTCCTGAAATAATATTCAGATCACTATATTGGTGATGTATCATTTCTGTTTCTACTTCATGAATATCGCATCCAGCATTAATCAAGCTCAAGAATAATCCTGCGGCTCGGTTGGGTGCGGCTCTACTAAAGCGGTCTAGGTTTTCAATGACTAACACTGAATTAGTGATCTTTTTCTGTAACACATCATCTATAAAGTTTTTCAGTACAGAACCATCTTCGATATTTTTTCCGCTATATGCAGATACACCTTCGGCATACAACCAACTAATATCCCCAAACTCATAGCCACGGTTATGTTGAGAATCATCGTATGCAGCAACGTAATCTCGCAGCATTGTTTGCTGTCTCGACATGCCATAGCCATCTTTAGCTTGTCCTCTCGAACTGACACGAGCGTAGCAATACACCGCTTTTTTCATTTTATTTTCCCTAAAATCATAACAGTAAAAAGCAGTATATCATGGTGGTTATTGGCATCATTGCCATTTTAAGCGCCATTGGTATTCCCGCTTATCAAAACTACCTGCGCAAAGCCGCACTCACCGACATGCTACAAACCTTTGTGCCTTACCGTACCGCCGTAGAGTTGTGCGCGCTGGAACATGGTGGATTAAATACCTGCGACAGTGGCAGCAATGGCATTCCCTCGCCTACCACCACCCGCTATGTTTCAGCCATGAGTGTGGCAAAGGGCGTGGTGTCGCTGACCGGGCAAGAAAGTCTCAATGGGCTAAGCGTCGTCATGACACCGGGTTGGGATAACGCAAACGGCGTCACCGGTTGGACGCGCAACTGCAATATTCAAAGTGACAGCGCATTGCAGCAAGCCTGCGAAGATGTCTTCCGTTTTGATGACGCCAACTAAGGAGCGGCAATGAATATTCCACAGCTCACCGCCCTGTGTCTGCGTTATCAGGGAGTCTTGCTGGATGCCAGCGAAGAGGTGGTTCATGTTGCGGTGGTCGATGCCCCTTCGCATGAGCTACTGGACGCATTGCATTTCGCTACCACCAAACGTATTGAGATCACCTGCTGGACGCGCCAACAAATGGAAGGTCACGCCAGTCGCACACAACAGACATTGCCCGTAGCTGTTCAGGAGAAGCATCAGCCCAAAGCAGAGTTGCTGACTCGAACGTTACAATCTGCGCTGGAACAACGCGCGTCTGATATTCATATCGAACCAGCGGACAATGCCTACCGCATCCGCTTGCGTATCGACGGCGTATTGCATCCTTTACCGGATGTTTCACCGGATGCCGGAGTCGCATTAACCGCCAGATTAAAAGTGCTGGGCAACCTGGATATTGCGGAACATCGCCTGCCGCAGGACGGGCAATTCACTGTCGAACTGGCAGGAAACGCCGTCTCATTTCGTATTGCGACCTTACCATGTCGGGGTGGTGAAAAGGTGGTATTAAGATTGTTACAGCAGGTGAGTCAGGCACTGGATGTCAACACGCTTGGAATGCAGCCGTTACAACTGGCGGACTTTGCTCATGCCTTGCAACAACCACAGGGACTGGTGCTGGTAACAGGCCCTACAGGCAGCGGCAAAACGGTCACGCTTTATAGTGCCCTGCAAACGCTGAATACTGCTGATATTAATATTTGTAGCGTCGAAGATCCGGTTGAGATCCCCATAGCCGGACTAAACCAGACGCAAATCCATCCGCGTGCCGGTCTTACCTTTCAGGGCGTTTTGCGTGCGTTATTGCGCCAGGACCCTGACGTCATTATGATCGGAGAGATCCGCGATGGCGAAACAGCAGAGATCGCTATTAAAGCGGCGCAAACCGGTCACCTGGTGTTGTCTACCCTACACACCAACTCCACCTGCGAAACGCTGGTGCGTTTACAGCAAATGGGCGTTGCTCGCTGGATGCTCTCATCAGCGCTTACGCTGGTAATAGCCCAGCGTCTGGTACGCAAACTTTGCCCACATTGTCGCCGACAGCAAGGGGAGCCAATCCATATTCCAGACAATGTATGGCCGTCGCCGCTGCCCCGCTGGCAAGCCCCTGGTTGTAGACACTGCTACCACGGTTTTTATGGTCGTACGGCCTTATTTGAAGTTCTACCCATAACACCGATCATACGCCAGCTTATTTCCGCTAATACCGACGTTGAATCGCTGGAAACACACGCCCGACAGGCGGGTATGCGTACGCTTTTTGAAAACGGCTGCCTGGCCGTGGAGCAAGGCTTAACCACCTTTGAAGAGTTAATCCGCGTATTGGGGATGCCGCATGGCGAGTAAGCAACTCTGGCGCTGGCATGGCATAACCGGCGACGGCAATGCGCAAGATGGGATGCTATGGGCTGAGAGCCGTGCTTTGCTGCTCATAGCACTACAGCAACAGATGGTTACCCCACTTAGCCTGAAGCGAATCGCCATCAATTCTGCGCAGTGGCGAGGAGATAAAAGCGCGGAAGTCATTCATCAACTGGCGACGCTACTCAAAGCCGGGTTAACGCTTTCTGAAGGGCTGGCACTGCTGGCGGAACAGCATCCCAGTAAGCAATGGCAAGCGTTGCTGCAATCGCTGGCGCACGATCTTGAACAGGGCGTTGCCTTTTCCAATGCCTTATTACCCTGGTCAGAGGTATTTCCGCCGCTCTATCAGGCGATGATCCGCACGGGTGAACTGACCGGTAAGCTGGATGAATGCTGCTTTGAACTGGCGCGTCAGCAAAAAGCCCAGCGTCAGTTGACCGACAAAGTGAAATCAGCGTTACGTTATCCCATTATCATTTTAGCGATGGCAATCATGGTGGTTGTGGCAATGCTGCATTTTGTTCTACCGGAGTTTGCCGCTATCTATAAGACCTTTAACACTCCGCTACCGGCGCTAACGCAGGGGATCATGACGCTGGCAAGCTTTAGTGGCGAATGGGGTTGGTTGCTGGTGCTATTCGGCTTTCTGCTGGCGATAGCCAATAAGCTGCTGATGCGCCACCCAACCAGGCTTATCGCACGGCAGAAATTGCTGTTACGCATCCCGATTATGGGTTCACTGATGCGGGGACAAAAACTCACACAGATCTTTACGATTCTGGCGCTGACACAAAGTGCAGGCATTACTTTTTTACAGGGCGTAGAGAGCGTCAGAGAAACAATGCGCTGCCCGTACTGGGTGCAACTTCTGACACAAATCCAGCACGATATCAGTAACGGTCAACCCATCTGGCTGGCGCTAAAAAATGCCGGTGAGTTTAGCCCACTCTGTTTGCAATTAGTGAGAACAGGAGAGGCATCCGGCTCGCTGGATCTCATGTTAGACAACCTCGCCCATCATCATCGGGATAACACACTGGCGCTGGCGGATAACCTCGCAGCCTTACTGGAACCGGCGTTGCTGATCATAACGGGAGGAATTATCGGTACGCTGGTGGTGGCAATGTATCTGCCCATTTTCCATTTAGGCGATACAATGAGTGGAATGGGATAACGCTGGCGTGTTGCTCCACGCCAGCGTTGGGAGATTACAGGTTGTTGAAGATGCGGTTTTCTTGTTCCAGCACACGGATAAATGTGGTGCGCTTGGTCAGCTCTTTCAGGCGTGAAGCCCCAACGTATGTACAAGCTGAACGCAGGCCGCCCAAAATATCACGCGCGGTATTTTCAACCGGGCCTCGCAGCGGCAGCTTAACGGTTTTACCTTCTGCTGCGCGATATTCCGCAACGCCGCCAACGTGACGTTTCATCGCAGACTCGGAGCTCATGCCGTAGAACAGCATAAATTTCTCGCCGTTCTCCTCAACGATGCGACCGCCGCTCTCTTCGTGGCCCGCCAGCATGCCGCCAAGCATGACGAAATCGGCACCGCCGCCAAAGGCTTTCGCGACATCGCCCGGCGTGGTGCAGCCACCGTCGCTGACGATCATTCCGCCCAGACCATGCGCAGCATCGGCACATTCGATCACCGCAGAAAGTTGCGGATAACCGACGCCTGTTTTGACGCGAGTTGTACAAACAGAACCTGGGCCAATGCCAACTTTAACGATATCAGCACCGGAGAGGATAAGCTCCTCACACATTTCACCAGTCACTACGTTGCCAGCACAAATGGTTTTGGTCGGCCACGCTTCACGCGCTTTCGCAACGAACTGCACGAAGTGTTCGGAATAACCATTCGCCACGTCAATACAAACGAAATTTAATGCCGGGTTCAGGTCGAGAATCTGTTTAGTTTTTTCGAAATCCGCATCTGATGTACCGGTAGAAACCATCACATGTTTCAGCACATCAGCGGAAGAATTGTTGATAAACGCTTGCCACTCTTCGACAGAATAGTGTTTATGCACAGCAGTCAAAATATCAAAAGAAGCCAGCGCAGAGGCCATAGAAAATGTGCCTACGGTGTCCATATTTGCGGCGATAATCGGCACGCCGGACCAGCTCTGACCTGAATGTTTGAAGGTGAATTGACGTTCCAGTTCAACATCGGAACGGCTTTTAAGAGTGGAGCGTTTAGGGCGGATGAGAACGTCTTTAAAACCTAACTTCAGATCTTCTTCAATACGCATGTGCGGATTCCTGGGGTTAATGGCTATAAGGGTAAGAGCGCAACTCCAGTGACGTTATCATACGCACTAATCAATGCGGCGCAAGACTGCGAAATTGTCTTTTTTTACGCTACAATCCCATAAATTTACCTGGTAAATAGTGAGCGAACGTTTCATCAATTTCGCTTTCGTGCGCTCATTTTTAACGTTTTGATAATCATGATGAATTCCCGGGAATATAAATTATGAGGTATATAGTTGCCTTAACGGGAGGCATTGGCAGTGGCAAGAGTACCGTTGCCAATGCGTTTGCTGATCTCGGAATTAACGTCATTGATGCCGATATTATTGCGCGTCAGGTGGTTGAACCAGGCGCACCTGCGCTACATGCCATTGCTGATCACTTTGGCGCTAACATGATTGCTGCTGATGGAACATTGCAGCGCCGGGCCTTGCGCGAGCGGATCTTCGCCAACCCGGAAGAGAAAAACTGGCTTAACGCCCTGCTGCATCCGCTGATTCAGCAAGAGACGCAACACCAGATCCAGCAAGCTACTTCCCCCTATGTACTATGGGTTGTGCCATTGCTGGTAGAAAACTCACTGTATAAAAAAGCGAATCGAGTGCTGGTGGTGGATGTCAGCCCAGAAACGCAACTTAAGCGCACCATGCAGCGCGATGATGTAACTCGCGAGCATGTTGAACAAATCCTTGCTGCTCAGGCAACGCGCGAAGCCCGCCTTGCCGTGGCAGATGACGTCATTGATAATAACGGCGCACCGGATGCTATCGCATCGGATGTTGCCCGCCTGCACGCACACTATTTGCAGCTTGCGTCGCAGTTTGTCTCACAGGAAAAACCGTAATGCAGACCCAGGTCCTTTTTGAACATCCACTAAATGAAAAAATGCGTACATGGCTGCGCATTGAGTTTTTGATTCAGCAACTCACCGTTAATCTACCCATCGTTGACCACGCTGGCGCGCTGCATTTCTTCCGTAATGTCAGTGAATTACTGGATGTTTTCGAGCGCGGCGAAGTCCGCACTGAGCTGTTGAAAGAACTTGACCGGCAGCAACGTAAACTCCAGACCTGGATTGGCGTGCCTGGCGTGGACCAGAGCCGTATTGAAGCATTAATTCAGCAGTTAAAAGCGGCGGGGAGCGTATTAATTTCCGCGCCGCGTATCGGGCAATTTCTGCGTGAAGATCGTTTGATTGCTCTGGTGCGTCAGCGACTGAGCATCCCAGGCGGCTGTTGCAGCTTTGATTTACCTACATTGCACATTTGGCTGCATCTACCCCAGACGCAGCGCGACAGCCAGGTAGAAACCTGGATTGCCAGCCTGAACCCGCTCACCCAGGCACTTACCATGGTGCTGGATTTAATTCGCCAGTCGGCCCCCTTCCGTAAACAAACCAGCCTGAATGGTTTTTATCAGGATAACGGTGGCGATGCCGACTTGCTGCGTCTGAATCTGTCGCTCGATTCACAGCTTTATCCGCAAATTTCCGGTCATAAGAGCCGTTTTGCCATTCGTTTTATGCCGCTGGACAGTGAAAACGGACAGGTACCGGAACGTCTGGATTTCGAACTGGCCTGTTGCTAAGGAGTAAAAATGTCAGAAACTATTACGGTGAATTGCCCAACCTGCGGGAAAACGGTGGTGTGGGGCGAAATCAGCCCGTTTCGGCCATTTTGTTCCAAACGTTGCCAGCTGATCGACCTCGGAGAATGGGCTGCTGAAGAAAAACGAATCCCCAGCAGTGGCGATCTTTCCGAAAGCGATGACTGGAGCGAAGAGCCAAAGCAGTGACATTTTGTCTGATGCGACGCTGGCCTGATAAGACGCGCCAGCGTCGCATCGGGCATCTTGTGCAAATGTTGGATGCGGCATAAACGCCTATCCGACATATACACGCTTAAGCTTCGCAAGTACCGGTTCATTGGCTGGCGGAAAATCATCGGCATTCAGACCGACCAGCGACATCCACTCACCGGGTTGCCCTTCTTTACCCCACGGCTCCCCTTCCCAGCTTTCGACCAGCCAGAACCACAGAGTTATATGCCTGTCCGGGAATTCATATTCCAGTTTTTCAAATAGCGAAAAATGTTGCGGGGTAATCCCGACTTCCTCCTGAAGTTCACGCACCACCGCCTGTTCCGGCGTTTCGCTCATTTCAATTTTACCGCCGGGAAACTCTAGTTTATTCGCCATGTGCGCATCTGCTGCGCGACGGGTTATAAAGATTTCATTGTTCTCGTTGCGAATAATACCTACCGCAATTTGCAGCTTTTTCATTGTCTTAAACCTATAAAAAAGGCGCAGAATCCTGCGCCTTTTACTTCAACTGTTAGCTTTTATTGCAGGCGACCATGGCACTGCTTGTATTTTTTACCAGAACCGCACGGGCAAGGATCGTTACGTCCTACTTTGCGCTCACCGGTTTGCGCCGCCAGTGCAGCTGCAGCTGCAGAGTCGTCATCCTGATGGCTAAGCTGCTGCATCTGCGCTAAACGCTCGGCTTCCATACGACGCTGTTGTTCCAGCTCCTCAACCTCTTCAGGCATACGTACCTGAACTTTGCTCAGCGTACTGATAACTTCATATTTCAACGACTCCAGCATCGCTGCAAACATGGAGAACGATTCACGTTTGTATTCCTGCTTCGGATCTTTCTGTGCATAGCCACGCAGGTGGATACCCTGACGCAGATAGTCCATCGCCGCCAGGTGCTCTTTCCACAGAGAGTCAAGCGTTTGCAGCATGACGCCTTTTTCGAAGTGACGCATCATCTCTGCACCAACCACTTCTTCTTTACGCTGATACACTTCGATGGACTGCGCCAGAATGCGCTCACGCAGCGTCTCTTCATGCAGTTCTGGTTCTTTATCCAGCCACTCGGCAATTGGCAAATCAAGGTCGAAGTCGTTCTTCAGACGTTCCTGCAGCCCCGGAATATCCCACATTTCTTCCAGCGACTGTGGCGGAATGTAGGCATCAATGGTCGCTTTGAACACATCTTCACGAATGCTGTTGATGGTTTCACTCACATCGCTGACATCCAGCAGTTCGTTACGCTGGGAGTAAATGGCGCGACGCTGATCGTTAGCCACGTCATCATATTCCAGCAGTTGCTTACGAATGTCGAAGTTACGACTTTCAACTTTACGCTGGGCATTGGCAATCGCTTTAGTCACCCACGGGTGTTCAATGGCTTCGCCTGGCTTCATACCCAGTTTACGCATCATGCCGGATACTCGGTCGGAAGCAAAAATACGCATCAGCGCATCTTCCATCGACAGGTAGAAACGGGAAGAACCAGCATCCCCCTGACGACCAGAACGACCGCGCAACTGGTTATCGATACGACGGGATTCGTGACGCTCGGTACCGATGATATGCAGGCCACCTGCTGCCAGTACCGCATCGTGACGTACCTGCCAGTCGGCTTTAATTTTTTCAATTTGCTCTGCGGTCGGATTTTCCAGCGCGGCAACTTCTGCCTGCCAGCTACCACCGAGCACAATATCTGTACCACGACCCGCCATGTTGGTCGCGATAGTCACCGCAGCCGGATAACCTGCCTGAGCAACAATCGCCGCTTCGTTGGCGTGGAATTTGGCGTTCAGGACGTTGTGCTTAATACCGGCTTTGGTCAGTTCGTTTGATACCAGCTCCGATTTTTCGATGGAGATAGTACCCACCAGCACCGGCTGGCCTTTCGCAGTACGTTCTTTGATATCTTCAATGATCGCCTGAATTTTTTCCGCTTCAGTCATGTAGACCAGGTCCGGCAGATCTTTACGAATCATTGGACGGTTGGTCGGAACAACGACGGTATCCAGCTTGTAGATGGAGCTGAATTCGAAAGCTTCGGTATCAGCAGTACCGGTCATCCCCGCCAGTTTTTCATACAGACGGAAGTAGTTCTGGAAGGTGATCGAAGCCAGCGTTTGGTTTTCGTTCTGGATCTGCACACCTTCTTTCGCTTCCACAGCCTGGTGCAGACCATCGGACCAGCGACGCCCCTGCATGGTACGACCGGTGTGTTCGTCAACGATGATAACTTCACCATCTTTAACGATGTAATCGACGTCGCGGGTAAACAGCGCATGAGCGCGCAGCGCCGCCGTTACGTGGTGCATCAGCATGATGTTTGCCGGAGAGTACAGAGACTCCCCTTCATCCATGATGCCTTCTTTCACCAGCAGTTCTTCAATCAGGACCAGACCACGTTCGGTCAGGTTCACCTGACGAGATTTTTCGTCCACCGAGAAGTGGCCTTCGCCCTGGAAGGTTTCGGAGTCTTCTTTTTCCTGACGGATCAGGTGCGGAATAATTTTATTCACGCGTTTATACATTTCCGAGCTGTCTTCTGCCGGGCCGGAAATGATCAGCGGTGTACGAGCTTCATCGATCAGGATGGAGTCCACTTCGTCCACCAGCGCATAGTGCAGTTTACGCTGTACACGTTCTTCAGGGCTGAACGCCATGTTATCGCGCAGGTAGTCAAAGCCGTATTCGTTGTTCGTACCGTAAGTGATGTCAGCTGCGTAAGCTTCACGCTTCGCCGGTGCTGGCATGCCCGGCAGGTTGATACCGACAGTCAGGCCAAGGAATTCAAACAGCGGACGGTTGTTTTCGGCGTCACGTTGCGCCAGGTAGTCGTTGACGGTAACAACGTGTACGCCCTTACCGGTTAATGCGTTCAGGTAAGCAGGCAGCGTTGCGGTCAGGGTTTTACCTTCACCGGTACGCATTTCGGCGATGCAGCGTTCGTTAAGAACCATACCGCCGAGTAACTGAACGTCGAAGTGACGCATACCAAAGACGCGCTTACTTGCCTCACGCACCACGGCGAAAGCTTCCGGGATCAGATTTTCCAGCACTTCGCCTTTTTCCAGACGTGCACGAAACTCTGCGGTTTTCCCTTTCAGTTCTTCGTCGGAGAGTTTTTCCATCTCCGGTTCCATGGCATTGATGATGTTAACCACTTTGCGCATCCGGCGCAGGGTGCGATCGTTACGACTACCGAAAACTTTAGTTAATAATTTGATTAGCATAATAAAATCTCAAACGCCCCGCGTTGCGGAGTCAATAAAATGAAGTAAAGGTTTATTGTTGTTAGCTGAGGCGTTGAGGGCCAGCACGGATGCCTTGCGCCTGGCTTATCCAGACGGGCGTGCTGAATTTTGCTTGCGGGGTAAAATGCGCATAATCAATGCGATAACCCTTTTCAGACGGCGTGCCTTCCTGGGTCAACAGCGCGCTGAGCGTATCCAGTAATGCAAGATGTTGCGCCTGAAGAGGCAAAGATTCTTCAGCAACGGGCAGCGTTTGCGGTGCCATTGCGAAGGAAAGATGACGGATTACCGTGCGAATGGCATGTTGATGCCAGTAATCAACGGAATAGTTCGAATTCGGGCGGCGCGTGTTCGCTTCCAGCAAGGCCAATTGACCAAAGTTAACTTTGGCTGAAGGCTCGTGGTTGCGGGTTGTCGCTTTTGCGGGCGCGTTTGGTTCGGCGGCGTTGCTGAGCGCAGGCAAACCTAAACTCGCCGCGACCATCCCTAATAAGAGATGCGGCCAGAAGTAGCGTTTACCAAACTGTCGCCAGCGCGTCAGTATTCCACTCACGTTATTGCCATCCCGATCGTATTCAAACGTATTTAGCGCACAAATCTTATCATTAAAGCCTGAAGTCCACAGCACGAATGAAGATAAGTTGTGCGTAAAAGTGCTTAAGAAAACAGCGTTCGCACCGTTTTTTATCGTTCTTATAAAATTCAAAAAAAAACGACTGGTTCACCTGGCCGGAGAGAGTGCCAGATTTGCCAGTCGAATTTTATACGACAGTATAAATGTCGTTATGCCAGTACGGCTGAAGGCGCTTTGAAGGCCAACGGCAGTTCTGCGTCGTCCTGGAAGGTCACATATTCCCAGGCTTCCTGTTTTGCAAGGACAGCCTGCAGCAGTTTGTTATTCAGTGCATGACCAGATTTATAAGCGGTAAATGCACCAATAATATTGTGACCACACATGAACAAGTCACCGATCGCATCGAGCATTTTGTGACGCACAAATTCGTCTTCAAAACGCAGGCCGTCTTCGTTCAGTACGCGATAATCGTCAACAACGATGGCACAATCGAAGCTGCCGCCCAGGCACAAACCACGGGACTGCAGATATTCGATATCACGCATGAAACCGAACGTACGCGCACGGCTGATCTGGCGCATAAACGCATCAGCGGAGAAGTTCATCGCATAGCGCTGGTTGCTGGAATCAATAGCCGGATGGTTAAAATCGATGGTGAAATCCAGCGAAAAACCATTGTACGGCTTAAATTCAGCCCACTTATCGCCATCTTCGACACGAACAGTCTCTTTGATGCGAACAAATTTCTTGGCGCAGTTCAGCTCGTCGATACCGGCGTCAAGCAGCAGGTATACAAACGGAGCGGCGCTGCCGTCCATGATCGGGATTTCCGGCGCGTTAACTTCGATAACAATGTTATCGATGCCCAAGCCCGCGAGAGCAGCATTGAGGTGCTCTACGGTTGAAATCCGTACATCATGCTCGTTGACCAGACACGTACAGAGCATGGTATCACGCACAGATTTGGCATCGGCCGGGAAATCTACCGGTGGATTCAAGTCGGTGCGACGATAGATGACCCCGGTGTTGGCCGGCGCAGGGCGTAACGTCAGGGTGACTTTCTTGCCGGTATGTAAACCGACACCCGTCGCCTGAACGATACGTTTAAGTGTCCTTTGTTTGATCATCGTATTATCTCGCCAAATTACCTATCCAACCGAAGTGTACTATACATTCGGCGGGCCAGTTTAGCACAAAGAGCCTCGAAACCCAAATTCCAGTCAATTCTTAATCAGCTTGCTTACGCAGGAATGCTGGGATATCCAGATAATCTGGCTCTTTCGCAGTTTGCGGCGCATTGTCATTCACGACTTTAGCAACCGGCTTCTGCTCCTGGGTCAGCGGAGCCATCCCGTGCTGCTGGTAGCGATCCATCACTGGCTGCTGAACCTGCTTATTGGTCACCAGAGTGATTTCAGGACGTTTGTCCATGCCGATACCTGTCGCAACAACAGTTACGCGCAGCTCGTCATTCATATCCGGGTCAAGAGAAGTACCGATAACCACAGTCGCGTTGTCGGAAGCAAATGCACGGATGGTGTTACCTACCGTTTCGAACTCATCCAGACGCAGGTCGAAGCCCGCCGTGATGTTAACCAGCACGCCGCGTGCGCCAGACAGGTCGATATCTTCAAGCAGCGGAGAAGAGATAGCCATTTCAGCAGCTTCTTCCGCACGGTCTTCACCGCTCGCCACGCCAGAACCCATCATTGCGTAGCCCATTTCAGACATTACGGTGCGTACGTCTGCAAAGTCCACGTTCATCAAACCCGGACGAGTAATCAGTTCGGCGATACCTTGCACAGCGCCTTTGAGTACATCGTTCGCTGCGCCAAACGCATCCAGCAGGGAGATACCGCGGCCCAGAACTTTCAGCAGTTTGTCGTTCGGGATAGTGATCAGAGAGTCCACATGTTTGGACAGTTCAGTGATCCCCTGCTCCGCGAATGCCATACGCTTCTTGCCTTCAAAGTTGAAAGGCTTAGTGACGACAGCAACGGTCAGGATACCCAAATCTTTTGCCACTTCAGCGACGACTGGAGCTGCGCCTGTACCGGTACCACCACCCATACCCGCAGCAATAAAGACCATGTCTGCACCTTCCAGCGCCGCACGCAGTGCATCGCGATCCTCATCAGCCGCATTACGGCCAACTTCTGGATTAGCGCCAGCGCCCAGTCCTTTGGTGATACCGCTACCGATTTGAATCGTCTGTCCAACCGCTGTTTTACGCAGCGCTTGTGCATCGGTATTTACCGCGAAGAATTCAACACCTTCAATGCGCTCGCGCACCATGTGTTCAACAGCATTACCGCCGCCGCCGCCGACGCCGATGACTTTAATCACCGCGTCATTGGTAAGTTCCATTGGTTCAAACATAGTTTCTCTCCGATTTGTGCCTGTCGCCTGAGGCCGTAATCATCGTCGGCCTCATAAAAATTAAAACTCTTTTCGCAGCCAACTATTGAGTCGCTTGATCCACGAGCCAACTGATGCTGTAACACGTTTTTCTACTTCAGCTTCACCGTTAAGATGTGACTCTTTTCCATAGTGAAGCAATCCCACCGCCGTCGAATAATACGGCTCCTGAGCATAATCCGTTAAACCGGTAATGTTCAGCGGCGCGCCGATACGCACTTGCGTATGAAACACGCGCTGAGCACAGGCTGCAAGACCTTCGATCTGCGCTGCGCCACCAGTTAATACAATGCCTGCCGCCAGGTGATGTTTAACCCCTTGTTGGCGAAGCTTTTCCTGCAACTGCAATATCTCTTCGTTGACCAGGTTGAGCAGCTCGGTATAGCGCGGCTCGATCACCTCTGCCAGGGTCTGACGTTGCAGACTCCGCGGCGGACGACCGCCTACGCTCGGCACTTCCACGCTCTCATCTTTTCCAACGATGGAACCCAGCGCACAACCGTGGCGAACTTTAATCGCTTCGGCGTCGCTTGGCGGCGTGCCAAAGGCGTAAGCGATATCACTGGTCACGACATTGCCAGCATAAGGAATTACCTTAGTGTGGCGCAATGCCCCACCGGTATAAACGGCGATATCCATTGTACCACCACCGATATCGACGACGCAGACACCCAGTTCACGTTCATCTTCCGTCAATACCGAATAACTTGATGCCAGTCCGGCAAATATCAGTTGGTCAACTTTCAGCCCACAACGTTCAACCGCTTTGACGATGTTTTTCGCCATATCGTTGTGACATGTGATCAGGTGCACTTTTGCCTGCATCCGCACGCCCGAAAGTCCTACCGGATTCTTGATCCCTTCCTGATAGTCAATCGCATACTCTTGCGGGATCACATGCAGCACACGATGCTCATCGCGCACACGCACCGATTTCGCGGTATGGACGACGTTTTCCACATCTTCTTGCGTCACTTCTTCTTCAGAAATAGGCACCATACCAATTTCATTCTGGCAGCTGATGTGCTTACCAGAAAGCGCCAGATATACCGAAGAGATCTGACAATCTGCCATCAATTCTGCCTGGTCAATGGCACGTTGTACGCACTTGACCACGGATTCGAGGTCGTTCACCCCGCCTTTATCCATACCACGTGACGGGCAGCTGCCCACGCCAATGATATTGACCATACCGTCGGGCAGAACTTCCCCTACTAAAGCGGCAACCTTCGCGGTACCAATCTCCAGTCCTACTACCAGTTTTCTGTCCGTCGCCTTGATCATTGTTGTTCTGCCTGTGCCTGATTTTGTTGCTGAGTAGATTCCTCTGGCGGCAAGGGCGCCCAGCCTACTGCCGCTCCAGAGTCATAACGCAAATCAACGTAGCTAATCCGTTTGCCATCGGTTTGCGCCTGCTGCTGTAAAACCGGATAAAGTTCTACAAAGCGAGCCAAACGTTTCATCGTATCGCCCCGGCCAAGATTGAGCTTAATATCGTTATTCAGCGTCAACTGCCAGGAACGCCGCGCGGTCATCGCCGCTTCCTTCAGAGTAAATCTGTCCTTTGCCAGCATCTGCCCCATTTCGCGATAGCCCTGCAACACTTCATTAGCGCTGCCTTCCGGGCCATACAGCATTGGAAGCACCTGCTTGCTGGTGCGATCTGGCGGCACGCTGAAGGTGTTTCCTTCCGCGTCTACCATGTGTTGATCATTCCACCGCGCAATCGGCACATATTCAACCAGATGAATCTTCAATTCATCAGGCCACTGCTTTCTGACGCTCACCTGCTTAATCCACGGCAGGCGTTGTTCTATTTGCGTCTGGATGATGTTGACATCCTGGGTCATAAAGGTACCCGGCTCACCCAATGCCAGGATCGACTGCCGGATATCGTCATTACGCGTGTAATGGCGTTCACCGGTCAACACCAGCTTTGAGAGCGGCAGGCGTTGCGCATCTTCCATCCAGCCCAACACGACCCAGCCGCTCACCAACACTGTCGTTAAAACGGTCAGCAGGAAAAGGATCCCCGCCAGACGCGTTCCATTATTGCGGCGAGAAGAAACCTCTTCTTCGCTGTTTCGCGTGTTCAGAGCAGCCTGCGACATATTAGTCCGCCAGTTCCAGAATTCGTACTACCAACTGCGAGAAGCTCATACCTGCCTGACGTGCCGCCATCGGCACCAGGCTGTGGCTGGTCATACCCGGTGAGGTATTGGCTTCCAGCAGATAAAACTGTCCATCGCTGTCCAGCATAACGTCAATACGTCCCCATCCTTTGCAACCTAACGTCGTCCATGCTTTCAGCACTAATGCCTGCAAATTGGCCTCTTGTGACGCTTCCAGACCTGCGGGGCAGAAATACTGTGTCTCATCAGAGAGATACTTCGCCTCATAATCATAGAAGGTTCCGGACGGTTGAATACGTATTGACGGTAAAATTTCTTCACCGAGTATCGCAACCGTGAACTCCGGCCCACTTAGCCATTTTTCAATCAATACTTCTTCATCGTGCTGAAATGCCAATCTTAATGCATCTTGTAGAGCATTTTCTGCTACTACTTTTGACATTCCCACACTGGAACCTTCGCGGCTCGGCTTAACGATAACCGGCAAACCTAAGGCAGAAATTTCTGCTAACTGCTTATCACTCAGGCCTTTTTCAAACTCTGCGCGGGTTAACGCTACCCACGGAGCGACCGGTAAACCGGCACCTTGCCACAGAAGTTTGCTGCGTAGTTTATCCATTGAAAGCGCAGATGCCATCACTCCGCTGCCGGTATAAGGCAAGCCCATCAGCTCGAGCATGCCCTGCAGCGTGCCATCTTCACCGCCGCGACCGTGTAGCGCGATAAACACTTTCTGAAAGCCCATCGACTTCAGTTGCGTCACGTCGACTTCTTTCGGGTCGACAGGATACGCGTCAATACCGCCTTCACGCAGCCCGGCTAACACCGCTGCGCCAGAATTCAGAGAAACTTCCCGCTCAGCGGAGGTCCCACCCAACAGGACCGCGATTTTATCAGTCATGTTGTGCTTCCTCCGGAGTTTGCGGCTTCAGTTTGATTTCAGCTAAAGAACGGGCAATTTTTCCAATATTACCAGCCCCCTGAACGAGAATCAGGTCGTTACCGGTTAATACCGGTGCCAGCATCTCGGCTACCTGCGCCGGGTCAGGCACCAGAATGGGATCAATTTTCCCACGTCCACGAATTGTGCGACACAGCGAACGGCTGTCCGCTCCCGGAATTGGCGCTTCGCCAGCCGGATACACTTCCAGCATCAACAGGGTATCAACCTGCGTCAGCACATTGGCGAAATCATCATACAGGTCGCGTGTACGGGTAAAACGGTGCGGCTGAAACAGCATTACCAGGTTTTTATCCGGCCAGCCTGCACGCGCCGCTTTAATAGTGGCGTCCACTTCCGTCGGGTGGTGGCCGTAGTCATCGACCAACATTGCCGTACCGCTTTTACCATTCACTGGCTCCAGCGGGAATTCACCGAGGAAATCAAAACGACGACCAGTACCCTGGAAGCTCTCCAGCGCACGCAAAATAGCCTCGTCGTCAATTCCCTCTTCCGTAGCAACCGCAACCGCAGCTGCGGCGTTCAGCGCGTTATGACGGCCTGGCGCATTCAGGGTGACGCGCATCGGCTCTTTGTCCTGGCGCAGCAGCGTAAAGTGCCCCTGCGGGCCAATCTGCTGATAATCTTCTACACGCACGTCGGCATCTTCGCTGAAGCCGTAAGTCGTGGTCTGACGTCCCACACGCGGTAACAATTCGCGGATCACCGGATCATCAACACACATCACTGCACGACCGTAAAACGGCAGGTTGTGCAGAAAATTAATAAAGGTCTGTTTTAAATTCTCAAAGTCGCCCTGGTAGGTATCCATGTGGTCGGCTTCGATATTGGTGACAATCGCCACCATCGGTTGCAGATGCAGGAACGATGCATCACTCTCATCTGCTTCGGCAATCAGGTACCGACCATGCCCCAAACGCGCATGAACGCCCGCCGCTTTTACCAGCCCACCGTTAACGAAGGTTGGGTCGAGTCCCGCTTCTGCGTAGATGCTGGAAACCATCGCAGTGGTTGTCGTTTTGCCGTGCGTTCCGGCAATGGCGATGCCATGACGAAAACGCATTAACTCAGCCAGCATTTCGGCACGACGGATCACCGGAATACGCGCTTCATGAGCTGCGACAATTTCCGGGTTATCGGCAGAAATCGCGCTGGAAACAACGACCACGCTGGCATCACGTACGTTTTCCGGGCGATGGTTGAAATAAATCGTCGCCCCAAGATTCATTAACTGCTGCGTGACCGGATTTGGCGCTAAATCGGAACCACTGATCTGATAACCTTCATTGGCCAGAACTTCGGCAATACCGCCCATACCGGCACCACCGATGCCGACAAAATGTATGTGCCGAACGCGACGCATTTCGGGCACGATGGAACGCAGTTTTGCCAATTGTTGTGTATTCATTCTTTACGCCATTAACTTCTTAAATTCATACGATGCAAAAGGCATCGCTACAATTACGCCCGGGCAGCCCGGCTCACTTCATTTGCCACTCGCTCGGTGGCATCCGGAATGGATGCAGCGCGGGCGCGTTCTGCCATGGTTAATAAGGTTTCTCGCGACCACCCGGCCAGGGTGTTGGCGACAGCATCCACGCTAAGCTGTGGCTGCTCGATAATTTTGGCTGCGCCCGCTTTTTCCAGCGGTAGAGCATTCCAGTATTGCTGGCGGTCTTTATGTTGAAACGGCACAAACAACGCCGGTAGTCCTGCCGCAGCGATTTCACTCACCGTTAACGCACCGGAGCGGCAAACGACGACATCCGCCCACGCATACGCCGCCGCCATATCATCAATAAATTCCGTCACTTTATGCTGCGATTGCCCCGCTTCGGCATACGCCTGTTCAACGGATTGTTGCGAACCTTTGCCGCTCTGATGCCAGATAGTGACTGAATCACCCAGTTTCACAGCAACCTGCGGCATTGTCTGGTTAAGAATGCGTGCGCCCTGGGAACCACCCACTACCAACACACGAACCGGACCTTCACGTCCAGCCAAACGTTGCTGCGGCAACGGCAGCGCCAGCACATCGGTACGCACCGGGTTACCCACCACTTCCGCATTAGGGAAAGCGCCTGGAAACGCCTGCATCACTTTGGTGGCAATCTTCGCCAGCCATTTATTGGTTAAGCCCGCAATACCGTTTTGTTCATGAAGTACAACCGGAATGCCTAACGACCACGCGGCCAGACCACCTGGGCCTGATACGTAGCCGCCCATTCCGAGCACCACGTCAGGTTTGTACGCTTTCATAATCGCCCGCGCCTGACGCCAGGCGTTGAAGATTCGCAGTGGCGCAGCTATCAGTGCTTTTATACCTTTTCCACGCAGACCAGAGATACGAATGAAATCAATTTCGATGCCATGTTTTGGCACTAAGTCCGCTTCCATACGGTCGGCAGTCCCCAGCCAGCGAACTTGCCAACCCTGAGCCATTAGATGGTGCGCAACCGCCAGTCCCGGGAATACATGTCCACCGGTTCCGCCTGCCATCACCATTAATCGCTTTCCTTGACCACTCATCGTGAACCTCGTACAAACGCCTGCGCTTTCTCCAGACGCGTTTCATAATCAATACGCAACAGCATCATGATGGCTGTCGACATAATCAGTAAGCTCGAACCACCGTAACTGATCAGTGGCAATGTCAGACCTTTGGTCGGTAACATCCCCGCCGCCGCGCCTACGTTAACCAGCGCCTGGAAGCTAAACCAGATGCCAATGGAACAGGCGAGAAAACCGGAAAAACGATGGTCAATTTCTAATGCTTTACGGCCAATCGACATCGCACGAAAAGCGACGAAGAATACCATTAAAAGTGCTAGTACCACACCGACATAACCTAATTCTTCGCCGATAATGGCGAAAATAAAGTCAGTGTGCGCTTCCGGCAGATACTCCAGTTTTTGTACCGAGTTACCTAAGCCTTGCCCCCAAAGTTCGCCGCGACCAAACGCCATCAGCGATTGCGTTAACTGATAGCCGCTGCCAAAGGGATCTTCCCACGGGTTCCAGAATGCGGTAACACGGCGGATACGGTACGGTTCGGCGAGGATCAGCAACACAACCGCTGAAATGCCCATACCGATAATGGCAATGAACTGCCACAATTTCGCTCCCGCCAGGAATAACATCGCCAGCGTAGTCACAAACAACACCACCACCGTACCAAGGTCTGGCTGTGCCAGCAGTAACACTGCCAACACCAGAATCACGCCCATCGGTTTCAGGAAGCCGCGCAGGTTATTACGTACTTCGTCGCCTTTACGCACCAGATAGTTGGCGATATAGCAAAACAACGACAGTTTTGTCAGCTCCGCAGGCTGGATACGCAGCAAGCCGAGATCGATCCAACGCGATGCCCCTTTAACAGAGCTACCCACTACCAGAACGATCATCAACAGGATGATTGATCCGAGTAGCATCGTAGCGCTGTAACGTTGCCAGAACTCCATCGGCAGACGCAGCGTAATGATCGCCAGAATGAATGCCAGGATCAGATAGACGCCATCACGCTTCGCGAAGAAGAACGGATCGTTGGTTAAGCGTTGCCCGATGGGCATTGACGCCGAGGTCACCATGATAAAGCCAATCGCCGCGAGGCCGAAGGTCAGCCACAGTAAGGTGCGATCGTACATGATCAGGCTGTCGGTATCTTTTTCCCGCGAGCCCATCACCCAGCCCTTTAGCGCCGTGGAGATCCAGACCAGAATACTGAATCCTGGCAGGCGCGGCATTTTCAGGCGAGGGAGAGATAAACGCATCAACCTAACTCCTTCGCCAGACGGGCAAACTCATTGCCTCGTTGTTCAAAGTTCTTGAACTGATCAAGGCTGGCACAGGCCGGGGAGAGCAGAACCATATCGCCCGGCTGAACACGCGGAGCCAGCAAGCGCATCGCCTGTTCCATGGTTTCGGTTTGTTCTGCCACTTCCGGGCGTAGCGCCGCCAGCTGCGCGCCGTCCCGACCGAAACAATACAGACGTACGTTATCGCCATTCAGGTAACGCGCCAGTGGGCTAAAATCTGCCGATTTACCATCGCCGCCCAGCAACAAATGCAGCGTGCCGTCTACGTGCAGGCCATTCAGTGCCGCTTCCGTACTGCCGACGTTGGTCGCTTTTGAATCGTTAATCCAGCGCACACCGTTATGCTCCAGCACAACTTCAAAGCGATGCGGCAGACCAGTGAATGTGGTTAACGCTTTCAGGCTGCTGGCGCGCGGCAAACCAGCGGCATCTGCCAGTGCCAGAGCTGCCAGTGCATTGGTGTAGTTATGCTGCCCGGAAAGTTTCATTTCTTTCACGTTCAGCACTTTCTCGCCCTTCACCCGCAGCCAGGTTTCACCCTGCTGATGATTCAGGTGATAGTCACCCATGTTGACGCCAAAGCTGACGCAGCGTTCATCCGCACCGCGAATCGGCATTGTTAAGGCATCATCAGCATTAACCACGCAAACTTTCGCGTTTTCGTAAATGCGCAGTTTTGCTGCACGATACTGTTGTAAACCAAACGGATAGCGATCCATATGATCTTCAGTCACGTTCAGAATGGTCGCTGCTACCGCCTGTAAACTGGAGGTGGTTTCAAGCTGGAAGCTCGACAGCTCCAGCACGTACAGTTCGCACTCATCATCCAGCAGCATCAACGCAGGCAGGCCAATATTGCCACCCACACCAACGTTAACCCCCGCCGCTTTCGCCATTTCACCCACTAGCGTGGTGACCGTGCTTTTGCCGTTAGAACCGGTGATCGCCACAATCGGTGCTTGTGCTTCACGACAGAACAGCTCGATATCGCCAACGATTTCGATTCCGGCATCAGCGGCAGCGCTTAAGGATGGATGCGCCAGTGCAATACCGGGACTGGCGACAATCAGATCGGCCGCCATCAGCCATTCATCATTCAGACCGCCCGTGTGGCGTTCTACAGCTTCGGGTAATTTATCCAGGCCAGGCGGTGTCATACGCGTATCCATAACGCGCGGCGTCACACCGCGAGCGAGGAAAAAGTCCACGCAAGAAAGCCCGGTGAGGCCCAGGCCGATAATGACGACATTTTTACCCTGGTAATCAGCCATGATTAACGTACCTTCAGCGTTGCCAGACCAATCAGGACCAGCATCAGCGAAATAATCCAGAAACGTACAATGACGCGCGGTTCCGGCCAGCCTTTCAGTTCATAGTGGTGATGAATCGGTGCCATGCGGAAAATACGTTGTCCGCGCAGTTTAAAGGAGCCGACCTGCAGGATGACGGAAAGCGTTTCTACCACGAACACGCCCCCCATAATCACCAGCAGGAATTCCTGACGCAGCAGTACGGCGATAATACCTAACGCACCACCTAACGCCAGCGAACCGACATCGCCCATAAAGACCTGCGCCGGATAGGTGTTAAACCACAGGAAGCCCAGCCCTGCCCCGACTATCGCGGTACAGACAATGACCAGTTCCCCGGCGTGTCGTAGATACGGTATGTGTAAATAGCTGGCAAAGTTCATGTTGCCGGTCGCCCACGCCACCAGCGCAAAACCACCGGCGACAAATACGGTCGGCATAATTGCCAGACCGTCGAGACCATCAGTCAGGTTTACCGCGTTGCCTGTACCCACAATGACGAAGTAAGCCAGCAGAATGTAGAACAGCCCCAGTTGCGGCATCACATCTTTAAAGAACGGAACCACCAGCTGCGTTGCGGGCGTGTCTTTGCCGGCAAGGTACAGCGCGAAGGCAACACCCAGCGCAATGACCGACATCCAGAAATACTTCCAACGAGCGATCAACCCTTTGGTGTCTTTACGCACCACTTTGCGATAGTCATCAACAAAGCCAATGATGCCGTAACCTACCAGCACCACCAGTACGCACCAGACGTACGGATTGGATGGATAAGCCCACAGCAGCACGGAGATCACAATCGCTGTCAGGATCATAATCCCGCCCATGGTCGGCGTACCGCGCTTGCTGAAGTGTGATTCAGGACCGTCGTTACGCACTACCTGACCAAAGGAAAGTTTTTGCAAATGAGCAATCATACGCGGGCCCATCCACAATGAGATGAACAGCGCGGTCAGCAGGCTGACGATGGCGCGAAACGTCAGATAGGAAAAGACGTTAAAGCCGGAATAATATTTGACCAAATGTTCGGCCAGCCAAACTAACATGTCCCATTCTCCTGTAAAGCGCGTACTACCTCTTCCATGGCGGCACTACGTGAACCCTTAACTAAAATCGTAATTACCTGTTGCTCAGCAATCAGTGATTTAATACGCGCGATAAGCGCTGTTTTATCTGCAAAATGTTCGCCAACGCCGCTGGCGGTGCTGATAGCATGGCTTTGTTTACCCACGCTTAACACGCGGTCAATACCAGCAGCTTTTGCCGCCTCGCCCACCTGTACATGGCAGGCTTCGCTTTCAGCGCCCAATTCCGCCATATCGCCCACCACCAGCACGCGGTAGCCCGGCATTTCAGCCAGTACCTGGACTGCTGCGGTCATTGAACCGACATTGGCGTTGTAGGAGTCGTCGAGCAGCAACTGGTTTTCCGCCAGTTGGATGGGGAACAGACGGCCTGGAACAGCTTTCAGATTTGCCAGCCCCGCTTTGATAGCATCAAGCGTTGCGCCCACGGACATGGAGAGCGCAGCGGCTGCCAGCGCATTCGCAATATTGTGACGCCCTGGAAGCGGCAGCAGAACATCGACGCTACCTGTTGGGGTTTGGAGGGTAAATTCCGTACCGTGCGAAGTCACATGGATGTTGGTGGCGGTGAAATCGCTGTTGGCGGCATTCGGTGAGAAACGCCACACTTTGCGTGAGCCAATTACGCTCTGCCAGTTCAGCCAGTCGTTGTTGTCGGCATTCATAATGGCGATACCGTTTTCCGGCAGGCCGCTAAAGATTTCGCCTTTCGCTTTTGCCACGCCAGCCAAAGAACCGAAACCTTCCAGATGCGCTGCCGCCAGGTTATTGACCAGCGCCGCTTCCGGGCGAGTCAGACTCACGGTCCAGGCAATTTCGCCCTGATGGTTCGCGCCAAGTTCAATAACTGCGTAATCGTATTCCGGCGTTAAGCGCAGCAGCGTCATCGGCACGCCGATGTCGTTGTTGAGATTGCCTGCCGTATAAAGCGTGTTGCCGCACTGGCTTAAAATTGCCGCCGTCATCTCTTTAACAGAGGTTTTGCCGGAGGAGCCCGTCAGAGCAACCACGCGCGCCGGAACTTGCTGGCGAACCCATGCAGCCAGTTCACCAAACGCCAGACGCGTATCCTTGACGATTAACTGCGGCAGATCGATATCCAGCGGACGGCTGACCAGTAGTGCGCCCGCGCCGCCAGCTTTCGCCTGGTCGGCAAAATCATGAGCATCGAAACGTTCGCCTTTCAGGGCAACAAACAGGCAGCCCGGCGTCAGTTTTCGCGTGTCAGTGGTTACAGCATCAAGGGTGATATCTGCACCTTGCAGTTCACCGTTGAGAATATCGGTAAGTTGGCTAAGGGTTACGCTAATCATGCAATCACCCCCAGCAGACGCGCCACCGTGACGCGATCGGAGTAGTCCAGACGCTGATTGCCAACAATCTGGTAATCCTCATGGCCTTTGCCCGCGACCAGTACCACATCATTCTCTTTAGCCTGCATAACGGCGCAAGTCACCGCTTCAGCACGGCCTTCCATCACTTTGGCATGTCCGGCATCTAACATTCCCGCCAGAATATCGTTGATGATGGCACGCGGTTCTTCGGTACGCGGGTTATCGTCCGTTACCACCGCCACGTCAGCGAACTCTTCAGCAATTGCGCCCATCAGTGGACGTTTGCCTTTATCACGATCGCCACCACAGCCAAAGACGCACCACAGCTTGCCCGTACAGTGCAGGCGCGCCGCCTGTAAGGCTTTTTCCAGTGCATCTGGCGTATGCGCGTAATCCACCACCACCGTCGGTTTGCCTGGTGCAGTGAACACTTCCATACGTCCGCAAACCGGTTGCAGACGCGCGGCGGTTTTCAGCAGCTCAGCCAGTGGATAGCCCAGCGCCAGCAGCGTCGCCAGCGCGAGCAGCAGGTTGCTGACGTTAAAAGCGCCCATCAGATGGCTTTCAATTTCGCCATCGCCCCAACTTGAGCTAAAGCGAATCGTCGCACCGCTGTCGTGATAGTTCACGTCGATCGCTTTTAACCAGCGTCCGTGACAATTCGGATTAATATGATCTTCCATTGATACCGCAACCGCGTCCGGCAGTTTTGCCAGCCAGCGGCGGCCCACTTCATCGTCGGCGTTAATAATCGCCTGACCGCAATGATGTTCAGAATAAAGCAGCCATTTCGCAGCTTCGTAGTGTTCCATATCACCATGATAATCAAGGTGATCGCGGCTTAAGTTGGTAAAGACCGACGCCGCAAATTTTAATGCCGCCACACGGTGCTGTACCAGCCCGTGGGAGGAAACTTCCATTGCGCAAAAAGTCGCGCCCTGATCCACCAGCCCCGCCAGCTCATGCTGAACATCGACTGCCGAACCGGTGGTATTTTCTGTCGGGATCACTTTCCCCAGCAGACCGTTACCAACGGTGCCCATTACCGCGCTGGTTTCGCCAAGCAGTTGGCTCCACTGCGCCAGCAGCTGGGTCGTCGTGGTTTTGCCGTTGGTGCCCGTTACGCCTACAAGACGTAAATTGTCAGAGGGTTCATGGTAAAAGCGGCCCGCCAGTGCAGATAAACGCTCGTTGAGCTGGCTGAGATAGATGACCGGTACGCCGTGCATTTCACGGATTTCACCGTCGGTCGCCTCATCTTTCGCCTCTGCAATAATGGCAGCCACACCTTGCGCTATCGCCTGCGGGATATATCGACGCCCGTCCGCCTGATGACCTACTACAGCTACAAAGAGATCGCCCGCCGCAGCCACACGGCTGTCGAGTGTCATCTCTCGCAGTGCTCGCGAAGGTGCGTCTGGCACCCACGGAGCAAGAAGGTCGCGCAAATTACGATCTGCCACCTGTCCCCTCGCCTTGATTAATCACAAATTCATTTTTATCGCCCGTTGTCAGCGCATCCGGCTCGATGTTCATGGTACGCAATACGCCGCCCATGATGGCACCAAAGACCGGCGCGGAAACGGCGCCGCCGTAGTATTTACCCGCCTGCGGATCGTTGATAACAACAACCAGCGCGAAGCGCGGCTGACTCGCAGGCGCAACGCCTGCGGTATAAGCAATATATTTATTGATGTAGCGACCGTCCGGCCCAACCTTTTTCGCGGTACCGGTTTTAATGGCGATACGATAGCCCTTAATCGCCGCCTTCACGCCGCCACCACCCGGTAGCGCCACGCTTTCCATCATATGCACCACGGTGCGAACAATGGATTCCGGGAAGACTCGTTCACCGGGAACCGGGGGGTCAACTTTGGTAATCGACAGTGGGCGATAAATGCCGTAGCTGCCGATAGTTGCGTAGACTCGCGCTAACTGTAACGGTGTTACCATTAGCCCGTAGCCGAAAGAGAAGGTGGCCCTCTCTATGTCAGACCACCGTTGTTTTTGAGGATATAAGCCACTGCGTTCTCCGACCAACCCCAAATTGGTCGCTTTTCCCAGTCCAAAACGTGAGTAAGTATCTACTAACGCTGAGGACGGCATCGCTAACGCCAGCTTGGAAACACCGACGTTACTCGACTTCTGTAATACCCCGGTCAGGGTTAATTCGCTGTAGCGTGCCACGTCTTTGATTTCATGGCCGTTAATTCGATAAGGAACGGTATTCAGTACCGAGTTTTCCCGCACTACGCCACGTTGCAACGCGGTCATCACCACCATCGGTTTAACCGTTGAACCCGGTTCAAACACGTCAGTGATGGTACGGTTACGCATCGCCTCTTTCGGCGTGCCACTCAGATTGTTTGGGTTGTATGACGGGCTGTTAGCCATCGCCAGCACTTCACCGGTGTTGACATCCACCAGCACGGCGCTACCAGATTCAGCTTTGTTAAAGGCCACCGCGTTGTTCAGTTCGCGATAAACCAGCGCCTGCAGGCGTTCATCAATACTCAGCGCCAGGTTGTGCGCCGCCTGACTGTCGGTGGAAGAGATATCTTCAATTACGCGACCATAGCGGTCTTTACGCACAATGCGCTCACCCGGCTGCCCGGTAAGCCATTTATCGAAACTCTTCTCGACGCCCTCAATCCCCTGACTATCGACGTTAGTAAAGCCGATGAGGTGAGCGGTCACTTCGCCGGATGGATAATAACGGCGAGATTCTTCACGCAGATGAATCCCCGGCAGTTTCAGTTTTTTGATGTACTCTGCCATGTCAGGGTTTACCTGACGCGCCAGATAAATAAAGCGCCCTTTCGGGTTGGCGTTAATGCGGGCTGAAAGCTGATCCAGCGGAATATTGAGTGCGTTAGCCAGCGCCTTCCAGCGATCACCGACGCTGATACCGCCAGCGTCATGCACTTCTTTCGGGTCAGCCCAAATCGCTTTTACCGGCACGCTCACCGCTAACGGGCGACCAGAACGGTCAGTAATCATGCCGCGGGAGGTGGAAACTTGCTGAACGCGAAGAGAACGCATGTCGCCCTCTTTTACCAGCATATCCGGAGAGATAACTTGTAACCACGCTACGCGTCCGAGCAGAAAAGCCAGCGCCAGGAGAATACAGCCGCATAACAACGCAAAACGCCAACTGATAAAGTTGGCATGTTCTTCCTGACGTTTTGGTTTCTGCGTTTTCGCCGCTGCTTTCATGCGTCGCGTTTATCCTTATTTTTGCACTACGATATTTTCTTGTGACGGATCAACATGCTGCATTTGCAGCTTTTCCGTGGCGATCCTTTCCACCCGGCTATGGTCGCCGAGCGCATTCTCTTCAAGGATCAGGTTGCGCCATTCAATGTCTAAAGCATCTCGCTCCAGCACCAGTTGTTCGCGCTGAGCGGTCAGTAAACGGGTATGGTGCGCCGTGGTTACCACGGTCACCGCCGTCAAAATAATGCAAATGAACAGGCAGAGTGGCAGCTTCCCAAATCGCAAAAGATCGTCACCGATAACACCAGGCAATGCATGGCGCTCGTGGCTTCCCATCGATCCTTTAACTTTGCTTAGAGCTTCTGTCACTCTGCTGATCATGCGTTCGTCCTCTCTGCAATACGCAGAACTGAACTACGGGCACGAGGGTTCTCAGCCACCTCTTCTTCGCCCGGCATTAACTTGCCTAGTGCTCGCAGCTGACGGCCACCCAGTTTTTTGAGCTGCTCTTCAGTCATCGGTAACCCTGCCGGAACTTGCGGACCGCGGCTGTTTTCACGCATAAAACGTTTCACAATACGGTCTTCCAGCGAGTGGAAGCTGATGATCGAAAGCCGCCCACCCGGGGCCAGCACGTTGAGCGAGCTTTTTAGCGCCTGCTCTATCTCCTCCAGTTCACTGTTTACCCAAATGCGCACCGCCTGGAAGGTCCGGGTCGCGGGATGTTTAAACTTATCTTTCACCGGCGTAGCGGCAGCCACGACTTCCGCCAGTTCTTTGGTGCGGGTCATCGGCTGTTCGCGGTTACGCTCGACAATGGCGCGGGCAATGCGTTTGGCAAAACGCTCTTCACCATAGGTTTTCAATACCCAGGCGATATCGGCTTCTTCTGCGGTTTGTAGCCATTCAGCGGCTGACTGCCCACGGGTTGGGTCCATACGCATGTCCAGCGGACCATCGCGCATAAAGGAAAAGCCGCGTTCAGCATCATCAAGTTGCGGTGAAGAGACGCCAAGATCGAGGAGAATGCCGTCGATCTTGCCGATAAGATCGCGCTCGGCAACATATTCGCCCAGCGCGGAGAAAGGTCCGTGGATGATGGAGAAGCGCGGATCATCAATAGTCTTCGCAACGGCGATAGCCTGCGGGTCGCGATCGATCGCCAGCAAACGCCCCTCTTCGCCAAGCTGCGAGAGGATCAGACGTGAGTGACCACCGCGACCAAAAGTCCCATCAATGTAGATGCCATCAGGACGGATATTGAGGCCATTAACGGCTTCATCCAGCAGCACCGTAGTATGTTT
This sequence comes from Escherichia sp. WS1368, assembly GCF_046487485.1. Classification (NCBI taxonomy): domain Bacteria; kingdom Pseudomonadati; phylum Pseudomonadota; class Gammaproteobacteria; order Enterobacterales; family Enterobacteriaceae; genus Escherichia; species Escherichia sp. WS1368. The sequence continues at coordinate 141,443 of NZ_JBJQJI010000002.1, forward strand.
ATAGTTTTCCATCATTTTATAGAGACAAGTCCTGCAGTCGCTCTGATAAGTCTCCAGTAGCCAACTGCTCTGCGTCGATATCTTCCTTGACCTGTTGATGCCAGGTTGTTTCATCCCACAGCTCAAACTTGTTGAACTGTCCAACCAGCATCACTTCTTTTGTCAGCCCGGCATGTTGCCGCAGTACTGGCGCGATTAACAATCGACCTGCGCCATCCATCTGACATTCGCTGGCATGACCTAACAGTAGGCGCTGCACACGGCGCTCAACCGGGTTCATGCTCGACAGACGCGATAATTTTTGCTCGATAATTTCCCATTCAGGCAGGGGGTAAAGCAGCAGGCACGGGTGATGAATGTCAATGGTGCAAACCATTTGACCGGCAGCGTTCTCAAGCAGCTGCTCCCGATAACGGGTAGGCACTGATAAGCGCCCTTTGCTGTCGAGATTGACTAACGTTGCTCCCCGGAACATGCCAGCCTCACCCCTTATTCCCACTTTGCCCCACAATTTCCCACTGAAAGGAGTTTACGGAGCGGAGGAAAAGCTTGTCAAGCCAGTCACAAGGCATACCGAGGTAAAAAACCCGATGTTTACGGCTAATATCAGCGTTGTTTATTTTACGTCCAACGTGCGAAGCAAATTAACGTTATGAATAGCTGTAAGAAAAAATCCCTCATCGTCATCACCGTTTTAAAATGACTAACTATTTTCCACAGCAAATATAAAGTGTCAGTTTGCGACGCGAGCGGCATTTTAGGACATATCTTCCCCGGTTAACAGTCCCTGTTGCGTCTGTGTGGCGCTTGATGCCAGCGGGTTTGCGCAAAAGCAAAGAAAAGTGTTTGTTAAATCGGCAATTCATCTCTGCATGTAACAAAATAATGCAAAAACGCGCTATCGATATCACTTAATTATTGTGAATTTCATCTGGTGAGGTAATTAACGGGCAGGTTTATAAGCATTTATCAATAATAGCCAGGAATAGTCTTATTTACTTTAAGGATATTGATGTCCATTCCCGTACTCAACGCGCCAGAGAGAAATTCACCTGACGCGTATTTTTGTTCGCGGCTTAGCTACGGCTGAGCACGCCGCGGCGATAGAGATTACGTTTAATGCGCGTTAAACCAGGTTTTGGCTTACGCGGTTCGTCCAGGCTTGCCAGGACAATCTCCAGCACACGCTCTGCGACATCGCGGTGACGTTGAGCCACTGCCAGCACCGGGCACTGTAAGAAGTCGAGCAGTTCGTTATCGCCAAAGGTGGCAATTGCCAGGTCAGAAGGCAGTTTGCCGTCACGACGTAGCGTGACATCCATCACCCCTTGCAACAACGCAAACGACGTTGTGAACAGTGCCTGCGGCATCGGATGCGTTTCCAGCCATTTTTCGAATAACTGGGCAGCCGCCTCCCGCTCATAGCTGTTGGCATAAAGGAAATGCACTTCGCGCGGATCATCTTTCCAGGCAGTACGGAAACCTTGTTCACGCAGGAAGCTGACAGAAAGCTCCGGCAGCGCGCCAAGATAAAGTACCGTCTCGGCGGGAAACTTACGTAACTCTTCCGCCAGCATTTCGGCATCATCCTGATCGGCACCAACCACGCTGGTGAAATGTTCACGATCGAGGGCGCGGTCCAGCGCGACAATCGGGAACGGGTCGTTAGCCCAGCGTTGATAAAAAGGATGCTCAGGTGGCAACGACGTCGAAACAATAATGGCATCAACCTGACGCTGCAAAAGATGCTCGATACAACGCATTTCGTTGTCGGGCTGATCTTCCGAGCAGGCAATCAGCAGTTGATAACCCCTTTGCCGCGCCTGGCGTTCAAGATAGTTAGCGATGCGGGTATAGCTGGTGTTCTCCAGATCGGGGATCACAAGACCAATAGAACGTGTGCGTCCAGCACGAAGCCCAGCTGCCACGGCGTTCGGGTGGTAATTGTGCTCACGCACCACAGCCATGACTTTTTCAACGGTTTTGTCGCTCACACGGTATTGCTTCGCTTTGCCGTTAATAACATAGCTTGCAGTGGTCCGCGACACTCCCGCCAGCCGAGCGATTTCATCCAGTTTCACAATTGCCCCTTGCGTAAAATGTAAAAACCATAGCCATTGTACTGGTATGGGTTAAATTCATTAACATCTAAGCGCAGAAAATTAACTGCGGCAACTGCTTTTATTCCAGGTTCCCACTGATTTCGCAAAAAAAGCCCAACGTGACATGTTGGGCTGCAAATTGCGCATTGAGATCATTCTCAACGCATTATTTTATCGCCGCGCGAAAGTCCGACTACACCAGAGCGAGCAACTTCCACAATTTTCGCCACATCGCGAATCGATGCTAAAAATGCATCAAGCTTATCGCTGGTGCCTGCTAATTGAACGGTATAAAGCGAGGGTGTGACATCAATAATTTGCCCACGGAATATTTCCGTATTACGTTTAACTTCGTCACGCCCGTAGCCGCTGGCCTGAATTTTCACCAGCATGATTTCCCGCTCAACATGCGCGCCCTGCCCTAACTCGCTCACGCGTAATACATCGACTAGCTTGTGTAATTGCTTTTCGATCTGCTCAAGCACTTTTTCATCGCCCACGGTCTGGATGGTCATACGCGATAATGTCGGATCGTCAGTTGGTGCAACGGTCAGGCTTTCAATGTTGTAGCCTCGCTGGGAAAAAAGGCCAATCACGCGGGATAACGCGCCTGATTCATTTTCGAGTAAGACTGATAATATCCGGCGCATAATCAGGTTCTCTCCGTTTTGCTTAACCACATTTCATCCATTCCGCCCCCGCGAATCTGCATCGGGTAGACGTGCTCACTGCCATCGACGGTGACATCAACAAACACCAGGCGATTATTACGCACCTGTTCCAGCGCCTCGCTAAGTTTGCTTTCCAGTTCTTGCGGATGAGCAATCTGGATCCCGACGTGACCATAGGCTTCCGCCAGACGAACGAAATCGGGTAGAGATTGCATATAAGATTGTGAATGACGGCCGGAATAGATCATGTCCTGCCACTGTTTCACCATCCCCAGATAGCGGTTATTGAGATTCACTACCAGTACCGGCAACTCGTATTGCAACGCGGTAGACAGTTCCTGGATGTTCATCTGAATACTGCCGTCGCCCGTGACGCAAACCACGGTTTCTTCTGGCAACGCCATTTTGACGCCCAGTGCCGCAGGTAAACCAAAACCCATCGTGCCGAGGCCGCCAGAGTTGATCCAGCGACGCGGTTTGTCGAATGGATAATAAAGCGCAGCAAACATCTGGTGCTGCCCGACATCGGACGTCACGTAAGCGTCTCCCTTCGTCAACCGCCAAAGAGTCTCGATCACCGCCTGCGGTTTAATCTTTTCACTGTGAGAGTCATATTTCAGGCACTGACGAGCGCGCCACTGTTCAATCTGTTGCCACCAGTCGCGGATCTCATCCAGCGGTTGATGGACGGATTCTTGCGACAGGAGTTCAAGCATTTGTTCGAGGACCTGGCGAGCATCCCCCACAATCGGGATATCAGCAGTCACGGTTTTAGAAATGGAAGTAGGATCAATATCGATATGCAGAACCGTGGCATTTGGGCAGTACTTCGCCAGATTGTTCGTCGTTCGGTCATCAAAACGTACCCCGACGGCAAAAATCACATCCGCGTTATGCATCGTCATATTAGCTTCGTAGGTGCCGTGCATTCCCAGCATGCCCAGTGCCTGACGATGCGTTGCCGGAAACGCCCCCAGCCCCATTAATGAGGAAACAACGGGCAGGTTCAACGCCTCCACCGTTTCTTTTAGCTGCTGATGACAGCCCGCCGTGATTGCCCCACCGCCTACATAGACAACCGGTTTTTTTGCCGCCACCAGCGTTTGCAGAGCACGCTTAATTTGCCCTTTATGCCCGGAGGTCGTGGGATTGTAAGATCGCATACTGACCGACTCCGGCCAGACGTAGGGTAATTTGTTCGCCGGATTAAGAATATCTTTGGGTAAATCAACGACCACGGGCCCAGGGCGACCACTTGCCGCCAGCCAGAAAGCCTTTTTCAGCACCTGCGGAATGTCTTCCGTTTGCTTAACCAGAAAACTGTGTTTAACCACCGGGCGAGAAATCCCCACCATGTCGCACTCCTGAAAGGCATCGTAGCCTATCAACGAGGTCGCTACCTGCCCGGAAAGGACAACTAATGGAATGGAATCCATATAAGCGGTGGCAATGCCAGTAATCGCATTGGTCGCCCCTGGACCCGACGTTACCAGCACGACGCCGACTTCCCCGGTCGCGCGCGCCAGACCATCGGCCATATGCACCGCCGCCTGCTCATGACGAACTAAAACATGATCGATACCACCCACGGTATGCAATGCATCGTAAATATCAAGGACCGCGCCTCCGGGATAACCGAATACTTGTTTAACGCCCTGATCGATAAGCGATCGGACGACCATCTCGGCTCCAGACAACATCTCCATGGCCTGCCTCACTGTTTGACGGAAAAAAATGTGTAAAACACATTAACCGTCCGATCTTGCTTAAGCAATTGGCAGCCAGAGACATAAACACGGGGTAATAAGAATAAACAGGAGGAAAGGTGAAAAGAAACGATAAAATCCTCCATTACAGAGGATTAAATTGATAATAAATCGGCTGAATCCCACAACTTACAGCAATTTCTCTATTTTTTTAATTAATCCTAAAATAGAGAGCACACACATTCAGAATAAAATTCTACATTCAATAAAAAATGCAGAATAAACCAGACATTGATGTCTGACCTATTCTGCATTCAGTTAGCGTTTGCAAATTGAGACTAATTGCTCTTCCATCCACTGATGGCCTTTATCGCGCCCGGCAGCTTCATGCCAGGAGAGATAACAGGTTCTGCTGTTTTGTTTTAACGGCAGCGGTAATACCTGTAATTCTAAGGATTCAGCGAACTCTTCCGCCAGCCAACGCGGCGCAATAGCGACCAGATGCGTTTGCGACACCACGCTAAGTACGCTCATCATTGCCATGCCCTGATACGCGATACTGGCTTGCTTATCTACCGTGTCATACCACGGTTGACTAAATGACGCGAAACGATCGAGCGAAACCGCCGCATGTTGTTCGTTATAAACATCATGTTTCAGTAACGGGCCTTTAATTGTTGGATGATTTTTGCTGGCTACCAGCACCATTTCATCTTTAAATAATGGCACACTGGTAAATTCAGGACGATGGAAGTCTTCATAACTAATCACAAACTCCGTTTCCTGATAACGCAGCTGATGTTCAGTGTTCTGATTTAATGAAGACTTGAACATAACATGTATATTTGGCGCAATCTGCTCAATGTGATTATAAATCTGCGAGGTCAGAATGCTGTCTAACGGGCTGCAGACACAAAGATGAAATACACGTTCACTACTGGCAGGCTCAAAGCCTGAACCTGGTAATTCATTTTGTACTAATTGCAATGCCTGACGAACTGAACCAAAAAGTTGAAATGCGCGAGCAGTCGGTTGAATACCACGGCCATAACGAACAAAAAGCTCGTCATTAAACATCACCTTCAGGCGTGCAACAGCGTTACTGACCGCAGGTTGCGACATTCCCAGAACATGAGCGGCACGGGTAATGTTTTGCTCCTGCATCACGGCATCGAAAACGGTTAATAAGTTGAGATCGACCATGCGTAGCTGTGGCTTGCTTAACTCCGCCGTCTCTGGATGATCTGTTTGTACCTCTGGCATACTTAACTCCACTGTCACACTTAACTCCCTTTCCCTTATTGGAATGCAGAGAAATAATCCTCGAGAATATGATTTATCATGCATATAAAATAAGAAAAAGGAAAATGAGTAAAATTAGGAAAACATAAAGATACGGGTTCTTATAAAAACAGAATCCATTGCCGTGGAAAGCGTCATTTACCACAGCATAATAATCCATAATGTTTTTGTTGCGAAAACAATCTAATCATAACTACCGCGAATACTCAATCATCCACAAAATGGATTAAATGTGCTTTTTTAATAATTAATTTATATGTTTAATGCATTAATCCTTAACATTAATTGATCAATAATATTCACCAAATCAATATCAAAAAATTCGCAAAACATATAATTCAATACAAATCATCAGGATAGGTTTCGTAACGCGTGCATTTTATCCCCCTTTCCCTCGTCGATTAGATGCAAAAATTTATTCTGAAATATGTCAACCGATGAAAAGCGGCGGTGGTTAAGCAGAAATTAATATCGCTTGTTTTAACCACCGCAGCACAATTAGCTAATTTGACGGATGCAGAACTCATGCTGGCGGGACGTTTTTATTACGTCAGGGTTGACATCCGTTTTTGTATCCAGTAACTCTAAAAGCATATCGCATTCATCTGGAGCTGATTTAATGACTCACATCGTTCGCTTTATCGGTCTACTACTACTAAACGCATCTTCTTTGCGCGGTAGACGAGTGAGCGGCATCCAGCATTAAGCCAGCACGCAGTCAAACAAAAAACCCGCGCCATTGCGCGGGTTTTTTTATGCCCGAAGCGAGGCGCTCAAAAAGAGACAAGGACCCAAACCATGAGCCAGCAAGTCATTATTTTCGATACCACATTGCGCGACGGTGAACAGGCGTTACAGGCAAGCTTGAGTGTGAAAGAAAAACTGCAAATTGCGCTGGCCCTTGAGCGTATGGGTGTTGACGTGATGGAAGTCGGGTTCCCCGTCTCTTCGCCGGGTGATTTTGAATCAGTGCAAACCATCGCTCGCCAGGTTAAAAACAGCCGCGTATGCGCGTTAGCTCGCTGCGTGGAAAAGGATATCGACGTGGCGGCCGAATCTCTGAAAGTCGCCGAAGCCTTCCGGATTCATACCTTTATTGCCACTTCGCCAATGCACATTGCCACCAAGCTGCGTAGCACGCTGGACGAGGTGATCGAACGCGCTATCTATATGGTGAAACGCGCCCGTAATTACACCGATGATGTTGAATTTTCTTGCGAAGATGCCGGACGCACCCCAATTGCCGATCTGGCGCGAGTGGTCGAAGCGGCGATTAATGCCGGTGCCACCACCATCAACATCCCGGACACCGTGGGCTACACCATGCCATTTGAGTTCGCCGGAATCATCAGCGGGCTGTATGAACGCGTACCCAACATCGACAAAGCCATTATTTCCGTACATACCCACGACGATTTGGGCCTGGCGGTCGGAAACTCACTGGCGGCGGTACATGCCGGTGCACGCCAGGTGGAAGGTGCAATGAACGGGATCGGCGAGCGTGCCGGTAACTGTTCCCTGGAAGAAGTGATCATGGCGATCAAAGTTCGTAAGGATATTCTCAACGTTCATACCGCCATTAATCACCAGGAAATATGGCGCACCAGCCAATTAGTTAGCCAGATTTGTAATATGCCGATCCCGGCAAACAAAGCCATTGTTGGCAGCGGCGCATTCGCACACTCCTCCGGTATTCATCAGGATGGTGTGCTGAAAAACCGCGAAAACTACGAAATCATGACACCAGAATCTATTGGTTTGAACCAAATCCAGCTGAATCTGACCTCTCGTTCGGGACGTGCGGCAGTAAAACACCGCATGGATGAGATGGGGTATAAAGAAAGTGAATATAATTTAGACAATTTGTACGATGCCTTCCTGAAGCTGGCGGACAAAAAAGGTCAGGTGTTTGATTACGATCTGGAGGCACTGGCCTTCATCGGTAAGCAGCAAGAAGAGCCGGAGCATTTCCGTCTGGATTACTTCAGCGTGCAGTCTGGCTCTAACGATATTGCCACTGCCGCCGTCAAACTGGCCTGCGGCGAAGAAGTCAAAGCAGAAGCCGCCAACGGTAACGGTCCGGTCGATGCCGTCTATCAGGCGATAAACCGCATCACTGACTATAACGTCGAACTGGTGAAGTACAGCCTGACCGCCAAAGGCCACGGTAAAGATGCGCTGGGTCAGGTGGATATTGTCGCCAACTACAATGGTCGCCGCTTCCACGGCGTCGGCCTGGCCACCGATATTGTCGAGTCCTCCGCCAAAGCCATGGTGCACGTACTTAACAATATCTGGCGTGCCACAGAAGTCGAAAAAGAGTTGCAACGCAAAGCTCAACACAACGAAAACAACAAGGAAACCGTGTGATGTCGAAGAATTACCATATTGCCGTATTGCCGGGGGACGGTATTGGTCCGGAAGTGATGACCCAGGCGCTGAAAGTGCTGGATGCCGTGCGCAACCGCTTTGCGATGCGTATCACCACCAGCCATTACGATGTAGGCGGCGCAGCCATTGATAACCACGGGCAGCCGCTGCCGCCTGCGACGGTTGAAGGTTGTGAGCAAGCCGATGCCGTGCTGTTTGGCTCGGTAGGTGGTCCGAAGTGGGAACATTTGCCGCCAGACCAGCAACCAGAACGCGGCGCACTGTTGCCTTTGCGTAAACACTTCAAATTATTCAGCAATCTGCGTCCGGCAAAACTGTATCAGGGGCTGGAAGCATTCTGTCCGCTGCGTGCTGACATTGCCGCTAACGGCTTCGACATCCTGTGTGTGCGCGAACTGACCGGCGGCATCTATTTCGGTCAGCCAAAAGGCCGCGAAGGTAGCGGACAATATGAAAAAGCGTTTGATACCGAGGTGTATCACCGTTTTGAGATTGAACGTATCGCCCGCATCGCGTTTGAATCTGCTCGTAAACGTCGCCATAAAGTGACGTCTATCGACAAAGCCAACGTGCTGCAATCCTCTATTTTATGGCGGGAGATCGTTAACGAGATCGCCACGGAATACCCGGATGTCGAACTGGCGCATATGTACATCGACAACGCCACCATGCAGCTGATTAAAGATCCATCACAGTTTGACGTCCTGCTGTGCTCCAACCTGTTTGGCGACATTCTGTCTGACGAGTGCGCAATGATCACTGGCTCAATGGGGATGTTGCCTTCCGCCAGCCTGAACGAACAAGGTTTTGGTCTGTATGAACCGGCAGGCGGCTCCGCACCAGATATCGCAGGCAAAAACATCGCCAACCCGATTGCACAAATCCTGTCGCTGGCACTGCTGCTGCGTTACAGCCTGGATGCCGATGATGCGGCTTCCGCCATTGAACGCGCCATTAACCGCGCATTAGAAGAAGGCATTCGCACCGGAGATTTAGCCCGTGGCGCTGCCGCCGTTAGTACCAATGAAATGGGCGATATCATTGCCCGCTATGTGGTAGAAGGGGTGTAATCATGGCTAAGACGTTATACGAAAAATTGTTCGACGCTCACGTAGTGTACGAAGCCGAAAACGAAACCCCGCTGTTATATATCGACCGCCACCTGGTGCATGAAGTGACCTCACCGCAGGCGTTCGATGGTCTGCGCGCCCACGGTCGCCCGGTACGTCAGCCGGGCAAAACCTTCGCCACCATGGATCACAACGTCTCTACCCAGACGAAAGACATTAATGCCTGCGGTGAAATGGCGCGCATCCAGATGCAGGAGCTGATCAAAAACTGCAAAGAGTTTGGCGTCGAGCTGTATGACCTGAATCACCCGTATCAGGGGATCGTCCATGTAATGGGGCCGGAACAGGGCGTCACATTGCCGGGGATGACTATTGTCTGCGGCGACTCGCATACCGCCACCCACGGCGCGTTTGGCGCACTGGCCTTTGGTATCGGCACTTCCGAAGTTGAACACGTACTGGCAACGCAAACCCTGAAACAGGGTCGTGCGAAGACCATGAAAATTGAAGTCCAGGGCAAAGCCGCGCCGGGCATTACCGCAAAAGATATCGTGCTGGCAATTATCGGTAAAACTGGCAGCGCAGGCGGCACCGGGCATGTGGTGGAGTTTTGCGGCGAAGCAATCCGTGATTTAAGCATGGAAGGTCGTATGACCCTGTGCAATATGGCAATCGAAATGGGCGCGAAAGCCGGTCTGGTTGCACCGGACGAAACTACCTTTAACTATGTCAAAGGCCGTCTGCATGCGCCGAAAGGCAAAGATTTCGACAACGCCGTTGCCTACTGGAAAACCCTGCAAACCGACGAAGGCGCAACTTTCGATACCGTTGTGACTTTGCAGGCAGAAGAAATTTCACCGCAGGTCACCTGGGGCACCAATCCAGGTCAGGTGATTTCCGTGAACGACAATATTCCCGATCCGGCTTCGTTTGCCGATCCGGTTGAACGCGCGTCGGCAGAAAAAGCGCTGGCCTATATGGGGCTGAAACCGGGTATTCCGCTGACAGAAGTGGCTATCGACAAAGTGTTTATCGGTTCCTGCACTAACTCGCGTATTGAAGATTTACGCGCGGCGGCTGAAATCGCCAAAGGGCGGAAAGTCGCGCCAGGCGTGCAGGCACTGGTGGTTCCCGGCTCTGGCCCGGTAAAAGCCCAGGCGGAAGCGGAAGGTCTGGACAAAATCTTTATTGAAGCCGGTTTTGAATGGCGCTTGCCAGGTTGCTCAATGTGTCTGGCGATGAACAACGATCGCCTGAATCCGGGTGAGCGTTGTGCCTCCACCAGCAACCGTAACTTTGAAGGCCGCCAGGGGCGTGGAGGGCGCACCCATCTGGTCAGCCCGGCAATGGCTGCCGCTGCTGCTGTGACCGGACATTTCGCCGACATTCGCAACATTAAATAAGGAGCACACCATGGCAGAGAAATTTATCAAACACACAGGCCTGGTGGTTCCGCTGGATGCCGCCAATGTCGATACCGATGCAATCATCCCGAAACAGTTTTTGCAGAAAGTGACCCGTACAGGTTTTGGCGCGCATCTGTTTAACGACTGGCGTTTTCTGGATGAAAAAGGCCAACAGCCAAACCCGGACTTCGTGCTGAACTTCCCGCAGTATCAGGGCGCTTCCATTTTGCTGGCGCGGGAAAACTTCGGCTGCGGTTCCTCGCGTGAGCACGCGCCGTGGGCATTGACCGATTACGGTTTTAAAGTGGTGATTGCCCCGAGTTTTGCTGACATCTTCTACGGCAACAGCTTTAACAACCAGCTGCTGCCGGTGAAATTAAGCGACGCAGAAGTGGACGAACTGTTTGCGCTGGTGCAGGCCAATCCGGGGATTTATTTCGACGTGGACCTGGAAGCGCAAGAGGTGAAAGCGGGAGAGAAAACTTATCGATTTACCATTGATGCCTTCCGCCGCCACTGCATGATGAATGGTCTGGACAGCATTGGCCTGACCCTGCAGCACGACGACGCTATTGCGTCTTATGAAGAGAAGCAACCGGAATTTATGCGTTAGTTTGTAAACCGTCCGGCACTCAATCGCCAAAAAGAAAAAAGCCAGCAGATAATCACTGCTGGCGTGGCGATTAACACCAATACTCAGTCACACATGATGTCCGCAAATCAGTAGCCAGAATGACTCCCCTCCCACTGCATCAGTTCTTCAAGCATGGTTAATCGTTGTGGGACGCTTAACCAACGCAACCAGCACAACTTCGCTGTCGCGGTAAAATAGTGCTGATAAAACTGACGCATGGGGCACCTCCTTGCTTCATCGTTAGGAATTATTGACTTAATATAGGGAAAATAAAATTGCTGACTTTTGCGCAGGAGTTCCCCTTTTATGCCATCTGCTCGTCTGCAACAACAGTTCATCCGCCTGTGGCAATGCTGCGAGGGTAAATCGCAGGACACGACGCTCAACGAACTGGCAGCGTTATTGAGCTGCTCGCGTCGTCATATGCGTACCCTGCTCAACACCATGCAGGATCGCGGCTGGCTGACGTGGGAAGCGGAAGTCGGGCGCGGTAAACGCTCGCGTCTGACCTTCCTCTATACCGGGCTGGCACTTCAGCAACAGCGGGCGGAAGACCTGCTGGAGCAGGATCGTATCGACCAACTAGTGCAGTTGGTTGGCGACAAAGCGACTGTGCGGCAAATGCTGGTTTCTCATCTGGGCCGCAGCTTCCGCCAGGGGCGGCACATCCTGCGCGTGCTCTACTATCGTCCGTTGCGTAATCTGCTACCTGGCAGCGCATTGCGTCGTTCCGAAACCCATATCGCCCGGCAAATCTTCAGTTCGCTAACGCGCATAAATGAGGAAAATGGGGAACTGGAAGCGGACATAGCCCACCACTGGCAGCAAATATCACCGCTTCACTGGCGTTTCTTTTTGCGTCCAGGAGTCCATTTTCATCATGGTCGTGAACTGGAAATGGACGATGTGATCGCCTCTTTAAAACGGATCAATACGCTGCCGCTCTATTCGCATATTGCTGAAATTGTATCGCCGACGCCCTGGACGCTGGATATCCACCTCACGCAGCCGGACCGCTGGTTGCCGTTACTGCTGGGACAAGTTCCGGCGATGATCCTGCCGCGCGAATGGGAAACCATCAGTAACTTTGCCAGCCATCCCATCGGCACCGGTCCGTATGGGGTGATCCGCAACAGCACCAATCAACTGAAAATTCAGGCATTCGATGACTTCTTCGGTTACCGGGCATTAATCGACGAAGTTAACGTCTGGGTTCTACCGGAAATTGCCGACGAGCCAGCCGGAGGGCTGATGCTAAAAGGTCCACAGGGCGAGGAAAAAGAGATTGAAAGCCGCCTGGAGGAAGGTTGCTACTATTTACTGTTCGACAACCGCACCCATCGCGGGGCGAATCAGCAAGTCAGGGACTGGGTAAGCTATGTGCTTTCTCCAACTAATCTGGTCTATTTCGCTGAGGAACAGTACCAGCAACTGTGGTTCCCGGCTTATGGACTGCTCCCACGTTGGCACCATGCTCGTCCGACACATTGCGAAAAACCCGCCGGGCTGGAAAGCCTCACCCTGACCTTTTATCAGGATCATATTGAGCATCGAGTGATTGCCGGGATCATGCAGCAGATTCTGGCAAGTCACCAGGTCACGCTGGAAATCAAAGAGATCAGCTACGATCAGTGGCATGAAGGAGAGATCGAGAGCGATATCTGGCTTAACAGCGCCAACTTTACGCTGCCGCTGGATTTTTCGCTGTTCGCGCACCTGTGCGAGGTGCCGCTGCTCCAACACTGTATTCCGATCGACTGGCAAGCCGACGCCGCCCGCTGGCGCAATGGCGAAATGAATCTGGCGAACTGGTGCCAGCAACTGGTCGCCAGTAAAGCAATGGTGCCACTTATCCACCACTGGCTGATCATTCAGGGGCAACGCAGTATGCGCGGTCTGCGTATGAACACCCTCGGCTGGTTCGATTTTAAATCAGCGTGGTTTGCGCCGCCGGATCCAGAGTAGCTTGTGCCTTTTGGCGGTCATGAGCGCGTTTTTTATATTCAGACGGAATGAATAAAATACATTACTTTTATATTTTCTCTGTTTTATGCATCGTCTGATTAGAGTCGCAAATAAGATTAAAGAAGGGGCATTCCAGCCCCTCTTTCATATTCTGAGTTAATCAATAACGGCGCAGCCTAGCCGTGTTCTGGCCGGAAAGGTCAGCTTTTTCAGGTTAACCTCGCGCAGGTCAGTCATACCAACGGCTATTGTTCGTTTCAGCATTGCTCAGGTCAACCTCGAGACGGTCAATACCACAAATGACAACCCCGTTAAAGTAAGCATGACTCAGATCAATGCACCCGGTACTGGTGCTCTCTTTCAGCTGCAAATCCAGAGTAAGTATCGCCTCATCTCCAATAAAAAAACTGACTCTTAACGTATCTCCTGACGAGAGTGAGGCCTTCGCGGCCATATTTTCCGGATCTATTGCATGTTCTTTGAGTTTATTAAAATTTATCAGCCAGTGGGTAAACTTATCACGCGCATCCCCATCTACAGCCCCGGTAAAGTATTTTGAGTAGTCATCACAATTCTGGAAATAAAATGCATCCTTCAGAATTTGCCTTGCCGCAGTCTGGGAATGTTTATCTGACCGGAAGAGATTGCGTAACGTCTCCCATAGCTCTTCAAAGATATTCATATTCTCGGTCTTTTTGACCAGGTTAACCATCCTGATAATCTGAGAATGAGTAAGGCCTGGATCTTTAGTGGTATTACTTGCAGGGATACTAATCTGTTCTGGGTTTCTTACTTTCATGCTGATAGCTCCACTCTGAGTTAAAAACTCAGAATAAGCGTCCTGAATAAGAATACTGTCAAAAATCGCTCATTCACGCAATAAACTGTTACGTTACCGATTCTGACTGAAGCTAAGGGATTCTTTCGGATCGACACCCTTCAGCTATGCAAATACGTCCTTGATAGCTGAACGAATATTGGCTTTTTTAATACACCTTCTCTATGGATTGCTGGTTGATAACAAAATCACTACACTAACGCCGTTCTCAACGGGGTGCCACGCAGCCGCGTGCGCTGAGAAAATACCCGTCGAACCTGATCCGGATAACGCCGGCGAAGGGATTTGAGGCTCCTTCTCAAGTCCTTTGCCACTCTTTTTTGAGGTGCAAAGTGTTAAAAAAATGTCTTCCCCTGCTGTTGCTGTGCACAGCGCCTGTTTTCGCTAAATCCGTTCTGACTGTTTATACCTACGATTCCTTTGCCGCTGACTGGGGACCTGGTCCGGTGGTCAAAAAAGCCTTTGAAGCAGACTGTAATTGCGAACTGAAACTGGTGGCGCTGGAAGATGGCGTTTCGCTGCTCAACCGTCTACGGATGGAAGGCAAAAACAGCAAAGCCGATGTGGTGCTGGGGCTGGATAACAACCTGCTGGACGCCGCCAGCAAAACCGGGTTGTTTGCTAAAAGCGGTGTGGCAGCGGAAGCCGTTAACGTTCCCGGCGGCTGGAAAAATGACACCTTTGTGCCGTTTGACTATGGCTATTTCGCCTTCGTCTATGACAAGAACAAACTGAAAAATCCGCCGCAAAGCCTGAAAGAACTGGTTGAGAGCGATCAAAACTGGCGGGTGATTTATCAGGATCCGCGCACCAGCACGCCGGGACTGGGTCTGCTGTTGTGGATGCAAAAAGTCTATGGCGATGACGCCCCACAAGCCTGGCAGAAACTGGCGAAGAAAACGGTCACGGTCACCAAAGGCTGGAGCGAAGCCTACGGCCTGTTTTTAAAAGGTGAAAGCGATCTGGTCCTGAGTTACACCACCTCTCCGGCTTATCACATTCTCGAAGAGAAGAAAGATAACTACGCCACCGCGAACTTCAGCGAAGGTCACTATTTGCAAGTGGAAGTCGCCGCCCGCACCGCTGCCAGCAAGCAGCCAGAGCTGGCGCAAAAATTCCTCCAGTTTATGGTTTCTCCGGCTTTCCAGAATGCGATCCCAACCGGCAACTGGATGTATCCGGTGGCAAATGTCACGCTGCCTGCCGGGTTTGAACAATTGACCAAACCGGCAACCACGCTGGAGTTCACGCCAGCCGAAGTGGCGGCACAACGTCAGGCATGGATTAGCGAATGGCAACGCGCCGTCAGCCATTAATTCCCGGCTGGTTAATTCCAGGTGTAAGCGCCGCTACGCTTGTGGTGGCGGTTGCACTGGCGGCGTTTCTCGCCCTGTGGTGGAACGCGCCGCAGGGTGACTGGGTGGCAGTCTGGCAGGACAGCTATCTGTGGCATGTGGTGCGCTTCTCCTTCTGGCAGGCGTTTCTCTCGGCGCTGCTCTCTGTCGTGCCCGCGATATTCCTTGCCCGCGCCCTCTACCGCAGGCGCTTTCCAGGACGGCTGGCGCTGTTGCGTCTGTGTGCCATGACCTTGATCCTCCCGGTGCTGGTTGCTGTTTTCGGCATTCTTAGCGTCTATGGTCGCCAGGGCTGGCTGGCATCGCTCTGCCAATCGCTCGGTCTGGAGTGGACCTTTTCGCCCTACGGCCTGCAAGGCATTTTGCTGGCCCATGTGTTTTTTAATCTGCCGATGGCGAGCCGCTTATTACTCCAGGCACTGGAAAACATTCCCGGCGAACAACGTCAGCTTGCCGCCCAGCTTGGGATGCGCGGCTGGCATTTTTTCCGCTTCGTCGAATGGCCGTGGTTACGGCGACAAATCCCGCCAGTTGCTGCGCTTATCTTTATGCTCTGTTTCGCCAGCTTCGCCACCGTGCTGTCGCTGGGCGGCGGTCCGCAGGCGACCACTATCGAGCTGGCTATTTATCAGGCGCTGAGTTACGACTACGATCCTGCCCGCGCGGCGATGCTGGCGTTGATCCAGATGGTGTGTTGCCTCGGGCTAGTGCTGTTGAGTCAGCGATTGAGTAAGGCCATTGCGCCCGGCACTACTCTGCTGCAAGGCTGGCGCGACCCGGACGATCGTCTGCATAGCCGCATTTGCGACACGGTGTTAATTGTGCTGGCGCTGCTGCTGTTGCTACCACCGTTACTGGCGGTGATCGTCGATGGGGTAAATCGCCAGTTGCCGGAAGTGCTGGCACAACCGGTGCTGTGGCAGGCGCTGTGGACCTCGTTGCGTATTGCGCTGGCGGCAGGCGTATTATGCGTAGTGCTGACCATGATGCTGCTATGGAGCAGTCGCGAACTGCGGGTGCGGCAAAAAATGCTGGCGGGTCAGGCGCTGGAGATGAGCGGCATGTTGATCCTCGCCATGCCGGGGATTGTGCTGGCTACGGGCTTCTTTTTACTGCTCAACAACACTATCGGCCTGCCGCAATCTGCTGACGGCATTGTGATTTTCACCAATGCGTTAATGGCGATCCCTTATGCGCTGAAGGTGCTGGAAAACCCGATGCGCGATATCACCGCGCGTTACAGTATGTTGTGTCAGTCGCTGGGCATTGAAGGCTGGTCACGCTTAAAAGTGGTGGAGCTGCGCGCCCTGAAACGCCCACTGGCGCAGGCACTGGCCTTTGCTTGTGTGCTATCGATTGGTGATTTTGGCGTGGTGGCGTTGTTCGGTAACGATGATTTCCGTACCCTGCCGTTTTATCTCTACCAGCAAATTGGCTCCTATCGCAGCCAGGACGGCGCGGTCACCGCGTTAATTCTGCTGCTACTCTGTTTTCTGCTGTTTACTGTGATTGAAAAACTACCGGGGCGAAATGTTAAAACTGACTGATATCACCTGGCTTTACCACCATTTGCCGATGCGTTTTAGCTTAACGGTGGAACGCGGCGAGCAGGTGGCGATCCTCGGGCCAAGCGGCGCGGGTAAAAGTACCCTGCTGAATTTGATCGCCGGTTTTCTGACGCCAGCCAGCGGTTCGCTGACTATCGACGGCGTTGATCACACCACTACGCCGCCGTCACGCCGTCCGGTGTCGATGCTGTTTCAGGAGAACAACCTGTTCAGTCACCTGACGGTCGCGCAGAACATCGGGTTGGGGCTTAATCCAGGATTGAAGCTGAACACGGCACAGCAGGAGAAAATGCACGCTATCGCCCGCCAGATGGGGATTGATAATTTAATGGCGCGATTACCGGGCGAGCTTTCTGGCGGTCAACGACAGCGCGTGGCGTTAGCGCGTTGTCTGGTGCGCGAACAGCCGATTTTATTGCTCGATGAACCGTTCTCTGCGCTCGATCCGGCGTTACGTCAGGAGATGTTGACGCTGGTGAGCACGAGCTGCCAGCAGCAAAAAATGACGTTATTGATGGTGTCGCACAGTGTGGAAGATGCGGCGCGGATCGCCACACGCTCGGTGGTGGTCGCCGACGGGCGCATCGCCTGGCAGGGTATGACCGATGAGTTGTTGAGCGGTAAGGCGAGTGCTTCGGCACTATTGGGGATTACGGGTTAGTATGCACTGTCGGATGCGGCGTGAACGCCTTATCCGACCTACGGACAGTGCGTTTTGTAGGCCTGATAAGACGCGGCAAGCGTCGCATCAGGCAACCCGCACAAGGCTATCCCCTAACCCCCAACCACTTTACGCAAAATATCGATATACATCGGCATCAACGGGTGGCGAATTAACACCACCAGCGCCACTACACCGACGGCAGAAATCAACGGCGTCAGCCACAACAAACGACCGCGCGACAAATAATGACTTAAACGATCGGTTGCTTTACCGCTGCGCCATAACCGCCAGCACAGCCAGCCACCAACCCACAAAAATACCGCCGTCGCCAGCAGCAACCATTTAAACTCGCCGCTCTGCATTCCGGCTGGAATATCGATCGCCGCACCCGCCAGAATCCCCGGCAGGAAGTAAAACGGTGGCCACAGCAGGCAGCCGATAATATTCGGCGTAATAAATTTTGCCACCGGGAGATCCAGCATTCCCGCCACCATTGGCACCAGCGGACGCGTCGGGCCAACAAAACGACCGACCAGAATGGTGAACATGCTGTGTTGATGCAACGCATGTTCAGTTTTATCAAGTAGTGCTTTGTTTTTCTTCAGAAATGACCAGCGATGCAATGGCTTTTTAAAACGCCAGCCCAGCCAGAAGGAGATCCAGTCGCCCAGCAGGCAACCGACGATCCCTGCCAGCCAGGCGTGCCAGAAACTTAACTCGCCGCTGCCAATCAGCGCCCCCAGCCCCGCCATCAGCACCGTACCGGGTAGAATCAAACCGACCAGCGCCAGCGACTCCAGAAAGGCCACCAACACCACCGCCATCAATGAATACACGGTGGATTGGGTAATAAAGTGTTCCAGCAATGCTTGCATAATGTGCCTGTCAAATGGACGAAGCAGGGATTCTGCAAACCCTATGCTACTCCGTCAAGTCGTCAATTGTCTGATTCGTTACCAATTATGACAACTTGACGGCTACATCATTCACTTTTTCTTCACAACCGGCACGGAACTCGCTCGGACTGGCCCCGGTGCATTTTTTAAATACTCGCGAGAAATAGAGTTGATCGTCAAAACCAACATTGCGACCGACGGTAGCAATAGGCATCCGGGTGGTGCTCAAAAGCAGCTTCGCCTGACTAATGCGTTGGTCCTCGCGCCAGCTTAAGACGCTAATTCCTAACTGCTGGCGGAACAGATGCGACAGACGCGACGGCGACAGGCAAACATGCTGTGCGACGCTGGCGATATCAAAATTGCTGTCTGCTAGGTGATCGCTGATGTACTGACAAGCCTCGCGTACCCGATTATCCATCGGTGGATGGAGCGACTCGTTAATCGCTTCCATGCGCCGCAGTAACAATTGCTCAAGCAGATTTATCGCCAGCAGCTCCGAATAGCGCCCTTCCCCTTGCCCGGCGTTAATGATTTGCCCAAACAGGTCGCTGAAATGCGGCTGGTGCGCTTCATCCGGGCGAAAGAAACCCGTATTGGCAAATATTGACGGCCAGTTAAGCCATTCATGCCAGTAGGCGCGCGGACGAAAGTAAACCCACTGGTGATACCATTCGCGAGCCTCCGGATGACGACCGTAGTGATGAATCTCTCCTGGCGGGAACAGCAAAATATCACCCGGTCGGCAGACAAATTCTCGTCCCTGATTTTTCACCACCCCCTGGCCGCGTATGGTGAGATTGAGAATATAACCCTTCATTCCCAGTGGTCGGTCGATAAAAAAATCGAGATAACCGTTGGCCTCAATCGGCGTTAAACCCGCCACCAGATGGGCGTTAAACGAGTATCCCGGCAGCAGGGGATCATTTTGCGCTTCAGCCATACTTTTCATACTCCCGCCATTCAGAGAAGAAACCAATTGTCCATATTGCATCAGACATTGCCGTCACTGCGTCTTTTACTGGCTCTTCTCGCTAATCCAACCGGTAACCCCGCTTATTAAAAGCATTCTGTAACAAAGCGGGACCAAAGCCATGACAAAAACGCGTAACAAAAGTGTCTATAATCACGGCAGAAAAGTCCACATTGATTATTTGCACGGCGTCACACTTTGCTATGCCATAGCATTTTTATCCATAAGATTAGCGGATCCTACCTGACGCTTTTTTTCGCAACTCTCTACTGTTTCTCCATACCCGTTTTTTTGGATGGAGTGAAACGATGGCGATTGCAATTGGCCTCGATTTTGGCAGTGATTCTGTGCGAGCTTTGGCGGTGGACTGCGCCACCGGTGAAGAGATCGCCACCAGCGTAGAGTGGTATCCCCGTTGGCAGAAAGGGCAATTTTGTGATGCCCCAAATAACCAGTTCCGTCATCATCCGCGTGACTACATTGAGTCAATGGAAGCGGCGCTGAAAACCGTGCTTGCAGAGCTTAGCGCCGAGCAGCGCGCAGCTGTGGTCGGGATTGGCGTTGACACAACCGGCTCGACGCCCGCACCGATTGACGCGGACGGTAACGTCCTGGCGCTGCGCCCGGAGTTTGCCGAAAACCCGAACGCGATGTTCGTATTGTGGAAAGACCACACCGCGGTTGAAGAAGCGGAAGAGATTACCCGCTTATGTCACACGCCGGGCAACGTTGACTACTCCCGCTATATTGGCGGTATTTATTCCAGCGAATGGTTCTGGGCAAAAATACTGCATGTAACTCGCCAGGACAGCGCCGTGGCGCAATCTGCCGCATCGTGGATTGAGCTGTGCGACTGGGTGCCAGCTCTGCTTTCCGGTACCACGCGCCCGCAGGATATTCGTCGCGGACGTTGCAGCGCCGGGCATAAGTCGCTATGGCACGAAAGCTGGGGCGGCCTGCCGCCAGCCAGTTTCTTTGATGAGCTGGACCCGATCCTCAATCGCCATTTGCCTTCCCCGCTGTTCACTGATACCTGGACTGCCGATATTCCGGTGGGCACCTTATGCCCGGAATGGGCGCAGCGTCTCGGCCTGCCTGAAAGCGTGGTGATTTCCGGCGGCGCGTTTGACTGCCATATGGGCGCAGTTGGTGCAGGCGCACAGCCTAACGCTCTGGTAAAAGTTATCGGTACTTCCACCTGCGACATTCTGATTGCCGACAAACAGAGCGTTGGCGAGCGGGCAGTGAAAGGTATTTGCGGTCAGGTTGATGGCAGCGTGGTGCCTGGATTTATCGGTCTGGAAGCAGGCCAATCGGCGTTTGGTGATATCTACGCCTGGTTTGGTCGCGTACTCGGCTGGCCGCTGGAACAGCTTGCCGCCCAGCATCCGGAACTGAAAGAGCAAATCAACGCCAGCCAGAAACAACTGCTTCCGGCGCTGACCGAAGCATGGGCTCAAAATCCGTCTCTGGATCACCTGCCGGTGGTGCTCGACTGGTTTAACGGCCGCCGCACGCCAAACGCTAACCAACGCCTGAAAGGGGTGATTACCGATCTGAACCTCGCTACCGACGCTCCGCTGCTGTTCGGCGGTTTGATTGCTGCCACCGCCTTTGGCGCACGCGCAATCATGGAGTGCTTTACCGATCAGGGGATCGCCGTCAATAACGTGATGGCGCTGGGCGGCATCGCGCGGAAAAACCAGGTCATTATGCAGGCCTGCTGCGACGTGCTGAATCGCCCGCTGCAAATTGTTGCCTCTGACCAATGCTGTGCGCTCGGTGCGGCGATTTTTGCTGCCGTCGCCGCGAAAGTGCACGCAGACATCCCCTCAGCCCAGCAAAAAATGGCCAGTGCGGTAGAGAAAACCCTGCAACCGCGCAGCGAACAGGCACAACGCTTTGAACAGCTTTATCGCCGCTATCAGCAATGGGCGATGAGCGCCGAACAACACTATCTTCCAACTTCCGCCCCGGCACAGGCTGCCCAGGCCGTTCCGACTCTATAAGGACACGACAATGACGATTTTTGATAATTATGAAGTGTGGTTTGTAATTGGCAGCCAGCATCTGTATGGCCCGGAAACCCTGCGTCAGGTCACCCAACATGCCGAGCACGTCGTTAATGCGCTGAATACGGAAGCGAAACTGCCCTGCAAACTGGTGCTGAAACCGCTGGGCACCACGCCGGATGAAATCACCGCTATTTGCCGTGACGCGAATTACGACGATCGTTGCGCCGGCTTGGTAGTGTGGCTACACACTTTCTCCCCGGCCAAAATGTGGATCAACGGCCTGACCATGCTCAACAAACCGTTGCTGCAATTCCACACCCAGTTCAACGCGGCGCTGCCGTGGGATAGCATCGATATGGACTTTATGAACCTGAACCAGACTGCACATGGCGGTCGCGAGTTCGGCTTCATTGGCGCGCGTATGCGTCAGCAACATGCCGTGGTTACCGGTCACTGGCAGGATAAACAAGCCCATGAGCGTATCGGCTCCTGGATGCGTCAGGCGGTATCTAAACAGGATACCCGTCATCTGAAAGTCTGCCGTTTTGGCGATAACATGCGTGAAGTAGCGGTCACCGATGGTGATAAAGTTGCCGCACAGATCAAGTTCGGTTTCTCCGTCAATACCTGGGCGGTTGGCGATCTGGTGCAGGTGGTGAACTCCATCAGCGATGGCGATGTTAACGCGCTGGTCGATGAGTATGAAAGCAGCTACACCATGACGCCTGCCACACAAATCCACGGCGAAAAACGCCAGAACGTGCTGGAAGCGGCGCGTATTGAGCTGGGGATGAAGCGTTTCCTGGAACAAGGTGGCTTCCACGCGTTCACCACCACCTTTGAAGATTTGCACGGTCTGAAACAGCTTCCTGGTCTGGCCGTACAGCGTCTGATGCAGCAGGGTTACGGCTTTGCGGGCGAAGGCGACTGGAAAACTGCCGCCCTGCTTCGCATCATGAAGGTGATGTCAACCGGTCTGCAGGGCGGCACCTCCTTTATGGAGGACTACACCTATCACTTCGAGAAAGGTAATGATCTGGTGCTCGGCTCCCATATGCTGGAAGTCTGTCCGTCGATCGCCGTAGAAGAGAAACCGATCCTCGACGTTCAACACCTCGGTATTGGCGGTAAAGACGATCCTGCCCGCCTGATCTTCAATACCCAAACTGGTCCGGCGATTGTCGCCAGCCTGATTGATCTCGGCGATCGTTACCGTCTGCTGGTTAACTGCATCGACACTGTGAAAACACCGCACTCCCTGCCGAAACTGCCGGTGGCGAATGCGCTGTGGAAAGCGCAACCGGATCTGCCAACTGCTTCCGAAGCATGGATCCTTGCTGGTGGCGCGCACCATACTGTTTTCAGCCATGCGCTGAACCTCAACGATATGCGCCAGTTTGCCGAGATGCACGACATTGAAATCACGGTGATTGATAACGACACCCGCCTGCCCGCGTTTAAAGACGCGCTGCGCTGGAACGAAGTGTATTACGGATTTCGTCGCTAAGTAGCTGCATCAGGTGTGTAACGCCTGATGCGACGCTGGCGCGTCTTATCAGGCCTACACGCTGCGATTTTGTAGGCCGGGTAAGCAAAGCGCATCCGGCATTGTTTTCCCCCTCGCCCCTTTGGGGAGAGGGCCGGGGCGAGGGGAAACGACCTCTCAGGAGTCAACATGTTAGAAGATCTCAAACGCCAGGTATTAGAAGCCAATTTGGCGCTGCCAAAACATAACCTGGTCACGCTCACATGGGGCAACGTCAGCGCCGTTGATCGCGAGCGCGGCGTCTTTGTGATCAAACCTTCCGGCGTCGATTACAACGTCATGACCGCTGACGATATGGTCGTGGTCAGCATCGAAACCGGTGAAGTGGTTGAAGGAACGAAAAAGCCCTCCTCCGACACGCCAACTCACCGGCTGCTCTATCAGGCATTCCCGTCCATTGGCGGCATTGTGCACACACACTCGCGCCACGCCACCATCTGGGCGCAGGCGGGCCAGTCAATTCCGGCAACCGGTACCACCCACGCCGACTATTTCTACGGCACCATTCCCTGCACCCGCAAAATGACCGATGCGGAAATCAACGGCGAATATGAATGGGAAACAGGAAAAGTGATCGTCGAAACCTTCGAAAAACAGGGGATCGACGCAGCACAAATGCCCGGCGTTCTGGTCCATTCTCACGGCCCGTTTGCATGGGGCAAAAATGCCGAAGATGCGGTGCACAACGCCATCGTGCTGGAAGAAGTCGCTTATATGGGGATTTTCTGCCGCCAGCTTGCTCCGCAGTTACCGGATATGCAGCAAACGTTGCTGGATAAACATTATTTACGTAAGCATGGTGCGAAGGCATATTACGGGCAGTAATGACTGTATAAAACCACAGCCAATCAAACGAAACCAGGCTATAATCAAGCCTGGTTTTTTATTGGATTTTTAGCGTGGCGCAGGCAGGTTTTATCTTAACCCGACACTGGCGGGACACCCCGCAAGGGACAGAGGTCTCCTTCTGGCTGGCGACGGACAACGGGCCGTTGCAGGTTACGCTTGCACCGCAAGAGTCCGTGGCGTTTATTCCCGCCGATCAGGTTCCCCGCGCTCAGCATATTTTGCAGGGTGAACAAGGCTTTCGCTTGACGCCGCTGGCGTTAAAAGATTTTCACCGCCAACCGGTGTATGGCCTTTACTGTCGCGCCCATCGCCAGTTGATGAATTACGAAAAGCGCCTGCGTGAAGCTGGCGTTACCGTCTACGAGGCCGATGTGCGCCCGCCAGAACGCTATCTGATGGAGCGGTTTATCACCTCACCGGTGTGGGTCGAGGGTGATATGCGCAATGGCACTATTGTTAATGCCCGTCTGAAACCGCATCCCGACTATCGTCCGCCGCTAAGGTGGGTTTCTATTGATATTGAAACCACCCGCCACGGTGAGCTGTACTGCATCGGCCTGGAAAGTTGCGGGCAGCGCATCGTTTATATGCTGGGGCCAGAGAATGGCGACGCCTCCGCGCTCGATTTCGAACTGGAATACGTCGCCAGCCGCCCGCAGCTACTGGAAAAACTCAACGCCTGGTTTGCGACTCACGATCCTGATGTGATCATCGGCTGGAACGTGGTGCAGTTTGATCTGCGAATGCTGCAAAAACATGCCGAGCGTTATCGTATTCCACTGCGTCTTGGGCGTGATAACAGCGAGCTGGAGTGGCGCGAACACGGCTTCAAAAACGGCGTCTTTTTTGCCCAAGCCAAAGGGCGACTGATTATCGACGGTATCGAGGCGCTGAAATCCGCGTTCTGGAATTTCTCTTCATTCTCGCTGGAAACTGTCGCTCAGGAGCTATTAGGCGAAGGAAAATCTATCGATAACCCGTGGGATCGAATGGACGAAATTGACCGCCGTTTCGCCGAAGATAAACCTGCGCTGGCAACTTATAACCTGAAAGATTGCGAACTGGTGACGCAGATCTTCCACAAAACTGAAATCATGCCGTTTTTACTCGAACGAGCGACGGTTAACGGCCTGCCGGTAGACCGCCACGGGGGGTCGGTGGCAGCGTTTGGTCATCTCTATTTTCCCCGAATGCATCGCGCTGGTTATGTCGCGCCTAATCTCGGCGAAGTGCCGCCACACGCCAGCCCTGGCGGCTATGTGATGGATTCGCGGCCAGGGCTTTATGATTCGGTACTGGTGCTGGACTACAAAAGCCTGTACCCGTCGATCATCCGCACCTTTCTGATTGATCCCGTCGGGCTGGTGGAAGGCATGGCGCAGCCTGATCCAGAGCACAGCACCGAAGGTTTTCTCGACGCCTGGTTCTCGCGGGAGAAACATTGCCTGCCGGAGATTGTGACTAACATCTGGCACGGGCGCGATGAAGCCAAACGTCAGGGTAATAAGCCGCTTTCGCAGGCGCTGAAGATCATTATGAATGCCTTTTATGGCGTGCTTGGCACCACCGCCTGCCGCTTCTTCGATCCGCGCCTGGCGTCGTCGATCACCATGCGTGGTCATCAGATCATGCGGCAAACCAAAGCATTGATTGAAGCGCAGGGCTACGACGTGATCTACGGCGATACCGACTCAACGTTTGTCTGGTTGAAAGGCGCACATTCGGAAGAAGAAGCGGCGAAAATTGGTCGTGCACTGGTGCAGCACGTTAACGCCTGGTGGGCAGAAACGCTGCAAAAACAACGGCTGACCAGCGCATTAGAACTGGAGTATGAAACCCATTTCTGCCGTTTTCTGATGCCAACCATTCGCGGAGCCGATACCGGTAGTAAAAAGCGTTATGCCGGGCTGATTCAGGAGGGCGATAAACAGCGGATGGTGTTTAAAGGGCTGGAAACCGTGCGCACCGACTGGACGCCGCTGGCCCAGCAGTTTCAGCAGGAGCTGTACCTGCGTATCTTCCGCAACGAGCCATATCAGGAGTACGTCCGCGAAACCATCGACAAACTGATGGCGGGTGAACTGGATGCGCGGCTGGTTTACCGTAAACGCCTTCGCCGTCCGCTGAGCGAATATCAGCGTAATGTTCCGCCTCATGTACGCGCCGCTCGCCTTGCCGATGAAGAAAACCAAAAGCGCGGTCGCCCCTTGCAATATCAGAACCGCGGCACCATTAAGTACGTATGGACCACCAACGGCCCGGAGCCGCTGGACTACCAACGTTCACCGCTGGATTACGAACACTATCTGACCCGCCAGCTACAACCCGTGGCGGAGGGAATACTCCCTTTTATTGAGGATAATTTTGCTACACTTATGACCGGGCAACTTGGGCTATTTTGAGCAAAAAAAGAGTTCGCCAGATACCATTTTGATGCGTGACGAATGCTTTGCCATCCAGTACCATAGCGCCCTTTCCATTCCTGGACCTGAATAACACCACTACCTCATAAGCACGGTAGCGGGTGGTTATTGCCTGCAATTAAAGATATAGAGCCGAACACATATGCCTTTTACACTTGGTCAACGCTGGATCAGCGATACAGAAAGCGAATTGGGACTTGGAACCGTTGTCGCGGTGGATGCGCGAACTGTCACTTTACTTTTCCCATCTACTGGTGAAAACCGTCTGTACGCACGCAGTGATTCCCCCGTGACCCGCGTGATGTTCAACCCTGGTGATACTATTACCAGCCATGACGGCTGGCAGATGCAAGTCGAAGAAGTAAAAGAAGAAAATGGCTTGCTGACCTATATCGGTACTCGCCTGGATACTGAAGAGTCCGGCGTAGCCCTGCGTGAAGTTTTCCTTGATAGCAAACTGGTGTTCAGCAAACCGCAAGACCGTCTGTTTGCCGGGCAGATTGACCGTATGGACCGCTTTGCGCTGCGTTATCGCGCGCGTAAGTATTCCAGCGAACAGTTCCGTATGCCGTACAGCGGCCTGCGCGGTCAGCGTACCAGCCTGATCCCGCACCAGCTCAACATCGCTCATGATGTTGGTCGCCGCCACGCGCCGCGCGTCCTGCTCGCTGACGAAGTCGGTTTAGGGAAAACCATTGAAGCCGGGATGATCCTGCATCAGCAACTGCTCTCTGGCGCTGCTGAACGTGTGCTGATTATCGTCCCGGAAACCTTACAGCATCAGTGGCTGGTAGAAATGCTGCGCCGTTTCAACCTGCGCTTTGCTCTGTTTGATGATGAGCGTTATGCCGAAGCTCAGCACGATGCTTACAACCCGTTCGACACCGAACAGCTGGTGATTTGCTCGCTGGATTTTGCCCGTCGTAGCAAACAGCGTCTGGAACATCTCTGTGAAGCCGAATGGGATCTGCTGGTGGTCGATGAAGCCCATCACCTGGTGTGGAGCGAAGATGCGCCGAGCCGCGAATATCAGGCCATTGAACAACTGGCAGAGCACGTGCCCGGCGTTCTGCTGCTGACCGCAACCCCGGAACAACTGGGGATGGAAAGCCACTTCGCCCGTCTGCGTCTGCTGGACCCGAACCGTTTCCACGATTTTGCGCAATTCGTTGAAGAACAGAAAAATTATCGTCCGGTTGCGGACGCCGTTGCCATGCTGCTGGCAGGTAACAAACTGAGCAATGATGAACTGAACATGCTCGGTGAGATGATCGGCGAGCAGGATATCGAGCCGCTGTTGCAAGCAGCAAACAGCGACAGCGAAGATGCAAAGAGCGCCCGTCAGGAACTGGTTTCCATGCTGATGGATCGCCACGGCACCAGCCGCGTGCTGTTCCGTAACACGCGTAACGGTGTGAAAGGCTTCCCGAAACGCGAGCTGCACACCATCAAGCTGCCGCTGCCGACGCAGTATCAGACGGCTATTAAAGTCTCCGGCATTATGGGCGCACGCAAAAGTGCGGAAGATCGCGCTCGCGATATGCTCTACCCGGAGCGTATTTATCAGGAATTTGAAGGTGATAACGCCACCTGGTGGAACTTCGATCCGCGCGTTGAGTGGCTGATGGGCTACCTGACCAGCCATCGCTCTCAGAAAGTGCTGGTGATCTGCGCCAAAGCTGCCACTGCGCTGCAACTGGAGCAAGTACTGCGCGAACGTGAAGGTATCCGCGCTGCGGTGTTCCACGAAGGCATGTCGATTATTGAGCGTGACCGCGCTGCCGCCTGGTTTGCTGAAGAAGACACCGGCGCACAGGTACTGCTGTGCTCGGAAATCGGTTCTGAAGGACGTAACTTCCAGTTCGCCAGCCACATGGTGATGTTTGACCTGCCATTCAACCCGGATCTGCTGGAGCAGCGTATTGGTCGTCTGGATCGTATCGGCCAGGCGCACGATATTCAGATCCATGTGCCTTATCTGGAGAAAACCGCTCAGTCGGTGCTGGTGCGCTGGTATCACGAAGGTCTGGATGCATTCGAGCACACCTGCCCGACCGGACGCACTATTTACGATAGTGTATACAACGATCTGATTAACTATCTGGCTTCACCGGATCAAACCGAAGGCTTTGACGATCTGATCAAAAACTGCCGCGAGCAACATGAAGCGCTGAAAGCACAGCTGGAACAGGGTCGTGACCGCCTGCTGGAAATCCATTCCAACGGTGGCGAAAAAGCCCAGGCACTGGCAGAAAGCATTGAAGAGCAGGATGACGATACCAACCTGATCGCCTTCGCCATGAATCTGTTCGATATTATCGGTATCAATCAGGACGATCGCGGCGACAACATGATCGTGCTGACCCCGTCCGATCATATGCTGGTGCCGGACTTCCCAGGCTTGTCGGAAGATGGCATCACCATCACCTTCGACCGTGAAGTGGCGCTGGCGCGTGAAGATGCGCAGTTTATTACCTGGGAGCATCCGCTGATCCGCAACGGTCTGGATCTGATCCTTTCTGGCGATACCG
The DNA here is from genome assembly GCF_046487485.1 of Escherichia sp. WS1368. Taxonomy (NCBI): domain Bacteria; kingdom Pseudomonadati; phylum Pseudomonadota; class Gammaproteobacteria; order Enterobacterales; family Enterobacteriaceae; genus Escherichia; species Escherichia sp. WS1368. The sequence goes on from NZ_JBJQJI010000002.1 coordinate 170,348, forward strand.
GTAGCAGCACGATTTCACTGTTGAAAAACAAAGCGTTGCCGGTAGGTACGCTGTTGGTGGAACTGATTTACGTGGTCGAAGCCCAGGCTCCGAAGCAGTTGCAGCTCAACCGCTTCCTGCCACCGACGCCGGTACGTATGCTGCTGGATAAAAACGGCAACAACCTGGCGGCGCAGGTGGAGTTTGAAACCTTTAACCGTCAGCTTAACGCGGTTAACCGTCACACCGGCAGCAAACTGGTTAACGCCGTGCAGCAGGATGTTCACGCTATCCTTCAGCTGGGGGAAGCACAGATCGAGAAATCTGCCCGTGCACTGATTGATGCCGCACGTAACGAAGCCGACGAAAAACTGTCTGCCGAGCTGTCTCGTCTGGAAGCTCTGCGTGCAGTGAACCCGAACATTCGTGACGACGAACTGACCGCCATTGAGAGCAACCGTCAGCAGGTAATGGAAAGCCTGGATCAGGCAGGCTGGCGTCTGGATGCCCTGCGTTTGATCGTTGTAACGCATCAGTAACGGAGCCGAAAATGGGGATGGAAAACTACAATCCACCGCAGGAACCCTGGTTGGTTATCCTGTATCAGGATGACCATATTATGGTGGTCAACAAGCCGAGCGGTTTGTTGTCTGTGCCGGGTCGTCTGGAAGAGCACAAAGACAGCGTGATGACGCGCATTCAGCGTGATTATCCGCAGGCAGAATCGGTGCATCGTCTGGATATGGCTACCAGCGGCGTGATTGTAGTGGCGCTGACCAAAGCCGCGGAGCGGGAGTTAAAACGCCAGTTCCGCGAGCGCGAGCCGAAAAAGCAGTATGTGGCCCGCGTCTGGGGGCATCCATCCCCCGCAGAAGGTCTGGTGGATCTGCCGCTGATTTGCGACTGGCCAAACCGCCCGAAACAGAAAGTCTGTTACGAAACAGGTAAACCTGCGCAGACGGAGTATGAAGTGGTGGAATATGCGGCGGATAACACGGCAAGAGTGGTGTTAAAACCGATTACCGGGCGTTCGCATCAGCTGCGTGTGCATATGCTGGCGCTGGGTCATCCGATTCTCGGCGATCGTTTTTATGCATCACCAGAAGCGAGAGCAATGGCACCGCGTTTGTTGCTACATGCAGAGATGCTGACGATTACCCATCCGGCGTATGGCAATAGTATGACGTTTAAAGCGCCAGCGGATTTTTAACCTTTCCTGTACGTTTATACCCTCATCCTAAGGGCTGCCTCTTGTACATAAATCCCCGAGTCCGGGGATTTTTTGTTTCTGCCAAACTGCTTTCAGTTGTTGCGTGTGGCTACGCTTTCCATTCGGTAATTCCCTTCCTGCTCCACAGCGAATTTTTGAACTTTTTCTTCACCCGTTGATCGTCTCTATTATTTCATTTTATCGGGTCTGTTATGGTCCTTTCTGATTGTTATTCATGGGCTAATTAGCAGTCTGGTTGGCGATGCCCATCTCGGTGATCCGCGTCGTGCACGACGCCTTGCATCACCAGCCTCTTCTCTAGCTCATCATGCAGGTCTTTCTAATTGTGAAATCATCCCACGCTACTGCTAAGGTTGAAGGGGCGTTCCAGCCCCTTCAACCTTAGCTTATTCTGGATCATTCAATAATTGCGTTGGCAATAATTTTTCAGCAGTACTTTGTTTAGTAGCAACTCCTTCAGTAACAATTTTTTTTGGGGTGATTTTATTAATAATAATTACCTCAGCATATAGGCGGGTAGCACCATCCACGGTAGCACCGTCCAGGATAGCACCGTCCAGGGTAGCACCGTCCAGGTTAGCATTCCACCCAGGTTCCAAGTAAAGGGCTTTTTTATCTATTATTGTTTTTTTACCAAAGTAACAATCCCTCATGTCAACGCCGGGAAGGTAAGCCTCTCCAAGATCAACGCCCAAGTTACCTGGGCCTTTATGCAGCTGCAACGTCTGAGTACATATCTCCTTATTTTCAATGAAAAAAGTGACACTTAACTCGATATCACCGTAGATCTCGGCGACCCAGCGCATCTTGCCCTTTGCGACCATCTCATCCGGATTTTTTGCGCATGTTTTGAGTTCATTGAATAATTCCAGACTATGGATAAACTTTTCTTTCTCATTCTCGTCGACAGCCCCAGTAAAGTATTTTGAGGCGTTGATGTTGCCAGCCTTTTTATTCACGAAATTGAACAGAAGTTTATAAGCCTCAGTCTGTTTATCTGACCAGAACAGATGACGTAACGTCTCCCACAAGCGTTGAAAGATATTCATCTTCACGTCCATCTTGTCCCCGCTCACCATCTTATAAATATCGTTATTGCTCATATTTAAAAGTGTAGCCGGCATGCCTGGAACTGATACTTTCATGGTAATAGCCTCGCATTGAGTTAAAAACTCATGATGCGCGCTCTGAATAAATATACTTTCAAAAATCGCTCATTCAGATATGTGTTTTTTATTTTTAAGACGTAAAAATATAATTCCGCTCGTCGTAAAGCTCTCAACCTTAAGCAGGGTCAACGCGATAAAACCAACAGAAACTTTCCCATAAACCGTGTATTGAGCCTGTCCACCACTCTGAGTAAACGCCTTTTCTCAAAGAAGTGACCGCCAGGGCGGCCACCTTTAATCGTGGGCAGTTACTCAGCATCATTTACAGGGTCATTTAAACCCTTTCTGCTGTTTTATCAGCTCATAGGCCTGCTGAATTTCCTGCGCTTTCTGCTTCGCCATCTCCATCATCTCAGGCGGCAAACCTTTCGCCACCAGCTTATCGGGATGGTGTTCACTCATCAGCTTACGGTAGGCACGTTTGATGGTGGTCGCATCATCCGTCGGCTTCACGCCCAGCACATTACAGGCATCTTCCAGCGTCGGGCCACGCTGCGCTTGCTGCCAGTTACCACCGCCAGATTGCTGCTGATAACCGCCGCCAAACTGTGCACCGCCCTGCATCATGCGCAAAAACTGGTCAAACTGGGCGCGGGAGATGCCTAATTCTTCAGCAATAACATACAGCACCGCCCGTTCATTCGGGTGCAGTGAACCATCAGCAAACGCCGCCTGAATCTGGATCTCCAGAAACATACGAATTAAGTCAAAACGACCAAAGCAAACACTGCGAAACTGGCGCATCTTTTCGCGCAGCGGGTAATTGTCTGATTTTCCCACCCGGAACGCATTTTGCGCCGCAGTACGGGAAGCGCCATGAAGGTTCATTCGGTCCATCAACTGGCTGGCGATATGAATATCAGCCTCCGTGACACGACCTTTGGATTTGGTTAAATGGCCCATCACTTCAAAAGTGGTGGCAAAAAACAGCGCCTGACGCTCACGCTGGTTGGCAAACCACGCCATTTTACGGCTACGGGCTTTATCAAACATATGGCCAATTAACAGGCCTAACACTACGCCCCAAAAGCCGCCGCCCATCAGTAAGGCCACGGCCACGCCAATGATTTTTCCCCAATACTGCATATATTCCCCAAATCGACACACGGATATCAGGGCTATCTCCCACAATATAAAGGTGCTTTTACCGTTTTCCGGCTGCGGTCAATTGTGGGACATCGCCTATAATTTGCATTATCATACCTGTCATTCAATGCCGTGCCTAACACCACTGACGCTATTCGGACAGGATTAACACTAGCGTAGAGATGACGAGTACGTTAGTCTCTGACCGTTTGTCACGCGCAACGTTACCGATGATGGAACAATAAAATCAACGTATGAAAAAACGTATCCCCACTCTCCTGGCCACCATGATTGCCACCGCCCTTTATAGTCAACAGGGACTGGCAGCCGACCTCGCCTCACAGTGCATGTTGGGCGTGCCAAGCTATGACCGTCCTCTGGTACAGGGCGATACCAATGACTTACCCGTGACTATCAATGCTGACCACGCGAAAGGGGACTACCCGGATGACGCCGTGTTTACTGGCAGCGTGGATATCATGCAGGGTAACAGCCGTCTGCAGGCCGACGAAGTGCAGCTCCATCAAAAAGAGGCACCAGGACAACCGGAGCCGGTACGTACCGTTGATGCGCTCGGTAATGTCCATTACGACGATAACCAGGTGATCCTCAAAGGGCCGAAAGGCTGGGCGAATCTGAACACCAAAGATACCAATGTCTGGGAAGGTGATTACCAGATGGTGGGTCGTCAGGGCCGCGGTAAAGCGGACCTGATGAAACAACGTGGCGAAAACCGCTATACCATTCTGGATAACGGTAGCTTTACCTCCTGTCTGCCGGGTTCTGACACCTGGAGCGTGGTAGGTAGCGAAATTATTCATGACCGCGAAGAACAAGTTGCGGAGATCTGGAACGCCCGCTTTAAGGTGGGTCCGGTACCGATCTTTTATAGCCCCTATTTGCAGTTGCCGGTGGGTGACAAACGTCGCTCTGGTTTCTTGATCCCGAACGCCAAGTACACCACCACCAACTACTTTGAGTTCTACCTTCCATATTACTGGAACATCGCGCCAAATATGGATGCCACCATCACGCCGCATTATATGCATCGTCGTGGCAATATCATGTGGGAGAACGAATTCCGCTACCTCTCCCAGGCGGGCGCTGGCTTGATGGAACTGGACTATCTGCCTTCAGATAAAGTCTATGAAGATGAACACCCGAACGATGACAGTTCACGTCGTTGGTTATTCTACTGGAACCACTCCGGGGTCATGGATCAGGTGTGGCGTTTCAACGTCGACTACACCAAGGTCAGCGATCCTAGCTACTTCAATGATTTCGATAACAAGTACGGTTCCAGTACTGACGGCTACGCAACGCAAAAATTCAGCGTTGGCTATGCGGTGCAAAACTTCAATGCCACCGTTTCAACCAAGCAGTTCCAGGTCTTCAGCGAGCAGAACACCAGTAGCTACTCGGCAGAGCCGCAGTTAGACGTTAACTACTACCAGAATGATGTTGGTCCGTTTGATACACGTATTTACGGCCAGGCAGTGCACTTTGTAAACACCAGAGACGACATGCCTGAAGCAACCCGAGTTCACCTGGAACCGACCATCAATTTGCCGCTCTCTAATAACTGGGGCAGCATCAATACCGAAGCGAAGTTGCTGGCAACTCATTATCAGCAAACTAATCTTGACTGGTATAACTCCAGAAACACAACCAAGCTGGACGAATCCGTTAACCGCGTAATGCCGCAATTCAAAGTTGACGGCAAAATGGTCTTTGAACGCGATATGGAAATGCTGGCTCCGGGTTATACCCAAACGCTGGAACCGCGCGCGCAGTATTTATACGTGCCGTATCGCGATCAGAGCGACATCTATAACTACGACTCGTCTCTGCTGCAATCTGACTACTCTGGCCTGTTCCGGGACCGGACTTACGGCGGTCTTGACCGTATTGCCTCCGCTAACCAGGTGACGACCGGTGTCACATCTCGCATATATGATGATGCTGCCGTTGAACGTTTTAATATTTCCGTTGGTCAAATCTACTATTTCACGGAGTCTCGCACTGGCGATGACAACATAACATGGGAGAATGACGACAAAACGGGCTCACTGGTGTGGGCAGCCGATACTTACTGGCGTATCTCCGAGCGTTGGGGATTGCGTGGCGGGATTCAGTACGATACACGTCTGGATAACGTAGCGACCAGTAACTCCAGCATTGAATACCGTCGGGATGAAGACCGTCTGGTACAGCTGAATTACCGTTACGCCAGCCCGGAATATATTCAGGCTACGCTGCCTAAGTACTATTCCACAGCTGAGCAATATAAGAATGGTATTTCGCAGGTAGGTGCCGTCGCCAGCTGGCCAATTGCCGATCGTTGGTCAATTGTTGGGGCCTACTACTACGACACCAATGCGAACAAGCAAGCCGACTCTATGTTAGGTGTGCAATACAGCTCCTGCTGCTATGCAATTCGCGTCGGTTACGAGCGGAAGCTGAACGGTTGGGATAACGATAAACAACATGCGGTATATGACAACGCAATCGGCTTTAACATCGAACTTCGCGGCCTGAGCTCCAACTACGGTCTGGGTACGCAAGAGATGCTGCGTTCGAACATTCTGCCGTATCAAAACACTTTGTGATTTGTTGATTTACCACGTAATCCGCAGTGCGGTTAATTGAAATGGAAAAAGTATGAAGAACTGGAAAACGCTGCTTCTCGGTATCGCCATGATCGCGAATACCAGTTTCGCTGCCCCCCAGGTAGTCGATAAAGTCGCAGCCGTCGTCAATAACGGCGTCGTGCTGGAAAGCGACGTTGATGGATTAATGCAGTCGGTAAAACTGAACGCTGCTCAGGCAAGGCAGCAACTTCCTGATGACGCGACGCTGCGCCACCAAATCATGGAACGTTTGATCATGGATCAAATCATCCTGCAGATGGGGCAGAAAATGGGAGTAAAAATCTCCGATGAGCAGCTGGATCAGGCGATTGCTAACATCGCGAAACAGAACAACATGACGCTGGATCAGATGCGCAGCCGTCTGGCTTACGATGGTCTGAACTACAACACCTATCGTAACCAGATCCGCAAAGAGATGATTATCTCTGAAGTGCGTAACAACGAGGTGCGTCGTCGCATCACCATCCTGCCGCAGGAAGTCGAATCCCTGGCGCAGCAGGTGGGTAACCAAAACGACGCCAGCACTGAGCTGAACCTGAGCCACATCCTGATCCCGCTGCCGGAAAACCCGACCTCTGATCAAGTGAACGAAGCGGAAAGCCAGGCGCGTGCCATTGTCGATCAGGCGCGTAACGGCGCTGATTTCGGTAAGCTGGCGATTGCTCATTCTGCCGACCAGCAGGCACTGAACGGCGGCCAGATGGGCTGGGGCCGTATTCAGGAGTTGCCGGGGATCTTCGCCCAGGCATTAAGCACCGCGAAGAAAGGCGACATTGTTGGCCCAATTCGTTCCGGCGTTGGCTTCCATATTCTGAAAGTTAACGACCTGCGCGGCGAAAGCAAAAATATCTCGGTGACCGAAGTTCATGCTCGCCATATTCTGCTGAAACCGTCGCCGATCATGACTGACGAACAGGCCCGCGTGAAACTGGAACAGATTGCTGCCGATATCAAGAGTGGTAAAACGACTTTTGCTGCCGCAGCGAAAGAGTTCTCTCAGGATCCAGGCTCTGCTAACCAGGGCGGTGATCTCGGTTGGGCTACACCAGATATTTTCGATCCGGCCTTCCGTGACGCCCTGACCCGCCTGAACAAAGGTCAAATGAGTGCACCGGTTCACTCTTCATTCGGCTGGCATTTAATCGAACTGCTGGATACCCGTAATGTCGATAAAACCGACGCGGCACAGAAAGATCGTGCGTACCGCATGCTGATGAACCGTAAGTTCTCGGAAGAAGCAGCAAGCTGGATGCAGGAACAACGTGCCAGCGCCTACGTTAAAATCCTGAGCAACTAATGGTTAAAACCCAACGTGTTGTGATCACTCCCGGCGAGCCCGCCGGGATTGGCCCGGACTTAGTTGTCCAGCTTGCACAGCGTGAGTGGCCGGTCGAACTGGTTGTTTGTGCCGATGCCACTCTCCTTACCGACCGGGCAGCGATGCTCGGTTTGCCGCTCACCCTCCGCCCTTATTCCCCCACCTCCCCTGCACAACCGCAAACTGCGGGCACATTAACGCTACTTCCTGTCGCGCTACGTGAATCTGTCACTGCGGGGCAGTTAGCGGTTGAAAATGGGCATTATGTGGTGGAGACGCTGGCGCGAGCGTGTGATGGCTGTCTGAACGGTGAATTTGCTGCGCTGATCACAGGCCCCGTGCATAAAGGCGTCATTAACGACGCAGGCATTCCGTTTACCGGTCATACCGAGTTTTTCGAAGAGCGTTCGCAGGCGAAAAAAGTGGTGATGATGCTGGCGACCGAAGAACTTCGCGTGGCGCTGGCAACGACGCATTTACCGCTGCGCGATATCGCAGATGCTATCACCCCTGCGCTTTTGCACGAAGTGATTGCTATTTTGCATCACGATTTGCGGACCAAATTTGGTATTGCCGAACCGCGCATTCTGGTCTGCGGGCTGAATCCGCACGCGGGCGAAGGCGGTCATATGGGTACGGAAGAGATAGACACCATTATTCCGGTGCTCGACAAGCTGCGGGCGCAGGGGATGAAACTCAACGGGCCGCTGCCTGCCGATACCCTGTTTCAGCCGAAATATCTCGATAACGCCGACGCCGTGCTGGCGATGTACCACGATCAGGGTCTTCCCGTGCTAAAATACCAGGGCTTCGGGCGCGGTGTGAACATTACGCTGGGCCTGCCCTTTATTCGCACATCAGTGGACCACGGCACCGCGCTTGAATTGGCGGGACGTGGCGAAGCCGATGTCGGCAGTTTTATTACGGCGCTTAATCTCGCCATCAAAATGATTGTTAACACCCAATGAATAATCGAGTCCACCAGGGCCACTTAGCCCGTAAACGCTTCGGGCAAAACTTTCTCAACGATCAGTTCGTGATCGACAGCATTGTTTCTGCCATTAACCCGCAGAAGGGCCAGGCGATGGTCGAAATCGGTCCCGGTCTGGCGGCATTGACCGAACCGGTCGGCGAACGTCTGGACCAGCTGACGGTCATCGAACTTGACCGCGATCTGGCGGCACGTCTGCAAACGCATCCATTCTTAGGCCCGAAACTGACGATTTATCAGCAGGATGCGATGACCTTTAACTTTGGCGAACTGGCCGAGAAAATGGGTCAGCCGCTGCGTGTTTTCGGCAACCTGCCTTATAACATCTCCACGCCGTTGATGTTCCATCTGTTTAGCTATACTGATGCCATTGCCGACATGCACTTTATGTTGCAAAAAGAGGTGGTGAATCGTCTGGTTGCAGGACCGAACAGCAAGGCGTATGGTCGATTAAGCGTCATGGCGCAATACTATTGCAACGTGATCCCAGTGCTGGAAGTACCGCCGTCAGCCTTTACACCACCACCCAAAGTGGATTCCGCCGTCGTGCGCCTGGTTCCTCATGCAACGATGCCTCACCCGGTTAAAGATGTTCGCGTGTTGAGCCGCATCACCACCGAAGCCTTTAACCAGCGTCGTAAAACCATTCGTAACAGCCTCGGCAACCTGTTTAGCGTCGAGGTGTTAACAGGAATGGGGATCGACCCGGCGATGCGAGCGGAAAATATCTCTGTCGCGCAATATTGCCAGATGGCGAACTATCTGGCGGAGAACGCGCCTTTGCAGGAGAGTTAACGATGATCAATTCGCCCCGAGTGTGTATTCAGGTTCAAAGCGTCTACATTGAGGCACAATCTTCACCTGATAATGAACGTTACGTTTTTGCTTATACCGTAACCATACGCAATCTGGGGCGAGCGCCAGTGCAGTTGTTGGGGCGTTACTGGCTGATCACCAATGGCAATGGCCGTGAAACCGAAGTCCAGGGCGAAGGAGTGGTTGGCGTCCAGCCACTTATCGCGCCTGGCGAAGAGTACCAGTACACCAGCGGTGCAATCATTGAAACCCCGCTGGGCACCATGCAGGGTCACTACGAAATGATCGATGAAAATGGCGTCCCTTTCAGCATCGACATTCCCGTATTCCGACTCGCCGTTCCCACACTCATTCATTAAAAGAATATGGCGACATACCTTATTGGCGACGTTCATGGTTGTTACGATGAACTGATCGCATTGCTGCATAAAGTAGAATTTACCCCTGGGAAAGATACCCTCTGGCTGACGGGCGATCTGGTCGCGCGCGGCCCGGGTTCGCTGGATGTTTTGCGCTATGTGAAATCCTTAGGCGACAGCGTACGTCTGGTGCTGGGCAATCACGATCTGCATCTGCTGGCGGTATTTGCCGGGATAAGCCGCAATAAACCGAAAGATCGCCTGACACCGCTGCTGGAAGCGCCGGATGCCGACGAGCTGCTTAACTGGCTGCGTCGCCAGCCTCTGCTGCAAATCGACGAAGAGAAAAAGCTGGTGATGGCCCACGCCGGGATCACGCCACAGTGGGATCTGCAGACCGCCAAAGAGTGCGCGCGCGATGTAGAAGCGGTGCTGTCGAGTGACTCCTATCCCTTCTTTCTTGATGCCATGTACGGCGATATGCCAAATAACTGGTCACCGGAATTGCGGGGGCTAGGAAGACTGCGGTTTATCACCAACGCCTTTACCCGGATGCGTTTTTGCTTCCCGAACGGGCAACTGGATATGTACAGCAAAGAATCGCCAGAAGAAGCCCCTGCCCCACTGAAACCGTGGTTTGCGATTCCTGGCCCTGTCGCTGAAGAATACAGCATCGCCTTTGGTCACTGGGCATCGCTGGAAGGCAAAGGTACGCCGGAAGGTATTTACGCGCTGGATACTGGCTGCTGCTGGGGTGGTACATTAACCTGCCTGCGCTGGGAAGATAAACAGTATTTTGTCCAGCCGTCGAACCGGCATAAGGATATGGGCGAAGGAGAGGCGGTCGCGTCTTAAATCCCGTCGAGCATAAAATCTAATGCCCCTTTAATCAACGTTCGGTGCGCGCTGGCATCGCAAAATTTCGTTCCCTGCGCGTTAACTGGAACAGTTGCAGTCTCATGCGTCATGAGCCGTCTACCAGTAAAAGGATTGTGTTAAGCCGTTCTGGAGGGCGAATACGGATAAATCGTTCAATAGGTGTTAATGGAATAACAATACGGCGATTAATCTCACCAATAATGTCGCTGGTAACATCGATAACAAAGGGAAACGCGGCGTTCCTGCCGCGACTGCGGTATACCGTAAATTGCATCGCTAGAAGCTCCGGTACTCATCAGAGAAACATCCGGTTTCATCAGCCAATTGATTTAACGCAGCGATAGCTTCTGCGTTCTCTTCACGCCAACGTGTTGCTGCATGTTTTTTAAGTTCAGCATTGAGCGCAACCGTAAGGGTGGCGCTCATATTTAAGCCTGCATCACGAGCGCGATTGACTAACTCACGGTCGACGGTGACGGTCACACTTTGTGTGGTACGTTTTGCAGTCATGATATCGTGCTCCTGTACAATTTATACGTCTAGTAAACACGGATATCTGCACGTATCAGTGATGCCGGAATTCTAATATACAAACTTACCGCCGCTCCAGAATCTCAAAGCAATAGCTATGAGAGTTCTGCGCATCAGCGTCGTGGAATTCGCTGAATACCGATTCCCAGTCATCCGGCTCGTAATCCGGGAAATGGGTGTCGCCTTCCACTTCTGCGTCGATATGCGTCAGATACAGTTTTTGCGCTTTGGGCAAGAACTGCTCATAAACGCGACCACCGCCAATCACCATGATTTCTGGTACGTCACCACACGCCGCGATGGCTTCATCAACCGATTTCACCCACGTAACGCGATCGTCAGTACCCGGTTGACTGCTGAGGATAATATTTTTGCGTCCTGGCAGCGGACGACCGATGGATTCCCAGGTATGGCGGCCCATAATTACGGGTTTATTTAAAGTGTTGCGTTTAAACCAGGCGAGATCGGCAGGCAGGTTCCACGGCATGGCGTTTTCCATGCCGATAACGCGATCTACCGCTAACGCCGCAATCAGACTGATCATTGAGATTTCCCGATAAAAAAAATTGTCGCCACTATACGTAAAGCGTAAACCGTCGTCGACTGGTGCGAGGATGATGTTGAGGAAAATTTTATATTCTGCTGGCGAGTCCACGCTCTCTCCCTGGACTCGCCGCATTACAATGAAACAAAAACAAACAGTTAGCTGTAAAGTGTGATTTACGTCACTCTTTATTAGGATGAGGGTTTCGTTTCCGGTTCATCCGCCATGTTGCCGGTATGTTTACCTTCTTCGGTTCCCTGCCAGCCATGTCGTTGAATTAATGACAGATGTTCGCGGTCCTCGGTAATGATCTCACTTAACATCGCGCTGGTGCGTTTATAGACCGCCGCGCGGGCTTTGGTGTCGTTCTCAACCATTGCCATCTCTTCCACCATCTGAATATTAAAGCGGCGGAACACATCGGCACGTTCTCGCGCTTCATACGGCCCCAGACCTAAACTTTCCAGTGCCAGACGCCCGGTTTTCAGCGCACCTTCGAAGGTTTCACGCTCCGGCTTTTCAACGCCTGCCTGACGCAAACGAATGTAGTGGTCGACATCGCGGGCGCGGGCAATAATCTGCAAATGCGGGAAATGTTCTTTCACCATCTCCGTCAGTTGCAGGTTGGTTTGCGGATCGTCGATGGCGTTAATCAGCACTTCCGCTTTCGCCGCTCCCGCAGATTCCAGTAAATCCATCCGCGTGGCATCGCCGTAAAACACTTTCATACCAAATTTACGCAAGGTTTCGATATGGTCCGGATCGTGATCGAGCACCACCATTTTCACCCCGCTGGAGAGCAGTAAACGTCCGGTGATCTGCCCAAAACGACCGAATCCGGCGATGATTACCCGCGGCTGTTCTTCGTCGATCTCATCGGCTTCACGCGCCTCTTCACTAGAAGATTGCTCAAGGCGATTGAGGATCACCAGCAGAATCGGCGTTGCCGCCATCGACAGCGCCACCGCCAGGGTCAGCGATTTCGCCCACTCCGGCTCCAGCACATTCGCCATCTGCGCCGCACCAAATACCACAAAGGCAAACTCACTACCCTGCCCTAACAACACCGCAAACCAGCGACGCTGTTTATTTGGCACCTGCAACGGTCGGGCAATCAGCCACAGCATGGCGATTTTGATGATGAGGAAACCGAGCAGCAGAATGACAATACGCAATGGGTTTTCAATCAGCGTGCCAAAGTCTATCGACATGCCAACGCCAATGAAAAACAGCCCCAGCAGCAAACCTTTAAAGGGTTCGATATCGCTTTCCAGCGCATGACGATATTCCGAGCTTGCCAGCAGTACGCCCGCCAGAAACGCGCCCATCGCCATCGACAAGCCAACCTCTTCCAGCAGCAAACCAAAGCCAAACACGAGGAATAACGCCACGGCACTAAACACTTCCCGCAAGCCAGAGCGGGCGACAAAGCGCAGCGCCGGACGCGTGACATAGCGCCCCAGCAGTACCACCAGCACCAGCGCACCCGCCACTTTTAACGCCGAGAGAGCAAATGCGCCCATCGTCGTCGAGGCACTGCTCGCCGCCAGTAGCGGGATCATCGCCACCAGCGGGATCGCCGCGATATCCTGGAACAGCAGCACCGCAAAGGCACTGCGACCCATTTGCGTCACCATCAGATTGCGTTCATTCATCGCCTGCATGGCAATCGCCGTAGAGGAGAGCGCCAGCGTCATGCCGATCAATTCCGCGACCTGCCAGCGCAGCCCAAGCAACATACAGAACAGCCCCAGCAGGCCGCCGCAAATCACCATCTGCAATGCGCCACCACCGAACACCGCCGCACGCAGCTTCCACAGCCTTTGTGGATCGAGTTCGAGGCCGATAATAAACAGCATCAGCACCACGCCAATCTCGGCAAAGTGCAGAATAGATTCGGCATCGGTCACCAGTCGCAGCCCCCACGGGCCAATAATGCAGCCAGCGATCAGGTAGCCAAGTACCGATCCCAGACCAAGACGTACCGCAATGGGTACAATCAGCGCCGCCGAACCGAGATAAATCAGCGCCTGAATCAGCGTATGGCTATCCATGATGTGCCTCCTGCCATTCCAGCAGACGTTGCTTATAGTGCCGCGCCTGCCCTTCGAGGGTTTCGTCGTCACAAATAAAGGTGCAGTGCATGGCAAACGGTGGCAGCCAGTTCAGCCCGCAGTAGATTGCCGTCGCCTGTAGCGGCTGCGATAGCACATCAAAGCCCGGATGCGCACCAATTTCAAAATGGCTTTCCCCGCCGCCGGTCGTCACCGCCCACAGCAAATGTTTGCCATGCAGCGCCGTGCCGCCGTGACCGTAAGCCCAGCCGTGTGAGAAGACTTTATCGATCCAAAGTTTAAGAAGCGGAGGAATGCTGTACCACTGCATCGGGTGCTGCCAGACGATCAGATCGGCGCGAGACAGCGCCTCCTGCTCGGCGGCAATATCGATATTGAAGTCAGGATAGAGTTGATAAAGAGAGCGAATTTCGACGCCTTCCAGCGTCCTTGCCTGTTCAAGCATCCGTTTATTCGCATGGGAATGATGCGGATACGGATGCGCATAAATTATAAGAATCATAGGTAGCCCGCGTGATTACGCCTTTGTTTTCCCACAAAGTGTAGTCATATATTCACGCGGCTTATAGTCAATAATATTGATTCAGAAAAGAGAGAAATCTGAACAAATTACCCCATTCTCTGCCCGCGGATGGTCATATTGCTGGTCTGCGCCAGTGACATCCCTCGAGTCTCCGGGGCAAACGCTACGGAAATCAACAAGCCAAACAGCGAGATACCCGCCCCCATTAGCATCGTGTTACTGATACCGTAATTGTTGATAAAGATCGGCAGTGCCCAGGTCGAAACAATAGTGCCAATACGACTTAAGGACATAATCACGCCCACGGCAGAGGCGCGGATATCTGTCGGGAAGAGTTCATTAGGATAGAGCCACTGCAAATTACCTGGCCCGCCAGAGAAAAAGGCATACACCGCAAAGGCCATCACTACCAGCCAGATCCCCATATCCGGGATCAGCCCCAAAACCGCCAGCGCCAGCGTCATCATGGCAAAGCTGCCAATCAACAATGGACGCCGTCCGGCAGTGTTTAACCACAGCATCGGCGGAATACAGCCAAGCATAAAGAACAGGCTAATCACCACGTTCCCCAGTGCCGCGTTTTTGCCAACACCCAATCCCAACAAACCAACGATTTGCGGGCCAAAGGTGTAAATGGCGAACATTGGGATCACCTGGCAGGTCCAGATGGCGGCAACAAACAGAACAAAAGGAAAATGGCGGCGATTAAACAGATCGCGAAAACGGGTTTGCTGCGGCTGCTCTTCATCGAAAGCCACCGGTTCGCCAAACAGTTTGCTCATCATCTCTTCGCACTCTTTTACTCGCCCTTTGCGTAACAACCAGCGGGGAGATTCAGGCAGTTCGAATCGACCAATCAAAATCAACAAACAAGGGATCGCCGCGCTACCCAGCATCCAGCGCCAGCCGCCTTCCACATCATAAAGCCAGTAGCCGACCAGATCGGCGCAGGTCGCACCGACATACCACATGGCGGCAATAAAGCTGATGGAAAACGCCCGCTGACGGGTACTGGAGAACTCGGTGATCATCGAAGTGGCGATGGGATAATCTGCACCGATGACAATACCGATGAGTACCCGCATCACCAACAGTTCGACGGGGGATGAGACAAACATCGTCGCCACCGATATCACGCCGATGGCGATGATATCAATGAGGAACATTTTGCGCCGTCCGACTTTATCGGAGATATAACCAAACAGCGATGTGCCAACGAACAGCCCGGCGAGCGTTCCCGCGCCCAGCAAGCCAATCCAGTCAGCGTCCAGCTTCAGCGCCGGAGTCAGTTGCTCCAGCGCCACGCCAATCATTACCAGTACATAACCATCCAGAAACGGACCACCGCTTCCCCACAGCAAAATGCGGCGGTGAATAGAGGAAAATTTAAGATCGTCAAAGTTTCTGGACGGTTGCATGGGTTATTCCTGTTTTTTTGCAATGAGAGTCAGTACGGCGTTACGTATCAAACCAACATCAGCCGTAACGGAACTCCACACCAAAGGTGCCGCGCGGGTATTCCCACTGTTCCAGCGCCGACCCCAGCCCCAGAATGCGACAGGTGCCGCACTCCAGACATCCGGCGTAATCGAAGCGCACACTGCCGTCATCCTGCTTCTTGTACAGACCTGCGGGGCACGCTTTCACCAGCAGCTCCAGCGCCTGTTTATCGGCATCGGCCTTCACAACAATGTGCGGATGCTCTTCATCGACATTGAATTTATTGACGCCCAGTTTGACGTCCACATTGACGGGAGAAGTCATAAAACGGTCACTCCTTTCATGCCATCCTTGATCAGATTGATGAAGCCCACTTTCTTGCCGTGGCGGAGGATTTTCTTGCGCATCAGTTCCGGCGCACTGCCGTCAATGGTGAACAGGTCACGCGCCACGCCCACCGCCAGTTCCGGGTAGCCGCTAAACATGCGTGGGTTATCAAGGAACGCCGGTAGTTTCTGGTACATACGCATATCGCGCAGCGGGCCACTCTCAAGATGCTGACGATATTCCGCCAGTTTTTGCTTACTGAAATCGTCGCTTTTCATCGCTGAAAGCACGGTTTTTGCTGCGGCTTCCCCGGCGGCAATCGCCAGATCCATACCGCGAATGGTAAAACCGAGGTTCATACACATTCCGGCGGCATCACCGGCAATCAATACGCCGTCACCAACCAACTCCGGCAGCATGTTGATGCCTGCTTCCGGCACTACGTGAGCGGAATATTCCACCAGCTTGCCGCCTGCGATCAGCGGTGCAACGGCCGGATGTTGTTTGAAATCTTCCAGCATTTGCGGCACCGATTTTTTCGCGTCATGCAGATGATGCAGACCACAAACCAACCCCAGCGACAGAGTGTTTTCATTGGTATAAAGAAAGCCGCCGCCCATCAGGCCATTGGTGGGTGATCCCGCAAACAGGCAAGCCGCGCCCTGATTACCCTGCAATTGAAAACGGTCTTCAATAACCGACTTCGGTAACTCGATCAGTTCCTTCACGCCAACCGCCACATCCGTCGGTTTGACGCGTTTTGCCATCCCCAGCTTTTCGGCAAGGATGGAATTCACCCCGTCAGCAAGGATCACCGTTTTCGCTTCAATTACATCGCCATCGGCTTCTACGCCGACAACTTTGCCATCACGCTGTACGAGGTTATCGACGCGAATCCCGGTAATTAACTGCGCGCCCGCTTCTTCGGCCTGCTCCATCAACCAGGCATCAAATTTACTGCGCAAAACGGAGTAAGAACGCTGGGATGGCGAGGTTTCGTCACCGTTGCAGTAATCCATAGTCATCGCTGACTTTTCCGTCATAAACGCGAGTTTTTCATGGGTGATCAGGCGTTCTACGGGGGCGGATTCGGCGAAACCTGGAATAATGTGTTCCAGACTGTGGGCATAGAGACGCCCGCCGGTGACGTTCTTGGCACCTGCGGAATTGCCACGCTCGATAACTAACACTTGCGCCCCTTCGCGGGCGAGCACCAGTGCGGCAACCGAACCGGCAAGCCCTGCACCGACGATGATGGCGTCAAAGATATCTTCGGACATAAGAGCTCCCTGTCAGCGGCAGGGCCGAAATGCAGCCCTGCCAGAGTGGATCAACGCGCTAAAGCTGCGGTCAGAGCCGGAAGGATCTTCACGGCGTCGCCAACAATGCCGTAATCCGCGTACTGGAAGATCGGCGCATTTTTATCTTTATTGATGGCGAAAATGGTTTGCGATGCATTAGCACCAACCATGTGCTGGATCTGCCCGGAGATCCCCACCGCCAGGTACAGTTCAGGTTTCAGCATCAGGTTGGAGATACCGACATAGCGTTCGTGCTCCATCCATTTTTCGTTTTCCGCCACCGGACGAGAACAGGCCAACTCCGCACCTATCGCCTTACAAAGCTGTTCTGCCAGCGCAATGTTCTCTTTGCTGCCAATGCCGCGACCGACGCTGACCACCAGACGGGCTTTGTCGAGATCGACGCTGTTGCTCTGGCGCGCCTGGGTTGCCGTGCGGGTAATCGCCACAGCCGGAGCCTGCCACTCCACGGTGTGCGTTTCGCCAGTGCGTGACGCGTCTGGCTGAGCCGCATCAAACGTGCCGCTGCTGATGGTCAGTACCGCATACGGCGTGGCAATGCGTTCTTCGCCAATCGCCAGACCGCCGTAAACCATGTGTTTCACTGTCGCTTTCCCGTCCTGTACGCTGACGGTGCTGGCATCGTTAGACACCGCCGCTTTAAGGCGATAACCCAGTTTTGCCGCCAGTAATTTGCCGCGACGGGTATTCGGCAACAGCACCAGACCGTCTGCGCCGTGCTGGCGAATAGTGTCCGCCATGACACCGGCGTAATCTTCGACCATCCGATCGTCCGGTTTGCCGTTTAATTTCCAGACATGATTAGCGCCTAGCTGGATTGCCTGTGCGCCGTCGGCATCATTGAGGACAAAGGCATTGATTTGATTAGCTAAAGCCTGCGCACCGTTCATCAGTTCCGGCAGACGAGAAGGGGTATCGCTGAATACCCAGACTTGAGAAAACGTGTTCATAGCATCCCCTGTAATTAAATGACTTTGCGAAGATTTTCAGCAAATGCGGCGATCTGTTCTTCGCCGTCGCCTTCAATCACGATGCGCTGACGCTCGCGCTGTTTCGGCGCGGCAACCTGTTGTTCTGACCAGGCTGCCTCTGCGTTAAAACCGATATCCGCCGCCGACCATACCTGGACTGGCTTTTTCGCCGCGCCGAGAATGGCTTTCATCGAAGGAATTTGTGGGGAGTTGATATCAGTGGAAACAGCAACAACCGCAGGCAGCGGAATGCTTAAGGTTTCTGTTTCATCTTCCAGTTCGCGCTCAACGGTGAGGGTATCTGCCGTCAGGGAGATAATTTTGCTGACGCCGTTAACTGCCGGAATATTGAGGATTTCGCCTACCAGCAAACCAACCTGCTGGGCATAAAGGTCGGAAGAACCATCGCCACAGAGGATCAAATCAAAGCCTGCTTTCTGGGCGGCTGCAGCAAGTACGCTCGCCGTTTGTTGCGGCAGTGCCTGCTCGAACTGGTCATCAATCACCACAATCAGTTCATCCGGACCGCGCGATAGCACATCTTTACGCCCTTTGGCGTTGGTCAGGGCTTTACCGCCCACACTTAGGGCCGTCACCTGCGCCTCTGCTGCCTGTTGCTTTAGCTGGCAAGCCGCTTCAATAGCGTTGAGATCGTATTGGCTTATTTTGGCATCGGCTTTACTGAAGTCTAACGAACCATCAGCATTATTGACCGCAATATCCTGTTCATCAGGCACGCACTTATAGCAAGTAATAATCTTCATTGCATCTCCAGAAATCATGAAGGAAACGTCGTTCATATCGGTGGTGTTAATTACAGATATCACGCCCTTTAATTTGGAAATAAAACTTTAATCACCAATATTGAAAATGTCACACGCAGATAAATCCAACTTTCAATATTGTTAAGTCCCTCACCAATATTGAAAACACGGCGTAGCAAAAAGAAATTTTCAATATTGCTTTATGGATCACCAATATTGAAAGTCAGATGCTATTTTTTCACTCACAATCAAACTCATCACATTGATAAACAATGAATATTTACACAAAGACGCCCTGTTTTTACCCGATAAAAAACTGTGACTAACATCACAGAACGCAGCCAATTGAATACCCATTATGAGTTAGCCATTAACGCGTCCACGAGGTTAATAATAATTATATTAAATGTTAACAAAAATAAAACAAACGGGAACGCAAAATAAATATTCGTTTTCACAGTGGAATTAACTCATGAAGAATGAAAAGAGAAAAACGGGAATAGAACCGAAGGTTTTCTTTCCGCCGTTAATAATCGTCGGCATACTTTGTTGGCTTACAGTCAGAGATCTGGATGCAGCGAATGTCGTTATTAATGCTGTATTCAGTTACGTCACCAATGTATGGGGATGGGCATTTGAATGGTATATGGTAGTGATGCTTTTCGGTTGGTTCTGGCTGGTGTTTGGCCCGTATGCCAAAAAGCGTTTAGGTAACGAACCACCTGAATTTAGTACCGCCAGTTGGATCTTTATGATGTTCGCCTCCTGTACGTCTGCTGCCGTACTGTTCTGGGGATCGATTGAGATCTACTACTACATCTCCACCCCGCCGTTTGGCTTAGAACCGAACTCGACAGGGGCGAAAGAGTTGGGGCTGGCTTACAGCTTGTTCCACTGGGGACCTCTGCCGTGGGCCACTTACAGCTTCCTTTCAGTCGCCTTCGCTTACTTCTTCTTTGTCCGCAAAATGGAAGTGATTCGCCCCAGCTCGACACTAGTGCCGCTGGTAGGTGAAAAACACGCCAAAGGGTTGTTCGGCACTATCGTCGACAACTTCTATCTCGTCGCCTTGATCTTCGCGATGGGCACCAGTCTGGGCCTTGCCACGCCGCTGGTGACCGAGTGTATGCAATGGTTGTTTGGCATTCCGCATACCCTGCAACTGGACGCTATCATCATTACCTGCTGGATTATCCTCAACGCCATTTGCGTCGCTTGCGGTCTGCAAAAAGGGGTACGTATCGCCAGTGACGTGCGTAGTTACCTGAGCTTCCTGATGCTGGGTTGGGTGTTCATTGTCAGCGGTGCCAGCTTCATCATGAACTACTTCACCGATTCGGTGGGGATGTTGCTGATGTATCTGCCGCGCATGTTGTTCTATACCGATCCCATCGCTAAAGGCGGCTTCCCGCAGGGCTGGACCGTGTTCTACTGGGCATGGTGGGTGATTTACGCTATCCAGATGAGTATCTTCCTCGCCCGCATCTCCCGTGGTCGTACCGTGCGTGAACTGTGCTTCGGCATGGTGCTGGGGCTGACAGCGTCAACCTGGATCCTGTGGACTGTACTCGGTAGTAACACTCTGCTGTTGATGGATAAAAACATCATCAACATTCCAAATCTGATCGAACAGTACGGTGTGGCGCGCGCCATCATTGAAACCTGGGCCGCTCTGCCACTCAGCACCGCCACCATGTGGGGCTTCTTCATCCTCTGCTTTATTGCCACCGTTACGCTGGTTAACGCCTGCTCTTATACCCTGGCGATGTCCACTTGCCGCGAAGTACGCGATGGTGAAGAACCACCGCTGCTGGTGCGTATCGGCTGGTCAATTCTGGTTGGCATTATCGGTATTGTTCTGCTGGCGCTCGGCGGCCTGAAACCGATTCAAACCGCCATTATCGCCGGAGGATGCCCGCTGTTCTTCGTCAACATTATGGTGACGCTCTCCTTTATTAAAGACGCGAAACAGAACTGGAAAGATTAATTAACCCCCAAAATATCAAGAGGTTGAAAGATGGATTTTAATTTAAATGATGAGCAGGAACTGTTTGTCGCCGGTATCCGCGAACTTATGGCCAGCGAAAACTGGGAGGCCTATTTTGCCGAGTGCGACCGTGACAGCGTCTACCCGGAACGTTTTGTCAAAGCACTGGCGGATATGGGTATCGACAGTCTGCTGCTCCCTGAAGAGCACGGTGGTCTGGACGCGGGGTTTGTTACTCTCGCCGCCGTGTGGATGGAGCTGGGACGTCTGGGGGCACCAACCTATGTACTGTACCAGTTGCCGGGCGGGTTCAACACCTTCCTGCGCGAAGGCACACAAGAGCAGATCGACAAAATTATGGCTTTCCGCGGCACCGGTAAGCAGATGTGGAACTCAGCGATTACCGAACCGGGCGCGGGCTCCGACGTGGGTAGCCTGAAAACGACTTATACCCGTAGAAATGGTAAGATTTATCTTAATGGTAGTAAGTGTTTTATTACCAGCAGCGCCTACACCCCGTACATCGTGGTGATGGCGCGCGACGGGGCTTCTCCGGACAAACCTGTCTACACCGAATGGTTTGTTGATATGAGCAAACCGGGCATCAAAGTGACCAAACTTGAAAAGCTCGGTCTGCGTATGGATAGCTGCTGTGAAATCACCTTTGACGATGTGGAACTGGACGAGAAAGACATGTTCGGTCGGGAAGGTAACGGCTTTAACCGCGTCAAAGAAGAGTTCGACCATGAACGTTTCCTGGTAGCCCTGACCAACTACGGTACGGCGATGTGCGCCTTTGAAGATGCGGCGCGCTACGCCAACCAGCGCGTGCAGTTTGGCGAGGCTATTGGTCGTTTCCAGTTGATTCAGGAAAAATTCGCCCACATGGCGATCAAATTAAACTCCATGAAAAACATGCTGTATGAAGCAGCGTGGAAAGCAGACAACGGCACCATCACCTCTGGCGATGCAGCGATGTGCAAATACTTCTGCGCCAATGCGGCATTTGAAGTGGTGGATAGCGCAATGCAGGTGCTGGGCGGTGTCGGGATTGCGGGCAACCACCGCATCAGCCGCTTCTGGCGTGATCTGCGTGTAGACCGCGTCTCCGGGGGATCTGACGAAATGCAGATCCTGACGCTGGGTCGCGCGGTGCTGAAGCAATACCGCTAAGTCCGTGCGCTGCCTGATGCGACGCTGACGCGTCTTATCAGACCTACGGGAGCACGAATGTAGGCCGGATAAAGCGTTTACGCCGCATCCGGCAGTCATGCGCTACATAAATTTTTCAGGAGCTAATAATGGATCATCTACCCATGCCGAAATTCGGGCCGCTGGCCGGATTGCGCGTTGTCTTCTCCGGTATCGAAATCGCCGGGCCGTTCGCCGGGCAAATGTTCGCAGAATGGGGCGCGGAAGTTATTTGGATCGAGAACGTCGCCTGGGCCGACACCATTCGCGTTCAACCGAACTACCCGCAGCTCTCCCGCCGCAATTTGCACGCGCTGTCGTTAAATATTTTCAAAGATGAAGGCCGCGAAGCGTTTCTGAAATTAATGGAAACCACCGATATCTTCATCGAAGCCAGCAAAGGTCCGGCCTTTGCCCGTCGTGGCATTACCGATGAAGTCCTGTGGCAGCACAACCCGAAACTGGTTATCGCTCACCTGTCCGGTTTTGGTCAGTACGGCACCGAGGAGTACACCAATCTTCCGGCCTATAACACCATCGCCCAGGCCTTCAGTGGTTACCTGATTCAGAACGGTGATGTTGACCAGCCAATGCCTGCCTTCCCGTATACCGCCGATTACTTTTCTGGTCTGACCGCCACCACGGCGGCGCTGGCAGCACTGCATAAAGTGCGTGAAACCGGTAAAGGCGAAAGTATCGACATCGCCATGTATGAAGTGATGCTGCGTATGGGCCAGTACTTCATGATGGATTACTTCAACGGCGGCGAAATGTGCCCGCGCATGACCAAAGGTAAAGATCCCTACTACGCCGGTTGCGGTCTATACAAATGCGCCGACGGCTACATCGTGATGGAACTGGTGGGCATTACTCAAATTGAAGAGTGCTTTAAAGATATTGGCCTCGCACATCTGCTCGGTACGTCGGAAATCCCGGAAGGCACTCAGCTTATCCACCGTATCGAATGCCCTTACGGCCCACTGGTAGAAGAGAAACTCGATGCCTGGCTGGCTGCACATACCATCGCAGAAGTTAAAGAACGCTTTGCCGAACTGAATATCGCCTGTGCCAAAGTACTGACCGTACCGGAACTGGAAAGCAATCCACAGTATGTGGCTCGCGAATCAATCACTCAGTGGCAAACGATGGATGGTCGCACCTGCAAGGGGCCGAATATCATGCCGAAATTCAAAAATAACCCCGGAAAAATCTGGCGCGGAATGCCCTCACATGGCATGGACACGGCTGCCATTTTGAAAAATATCGGCTACAGCGAAAACGACATTCAGGAGTTGGTCAGCAAAGGTCTGGCCAAAGTTGAGGACTAAACGCGTGACGTCAGTCGGCTTGCCTGACTAGCGCCCGCCCAATAACAAACGAACAACAATGGATAGAGGTGCAATGGATATCATTGGCGGACAACATCTACGTCAAATGTGGGACGATCTGGCGGACGTTTACGGTCATAAAACGGCGCTGATTTGTGAATCCAGCAGCGGAGTCGTTAACCGGTATAGTTATCTTGAGTTAAATCAGGAGATTAACCGCACGGCAAACCTGTTTTATACGCTGGGGATTCGCAAAGGCGACAAGGTTGCTCTACATCTCGACAACTGCCCGGAATTTATCTTTTGCTGGTTCGGGCTGGCAAAAATTGGCGCGATTATGGTGCCGATTAACGCCCGCCTGTTACGCGAGGAAAGCGCGTGGATCCTGCAAAATAGCCAGGCGTGCCTGCTGGTGACCAGTGCGCAATTTTATCCTATGTATCAACAGATTCAGCAGGAAGATGCCTCTCAGTTGCGGCACATTTGCCTGATAGATATGGCACTTCCCGCTGATGATGGCGTGAGTTCGTTTACTCAACTGAAAAATCAACAACCTGCCACCTTGTGCTATGCACCGCCGCTATCGACTGACGATACGGCGGAAATTCTCTTCACCTCCGGCACCACCTCCCGACCGAAAGGTGTGGTGATTACCCATTACAACCTGCGCTTCGCTGGATATTACTCCGCCTGGCAATGTGCACTGCGTGACGATGACGTCTACCTGACGGTAATGCCTGCGTTTCATATTGACTGCCAGTGTACTGCGGCGATGGCGGCGTTTTCTGCCGGGGCCACCTTTGTGCTGGTCGAGAAATACAGCGCCCGCGCCTTCTGGGGACAGGTGCAGAAGTACCGCGCCACCATTACCGAATGTATTCCGATGATGATTCGTACGTTGATGGTCCAGCCGCCTTCAGCCAACGATCGGCAACACTGCCTGCGGGAAGTGATGTTTTATCTCAACCTGTCGGAGCAGGAAAAAGACGCGTTTTGTGAACGCTTCAGCGTTCGCTTGCTGACGTCTTATGGGATGACGGAAACCATTGTGGGCATTATCGGCGATCGCCCTGGCGATAAACGACGCTGGCCGTCGATTGGTCGGGCGGGCTTTTGCTACGAAGCGGAGATCCGCGACGATCACAATCGTCCCCTCCCGGCTGGTGAGCTCGGTGAAATCTGTATTAAAGGCGTACCAGGGAAAACCATCTTCAAAGAGTATTTTCTCAACCCGAAAGCCACTGCGAAAGTGCTGGAAGCCGATGGCTGGCTACATACCGGCGATACCGGATACCGCGACGAAGAGGGCTTTTTTTATTTCGTCGATCGCCGCTGCAATATGATCAAACGCGGTGGCGAGAATGTCTCCTGCGTGGAGCTGGAAAATATTATCGCCGCGCACCCGAAAATTCAGGACATCGTGGTTGTGGGTATTAAAGATTCGATACGCGATGAAGCCATCAAAGCATTTGTGGTGCTGAATGAAGGTGAAACATTGAGCGAAGAGGAATTTTTCCGCTTCTGCGAACAAAATATGGCGAAATTTAAAGTGCCCTCTTATCTGGAGATCAGAAAAGATCTGCCACGTAATTGCTCGGGGAAAATAATTAGAAAGAATCTTAAATAAATGAAACGGCAGGGAACTACCCTGCCAGCTAATAATCACGCTCTAAAACAATATGCATTTTTTGCAGAGATGTTGTCGTCCCTGAAAAAGCAAAAATGGAGAAAAGGAATGAGTGAATCATTACATCTGACCCGCAATGGATCAATTCTGGAAATTACCCTTGATCGCCCAAAAGCGAATGCTATTGATGCAAAAACCAGCTTTGAAATGGGCGAAGTATTTCTAAATTTCCGTGACGATCCGCAATTACGTGTCGCCATTATTACCGGTGCCGGAGAGAAATTCTTTTCCGCGGGCTGGGATTTAAAAGCGGCAGCAGAAGGCGAAGCACCGGATGCTGACTTTGGCCCGGGTGGTTTTGCGGGATTAACCGAAATTTTCAATCTCGACAAACCAGTTATCGCCGCTGTGAACGGCTATGCCTTTGGCGGCGGCTTTGAACTGGCACTGGCGGCAGATTTTATTGTCTGTGCCGATAACGCCAGCTTCGCCCTGCCGGAAGCCAAACTGGGCATCGTTCCTGACAGCGGCGGCGTGCTGCGTCTGCCGAAGATCCTGCCGCCTGCCATCGTCAATGAAATGGTGATGACCGGCAGACGAATGGGCGCAGAAGAGGCGCTGCGTTGGGGGGTAGTCAACCGCGTGGTTAGCCAGGCGGAACTGATGGATAACGCCCGCGAACTGGCGCAGCAGCTGGTTAACAGCGCTCCGCTGGCGATTGCGGCGCTGAAAGAGATCTACCGCACCACCAGCGAAATGCCGGTAGAAGAAGCGTATCGCTATATTCGCAGCGGCGTGTTGAAACACTATCCGTCGGTTCTGCATTCGGAAGATGCCATTGAAGGGCCGCTGGCGTTTGCCGAGAAGCGCGATCCAGTGTGGAAAGGACGTTAACAACCGTGAGCTATTACGCCTTTGAGGGGTTAATTCCGGTGGTTCACCCGACGGCGTTTGTCCATCCCAGTGCAGTCTTGATTGGCGATGTGATTGTGGGAGCCGGTGTCTACATCGGCCCACTCGCCTCACTGCGTGGTGACTACGGGCGGTTGATCGTGCAAGCGGGAGCCAATATTCAGGATGGCTGCATTATGCATGGCTACTGCGACACTGACACCATCGTTGGGGAAAACGGTCATATCGGGCACGGAGCGATCCTGCATGGTTGTGTGATTGGTCGCGATGCACTGGTCGGGATGAACAGCGTGATTATGGATGGCGCGGTCATTGGCGAAGAGAGCATTGTTGCCGCTATGAGCTTTGTCAAAGCGGGCTTTCGCGGCGAGAAACGCCAGTTGTTGATGGGTACGCCAGCCCGCGCTGTACGCAGCGTGAGTGACGACGAGTTACACTGGAAACGGTTGAATACCAAAGAGTATCAGGATCTTGTCGGGCGCTGTCATGCATCGTTACATGAAACGCAGCCACTGAGGCAAATGGAGGAAAATCGCCCCCGTTTGCAGGGGACGACGGATGTGACGCCGAAACGGTGATCTTGCCGGATGCGGCGTAAACGCCTTATCCGACCTGGCTGGAAAGCAACCGTAAGCCGGATAAGATGCGCCAGCATCGCATCCGGCGACCAGGTCGCACGGTATCATCGAAATGACATTAACGACGCATACTCTTTGACAACATCATCTGCCACTTCTGCTCGCGGTTAAGTTCCGTGAGCGGAACGGCAGGAATACGCGGCGTCTTTCTTACGCCGACTAATTTATCCCGGCTGTTATTGCGCAGGCGCGCGTAAATTTGCTCATCGATATCGACCACTTTAACCAGTCGCTGACACTGACATCCCCGCCCTTCCAGCTTATTAGGGATCATCTTAACTTCGCAGCTTATTTCTGTGACTTCCGACAGAATATAAGTCAGGGTATTAACCGCCTTGCTGTGTTCAATATCGAAATGAATAGAGATCTCTCTTGCTATCACCCACCGATTTTCAGCCATCATCCATTCGGCGATTAACAAGTAGAGTGGTTTTTCAACATATCCTTCACACATACGAACTCCAGTTTCACAAATTAAAAGTCTGGCTATGACTCGTTTTGAAGCAATTAAACAAGGCCATATTAAAATTGTGGATATATCGATAGTATGCAACTTCACCGTCGATAAGTGTGAGCTAAATCCTGCTTATGTCATCAAAAATATCGATTCCCCAAAAGATTTACTTAATGGGCAAAAAAAACGGTCCTCATCAGAGAACCGTATTAGTTATTCGATCAAATTAGCGGATGAAAAATATCCGCCATGACACGCTATTATTTGATCTGCGCGTGCATTTCCTGCACCGAAATTACTTTATCGGTCGCATCAGCATTCAGCGCCATCGCAGTAGCGAAACCACCGTTCAGGGTGGTGTCATAATGCACTTTATATTGCAGCGCACTGCGACGAATCACGCGGGAGTCTTCAATCGCGCGACGACCTGAGGTGGTGTTGATGATGTAGGTATATTCGCCATTCTTGATGCGGTCCTGAATGTGCGGACGGCCTTCATGCACCTTGTTTACCAGACGCGGATTGATACCCGCTTCGCCCAGCACAATCGCCGTGCCGTGGGTCGCATCCAGCTCGAAGCCCTGTTTCAGCAGTTTTGCCGCCAGGTCCACCACGCGTTCTTTGTCGCCTTCGCGCACGGAAAGCAGCGCACGACCGTGTTTCTTCATGGTGGAGTTGCTGCCCAGCTGCGCTTTGGCGAACGCTTCAGCGAAGGTGCGGCCCACGCCCATGACTTCCCCGGTAGAGCGCATTTCTGGCCCTAACAGCGGGTCAACGCCGGGGAATTTATTGAACGGCAGCACCACTTCTTTCACCGAGTAGTACGGCGGGATAACTTCTTTGGTTACGCCCTGCTCGGCCAGCGTTTTGCCTGCCATCACGCGCGCCGCCACTTTCGCCAGCGGTACGCCGGTGGCTTTGGAGACGAACGGAACGGTACGCGCCGCACGCGGGTTAACTTCAATCAGGTAGACTTCGTTGTTTTTAACCGCAAACTGCACGTTCATCAGGCCGCGCACCTGCAATTCGAAGGCCAGTTTCTGCACCTGCTGGCGCATCACATCCTGAATTTCCTGACTTAAGGTGTAGGCTGGCAGAGAACATGCGGAGTCACCGGAGTGCACGCCCGCCTGCTCGATGTGCTCCATGATGCCGCCAATCAGCACCATTTCACCGTCGCAGATGGCATCCACGTCAACTTCTACTGCGTCATCAAGGAAATGATCCAGCAACACTGGCGCATCGTTAGACACGCTAACCGCCGTCTGGAAGTAGCGACGCAGGTCAGCTTCGTCATAGACGATTTCCATCGCCCGACCGCCGAGAACGTAAGACGGACGTACCACCAGCGGGTAGCCAATCTCTTTCGCTTTCTCAACCGCCATTTCGATGGTGGTAACGGTGGCGTTCGCCGGTTGTTTCAGTTTCAGACGCTCAACCGCATGCTGGAAGCGTTCACGGTCTTCCGCACGGTCGATGGCATCCGGGCTGGTACCGATAACCGGTACGCCAGCAGCTTCCAGCGCGCGCGCCAGTTTCAGCGGGGTCTGACCGCCGTACTGGACGATAACGCCTTTCGGCTTCTCAATACGCACAATTTCCAGCACGTCTTCCAGAGTTACCGGCTCGAAGTAGAGGCGGTCGGAAGTGTCGTAATCAGTGGAGACGGTTTCCGGGTTACAGTTAACCATAATGGTTTCGTAACCGTCTTCGCGCAGCGCCAGTGAGGCGTGTACGCAACAGTAGTCGAATTCGATACCCTGACCGATACGGTTCGGGCCGCCGCCGAGGACCATGATTTTTTCACGGTCAGATGGGTTGGATTCGCACTCTTCTTCATAAGTGGAGTACATATAAGCGGTGTCGGTAGCGAACTCTGCCGCACAGGTATCCACGCGCTTGTAAACCGGGTGCAGGTCATACTGGTCACGCAGCTTACGGATTTCTGCTTCACGCACGCCCGCGAGTTTTGCCAGACGCGCGTCGGCAAAGCCTTTGCGTTTCAACTGGCGCAGGAAGTCAGCGTTCAGGCCAGTGATGCCCACTTCCGCCACTTTCTCTTCCAGACGCACCAGCTCTTCAATCTGTACCAGGAACCAGCGGTCAATGTTGGTCAGGTTGAAGACGCCGTCTACGGACAGGCCCGCGCGGAAAGCATCGGCGATATACCAAATACGCTCTGCGCCAGCGTCTTTCAGCTCGCGGCGGATTTTAGTCAGCGCTTCCGGGTCGTCGAGACTCACTTTCGGATCGAAGCCGGTCGCGCCCACTTCCAGGCCGCGCAGCGCTTTTTGCAGGGATTCCTGCTGCGTGCGACCAATCGCCATCACTTCGCCAACCGATTTCATCTGAGTGGTCAGACGGTCGTTCGCCCCGGCGAATTTCTCGAAGTTGAAGCGAGGAATTTTGGTGACCACGTAGTCGATGGACGGCTCGAAGGAGGCCG
The DNA here is from genome assembly GCF_046487485.1 of Escherichia sp. WS1368. NCBI lineage: Bacteria > Pseudomonadati > Pseudomonadota > Gammaproteobacteria > Enterobacterales > Enterobacteriaceae > Escherichia > Escherichia sp. WS1368. Next base: position 199,907 of record NZ_JBJQJI010000002.1, read on the forward strand.
GAGTACGCCCGCCGGTGATGTCGTTCATCAGCTCGTCGAGGGTGTAACCCACCGCCAGTTTCGCCGCCACTTTGGCAATCGGGAAACCAGTGGCTTTCGACGCCAGCGCCGAAGAACGCGACACGCGCGGGTTCATTTCGATAACAATCAGGCGACCGTTTTTCGGGTTCACCGCAAACTGGACGTTGGAACCACCGGTTTCAACGCCGATTTCACGCAGCACCGCCATCGAGGCGTTACGCATGATTTGATATTCTTTGTCGGTCAGCGTTTGGGCTGGTGCGACAGTGATGGAGTCACCGGTGTGGATGCCCATTGCATCGAAGTTTTCGATAGAGCAGACGATGATGCAGTTGTCGTTTTTATCACGCACCACTTCCATCTCGTACTCTTTCCAGCCGATCAGCGACTCATCAATCAGCAGTTCTTTGGTCGGAGAGAGATCCAGACCGCGGGCGCAAATTTCTTCAAACTCTTCGCGGTTATAAGCGATACCGCCACCGCTACCACCCATGGTAAAGGATGGGCGAATAATGCACGGGAAGCCCACATCAGCGGCAACCGCCAGCGCTTCTTCCATCGTGTGTGCGATACCGGAACGCGCGGTTTCCAGACCAATTTTCTTCATCGCTACGTCGAAACGACGGCGGTCTTCTGCTTTATCAATCGCATCGGCAGTGGCACCAATCATGGTGACGCCGAACTCTTCCAACACGCCCTGACGTTCCAGCTCCAGCGCACAGTTCAGCGCCGTCTGACCGCCCATCGTTGGCAGCACCGCGTCCGGGCGCTCTTTTTCAATAATCTTGCGTACCACTTCCCAGTGAATCGGCTCGATGTAGGTCGCATCAGCCATTTCCGGGTCGGTCATGATGGTCGCCGGGTTGGAGTTCACCAGAATGACGCGGTAACCCTCTTCACGCAGGGCTTTACACGCTTGCGCGCCAGAGTAGTCAAACTCACACGCCTGACCGATAACAATCGGGCCCGCACCCAGAATCAGGATACTTTTTATATCTGTACGTTTTGGCATGGCTCTTTTACTCCTGATTACTTAGCGGTTTTACGGTACTGCTCAATTAACTCGATAAAGTGGTCGAACAACGGCGCTGCGTCGTGTGGCCCAGGGCTGGCTTCAGGGTGACCCTGGAAGCTGAACGCCGGTTTATCGGTGCGATGAATGCCCTGTAACGTACCGTCGAACAGGGATTTATGCGTGACACGCAGGTTTGCAGGTAATGTTGCTTCATCCACCGCAAAACCGTGGTTCTGGGCGGTGATCATCACCACGTTTTTCTCCACATCTTTAACCGGATGGTTGCCGCCGTGGTGACCAAATTTCATTTTGACAGTCTTCGCACCGCTCGCCAGCGCCAGCAGCTGATGACCGAGGCAGATGCCGAAGACCGGAATATCGGTTTCGAGGAATTTCTGGATGGCGGTAATGGCGTAATCGCACGGGGCCGGGTCGCCAGGACCGTTGGAGAGGAAGATGCCGTCTGGATTCATTTTCAACACATCTTCCGCAGAAGTTTGCGCCGGAACGATGGTCAGGCGGCAGCCTCTATCCACCAACATGCGCAGGATGTTGCGCTTGGCACCAAAATCATAAGCCACAACATGGAACGGCAGCTCGTCTTCTTTCTTCGCTTCTGGCAGGCCGCCGGTCAGCGTCCAGCTCCCTTGTGTCCAGCTATACGTTTCTGCGGTGGTCACTTCTTTTGCCAGATCCATGCCGTTCAGACCTGGGAACGCGCGGGCTTTTTCTAACGCCAGCGCCGCATCCGGGTTATCGCCCGCGATAATGCAGCCATTCTGTGCGCCTTTCTCGCGCAGTAAACGCGTCAGCTTACGGGTATCGATATCGGCAATCGCCACGATGTTATGGCGCTTCAGGTAAGAAGAGAGGTCTTCGGTATTACGGAAGTTGCTGGCAATCAGCGGCAGGTCGCGAATCACCAGACCTTGTGCATGTACCTGAGAAGATTCTTCATCGGCGTCATTAGTGCCGACATTGCCAATATGGGGATAAGTAAGAGTAACGATTTGACGAGAATAGGAAGGATCAGTGAGGATTTCTTGATAACCGGTCATTGAAGTATTGAAAACGACTTCCCCAACCGCCGAACCTGTTGCCCCTATGGCCCGACCGTGAAACTGGGTTCCGTCTTCCAGAACCAATAGCGCTGACTTAATCAAAACACCCTCCAGAGAATATTCACTCACTTTATTTGCATATTAATTCACAATGATGACGTAAATCAATGCAAATCTGCTTACCGACGAATTTCTGGCAAACGGCGGCATTCTGGAGATATGGGAGCTAAAAGTCAACTTAATGGCGGGATTTTTTATATTATTTTGTGGCTCATGCATGTTTTACAGGCATTAAGCGACAAAAAGATCATATAACATGTTCTGGAAAACGCTTGCGCAGCAAGAAGATTGCATGAAATCAAAATGAGCAGAAAAAAGTGGACCAAACGGTCAAAATTTACATTAAAACAACAAAAACAGAATACAAAACATGTAGTTTTCAGCACTTGCATTAAATTTAAAAGCATAACACCAAAAATAAAAGGGCTAAAAAATAAAGCCCTTTATATTCAATGCATTAAATGTGTTATTTTTGCATCACTATAAATATTTTGTGGTTACAGATTATTGAGATCAAGCACATCTCGCATATCAAAAAGACCACTTTCCTTACCACTCAACCACAACGCCGATCTTACCGCACCGTTAGCAAATGTCATGCGGCTGGATGCCTTATGGGTGATCTCCAGACGCTCGCCAATATCGGCAAACATCGCGGTATGTTCACCAACGATGTCACCTGCACGCACGGTGGCAAAACCAATGGTGCCAGGCACACGTTCACCGGTATGGCCTTCACGACTGTAGACCGCGCAATCTTTCAGATCTTTATCAAGAGCGTGGGCGATCGCCTCTCCCATTGCCAGTGCGGTGCCTGACGGCGCATCAACTTTATGTCTATGATGTGCTTCAATAATTTCGATATCGGTGTAGTCCCCCATCACTTTGGCTGCTTTCTCCAGCAGTTTAAGCATGACGTTAACGCCAACGCTAAAATTGGCGGCAAAGACAATCGCAATATCGGCGGCTGCGTCACGAATCGCCTGTTTACCGGCTTCGTCAAACCCCGTAGTGCCGATCACCATCCCTTTGCCATGCTGGCGACAAAAAGCGAGATGATTCAGCGTACCTTCCGGACGGGTAAAATCGATAAACACATCAAAATCATCTTTTACCGCATCGAGGCTGCTTTGCACGGTAACGCCTGTTTTCCCTGCTCCAGCCAGCTCACCGGCGTCGCTGCCCAGTAAAGAAGATCCTTCGCGCTCCAGCGCCGCGCCCAGCTGCACGCCTTCTAATGCCAGCGCCGCCTGAATCAACTGGCGGCCCATACGCCCCCCGGCTCCCGCGATGGCAACGCGGATGTTTGCATCATGCATAGCTATTCTCTTTTGTTAATTTGCATAGACCGTTTTCAGAGTAACCAGCGCATCGCTACGCCGCCAGCCAAAAACGCTGATAATTAGAAATTAATGATAAACAGGGAGGGATATCAGTGAAAGGCATGAGTCGATGAATGACTGCATGCCGATAACATGTGACAGGTTACGGCACCAGAGCCAGCACCTCAGCTACCCACTGCTGGAAGCCTTTTACATTCAGATCCAATGCCACCTGTACATTGGCTGGTTTGCCCAGGCAACCGTCGATATCAACCACCGTCGTGCCAGAGGTAAATTCGCCCTGCGTTTCCACTGCCACAAAACACGGCTTGAGAGTGAACAGGTCCGGGCGCACCAGCCAGGCGATGGCGCAGAGATCGTGCATTCGCAGTCCACTTTGCATACTGCCGCTACGGTAGTGACTAAACAGGGCGTGGAGCATTTTTCCGGTGCGATTCAACTCCGGCAAAGTAGCGAGATAGTCAGGGGTTAATATTGCCTGATTGGTGACATCCAGACCGCACATGACGATTTCGATGCCGCTACGGAAGACACAGGCTGCCGCTTCTGGATCGGCAGCGATATTAAACTCGGCGTTTGGTGTGCAGTTGCCGCGACCAGCAGAACCGCCCATGATCACCAGACGACGAATATACGGTTTACATTCCGGGCATTGTGAAAGTAACAGCGCAATATTGGTTAACGGGCCGATGGCCACCAGGGTAACAGGCTCAGGCGCACGCATCAGGGCATCACGAATCGCCAGAAACGCTGGTATCCCAAGTGGCTTTCGGTTGTGCTCAACAAAGTCGTAGCCAGCCATTCCCGATTCGCCGTGCACAGATGCCGCATCACGCGGTGCGCGTACCAGCGGCACAGCGGCTCCCTGAGCGAGCGGAATCTCCGCATTCCAGAAATGCAGCAGTTGCAGGGCGTTGCGGGTGGTTTTCTCAACCGAGACATTACCCGCGACGGTGGTCATCAGTTGCAGGTCGAGTTCGGGGGCAAAAATCGCGGCAGCAATGGCGACGGCATCGTCAATGCCGGGGTCAGTATCGAGGAAGATAGGTAAACGCATGTTTTCTCCATAAAAAATGCCGGTAACAAGACCGGCATTTTCGCATAACTTAGGCTGCTAATGACTTAATCGACTTCACGAATATCGACACGCAGCTCTTTCGGCACTTCGAAAACAATGTTTTCTTCACGGCCTTCCAGCGGAATGGCTTCACCACCGCCCAGCTGCTGCAAACGTGCCACCACATTCTGCACCAGAATATCCGGAGCCGATGCGCCCGCAGTCACGCCGACGCATTTAACCTCTTTCACCCACTCTTCCTGGATATCTTTCGCATCGTCAATCAAAAACGCGCGTTTGCCCATCCGCTGAGCCAGCTCCGCCAGACGGTTGGAGTTAGAGGAGTTTTTCGAACCGACCACCAGCACCACTTCCGCCTGCTCTGCCAGGGCGCGTACTGCTTCCTGACGGTTAGTAGTGGCGTAGCAGATGTCATCTTTGCGCGGACCGACAATTTTCGGGAAGCGTTTACGCAGCGCGTCGATCACATCAGACGTGTCATCCACCGACAGCGTGGTTTGGGTCATAAAGGAGAGCTTCTCTTCGTTTTTGACCGTCAGTTTCCACACATCGTCTGGCGATTCGACCAGATACATTCCCCCTTCCGGGTTGCTGTACTGACCCATCGTCCCTTCCACTTCCGGGTGCCCGGCGTGACCGATAAGAATAGATTCTTCGCCACGACGGCTGGCGCGGGCGACTTCCATATGCACTTTGGTCACCAGCGGACAGGTGGCATCAAACACCGTCAAATCGCGGCTTTTTGCTTCGTTACGTACGGCCTGAGAAACACCGTGTGCGGAGAAAATCAGGATTGCGCCGTCCGGCACTTCGCTAATCTGCTCAATAAAGATAGCCCCACGCTCACGCAAGCTATCGACCACGTAGCGGTTATGCACCACTTCGTGACGGACATATATCGGTGCGCCGTAAATGGCCAGCGCGTTTTCAACAATGCTGATAGCGCGGTCTACCCCGGCACAAAAACCACGCGGGTTGGCCAACAGGATCTGCATGTTACGCCTCCAGTGCCGGATCGATTTCCAGCACTTCAATATCAAAATGAACGGTCTGCCCGGCCAGCGGATGGTTGAAATCAACGGTAATGGAGTCGCCGTTAATTTCGCGGATCACGCCAGGCATCTCACTGCCATCCATTGCGGTAAAAAGCATGATTGCGCCAATTTCTGGCTCGCCTGCATCCATAAACTCACGGCGGGAGAAGTACTGAATCAGATCCGGTGACGGCACGCCAAACGCCGCATCTGGCTCCAGCGAGAAAGTGGTTTTATCGCCCACTTTCAGCCCCAGCAGGTGTTGCTCCAGCCCTTCGGAAAGAGAAGCATCGCCCAGGCGGAATAGCGCCGGTTTACCGTTGTTGCGGGTAGACTCGGCGGTGGTGCCATCGTCGAGTTTTAGCGTGAAATGCACCAGGACGGCGCTATTGCTCTGTACAGATTCAGACATGCAGGTTTGCTCTTATATTTTGAGGATTTTTGCCGGATGCTGCCTACGATTTCGTAGCAATCTGTAGGCCGCATCCGGCAGGGTTTATTATTGTTTTTTCGCTTTAGAAGGTAAAAACCCTTCCAGCACGATCAGTGCCGCACCGACACAAATGGCAGTATCGGCAAGGTTGAAGGTGGCGAAGTGCCAGTCGCCGACGTAGAAGTCGATCATATCGACAACGAAGCCGTGCCACAGGCGGTCGAACAGGTTGCCCAGCGCGCCGCCAATAATCAGCGCGTAAGCGATATTGTTTAGCTTCTGCGTGGCCTTCGAGCGATACATCATCACTGCCAGGATCACGCTAATACCAATCGCAATACCGGCAAAGAACCAACGCTGCCAGCCGCCGCTATCGGCAAGGAAACTAAACGCCGCGCCATAGTTACGCGCATAATGCAGATTAAGCGACGGGAACAGCGGGACCGTATCCCCCAGAGCAAAGTTCTGGAGGATCAGGTACTTGCTGCCCAGATCGATAATCAGCACGACTACCACCAGCCACAGCCAGCGTAGCCCTGTTGAACAGATCGATTGACTCATCAGGCAAACTTACGTTTTTCACCGTCACCGGCGACGTTGCTGACACAGCGGCCGCAGATTTCTGCGTGTTCCGCTACCTTGCCGACATCCTGGGTGTAGTGCCAGCAGCGTGGGCACTTCTCACCTTCGGCTTTACTCAACGCGACTTTCAGCCCTTTGAGTACTTCGCTCTGCTGGGCATCAGCAGGTGCGTCGTTATAGTCTGCAACGGTAGCGCCGGAGGTCAACAGGACAAATCGTAATTCATCGCCCAGCGCGGTCAGTTTCGCCGCCAGTTCCGGTTCTGCGAACAAGGTCACTGCCGCTTCCAGCGAGCCACCCACTTTCTTGTCGGCACGCGCTTGCTCAATGACTTTGTTCACTTCGCCACGCACTTTCAACAGCTCGTCCCAGAACGCATCGTTCATCGCTTCACTGTCTGCCAGACCAAACAGGCCTTCGTACCACTCGCCGGTGAAGACGTATTTTTCACGTTCACCCGGCAGGTAGCCCCACACTTCATCAGCGGTGAAGGAGAGGATTGGTGCCATCCAGCGCACCAGCGCTTCCGCGATGTGATACAGCGCTGTCTGGCAGCTACGACGCGCCACACTGTCCGCTTTGGCGGTGTACTGACGGTCTTTGATGATGTCGAGGTAGAAGGAACCCATCTCAACGGAGCAGAAGCGCATCAGACGCTGTACCACTTCGTGGAAATCGTATGCTTCGTACGCCTTGAGGATGTCTTCCTGTGCCGCTTTCGCACAACCTACGGCCCAGCGATCCAGTACCACCATCTCTTCCGGTTTCACCATATCTTTTGCCGGATCAAAACCGTTCAGGTTTGCCAGCAGGAAGCGCGCGGTGTTACGGATACGACGATAGCTGTCGGCAGCACGTTTCAGGATCTCGTCAGAAACGGCCATTTCACCGGTGTAGTCAGTTGATGCCACCCACAGACGCAGAATATCCGCGCCCAGTTTGTTCATCACATCCTGCGGCGAAACGGTGTTGCCGATGGATTTAGACATCTTGCGGCCCTGACCATCCACGGTAAAGCCGTGGGTCAGTACCTGACGATACGGTGCTTTGCCCTTCATCGCGGTAGAGATCATCAGAGAGGACATGAACCAGCCACGGTGCTGGTCTGAACCTTCCAGATACATGTCCGCAGCGTGACCGGCAAATTCCGGACGCACGTCAACAACGGAAGAGTGGGTAGATCCGGAGTCAAACCATACATCCAGCGTATCCGGCACTTTCACGTACTGATCAGCTTCGTCGCCGAGGAGCTCTTTCGCATCGAGATCCCACCACGCCTGGATGCCGTCAACTTCAACGCGTTTAGCCACTTCTTCCATCAGTTCGAGGGTACGCGGATGCAGCTCTTCCGTGTCTTTATGCACGAACAGTGACATCGGTACGCCCCAGGTGCGCTGACGGGAGATACACCAGTCAGGACGGTTAGCAACCATCGACTCGATACGCGCCTGGCCCCAGTCCGGGATCCACTGCACGCCTTTGATCTCTTTCAGTGACTGCGCACGCAGACCTTTCTGATCCATGCTGACGAACCACTGCGGCGTCGCGCGGAAGATGATCGGCGTTTTGTGACGCCAGCAGCACGGATAGCTGTGCTGCATTTTCTCAACGTGCAACAGCGCGCCTTTTTCCTGCAGCAGCGCAACAACGATGTCGTTCGCTTTGAAAACGTTCACGCCATCCAGCGTCGGGTAAGTACCCGGCAGATAAGTGCCGTCCGGGCCAACCGGGTTAGCGGTTTCCAGGCCGTATTTCTGACCGATCACATAGTCGTCCGGGCCGTGGCCAGGCGCGGTGTGAACGGCACCGGTACCGGCATCCAGGGTAACGTGATCGCCGAGGATTGCCGGAACGTCGAAGCCCATAAACGGATGGGTAAAGCGCAGCAGCTCAAGCTCCGCACCTTTTACCGTGCCGAGAATGGTGTAATCGGTCACGCCGATACGCTGCATTACGCTTTCAACCAGATCTTTCGCCAGAATCACGGCCTGACCGTCGATCTGCACCAGCGCATAGTCGAAATCAGGTGCAATAGAGATTGCGCGGTTCGCAGGCAGAGTCCACGGCGTAGTGGTCCAGATCACCAGCGAGATTGGGCCGTTAACGTTGCTTACGGCAAATTTTGCTTTCAGCGCATCCTGATCGACCGCCTGGAAAGCAACGTCGATGGACGGAGAAGTTTTGTCGTAATACTCAACTTCCGCTTCCGCCAGCGCAGAACGGCAGTCAACGCACCAGTGTACCGGCTTCGCGCCTTTGTGCAGGTGACCGTTGCCGATGATTTTGCCCAGCGCGCGGATGATATTGGCTTCAGTTTTGAAGTCCATGGTCAGGTACGGGTGGGACCAGTCACCCAGCACGCCCAGACGGATAAAGTCTTTGCGCTGACCGTCAACCTGGGTCGCAGCGTATTCGCGGCACTTGGCGCGGAACTCAGCGGCGGTGAATTTCTCCCCCGGCTTACCGTATTCTTGCTCTACTTTCAGTTCGATTGGCAGACCATGACAGTCCCAGCCAGGCACATACGGCGAGTCATAACCGGAAAGCCCTTTGGACTTCACGATAATGTCTTTCAGAATCTTGTTAACCGAGTGACCAATATGAATGCTGCCATTCGCATAAGGAGGGCCATCATGCAGAATGAAGGTTTTTTTGCCTTTTTTAGCCGCACGGATGATGCCGTACAGATCATCATCAGTCCAACGCGCCAGCATTCCCGGTTCGCGCTTGGCGAGATCGCCACGCATCGGGAACCCTGTTTCCGGCAAATTCAGGGTTGATTTATAGTCACTCATCAGATTCTCGGTTCCGTGTTTCGGTTTGATTACATAACAGGCTTAAGCCGGTTTTGTTAGCCCAAAAAATTCGCGGGCGGTTAATTCATCACGCGCAATCTGCGCTTTCAGTTCGTCCAGCGACGCAAATCGCTGCTCATTGCGTATTTTTTTACGCAGCACTACTTGTATATGGCGACCGTAAAGGTCCATTGCAACATCTAACAAATGCACTTCCAGCTGCTGGCGAATACCGGCAACCGTTGGGCGTGTTCCGATGTTTGCCACGCCGGGTAACGGCTTTTCACCGAGGCCCAGCACTTCTACCGCATAAACCCCTTTCACCGGGGAAACCTGACGGCGCAGCGGTACATTCGCCGTCGGGAAACCTATAGTGCGCCCTAATTCATCACCGTGGACTACACGCCCGGAGATGGCAAACGGGTGCCCCAGTAAACTTTCTGCCAGAGCCAGATTGTCATCCGCAAGGGCCTGACGCACGGCGGTGCTGCTGATACGCACCCCACCTTCGCAAAAAGTTTGCGTACTGGTGATATCGAAGCCGTATTCCATGCCAGCTTTCTGTAATAACAAGAAATCGCCTTCACGACCAGCGCCAAAGCGGAAATCATCACCTACGGCAAGAAATTTTACGCGCAAATGCTTCACCAGAAGATCGCTGATGAAATTTTGCGCGGTTAACGCCGCGAAACGCCTGTCGAAACGTACGCACAGCACGTAATCAACGCCACACTCTGCAAGGTAACGCAGTTTTTCCCGCAGCCGGGTCAGCCGTGCCGGGGCTTTATCGGTTGCAAACAGTTCCAGTGGTTGAGGTTCAAAAAGCATCACCATCACCGGTAAGTTGCGCTTGCGCCCTTCTTCCTGCAAGCCCTGTAACAGCGCGCGATGACCGCGATGCACGCCGTCGAAATTACCAATAGTCAGCACACACCCTTCTTGCGGGGCCTGGCTGAGATTATGTATGCCGCGTATCAGCTTCATGTCTGGCTCAAAACAGTGAAAATCGTCCGAGTATACCTTGTACAGCGGTCAAGGTTAACCGGCGATTGAGTACCGAAATCAGAAAGAAGTGGCTTTTCATTGCCATGGCGCAAATCACGGGAAGAAACTGACCGCCTGCTGCAATTTTTATCGCGGAAAAGCTGTATTCACACCCCGCAAGCTGGTAGAATCCTGCGCCATCACTACGTAACGAGTGCCGGCACATTAACGGCGCTTATTTGCACAAATCCATTGACAAAAGAAGGCTAAAAGGGCATATTCCTCGGCCTTTGAATTGTCCATATAGAACACATTTGGGAGTTGGACCTTGGCTAATATCAAATCAGCTAAGAAGCGCGCCATTCAGTCTGAAAAGGCTCGTAAGCACAACGCAAGCCGTCGCTCTATGATGCGTACTTTCATCAAGAAAGTATACGCAGCTATCGAAGCTGGCGACAAAGCTGCTGCACAGAAAGCATTTAACGAAATGCAACCGATCGTGGACCGTCAGGCTGCTAAAGGTCTGATCCACAAAAACAAAGCTGCACGTCATAAGGCTAACCTGACTGCACAGATCAACAAACTGGCTTAATCGCCAATTTGCTGAAGCTTTGTGAAAAAGCCCGCGCAAGCGGGTTTTTTTATGCCTGCTGCTTTTGTGATGCGTGAGAAAACACACTGCCGGTTGCCAGATAGTCAAAAGTTACAGGTTCTTGCAGACATGCAGTTACACTCTCTGTACTCTTCGTGACTTAAGAATCGTAGAGTCATCGGCTGATATATTCTGAATAAGAATATCTACTCAATCTTCAGACTCCCCCTACACAGAATGTGGAGATTGTGATACACATTGAGGTATTAAACTTAAGACCACTCTATTTTTGAATTAAATTCCTATACACTTTAACGATTCATAAATATCTCCTTATTAGACCTTGTAAATTATTAACAGCAATCAACACAGGTTAACTACCTATTTATATTGTACTTCTTAAAATTAATGAGCGATTTTTGATAGTCCTCACATTCACTCATAAATTAAATTAAAAAAAATTCATCAACTTCAAGGACTGATAATGACAGATGGTATCTCAACCTCGCCACGTTGTCTTTATAAATCAAATATAGTAGATGATGTAATAATAAATAAAACAAGACAAAATGAGTTAATAAAAGTATTTTGCGAGTATAAAACCGAGTTCTTAATTTTGTTTGATGACTTTTTCAGAAGCCAGGATTTGCCTAAACCATCTCCAGTCCTTCATCATTTTTTTCAATATACTCATCTAAGAGATGCGCATTTTTATAGATGTAAACTCATAGAACATACAGTTCAATTTTCTTTTTTTAAACACAAAGATATCACATTACTTAGATTGGATGTTTTTGATGACAGAACAAGCGAATGTCTTTCTGAAGAGATTAAGATATATCAAGAATGCCATGAAAAATTCATTAAGTTTTTAAAGATAAACTTCAGCCAGGAAATATACCCACAGCTATATACTCCTGAAATATTTTATGAGGCCTGCAGAAACCTCCAGTCATTTTATGATCATCAGGAGACGTCACAAAACGCTAATTACAGTGCAATAGACAAGAAAAAAAGTTATTTTAATAAGGAAATCAAAAATCTAATTAAAAAGAATATTTATCCTGAGCTATACAATGAACAATGCTTGAAAATCCCCGCCTCATCGACAGATGATAACCAGGAAATAACATGGCGGAATTTTAAAACTAGCAATGCGGCATATTCACAACTATGTGAAAAATTATCTTTATTTAAAAGCGCGCCCAGTCGGTTAATAGAAAAATCAGCTTACTGCTCAATTGAAAACATGATCACCAATAAATTTGATGTTGTCTTTTCTTACTGCGGAGATGATATAAAGGAATTTATACTTTTATTACCCTATAATAAATCACTGGAGATGTATGAACTTAACGAGCAAAAGATCCAGTATTTGACCACCCCTAATATTAATATAAATAAACTATTGCTATCAAATATAACAATAGAAAAGAGCAACCTTTCATATGGGTATTATTTTGGTTGTGTATTATCCAATATATCATGTTTTGAAAGCGACTTATCAAACACCATCTTTTCAAATGGAGAAATAAATAACCTCTTCATTAAAAAAAGCAACATATTTGGAACATCGTTCACTAATACCAAGATAAAAAATTTGCGCTGTGAAGATATTATGCCTGGTCGATGGACCACTCAACTTGTCAATAAGCACTTAGGTTACAGATATACAGGAGTATTCAAAACCCTGGCAAGTATTGATGACAAACCGTCCCGTTTCGAAATTTTGATACCATTGATACAAACTTTAGTTCGCGACAATGTAAAGCTAAATAATGATGTGTATAAAGAACTTAATAAGTTTATGCACGATTACGACAAAACATCCCCAGAAATGAGAAAATACCTTCAGAGCATCAACGAGTGTATGCTCCTTATGAAAAACATAGTTCACCAAGATTAAAATACTCAAAGAAAGAAGTAATTTCAGAATGAAATTGTCTGTGATGATTATTAATACACTGCAGAGAAATAAAAAACAATCTGAAGCATGCTCTGAAACATCCTACTCTGTCACTCTAATGATGGCACCTTGCTCTTCTTATAAAGAAGGGAACAATTAAGAATATTAAATTTTCAAAGTTTCATCAACTTCACATCAAGAAATTAAAAAATTTAAACATTAATCTAAATAATAACAACCTGATCACATAATCGGGTTTGAAAACGAGTGACCTTCCATACCAGTTAATTAAGGATGATTTATGAAAAAGTATATTATTCCCTTCGTTGCGACAACGTTGATGTTTAGCGCAACAACCTTCGCCAAGGATGTCGATCAAGGAACGCTAACCATTAGAGGAGAAGTTGTTGATACAACGTGTTACTTTGTTAATGGTGATTCGACAACAGATATCGTTGTCGAAGATGTTGTAACCAGTGCAATGAATCAACTTATCAATAATGAAATCTATACTTTAAAAACCGGTTCAACCTCTCATGACTTAGAAATTCAGTGTGACGGCAATACAGCCCCAAGTATCGAAGTGCTAGCATCAGAGTTTGATGCTAATAACTTTACGCTGAATAAAGGAACTGCTGAGAACATTGGCTTTGCCATTTTCCTCGATGATGGAACTTTGACCAGAATGAGACCGGGGTTAAAAACACCGCTGAAAGATAATGGCTCTGGTCAATATTTTCTTAATTTAAGTGCACAATATGCCCGCACAAGTGGCAATCCTGTTACAAAAGGCTCCGTAGAGTCAACCGTAACGATTAAAATCAGTGCAGATTAACGTTTTTTGCCGGTAGCTCTGCTACCGGTATTATTTACGGAGTGATTACGTGAGAATAATAACAGCATTACTGATGTCATTTTTTATTTTACCTGTTCATGCCGGTGTGGTCATCTATGGTACGCGCATTATTTATCCGGAAAAAAACAGAGAAGTTCTCGTACAGTTAATGAATCAAAGTAAAAATGCCTCTTTGATTCAGGCATGGATCGATGATGGGAACACCACTATCGCGCCAGAAAAAATTCAGGTCCCATTTATTCTCACACCGCCAGTAAGTCGTGTAGCAGGTGGTTCTGGCCAACAACTTAAAATAAGAAAAATGCCAAACAATTTGCCTCACAATAAAGAAAGTTTATTTTATCTAAATGTTCTGGATATCCCTCCAAACAACCCACAAAATGCAGGAAAAAACAAAATTAAACTTGCATTGCAAAACCGTATAAAGTTACTTTGGCGTCCAAGCGGAATCGCTCCGGTAGATAAAAAAAGCCTTTCTCAATTAAATATCAAAAAGAAAAATAACGCCATCTCAATAAACAACGAAACAGCCAACTGGATAACGGTTACAACTATCAAAGCACAAAACGTGAAAGTTAATAATGAAAGTATCTTACTGCCTCCATTTTCGAATAACGACATTACATTAAAAAATAACCACGCATCAGAATATGAACTAACGGTAGTTGATGATTACGGGAATAACATCCATAGTAAAATCGCCGCGAGATAACAGGAAAAAGTCATGTTAAGGACGACACGATGGGTCGCTGCTATTATTTTTTTGTATTCTTTTCCGGGTTATGCTGAAGAAACTTTTGATACGCACTTCATGATTGGCGGCATGAGAGGAGAAAAAGTTTCCGAATATCGTTTCGATAATAAACAACCGCTTCCAGGAAACTACGAACTTGATTTTTATGTAAATCACCAGTGGCGTGGGAAAAAAGATATCACGATCCCAGAGTCACCAGCCAAACCATGTCTGCCTAAGGTGCTGCTAACCACACTGGGGGTAAAGACCGATAACCTCAATACAGAAGATAATTGTATTTTACTGGATGAAGCGGTTCATGGTGGACAATATCAGTGGGATATCAGTGAACACCGACTAAATTTAACAGTACCACAGGCGTATATCAATGAACTTGAAAGAGGCTACGTTCCCCCAGAAAGTTGGGATCGCGGCATTGATGCTTTTTATACCTCCTATAATTTAAGTCAGTATCGCTCTTATGACAGCAATAATAACAGTAATACAGCCAGTTATGGCCGGTTTAACAGCGGATTAAATTTATTTAGTTGGCAGTTACACTCTGATGCCAGTTATAGCAAACCTGATGATATGAAAGGCAAATGGCAAAGTAATACTCTTTACCTGGAACGTGGCTGGTCGCAAATATTAAGCACAGTTCAGATAGGAGAAAATTACACATCTTCACTCATATTCGACTCTCTGCGATTTAGCGGAATACGCTTATTTCGCGATATGCAAATGCTACCTGATTCTATGCAAAGCTTTACACCTTTAGTACAAGGTGTTGCGCAAAGTAACGCCTTGATAACGGTTTCGCAAAATGGCTATACCATTTACCAAAAAGAGGTTCCCCCAGGACCATTTACTATCGCAGATTTGCAACTTTCGGGCAGCGGCTCTGATCTCGATGTCAGTATTAAGGAAGCAGATGGTAGTGTTCGTTCCTTTTTGGTGCCCTACTCTTCCGTGCCCAATATGCTGCAACCTGGTGTTTCAAATTTCGATTTTACCGCCGGACGCAGTCAGATATATGGTGTCAAGAATCAGG
This sequence comes from Escherichia sp. WS1368, assembly GCF_046487485.1. Lineage (NCBI taxonomy): Bacteria > Pseudomonadati > Pseudomonadota > Gammaproteobacteria > Enterobacterales > Enterobacteriaceae > Escherichia > Escherichia sp. WS1368. The sequence continues at coordinate 215,451 of NZ_JBJQJI010000002.1, forward strand.
AGGACTTTCTCGAGGCAAATTATATATATGGCCTCAACAATCTTTTGACACTTTATGGCGGTACGATTTTATCCGATAACTATAATGCTATAACTCTGGGAAATGGTTGGAATACACCGCTGGGAGCAATCTCTTTTGATGCTACCCGATCGAGTAGTAAGTTAAATAATGATACCAGACACGAAGGTACGAGCTATCAGGTCGCCTATAATAAATATCTATTGCAAACGGCTACTCACTTTAGCGTGGCCGCCTGGCGTTATGCTTCGCAGGATTACAGGACATTCAGCGACCATCTTTACGAAAATGATAAAATAAATCATCAGAGTGACTATGACGATTTTTATGATATTGGAAGAAAAAATAGCCTTTCTGCCAATATCATGCAACCTTTATCCAATAATCTGGGAAATGTATCATTAAGTGCGCTTTGGCGGAATTACTGGGGGCGAAGTGGAAATGCTAAAGATTACCAATTCAGTTATTCCAATAGCTGGCAACGCATCAGTTATACTTTCTCTGCCAGCCAATCCTATGATGAAAACGACAAAGAAGAGGAGCGTTTTAATCTGTTTATCTCCATTCCTTTCTACTGGGGGGATGATATTGCCAAAACACGTCACCAAATTAACTTATCGAATTCGACCTCATTTTCCAAAGATGGCTATTCCTCCAACAATACTGGAATTACTGGCATAGCCGGTGAACATGATCAGTTAAATTATGGTATATATGTTAATCAGCAACAACAAAATAATGATACCTCGCTTGGTACGAATTTAAGCTGGAGAACTCCCATCGCCACAATAGATGGCAGCTATAGCCATTCTAAAAACGCCTGGCAAAGTGGTGGAAGTATTAGTAGTGGATTAGTTGTCTGGCCCGGTGGTATTAATATAACTAACCAGTTATCCGATACATTTGCAATTCTGGATGCGCCTGGGTTAGAAGGCGCGCATATTAATGGACAAAAATACAACCGAACAAACAGCAAAGGCCAGGTTGTTTACGACCTGATTATACCTCATCGTGAAAACCATCTGGTGCTTGATATAGCAAACAGTGAAAGTGAAACAGAATTGCAGGGCAATCGTCAAATTATTGCGCCTTACCGTGGAGCAGTTTCTTATGTGCAGTTTACAACTGACCAACGTAAGCCCTGGTATATACAGGCACTGCGTCCCGATGGTTCGCCATTAACCTTTGGCTATGACGTACTGGATCTCCAGGAAAACAATATTGGAGTCGTTGGCCAGGGTAGTCGCCTTTTTATTCGCGTAGATGAAATTCCCACTGGCATAAAAGTTGCTCTCAATGATGAACAGAACTTATTCTGTACTATTACTTTTCAACACGTTATCGATGAAAACAAAACATATATATGCCAGTAAAAGGAGTTTACTATGAAGTGGCTTTTATTAATCACCTTGAGTCTATATTCTTTTATTGTGCAAAGTGCTCCCTGTGCAGTGACCAATGTCGGTGAACAACGTGGAACATATATACTCAAGCCACTGAGTATGAAAGGTAATCTAACCACCGAAAAAATTGAAAACACCGGGAATATCATTGAGTGTGCAGACTTGCAAGAGACGACCAACGCCATTAAAGTTCATTTTTTAACACAGAACGCTTTAAGGTTTAAAGTCGGAAGTCGTCATTACATTATTAATTTCCCCTTTGAATCTGACGGTAAAAAAATAGAGCTTCCAGGGAAGTTATCTTATAATTTAGAAGAAATGCTATCTGCGATAAATTTCACCATTCCATATTCTATCGCATCTGTATCAGATAGTTCTAACACCGCAGACATTTTTCCAGGAACTCCTTTTCCTTTGTTGTTCGAAATTGAAGTGAGTTCATGTACAGGGAATAATACTAATTGTAATAGCGTCCGCTTTAATTTTAATTTAAATACTATTTTACAGGTAAATTTAATGACCTGTGGTTTTGAAGATCAATCCATCGACACTGGACGATTTGTACTGTCTCGTATCAATAATGAAAATTATCAGTTTCATCATATAAGATTTGACTGTATCCAGGGTGAGCAAGGTGAATTAGTTTTTGAACCTAGTGATGTTGAATATTACTTTGAGCCAGTGACGATACAGGATTCAGGAACCAGCATATTAAAAAATGATTTAGAAAACAGTGAGGACGGTGCGGGTCAAATAGGCTTTCAACTCTCCAATGATGGTACGCATGAAATGCAGTATGGTAAAAGCAATTACTACTCTTTTCAGCATCCCCATGAAGGAAGTAATCAGATTCCTCTATTTATTCGCCCGCGTACATATGGAAATAATGTCTCAAGCGGGCAAATAATGAGCCGAGTCAAAATCGTGGTAATGTACAACTAATCTATCTCCCCCACCTTAACTTTGGGGGAGCTGCCGATTAACGTGCCGCTGGGCTAAAAAGCGCAGAATAATCCGTATTGCAGATTCGCTGTACCGCCGGGTGCTGAATCATCCGCTCAGCAAAAATAGCATGGTACTCTTCCATCACATTTTCGACGCGACCAATTTCTACGACAGTTTTATCGGCATAAAAGTCATATGCATAAAGCGTTGGGGCAACGAAGATTGCATTGTGCATCGCACCAAAAGCTTTCATCAACGCGGCATCATCAAACTCGCCGAGGATTTCTACGTTTAATCCCTGGGAGTTAAACCAGTTAAGCAATTTGCGCCCTAACATTGAACGTCGCCCAGGAATCAAAAGCCGCCGTTCTTCCAGACAAGCCGGGAACGGTTTTTCCGGTGGTGGATTTGTACACCAGAAACTCACGCCACATTCGCCAATTCTCACGGAGAACAGACCTTCCTGCTGCGTAGAATCTATCGGACAGTCGGAAATGATCATATCCAGTTTATGCTGACTTAATTGCTCCAGCAGCATTTCGTGGGTGGATTCGAAGCAGCGAAGATGAATCGGCTCGCCTTCTACCACTGCGGCGTTAAGTACGCTACTGACCAGGCGTTTAGAAAGTGCATCAGCCACGCCAACGTCAAACAATAAATTGGATTCTTTGCGATAGTTCACGATATCCAGCATTTCCTGGCTTAAGGTGAACATTTTATCGGCATAGCGATAGACCAGCTCTCCCAGCTCGCTGGGTTCGAGACCACGTCCCTTGCGTTTAAATAATTTGCCTTGCAGGCGCTCTTCCAGCGCCCGAATCTGTCCGGTAATGGTTTGTGGTGTTAAATAAAGCGCCTCCGCTGCGCCAACCACGGAACCTTCTTTATAGACATGCCAGAAGTAATACAAGTGGTTGTAATTGATATGAGACATGCTCATTTCTCTCCCTGATAACAATGAAAAGGGAGCCGTTTATGGCTCCCCGGTAAACCGTCCTGTCAAACTGATGGACGCAAACGAACGCGTAACCAGCTGTATCCAATTACCGCCGAAGAGATAGAACCGACCAGGATACCGAGTTTCGCCCAGTTAATCAGTTCTGGATCTACGCTACCAAAGGCCAGGCTGGCAATAAAGATAGACATAGTAAAACCGATACCGCACAGGATCCCCACCGCCATAATTTGCTGATAAGTCGTTCCCTCAGGCAGATGCGCCAGTTTCAAACGCAGCGCCAACCAGCAGAACAGACTAATCCCCAGCGGTTTGCCAATCAGCAAGCCAGCGATGATCCCCAATGGTAGAATGGAGGTCAAGCCATCCAGCGTGACGCCTTGCAGTGAAACGCCAGCATTAGCAAATGCAAACAGCGGTAAAATCAGATACGCCACCCACGGGTGCAACACATGCTCCAGTCGCTTCGCTGGAGAACGCCCATGCTTCTCTTTCAAAGGAATAAAGAAGCCGACAATTACCCCCGCCAGGGTTGCGTGAACCCCCGATTTCAACACCGCAGTCCACAACACCACGCCAACCAGAATATAAACGCCCGTGCGGCGTACACCACACAGATTCAATACCGCGAGTACCGCAATTGCTACAGCCGCGACACCAAGAGAGGCCATCGATAAGTCATTAGTGTAGAACAATGCGATGATAATGATGGCCCCAAGATCGTCGATAATAGCCAGAGCCATCAAAAAGATCTTCAGTGCTAACGGAACACGACTTCCCAACAGCGCCAGCACACCAAGTGCAAAAGCAATGTCAGTAGCCGCCGGGATCGCCCACCCTTCGCGGGTAATCGGATCGGCATAGTTAAAGGCCAGATAGAGCAATGCCGGCACAATCATCCCACCAATAGCGGCGATAACTGGAAATGCAGCCTGGCGTAAGCTGGCTAGCGATCCTTGCATCAGTTCACGTTTAACTTCCAGACCGACTAACAGGAAAAATACCGCCATCAGCGCGTCATTTATCCATAACAGCATGTTTTTGTTGATTTCGAGTGAACCAACCCGGAGCTGAACCGGCGTCTCCAGAAAGTCGTGATACCATCCACTGGTTGCGCCGCTGTTGGCCATAATCATCGCCAGGATAGCGGCAATGATAAGAATAATGCCTCCCGAGGCATCACTGCTAAAGAATCGATGCAGATGTTTCACTTTTTATTTCTCTTTCAGGTGAATAGATCGTTTTTACTATCTTACCCCGCACGAATCATCGTTAAAATCAGATTATAGTGTAAGAATAATTCGTTTTTTACGAACCATTGAAGGATTTGTGCCATCAGCGATGAGATGAGTTTTTGACGGCTGTAAGCGCTCACGAGTGACCCTAAACCCTGATAATCATAGCTTAAGGTCAGGATTTCTGAGGGATTAATTAGGAAAAGTAATAATTAATTTGTTGTCAGTCGGCGATGTTTGTTAGGCCAATACTTCAAAAATAATCCAGTTTGTCGTCAATAATTGCGATGAAGAGATAAATTAAAGTTAAATAATTAAATCATTAAAAAATTACGCCATAAAAATGCGAGGCGTCTTCAGGATTAGAATCGATAAAACAGAATTGGTTAAAGAGAGCGATATAATAGCGGCGGGTGCTTGAGGCTGTCTGTCTCAGGCATTAGCTGAACGGCAGATAGAGAAAAGCCCCGAGTGATATTTTACCATCAACCCGAGGCTCCCTATATGCTGAACACATGTAGAGTGCCTCTTACTGACCGTAAGGTCAAGGAGAAGAGAGCAATGAAGCAGCATAAGGCGATGATTGTCGCCCTGATCGTCATCTGTATCACCGCCGTAGTGGCGGCGCTGGTAACGAGAAAAGACCTCTGTGAGGTTCACATCCGAACTGGCCAGACGGAGGTTGCTGTTTTCACGGCTTACGAATCCGAGTAAGAGCAACGGCGGGGAGTGATCCCCGCCACTTTACAGGTGCTCGCATATCTTCAACGCACCCTATTTTTACCCTGGCCTGCCCACAGGCAGGCTTTTGGGGAGGTTAGCGAGTCAGGTCGTCAAAAAACTTCTTCACACCATCAAAGAAGCTCTTTGAACGCGGGCTGTTGTGCTCACCGGTTGGGCCACCGAAGCTTTCCTGCAGCTCTTGCAGCAGCTGTTTCTGCTTCTCGTTCAGACCTACCGGTGTTTCGACGACAACGCGGCACAGCAAGTCACCTTGCGCACCGCCGCGAACAGACTTGACGCCTTTACCGCGCATACGGAACAGCTTACCGGTCTGGGTTTCGCCAGGCACTTTCAGTTTGACGCGACCATCAAGGGTCGGTACTTCGATTTCGCCACCCAGCGCTGCCATAGCGAAGTTGATCGGGACTTCGCAATACAGGTTGTTACCTTCACGCTCGAAAATCGGGTGCTGTTTAACCTGAACCTGAACGTACAGATCGCCTGCCGGTGCGCCATGCTCGCCCGCTTCACCTTCACCCGCAAGACGGATGCGGTCTCCAGTGTCCACTCCTGCCGGGATTTTAACGGACAGCGTTTTGCTGCGCTCAACACGACCATGACCATGACATTTGTTGCACGGATCTTTGATCAGCGTACCGCGGCCCTGACAGTGTGGACAGGTCTGCTGCACGGCAAAGAAACCCTGGCGCATCTGCACCTGACCAGAACCATGACAGGTCGGACAGGTCTGCGGCTGTGTACCTGGTTTTGCACCGCTACCGTGGCAAACGTCACACTCTTCCAGAGTCGGAATGCGGATCTCTTTGGTCACGCCACGTACAGCTTCTTCGAGGGTGAGCTCCATGTTATAGCGTAAATCAGCACCGCGCGCCGCACGTTGACGACCACGTCCGCCGCCAAAAATATCGCCGAAAACGTCACCAAAAATATCGCTGAAGTCTGCGCCGCCGCCGAAACCGCCGCCGCCCATGCCACCTTGCTCAAACGCAGCATGACCATACTGATCGTATGCCGCACGTTTTTGCGAGTCGGTCAGAACTTCATAAGCTTCCTTGATCTCTTTAAATTTCGCCTCGGCCTCTTTGTCACCCTGGTTACGGTCCGGGTGGTATTTCATGGCCAGGCGTTTGTAGGCCTTTTTGATTTCACGCTCTTCCGCTGTTTTGGAAACGCCTAAAATCTCGTAATAATCTTGCTTAGCCATCTTTTTTAAATTGCCCCTAGATGAATGCACGGGCGGAGAGGAAATTCCCCTTCGCCCGTGTCAGTATAATTACCCGTTTATAGGGCGATTATTTTTTGTCTTTGACTTCTTCAAATTCAGCGTCGACAACATCGTCATCTTTCGCGTTGTTTGCAGAAGCATCAGCACCGGCAGTCTGCTGCTGGGCATGTTGCTGCTGGGCGATTTCCATCAGTTTCTGGGAAACCTGTGCCAGTTCCTGCATTTTCGCTTCGATAGCGGCTTTGTCTTCACCTTTCAGAGCAGTTTCCAGTGCAGTCAGTGCAGACTCGATAGCAGTTTTGTCGTCAGCCGGCAGTTTGTCGCCCGCTTCTTCAACCTGCTTACGGGTGCTGTGCAGCAGATGGTCGCCCTGGTTGCGAGTCTGTACCAGCTCTTCAAACTTACGGTCAGCTTCGGCGTTAGCTTCTGCGTCGCGTACCATTTTCTGGATTTCATCTTCGTTCAGACCAGAAGAAGCCTTGATGGTGATCTTCTGCTCTTTACCGCTGTTTTTATCTTTCGCGGAAACGTGCAGGATACCGTCAGCATCGATATCGAAGGTAACTTCGATCTGCGGCATGCCGCGCGGTGCCGGGTTGATACCATCCAGGTTGAACTGACCCAGAGATTTGTTATCAGCTGCACGTTTACGTTCACCCTGCAGCACATGGATGGTTACCGCAGACTGGTTGTCTTCAGCGGTAGAGAACACCTGGCTGTGCTTGGTCGGGATAGTGGTGTTTTTCGCGATCAGCGTCGTCATCACACCGCCCATGGTTTCGATACCCAGAGACAGCGGGGTAACGTCCAGCAGCAGTACGTCTTTTACGTCACCAGTCAGAACACCACCCTGAACAGCAGCACCGATTGCTACAGCTTCGTCCGGGTTAACGTCTTTACGCGGCTCTTTACCAAAGAACTCAGCAACTTTCTTCTGAACCATTGGCATACGAGTCTGACCACCAACGAGGATAACGTCGTCGATATCAGATACGGACAGGCCAGCGTCCTGCAGTGCAACTTTCAGCGGCTCAATGGAACGGTTTACCAGATCTTCAACCAGGCTTTCCAGTTTCGCACGAGTCACTTTGATGTTCATGTGTTTCGGACCGGTCGCGTCTGCAGTGATGTACGGCAGGTTAACGTCGGTCTGCTGAGCGGAAGACAGTTCGATTTTCGCTTTTTCTGCCGCTTCTTTCAGGCGCTGCATTGCCAGCGGATCGTTGCGCAGGTCAATGCCCTGATCTTTCTTGAATTCTTCAACCAGGTAGTTGATCAGACGGCTGTCGAAGTCTTCACCACCCAGGTGGGTATCACCGTTGGTAGCCAGAACTTCGAAGGTTTTTTCGCCGTCAACTTCGTCGATTTCGATAATAGAAATATCGAAAGTACCACCACCCAGGTCATAAACCGCGATAGTACGGTTGCCAGTACCTTTGTCCAGACCGTAAGCCAGCGCAGCTGCGGTCGGTTCGTTGATGATACGTTTTACTTCCAGACCAGCGATACGGCCTGCGTCTTTGGTTGCCTGACGCTGAGCATCGTTAAAGTATGCCGGTACGGTGATAACAGCTTCAGTTACCGGTTCACCCAGGTAATCTTCAGCGGTTTTCTTCATTTTTTTCAGCACTTCAGCAGAAATCTGCGGCGGTGCCATTTTCTGGCCTTTAACTTCGACCCATGCGTCGCCGTTATCAGCAGCAATAATTTTGAACGGCATGATGGAAACATCACGCTGTACTTCTTCGTCCTGGAAGCGGCGGCCAATCAGGCGTTTAATCGCAAACAGGGTGTTTTGCGGGTTCGTCACTGCCTGACGTTTAGCCGGCTGACCAACCAGAGTTTCACCATCCTGGGTATAGGCAATGATAGAAGGCGTGGTGCGATCGCCTTCGGCGTTCTCCAGTACACGAGGAGTGGTGCCATCCATAATCGCTACACAAGAGTTGGTAGTACCCAGGTCGATACCAATTATTTTACCCATCTAAACGTCTCCACTATATATTCGGTCATCATGTGGTTGTGAGTCTGTAATAGGGGCGAAACGTCTGGTTTCAACTGCCCAATTTCATTTTTTTGCAGACTCACTCACTGCGGTTGACTACTAAATGGGGTCGTAACCCACGTCATCAAGGGGGAGATGCAAAAATTTTTTGTGCTTTTGCGCAGAAATTTCGCGATATGCCAGAACAAGACACGAAACTGACAGCAATTTTATTCATATAGAGAATGAATGACAGCCAAGACATTCATAGAAAAATTGTAATAAAAAGAAAATATTACGTACCTGAATCTTCTCTTTATCAGCAGTAAACTAGTGGGTATTCATCCCCTACCTCTCCCCACTAAGAGAATCCTTATGAAATCCGTTTTTACGATTTCCGCCAGCCTGGCGATTAGCCTGATGCTGTGCTGCACGGCGCAGGCAAACGACCATAAAATCCTCGGCGTCATTGCAATGCCACGTAACGAAACCAACGATCTGGCGCTGAAACTTCCTGTTTGCCGAATTGTTAAACGCATACAACTCTCAGCCGACCATGGCGATTTGCAGTTAAGCGGTGCATCGGTTTATTTCAAAGTCGCCCGTAGCGCCAGTCAGAGTCTGAATATTCCTTCAGAAATAAAAGAAGGGCAAACCACTGACTGGATCAACATTAACAGCGATAACGACAATAAACGCTGCGTCTCAAAAATCACCTTTTCCGGTCATACGGTTAACTCATCGGATATGGCCACGCTGAAAATTATCGGCGACGACTAACGCCAGAATATAGAAGCCACAAAAAATGAATGTTAATTACCTGAATGATTCAGATCTGGATTTTCTCCAGCATTGTAGTGAGGAACAATTGGCAAATTTCGCCCGGCTGCTCACCCATAATGAAAAAGGCAAAACTCGCCTCTCCAGCGTACTGATGCGCAACGAACTGTTTAAATCGATGGAAGGACATCCCGAGCAACATCGCCGCAACTGGCAGCTGATTGCCGGAGAATTACAACATTTTGGTGGCGATAGTATCGCCAACAAACTGCGTGGACACGGTAAATTGTATCGGGCCATTTTGCTCGATGTTTCAAAGCGATTGAAGCTGAAAGCCGACAAAGAGATGTCTACGTTTGAAATTGAGCAACAGTTACTGGAACAATTTCTGCGTAATACCTGGAAGAAAATGGACGAGGAACATAAGCAGGAGTTTCTGCACGCAGTCGATGCCAGGGTGAATGAGCTGGAAGAGCTGCTGCCGCTGCTGATGAAAGACAAATTATTGGCAAAAGGCGTGTCGCATTTGCTTTCCAGCCAATTGACCCGCATTTTACGCACCCACGCAGCAATGAGCGTACTTGGGCATGGTTTGCTGCGCGGCGCGGGGCTGGGAGGCCCTGTAGGCGCGGCACTAAATGGGGTTAAAGCGGTCAGCGGCAGCGCCTATCGCGTGACGATTCCAGCCGTACTGCAAATCGCCTGCCTGCGCCGGATGGTTAGTGCCACTCAGGTCTGATACCGGAAACCGGGGAAAATTTTCATTTTCCCCTCAAAAGATCGTAGACACTGCCCCACTGGCTGATTATTATGCCGCGCCCTGAAAACACTACAGTTATTCAGGGAAATTATTTCACCATTCATTCGATGATGATTTTTGAGGAATTATGGGCAACACTAAGTTGGCTAATCCGGCACCGCTGGGCCTGATGGGCTTCGGCATGACCACCATTCTGCTTAACCTGCACAACGTGGGTTATTTCGCTCTGGACGGTATTATTCTTGCCATGGGCATTTTCTACGGCGGCATCGCGCAAATTTTTGCTGGTCTGCTGGAGTACAAAAAAGGCAACACTTTCGGTTTAACCGCATTCACCTCTTACGGTTCTTTCTGGCTGACGCTGGTTGCGATTCTGCTGATGCCGAAACTGGGTCTGACCGATGCGCCAAATGCACAGTTCCTTGGTGTCTACCTGGGTCTGTGGGGCGTATTTACGCTGTTTATGTTCTTCGGCACGCTGAAAGGCGCACGCGTTCTGCAATTCGTTTTCTTTAGCCTGACCGTGCTGTTTGCCCTGCTGGCGATCGGTAACATTGCCGGTAACGCCGCGATCATCCACTTTGCCGGCTGGATTGGTCTGATCTGTGGTGCCAGCGCAATCTATCTGGCGATGGGTGAAGTGCTGAACGAGCAGTTTGGTCGCACCGTTCTGCCGATTGGTGAATCGCACTAATTGTTTTGAGATCCCCCCGCTCGGGGGGATTTTTTTATTCGCTAACTTCGCGTCTTGCACTCTTCGGTCTGAATGCAGCAACCACTTCCGGTGCCGTTTCAACGTATGGCCCTTCCAGCAACTGAATGCAGTACGGTACGCTGGCAAAAATACCGTGCACCACAACGTTACCCTCAGCGTCCTTTACACCTTCCAGCGTCTCTTTAATCGACTTCGGCTGACCGGGTAAGTTAAGGATCAGCGCCTGTTTGCGAATCACACCCACCTGACGCGAAAGGATCGCAGTTGGTACAAAATGCAGGCTGATCTGGCGCATCTGTTCACCAAAGCCTGGCATCTCGCGGTCCGCTACTGCCAGCGTCGCATCGGGCGTTACGTCACGACGCGCCGGGCCAGTTCCGCCCGTGGTGAGCACCAGATGGCAACTCATTTCATCCACCAGCTCACACAACGTTTGCTCGATGATCGCCTGCTCGTCGGGGATTAAGCGGGTTTCCAGTTCAAACGGCGTGGTTAGCGCCGATGTCAGCCATTCTTCCAACGCAGGGATGCCTTTATCCTGATAAACGCCGCTGGATGCGCGATCAGAGATGGAAACTAAGCCAATACGTAAAGTATTCATCAAGATTTTTCCGTTTAAACAGTCTCGTTAAACAGAATGATACACTGCGAAGGGAGTGACAGACAGGCTTCAGAAGAGGTAGCGTGACCAACTTCCCGGTCACGCTAAGAATGATTACAGCAGATCGCCGATCATTTTTTCCAGTTTTTCCTGGTCAACAGCAAACTTACGGATACCTTCCGCCAGTTTATCTACTGCCATTGGATCCTGGTTATGCTGCCACAGGAACTCGGACTCAGTGATACGCGCCGGACGCGCTTTCACTTCGCCGGTGTAAGACAGTTTACGTTCGATAGCCCCTTCGCTCTCAGCCAGCTCTTTCAGCAGTGCCGGTGCGATGGTCAGACGGTCGCAGCCTGCCAGTTCCAGAATTTCGCCGATGTTACGGAAGCTTGCGCCCATCACCACGGTTTCATAACCGTGCTCTTTGTAGTACTGGTAGATTTCAGATACAGAAACCACGCCCGGATCTTCTGCCGGAGCGTACTCTTTCTTGTCGGTATTCGCTTTGTACCAGTCAAGAATACGGCCAACAAACGGCGAGATCAGGAACACGCCCGCTTCCGCACAAGCACGAGCCTGAGCGAAGGAGAACAGCAGTGTCAGGTTACAGTTAATACCTTCTTTTTCCAGCTGTTCTGCAGCACGGATACCCTGCCAGGTAGAAGCCAGTTTGATCAGAATACGATCGTTGCTAATCCCTGCATCGTTGTAGAGTTTGATCAGGCGTTTTGCTTTCGCAATTGACGCTTCGGTGTCATAGGAAAGACGCGCATCAACTTCAGTTGAGATACGGCCCGGAACCAGTTTCAGGATTTCCAGACCAATATTTACTGCCAGTTTGTCGGTCGCGTCCACGATCTGCTGCGCGCGATCGTTGCTCTGCTGTTTCGCCCAGGCGACAGCATCATCAATCAACTTACGGTATTCCGGAATCTGCGCTGCGTTAAGAATGAGAGAAGGGTTGGTTGTGGCATCCTGCGGTTGATACAGCTTCATTGCCGCGATGTCCCCAGTGTCGGCCACTACGGTGGTGTACTGACGAAGGGAGGTCAATTTGTCCGTCATGATAGTATTTCTCTTTAAACAGCTTGTTAGGGGGATGTAACCGGTCTGCCCTGATGATATCACGACGCAACGTCAGCGCAACCGCCGACAAGACGGTTATCGCCAGGCGAGACTGTTTCGGATTTCTGACACTGCGTTGATATCGCCCGCCATTTTTATACAAAACCTCATGTATGCTACGCAGAAGTTATCAAGTACCTCGTAGCGTATATACTTCTTAAACAATTGGTAACGTTTACACAGGAAAGTCATCGCGACCGGCAATAAGAGGGATATGCATGCCAGATTTTTTCTCCTTTATTAACAGCGTCCTTTGGGGATCGGTAATGATTTACCTGCTCTTCGGCGCAGGTTGTTGGTTCACTTTTCGCACCGGATTTGTGCAGTTTCGCTACATCCGCCAGTTTGGCAAAAGTCTTAAAAATAGCATTCATCCACAGCCAGGCGGTTTAACCTCATTTCAGTCATTGTGTACCAGTCTTGCGGCACGCGTGGGTAGCGGCAACCTGGCCGGCGTTGCGCTGGCTATTACCGCCGGTGGACCTGGAGCCGTCTTCTGGATGTGGGTTGCCGCGTTTATCGGCATGGCGACCTCGTTTGCCGAATGTTCCCTTGCACAACTTTATAAAGAACGTGACGTCAATGGGCAGTTTCGTGGCGGACCGGCATGGTATATGGCGCGCGGGCTGGGGATGCGTTGGATGGGCGTTCTGTTCGCCGTCTTTTTGCTCATCGCCTACGGCATAATTTTCAGCGGAGTTCAGGCGAACGCCGTTGCCCGCGCCCTAAGTTTTTCTTTTGATTTTCCTCCGCTGGTGACAGGCATTATTCTTGCTGTCTTTGCTCTGCTGGCAATCACTCGCGGTCTTCATGGCGTCGCCCGGCTCATGCAGGGGTTTGTCCCGTTGATGGCGTTAATCTGGGTACTGACCAGCCTGGTAATTTGCGTAATGAATATCGGGCAACTTCCCCACGTCATTTGGTCTATTTTTGAGAGTGCTTTTGGCTGGCAGGAAGCGGCAGGCGGCGCGGCGGGATATACCTTAAGCCAGGCGATTACTAACGGTTTTCAGCGCAGTATGTTTTCCAATGAGGCGGGAATGGGGTCGACGCCAAACGCGGCAGCGGCGGCTGCGTCCTGGCCTCCGCATCCCGCAGCGCAAGGAATTGTCCAGATGATTGGCATTTTTATCGACACCCTGGTCATCTGTACGGCAAGCGCCATGCTGATATTACTGGCGGGTAACGGCACAACCTACATGCCACTGGAAGGTATTCAGCTTATCCAGAAGGCGATGCGGGTGTTAATGGGTTCCTGGGGTGCGGAGTTTGTTACCCTCGTGGTTATTCTGTTTGCCTTCAGCTCCATCGTTGCCAACTACATTTATGCCGAAAACAATCTCTTCTTCTTACGCCTGAACAACCCTAAAGCGATCTGGTGTCTGCGAATCTGCACCTTCGCAACGGTCATCGGCGGCACCTTGCTAAGTCTTCCGCTGATGTGGCAACTGGCAGATATCATAATGGCCTGCATGGCTATTACCAATTTGACCGCCATATTACTGCTCTCGCCTGTGGTTCATACCATTGCCAGTGATTATCTACGCCAGCGTAAACTCGGCGTGCGCCCGGTGTTTGATCCGTTGCGTTATCCGGATATCGGTCGCCAGCTTTCTCCGGACGCGTGGGATGATGTTTCGCAGGAGTAATCACAACTATCGATCAACTCATTCTCTTTTTTTGCTAAAGTCGGCATAAATTTCCTGCAAGGACTGGATATGCTGATTCTTATTTCACCTGCGAAAACGCTTGATTACCAAAGCCCGTTGACCACCACGCGCTATACGCTGCCGGAGCTGTTAGACAATTCCCAGCAGTTGATCCATGAAGCGCGGAAACTGACGCCTCCGCAGATTAGCACGCTGATGCGCATCAGCGACAAACTGGCGGGTATCAACGCCGCTCGCTTTCATGACTGGCAGCCAGATTTCACGCCGGAGAATGCCCGCCAGGCGATTCTGGCATTTAAAGGTGATGTCTACACCGGCTTGCAGGCCGAAACCTTCAGCGAAGACGATTTCGATTTTGCCCAACAGCATTTGCGAATGCTTTCCGGCTTGTATGGCGTACTGCGCCCGCTCGATTTAATGCAGCCTTATCGTCTGGAAATGGGGATCCGTCTTGAGAATGCCCGAGGGAAAGATCTGTATCAATTCTGGGGAGATATCATCACCAACAAGCTGAACGAGGCGCTCGCAGCACAAGGCGATAATGTGGTGATTAATCTGGCGTCAGATGAGTATTTTAAATCGGTGAAGCCGAAGAAATTGAATGCCGAGATTATCAAGCCGGTGTTCCTCGATGAGAAGAACGGCAAATTTAAGATCATCAGCTTCTACGCTAAGAAAGCACGCGGTCTGATGAGTCGTTTCATTATTGAAAATCGGCTGACCAAACCAGAGCAACTGACTGGTTTTAATAGCGAAGGTTACTTCTTTGATGAAGCTTCCTCCAGCAATGGTGAACTGGTGTTTAAACGCTACGAGCAGCGTTAAGTTTGTAGTCAATGCCGGATGGCAATCCGGCATTGATATTTAGCGATGATGTTTGTCAGGCCCCGGACGATGATCGCCACGATGATCATTGTGCTTGTTATGGCGCGGCGATGGCGGCGGTCCATATGGGTGCCAGCGATTGCCTCGCCATTCATAATGTTGTTTCCACCAGCCGTGGTCGCGCCAGTGACCGCCATCCCAGTAATAGCCACGATTATCACGATCGCCTATCTGTAATTTTACTGACGGGACTAACGTAATTTCCGCAGCCTGCGCTGCCATGGGAGCGACCAGAACCAGGGAAAGTGCGAGTACGATAGATTGCATCTTTTTCACAGGTTACTCCTTTTATCATTGCCCGTTATGGGTCGATATCCGGAGATTACGCGATGAGAACGGCGGTTGTTATTCTCCGCAATCCTAATCTCTAAGTTACCGCATTTATTGAGAATTTCTCCTTTTTCCCTGTCGTTTCTCTCCATATTTTCTTCACAAAAAAGCCGGGCTGCATAAAAGCAAACCCGGCCTGATTGAGATAATGAATAGATATTACTGATGATTCATCATCAATTTACGCAACGCAGCAAAATCGGCGGGCAGATTATGCGAAAGCAAGGGTAAATCAGCACGTTCTGCCAGCTCTTTTGGCAGATCCAACGTTTCACCGAGAATCGCTTCCACGCTCTCTTTAAATTTCGCCGGATGCGCGGTGCCGAGGAACAAGCCATATTCGCCTGGATTCAACTGGTCACGCAGCGCACGATAAGCTACGGCAGCGTGCGGCTCCGAGGTGTAGCCCAGTTCTTTTAACTCACGCATTGTCTGTTGCGTGGTTTCATCATCCACGGCTGCATAACCCAGCTCTTTCAGTTGCCAGATTTTGCGGCGGAACAACTCTTCCACACGCGGCCAGTTGTTCGGCTGACTCACGTCCATCGCGTTGGATAACGTCGCCTGAGTCGCTTTGGGGGACCACTGACCGTCGTGCAGGAAACGTGGCACGGTATCGTTCACGTTGGTCGCAGCAATAAAACGTTTCACCGGCAGACCGAGTGACTTCGCCAGCAGACCCGCCGTCAAATCGCCGAAGTTTCCGCTTGGCACCGAGACAACCAGCTGGTTGCGCGCTTCCTGCGGCAGCTGCGCAACAGCTTCAAAGTAGTAGCAAATCTGCGCCAGCAAACGGCTGATGTTAATCGAGTTAGCCGAGTTTAACCCCAGCGCCACTTTCAGCTCTTCATCATCAAACGCCTGCTTCACCAGCGCCTGACAGGCATCGAAATCGCCGTCGATGGCAACAGTTTCAATATTGCCGCCCAATGTACAGAACAGTTTTTCTTGCAGTGGACTGATTTTGCCTCGTGGATAGAGGATAACCACTTTCACATTCGGCAAACCGTAGAAAGCATGAGCCACTGCCGCTCCGGTATCACCGGAGGTCGCGGTCAGAATGGTCACTGGCTTATCGCCCGCAATATGGGTCAGCATTTGTGCCATAAAGCGACCGCCGAAATCTTTAAATGCAAGCGTTGGCCCGTGAAACAACTCCAGACAACCGACATCGCTTTCAACATTGGCGACCGGAGCCGGGAAGGCAAACGCCGCGCGTACGCGCTCTTCCAGGATTTCCTGCGGGATTTCATCACCAATAAACGCCGAGAGGATCTTCGCACTGCGGGTGACAAAATCCAGCTTCAGCATCTCATCAATTTCAGTCAGGCTGAATTCCGGCAGGTCGTGCGGGAAAAACAGCCCCTGATTTTTGCCCAACCCCTGGGTTACGGCTTGCGCAAAGCTGACCTGCTCATTGTGATCTTTAAGATTGTAGAGTTTCATTTAGTTTTCCAGTACTCGTGCGCCCGCCGTATCCAGCCGGCAAATATGAACAAAACCTTCCTGATTTTGCAGGTAGTTCTTACCCAACCAGTCGGCAACGCGCTGGGCGGTATCCGGCTTGTCACACAGAGCGAACAAAGTCGGGCCGGAGCCGGAGATACCGCTCGCTACCGCGCCGATTTCCGCGACCGCCTGCCGCGCCTGCCGGAAGCCTGGCAGTAACCGTTCACGGTAGGGTTCAGCGATAACATCTTTCATCAGCTTCGCGGCAAGCTCAGGCTGACGGGAATAGCAGGCGTGAATAAAGCCTGCCAGATGTCGCCCGTGCGCAATGCAATCCTGGCGGCGATACTGCGCCGGTAAAATAGCCCGGGCTTCTGCCGTCGAGACTTTAATCCCCGGATACGCCAGCACCCACAGCCACTCATCAAACCCTGGCACTTGCTGGCTGATGATGTCGTTTTCTTCGATCATCAACTGCATACCACCAAGAAAACACGGTGCCACGTTGTCGTAATGAATGCTGCCGGAGATACGGCCTTCCAGCTCGCCCATCAAAGCCAGCAAACGAGTGTCATTAAGCGGCTTGCCGCAGTGTTCATTCATCGCCATCAGCGCCGCGACCACTGAACAGGCGCTGGAGCCTAAGCCCGAACCGATCGGCATATTCTTTTCCAGGGTCATCGCCACTGGAATTTGCTTACCCAGCTCCTGGCAAAAACGCTCCCAACACTGATAAACGATATTTTCCCGAGGTTCTGACGGCAGCTTATCGGCAAAGCGTCCGAGGTTGTTGAGACTGAATGTCTCTGCCGCCTCAACCGTGACTACATCTCCGAGCAATGCACCATCAACAGGTGTCACCGCCGCCCCGAGCACATCAAACCCGACGCTCATATTGGCACTGGAAGCAGGGGCATAAACTTTAACCATGTCAGACTCCTAACTTCCATGAGAGGGTACGTAGCAGATCGGCAAAGACACCGGCAGCTGTAACGTCATTGCCCGCACCATATCCGCGCAGCACCAACGGCAGCGGCTGATAATAGTGGCTATAAAAGGCCAGGGCGTTTTCGCCATTTTTCACTTTGAACAGCGGATCATTACCATCCACTTCGGCAATCTTCACGCGGCAGACGCCATCTTCATCAATATTGCCAACATAGCGCAAAACTTTTCCTTCATCACGGGCCTTCGCCACGCGCGCGGCAAAGAGATCATCGAGCTGTGACAGATTCGCCATAAAAGCGGCAACATCACCCTCGGCGTTAAACTCAGCGGGCAGCACAGGTTCAATTTCAATATCCGCCAGCTCCAGTTCACGTCCCGTTTCACGAGCGAGAATCAATAGTTTACGCGCCACATCCATACCAGAAAGATCATCTCGCGGGTCCGGTTCGGTATAACCCATTTCCCGCGCCAGAGTAGTCGCCTCGGAGAAACTCATGCCTTCGTCTAACTTGCCGAAGATATAAGAAAGCGAACCTGAAAGAATGCCGGAGAACTTCATCAATTCATCACCAGCATTGAGCAGATTTTGCAGGTTCTCAATAACCGGTAATCCAGCCCCAACGTTGGTGTCATAGAGGAATTTACGCCGCGATTTTTCCGCCGCATGACGCAACAGATGGTAGTAATCCATCGACGAGGTGTTGGCCTTTTTGTTCGGCGTGACAACGTGGAAACCTTCGCGCAAGAAGTCGGCATATTGATCCGCCACTGCCTGGCTGGAGGTGCAGTCAACAATGACCGGGTTCAGCAGATGATATTCTTTCACGAGGCGAATTAAGCGCCCGAGATTAAACGGCTCTTTGGCTTGCGCCAGTTCTTCCTGCCAGTTTTCCAGATTTAGGCCATGCACATTGGTGAGCAGTGCCTTCGAGTTGGCAACACCGCAGACACGTAAGTCGATATGTTTATTCTTCAGCCAGCTTTGTTGACGCTTCAGTTGCTCCAGCAGCGCACCGCCAACGCCACCGACGCCAATCACAAACACTTCGATAACCTGATCGGTATTGAACAGCATCTGATGAGTAACGCGCACGCCAGTGGTCGCATCATCGTTATTTACCACGACAGAGATTGAGCGTTCAGAAGATCCCTGAGCAATGGCGACAATGTTGATATTGGCGCGGGCCAGCGCGGCAAAGAATTTCGCCGAGATCCCACGCAAGGTGCGCATACCATCACCTACCACCGAGATAATGGCCAGCCGTTCCGTCACCGCCAGCGGCTCCAGTAAGCCTTCTTTCAGTTCCAGGTAGAACTCTTCCTGCATTGCCCGTTCAGCCCGCACACAGTCGCTTTGCGGAACGCAGAAACTGATACTGTATTCGGAAGATGATTGCGTAATCAGCACCACGGAAATACGGGCGCGTGACATCGCGGCAAAGACGCGCGCCGCCATGCCGACCATTCCTTTCATCCCCGGGCCGGAAACGCTGAACATTGCCATGTTATTCAGATTGGAAATGCCCTTGACCGGTAATTCGTCTTCATCACGACTGGCACCAATGAGCGTACCTGGTGCTTGAGGATTTCCGGTATTTTTAATCAGGCAAGGGATCTGGAACTGGGCGATGGGGGTAATGGTGCGGGGGTGAAGAACTTTAGCGCCGAAGTAGGAAAGCTCCATCGCTTCCTGGTAGGACATCGACTTCAACAACCTCGCATCGGGCACCTGACGCGGGTCGCAGGTATAGACCCCGTCAACGTCCGTCCAAATCTCGCAACAATCGGCGCGTAAACAGGCAGCCAGCACCGCCGCGGAGTAGTCGGAACCGTTGCGTCCAAGTACCACCAGTTCGCCTTTTTCATTACCGGCGGTGAAGCCTGCCATCAGCACCATGTGATCAGCCGGAATACGACTTGCCGCAATACGGCGGGTGGACTCAGCAATATCGACGGTAGATTCGAGGTAATGCCCCACTGCCAGTAGTTTTTCGACCGGATCGATAACGGTAACGTTGTGACCACGCGCTTCTAACACGCCGGCCATAATGGCGATCGACATTTTCTCGCCACGGCAAATCAGCGCAGCGTTGATGCTATCCGGGCACTGCCCCAACAAACTAATGCCATGCAGGACATGTTTTATTTGGGCAAATTCCTGATCGACGAAAGTTTTCAATTGCGCCAGCGGGAACCCCGGCTGGGCGGCGGCGAGTCCCGTCAAAAGTTCGGCAAAAATACGTTCGGCATCGCTGATATTGGGTAAAGCATCCTGGCCGCTAATGGTTTTTTCAATCATCGCCACCAGGTGGTTGGTGATTTTGGCGGGGGCAGAGAGGACGGTGGCCACCTGCCCCTGCCTGGCATTGCTTTCCAGAATATCGGCAACACGCAGAAAACGTTCTGCATTTGCCACTGATGTACCGCCGAACTTCAACACTCGCATGGTTGTTACCTCGTTACCTTTGGTCGAAAAAAAAGCCCGCACTGTCAGGTGCGGGCTTTTTTCTGTGTTTCCTGTACGCGTCAGCCCGCACCGTTACCTGTGGTAATGGTGATGGTGGTGGTAATGGTGGTGCTAATGCGTTTCATGGATGTTGTGTACTCTGTAATTTTTATCTGTCTGTGCGCTATGCCTATATTGGTTAAAGTATTTAGTGACCTAAGTCAATAAAATTTTAATTTACTCACGGCAGGTAACCAGTTCAGAAGCTGCTATCAGACACTCTTTTTTTAATCCACACAGAGACATATTGCCCGTTGCAGTCAGAATGAAAAGCTGAAAAATACTTACTAAGGCGTTTTTTATTTGGTGATATTTTTTTCAATATCATGCAGCAAACGGTGCAACATTGCCGTGTCTCGTTGCTCTAAAAGCCCCAGGCGTTGTTGTAACCAGTCGACCAGTTTTATGTCATCTGCCACTGCCAGAGTCGTCAGCAGTGCCATGGCTCGTTCGCGTAAAGCTTGCAGTTGATGTTTGTCTGCCGTTGTGTCACTTTTCGCCGGTTGTTGTATTAATGTTGCTAATTGATAGCAATAGACCATCACCGCCTGCCCCAGATTGAGCGAAGGATAATCCGCCACCATCGGCACACCAGTAAGAACGTCAGCCAACGCTAACTCTTCGTTAGTCAACCCGGAATCTTCGCGACCAAACACCAGCGCGGCATGGCTCATCCATGAAGATTTTTCCTCTAACAGCGGCACCAGTTCTACTGGCGTAGCGTAGTAATGATATTTCGCCCGACTGCGCGCAGTGGTGGCGACAGTGAAATCGACATCGTGTAACGATTCAGCCAGTGTCGGGAAAACTTTAATATTATCAATAATATCACCAGATCCATGTGCGACCCAGCGGGTGGCTGGCTCCAGGTGCGCCTGACTATCGACAATCCGCAGTTCGCTAAACCCCATCGTTTTCATTGCCCGCGCCGCTGCCCCAATATTTTCTGCTCTGGCGGGTGCGACCAGAATAATCGTTATACGCATATTGCCACTCTTCTTGATCAAATAACCGCGAACCGAGTGATCACTGTCAACTTATTACGCGGTGCGAATTTACAAACTCTTAACGTAAGTCGCAGAAAAAGCCCTTTACTTAGCTTAAAAAAGGCTAAACTATTTCCTGACTGTACTAACGGTTGAATTGTTAAAAAATGCTACATATCCTTCTGTTTACTTAGGATAATTTTATAAAAAATAAATCTCGACAATTGGATTCACCACGTTTATTAGTTGTATGATGCAACTAGTTGGATTATTAAAATAATGTGACGAAAGCTAGCATTTAGATACGATGATTTCATCAAACTGTTAACGTGCTACAATTGAACTTGATATATGTCAACGAAGCGTAGTTTTATTGGGTGTCCGGCCCCTCTTAGCCTGTTATGTTGCTGTTAAAATGGTTAGGATGACAGCCGTTTTTGACACTGTCGGGTCCTGAGGGAAAGTACCCACGACCAAGCTAATGATGTTGTTGACGTTGATGGAAAGTGCATCAAGAACGCAATTACGTACTTTAGTCATGTTACGCCGATCATGTTAATTTGCAGCATGCATCAGGCAGGTCAGGGACTTTTGTACTTCCTGTTTCGATTTAGTTGGCAATTTAGGTAGCAAACATGCAGACCCCGCACATTCTTATCGTTGAAGACGAGTTGGTAACACGCAACACGTTGAAAAGTATTTTCGAAGCGGAAGGCTATGATGTTTTCGAAGCGACAGATGGCGCGGAAATGCATCAGATCCTCTCTGAATATGACATCAACCTGGTGATCATGGATATCAATCTGCCGGGTAAGAACGGTCTTCTGTTAGCGCGTGAACTGCGCGAGCAGGCGAATGTTGCGTTGATGTTCCTGACTGGCCGTGACAACGAAGTCGATAAAATTCTCGGCCTCGAAATCGGTGCAGATGACTACATCACCAAACCGTTCAACCCGCGTGAACTGACTATTCGTGCACGCAACCTGCTGTCCCGTACCATGAATCTGGGTACTGTCAGCGAAGAACGTCGTAGCGTTGAAAGCTACAAGTTCAATGGTTGGGAACTGGACATCAACAGCCGTTCGTTGATCGGCCCTGATGGCGAGCAGTACAAGCTGCCGCGCAGCGAGTTCCGCGCCATGCTTCACTTCTGTGAAAACCCAGGCAAAATTCAGTCCCGTGCTGAACTGCTGAAGAAAATGACCGGCCGTGAGCTGAAACCGCACGACCGTACTGTAGACGTGACGATCCGCCGTATTCGTAAACATTTCGAATCTACGCCGGATACGCCGGAAATCATCGCCACCATTCACGGTGAAGGTTATCGCTTCTGCGGTGATCTGGAAGATTAATCGGCTTTACCACCGTCAAAAAAAACGGCGCTTTTTAGCGCCGTTTTTATTTTTCAACCTTATTTCCAGATACGTAATTCATCGTCCGTTGTAACTTCTTTACTGGCTTTCATTTTCGGCAGTGAAAACGCATACCAGTCGATATTACGGGTCACAAACATCATGCCGGCCAGCGCCACCACCAGCACACTGGTTCCCAACAACAGCGCGCTATCGGCAGAGTTGAGCAGTCCCCACATCACACCATCCAGCAACAACAGCGCGAGGGTAAACAACATGCTATTGCGCCAGCCTTTCAATACCGCCTGCAAATAAATACCGTTCATTAACGCCCCAATCAGACTGGCTATTATCCATGCCACGGTAAAACCGATATGTTCAGAAAGCGCCAGCAAGAGCAAATAAAACATCACCAATGAAAGCCCCACCAGCAAATATTGCATTGGGTGTAAACGTTGCGCGGTGAGCGTTTCAAAAACAAAGAACGCCATAAAAGTCAGTGCAATCAGCAGAATGGCGTACTTAGTCGCCCGGTCCGTTAATTGGTATTGATCGGCTGGCGTCGTCACTGCGACGCTAAACGCGGGGAAGTTTTCCCAGCCGGTATCATTGCCTGAAGCAAAACGCTCACCGAGATTATTAGCAAACCAGCTGCTTTGCCATTGCGCCTGAAAACCTGACTCGCTAACTTCCCGTTTGGCTGGTAGAAAATCACCTAAAAAACTGGGATGCGGCCAGTTGCTGGTTAAGGTCATTTCGCTATTACGCCCGGCAGGCACCACAGAAAGATCGCCGGTACCGCTTAAATTCAGTGCCATATTCAGCTTCAGGTTCTGCTTGCGCCAGTCCCCTTCGGGTAAAGGGATATGCACGCCCTGCCCGCCTTGCTCTAAGCCGGTGCCCGGTTCAATGGTCAGCGCCGTTCCGTTAACTTCAGGCGCTTTCACCACACCAATACCACGCGCATCCCCGACGCTAATCACAATAAATGGCTTGCCTAAGGTGATATTTGGCGCGTTGAGTTCGCTAAGACGCGAAACATCGAAATCGGCTTTTAGCGTTAAATCACTGTGCCAGACCTGACCGGTATAAATCCCTATCTTGCGTTCTTCCACGTTCTGATTGCCATCAACCATCAATGACTCAGGTAACCAAAAATGGATAAAACTTCGTTTCCGCCCACGGTTTTATCCTCTTCCTGCACCGTATAAAGCTCGGTCACAGGAATAGCGATGAGCGGCCCAACGAGTTTTTGCGGCCCGCTGGTACTTTGGCGAATCGCATCTTCCACATCGCTACGGTAATCAGCACGTTCGACAATCACCTGCCGAATCAGCATTATCGGAATCAACAACAGCAATACTGCACCAAACAGGGTGGTCATTTTCCAGAACAGGGGGGATTTCAACATAGTCTTCTCCTTTGCAATGGCAGCAGGATACGAAGGCTATGTGGGAAGAATTTGAAGCTATGTGAAGTGACGGTGAAGTCGAAGCGAAGCCAGCACGCCACCTTCCTGCACGTTGCGCAGCGTGACTTCGCCGTTAAACAAACGGGCGACCTCACTGACGAACGCCAACCCCAGACCGCTGCTTTTTTGACCATTTGCACGAGGCAAAGAGTAAAAGCGTTCAAAAATACGTGAAAGCGCGTAGTCAGGAATACCACTACCGGTATCCAGCACCTTAAGCGTGACGTGTTCCTGATCCACTTCGGCGCTTAGCGTGATGCAACCGCTCTCGGGGGTAAAATCGATGGCGTTATCCAGTAAATTTCCCAGCGCCTGCTCCAGTAACGCCGGTTCAGCAGCAACGTTAACCTCGGTGGGCGTAACATGCAGAGTGATTTTTTTTTCTGCCAACTGCACGGTGCGCGCTTCGCTGACGCGGCGGAATAATGCCGCCACATCAACAGCAGTCAGAACGACTTCCTGACGATTCTCCAGTCTTGCCTGGCGTAGTAACGTTTCTACCAATGCCTGCATACGCGCATTTTGCGTCAGAATGTTGTCAGTAAAACGAGCCACCACTTCCGGCGGCGGACCTTCGCGTAAAATTTCCGCCGCTCCACGAATCGCCGCCAGTGGGCTTTTTAGCTCATGAGTTAATGCGTAAACATACTGCTCAATATAGTTTTTCCCTTCCAGCTTCACGCGCATACTTTCCAGCGCCTGCGCGAGTTTACGCAGCTCGCTACTACCGAGATCGGGAAGAGGAACGGGCTTATTGTCAGTGACGGAATCAGCATAGCGAGTGAGCCGGGCAATGGAGCGGTTGATCCACCAAACCATGCCTGCGCCAATCACCAGTGCAATCCCCAACAAAATGGCGCTGGCCCATAAAATTCGCCGCTCGCTGCGTTTAATGACCGGAGCCATCGCCGCGTTCGGTTTGCCTACGCTCAAAACGCCAATAAGCCGCGAGCCGTCCATAATCGGCGCGGCAACATACATCACCGAACTTTCGGGATCGGCAGGATTTTGCAACGTGCTGCGCGCACCATACTGACCACGCAACGTTAGCCAGACGTCATTCCAGCGCGAATAATCCTGTCCAACGGCTTTATTTGCCGAATCGAACAATACTTTGCCCTGCGCATCGGTCATATAGACATGATATTCATTGCGCACTTTGTTAATGCCACCGATATTGGCGCGAAACGGGCGATGCTGTAGCTGATTAAACGCCTGCGCCAGTTGCCCATGCGTTGGGTCCCCAGAGAGCAAATCGGGACGCGCCAGCTCCGCCAGCAACGTTGCGGTGTCGATCAATGTCCCCTCCGTTGCTCTTCGCACGCCCGGTTTAACTTCTTTGACAAAAATGGCCAGTACGAACCAGGCTGCCACCGCCACCAGTAAAAAATAGCCCAGCAGCAACCGCATGCCGATACGCATTACAGGCCCCTCAGGCTATATCCCATGCCGCGATGAGTATTAATCGGTGAAAGATCGGGGTTGATGGCGCGCAGCTTGGCACGCAACGTTTTAATGTGGGTATCGACGGTGCGATCGTAGGTGTCCTGCGCATCTTCCCACACGCTATCCATCAGTTGCTGGCGGGACCAGACGCGGCCTGGCGACTTGAGTAACGTCTTCAGCAATAAAAACTCATACCGCGTCAGCGTTAATGGCGTGTCAAACCAGCTGATCTGCGCCGCGGGTTCATTCAATTCAAAATGTCCAATACGGATGACGGGAGACGGCGTCGAGAACTTCTTCACCCGACGCAGTAAGGTGCGCACCCTGGCGCACACTTCGCGGGGTGAAAACGGTTTAGCCACATAGTCGTCAGCGCCAATTTCCAGCCCAAGCAGGCGATCGACCTCTTCACTTCGGGCCGTCAGGAACAGTACAGGTAACGCCGGATGGAGCGCCAGTAACTGGCGGCACAATTCAAAGCCGCTAATATCCGGCAGACCAACATCGAGAATCATGACGTCGGGTACCTGCTGGCGAGCTTTATCCAGCACCGGCAAGCCTCGCTCAAAGACCTCGACGGCAAAACCTTCCTGCTGCAACATGTAGACCAGCGTGTCGGCTATCCCTTGCTCATCTTCCACTAACCAGACCGTTTCCCGTTGCATAAATCGCCTCTGTTATTGCCGCCACGGCATGACAGGAACCGCGCTAATCGCGTTTTTCGGCGAACCTTCTACAACTTTGTCGGAGTAAGCCAGATAAGCGAGCGCGTTGCGTTTGGCATCATAAAAGCGCACGACCTGTAACGACTTAAAGACCAGGGACGTGCGTTTTTTGAATACTACCTCGCCCTGAGCTTTGCCGTTTTTAATACGATCCGACAGTTCAATCGGCCCGACTTGCTGACAAGAAATGGCCGCATCAGAGGTATCTTCTGCCAGGCCCAATCCCCCTTTAATACCACCGGTTTTCGCCCGGCTCACATAACAGGTGACATTTTTCACATCGGGATCGTCAAAGGCTTCCACAACAATTTTGTGATCCGGGCCGATCATTTTAAATACGGTGTCGACCGAACCAATCTCTTCTGCATGAGCCAATGGCCCCAGCATTATCAGGCTTAAAGACAGGATCAAATGCTTGTATTTCATATTGTTACCATTTTTATCTATTACACGAGCAATTAGTTCGTCACGGTAAATAACATATTGATTAAGAACAAAATCTCAATACTTTTATTTCCGTCAAGTCCTAAAACATACTCTACTAAGAAAAAAACACTGAATGCTAAAACAGCAAAAAATGCTATTATCCAATTACCTGATGTCAGGTGCTCGTTGTTGAAAGGATGAGGATATTTTATGGATCAGGCCGGCATTATTCGCGACCTTTTAATCTGGCTGGAAGGTCATCTGGATCAGCCCCTGTCGCTCGACAATGTAGCGGCGAAAGCAGGTTATTCCAAGTGGCACTTACAGAGAATGTTTAAAGATGTCACTGGCCATGCTATTGGCGCGTATATTCGTGCTCGTCGTTTGTCGAAATCGGCGGTCGCACTACGCCTGACTGCGCGTCCGATTCTGGACATCGCGCTGCAATACCGCTTCGACTCTCAACAGACATTTACCCGCGCATTCAAGAAGCAGTTTGCCCAGACTCCTGCACTTTACCGCCGTTCTCCTGAATGGAGCGCCTTTGGTATTCGCCCGCCGCTACGCCTGGGTGAATTCACTATGCCAGAGCACAAATTTGTCACCCTGGAAGATACGCCGCTGATTGGTGTTACCCAGAGCTACTCCTGTTCGCTGGAGCAAATCTCTGATTTCCGCCATGAAATGCGTTATCAGTTCTGGCACGATTTTCTCGGCAACGCGCCGACCATTCCGCCGGTGCTCTACGGCCTGAATGAAACGCGTCCGAGTCAGGATAAAGACGACGAACAAGAAGTATTCTATACCACCGCGTTAGCCCAGGATCAGGCAGATGGCTATGTACTGACGGGGCATCCGGTGATGCTGCAGGGCGGCGAATATGTGATGTTTACCTATGAAGGTCTGGGAACCGGCGTGCAGGAGTTTATCCTGACGGTATACGGAACGTGTATGCCAATGCTCAACCTGACGCGCCGTAAAGGTCAGGATATTGAGCGATACTACCCGGCAGAAGATGCCAAAGCGGGAGATCGCCCAATTAATCTGCGCTGTGAACTGCTGATTCCGATCCGTCGTTAACGCTGCAGCTCATCTAATGCAGGGGCGTCCAGATGCGAGATGTCCCCTGCGGTTTCAACGACCCAACCAGACGCCAGCCACAGGCTTTCCTGATAATCCACGCGCGAAATAGAACAGTTACGCAGACGTAAGCGACGCTCTGCCCATGCTGGTAATCCGAGAATCGTACTCACCAGGCATCCCAGTGCAATACCGTGGCTCACCAGCAGCGGTCGGCTTCCCTGCGGTAAGTCCCGGCAAGATTCCAGTGCCGCATTGACGCGATCGCTGAGCTCCTGCATTGACTCGCCTTCAGGAATACGCCCGTCAACGGTGCCATTGACCAGCTGCCGACGCCAGTTCTCTTCTTCTTCGGTCAGAGAATCGATATGTCTTTTTTCCAGCACACCCATGTTTAATTCACGCAGGCGAGAATCAAAGATGATGTCACAGCCGCAGGCCTGGGCGATGATTTCCGCCGTACGCCGGGTGCGTCCTAAATCGCTACTGATGATATGCGTAATGCCAAGCTCTTTGGCACGGGTTGCCACCTGCATCGCCTGTTGCTCACCTTTGGCGGTCAGCGGGCTGTCAGACTGGCCCTGAATACGTCGCTCGGCGTTCCACTGCGTTTCACCGTGGCGGACTAGGTATACCTGTAACATGCTTTTTTTCCGTATACTGCTGTAACGTTAATTTTCTGAGTAATGCTGATTATGCACCAAGTTGTCTGTGCGACCACCAATCCCGCTAAAATTCAGGCCATTCTGCAGGCATTTCACGAGATCTTCGGCGAAGGATCCTGCCATATTGCATCCGTTGCCGTCGAGAGCGGTGTACCGGAACAGCCCTTTGGCAGTGAGGAAACGCGCGCTGGCGCACGAAATCGGGTAGCAAATGCCCGCCGTTTACATCCAGAGGCTGATTTTTGGGTGGCGATTGAAGCTGGCATTGATGGCGACAGCACCTTCAGTTGGGTGGTGATTGAAAACGCCAGCCAGCGCGGCGAGGCGCGTTCGGCTACTTTGCCGTTACCTGCGGTGATTCTGGAAAAAGTGCGTGAAGGCGAGGCGCTCGGTCCCGTGATGTCGCGCTATACCGGTATTGATGAGATTGGTCGTAAGGAAGGGGCGATCGGCGTGTTTACCGCCGGGAAACTTACCCGCGCCAGCGTCTATCACCAGGCGGTGATCCTGGCGCTGAGTCCGTTTCATAATGCGGTGTATCAGTGATCTTTCAGCAACACCTCTTCCAGCCACTGGCGCAGCTCGACGGGCGCGGCTTTCAGGCTGTTAGATCCACGCGTAATCGTCGCGATGCCCGCGCCGAGTTCATTTTTTAACTCACGCTGGCTCATTTCGCCGCGCAACAACTCTTCGACAATACGCACGCGAGTCCCCAACGCTTCGCGCTCATCTGGCGTCAGCATCAGGTTTAACAACGGTAAATGGAGATCGTTTTGGTAGGCATTCTTAAGCAGGTCGACAAAACGTAACCACTCCTGGTGACGCTGTTCTGCCATCGCTGCTGAATAGGGTGATTGTTGGGCCATAATATGTCGCCATTGTTAGCGGGGGAAGCAAAATGCCTCCCCCGGTTGTACTCGCTAAAGAGTACGATAGCATATCATAAACGTGCGGATCAGTAACGACGTCCCCATTCCGTGGCGCTCATCAATGTCGGTTTATCCCCCATGAAATAGCGGTAGTAAGCGTCATAAGCCAGCACGTTCTTCACATAACCGCGCGTCTCGGAGAACGGAATACTCTCGACAAATGCCACTGCGTCGATACGCCCGGCGCTGTTGCCAAGCCAGGTTCGCACCCGCCCCGGTCCGGCGTTATAAGCTGCTGAGGAGAAAATACGGTTATTACCAAACTGCTGATAAACATATTGCAGGTAACTGGTGCCAATGTTGATGTTCGTTTCCGGATCCAGCAATTGTCCTGGGCTGCTATAACCAGGAATAGAGAACATCTTCACCGTATGGGTCGCCGTGCCCGGCATAATCTGCATCAGGCCGCTGGCCCCTACCGGCGATTTCACTTTCGGATTCCAGGCACTCTCCTGACGGGCAATCGCCATCGCATAGCTTTGCGGGATCTCCTTCCCACTGGTGTAACGTTTGAAAAGATCGTTGTAGGCCAGCGGGAATCGTTCTTCCAGATGATCCCAAAGCTTCCCGGCGATCGTTGCCTGAACGCTAAGATCCCACCATTGGTTATTGAAAGCATACCGAGCCAGTTGCGCCTGCTCTGTTTTTGACTTGCTCTTCACCAGATTGGCCCACTCGCTACGCGCGGTGTTATCGAGATTCCAGTACATCAACTCGCGCACGCGCGCCATTTCCGGCCCCTGAGTCAGGGCGCTGTCAACATTCTGCGGCGCTTTATCAATCTTCAGCTCATACTCTTCTCCGATGCGTTGTGCTGCAACCATCGGGTAGAAACCACGCTGTTGCATGAGTTGATGCAAAATCTCTTTTGCTTCAGCTTCACGTCCGCGTTCCAGCAGTAAATCCGCCTGCCAGTAACGCCATTCATCTTTCTCTTTCGCCTCCATCGGCAAACGCGCCAGCCAGGTATTCAGGCCGCGACGATCGCCGGTGCCAAGCGCCATTCGCACACGGCGTTCAATTAACGACGTGGATTGCGAGCGCATAATGGCGTCATCGCGCCATTTCGCCTGCTCGTCGGTGACATCGTTGCCCATCAAACGCCAGGCGACGATATCGCGCAGCTCCTGAATCTGATCTTCATTAAGCTGCTGCGCCTGGGCAAGCGATGGGATCATCAGCCGTGCATTCTCAGCATCCTGCCGCGCCACACTGGCAAACGCCACCGCCGCCATTTGACGGGTAAAATCGGTCGCTCCGGTTGTACGCGCGAAGGTCAGTACCGTATTAGGGTTGTTCGCCAGTGAAATGATTGCCGAGGCGATAGTCTGGTAATCGGCAGGCATCTGCCCTGCCAGCACTGTTACCAGTCCAGTGTTACCCGCTTTCATCGCCAAACGGATACGCTCTAAATACGCCAGCGGATCTTGTTTACCTGACGCACGCCAGACGCTAAATAACTTGTCACAGGCGTTAGGCTGGCTCTTGCCGGTTAGCCACAGCTCTTTCGCCCCTTGCCAGGCTTCTTCACTCTGCCCGGTATTCCATTTCGCATAGTAGTAATTACATTGCGCTTCGGTAGTTCCGGGCTTTTCCGGGCTAAAGGCTAACAAGCCACGCCAGTCTTCACGCCGCGCCAGTTCATTGACGAAACGAGATTGCAGCGTGCGAGCGGGAGGAAGCGTGGGGTTAGCGCGAACAAAGTTAGTGACCGTCACCGCCGGTTGATTCATCAGGTCATCGGTGATCTGACGGTATTCCAGGTAGGGATAAAGCGGATAATCCTTCAGTCCAGGCATCATTTGTTCGACCACATCCATTTGTCGATTATCCCAGGCCTGCTTGATTTGGGCGTAGCGGCTACGCTGCTCATCCAGTGAGTCGGCTCGCGCCACGCTGCTGACCGTCAGCAGACAGACACCGGCAGCCAACAGCCGCCAGGTAACTTGTTTGGCTTTTTCCACAAGCGCATCCTCTAAGTGTAAATACATCAATGCAGCGTCATGCCGCGTAATAGATTTATGCTAACCAGTCATTGCCGTTTACGCCACGTTACGGACACTTTTTTACTTTTACTGCGAGGGTGATCGACCGGCTGGGATTAGGCGGGGAAAAAGGCTACACTTCGCCTTTGAAAACTCATCATCACGATAAACATAGAGGCGAAGTCCAACGTGGCTCAATTCGTTTATACCATGCATCGTGTCGGCAAAGTTGTTCCGCCGAAACGTCATATTTTGAAAAACATCTCTCTGAGTTTCTTCCCTGGGGCAAAAATTGGTGTCCTGGGTCTGAACGGCGCGGGTAAGTCCACCCTGCTGCGCATTATGGCGGGCATTGATAAAGACATCGAAGGCGAAGCGCGTCCGCAACCGGATATCAAGATTGGTTATCTGCCGCAGGAACCGCAGCTGAACCCGGAACACACCGTGCGTGAGTCCATTGAAGAAGCGGTTTCTGAAGTGGTTAACGCCCTGAAACGCCTGGATGAAGTGTATGCGCTGTACGCCGATCCGGATGCCGATTTTGACAAGCTGGCCGCTGAACAAGGCCGTCTGGAAGAGATCATTCAGGCTCACGACGGTCACAACCTGAACGTTCAGCTGGAGCGTGCGGCGGATGCGCTGCGTCTGCCGGACTGGGACGCGAAAATCGCTAACCTCTCCGGTGGTGAGCGTCGTCGCGTGGCGTTGTGCCGCCTGCTGCTGGAAAAACC
Source organism: Escherichia sp. WS1368 (assembly GCF_046487485.1). Classification (NCBI taxonomy): domain Bacteria; kingdom Pseudomonadati; phylum Pseudomonadota; class Gammaproteobacteria; order Enterobacterales; family Enterobacteriaceae; genus Escherichia; species Escherichia sp. WS1368. The sequence continues at coordinate 247,528 of NZ_JBJQJI010000002.1, forward strand.
AGACATGCTGCTGCTCGACGAACCGACGAACCACCTGGATGCCGAATCCGTGGCGTGGCTGGAACGCTTCCTGCACGACTTCGAAGGCACTGTTGTGGCGATTACCCACGACCGTTACTTCCTCGATAACGTGGCGGGCTGGATCCTCGAACTGGACCGTGGTGAAGGTATTCCGTGGGAAGGTAACTACTCCTCCTGGCTGGAGCAGAAAGATCAACGTCTGGCGCAGGAAGCTTCACAAGAAGCTGCGCGTCGTAAGTCGATTGAGAAAGAGCTGGAGTGGGTACGTCAGGGGACTAAAGGCCGTCAGTCGAAAGGTAAAGCACGTCTGGCGCGTTTTGAAGAGCTGAACAGCACCGAATATCAGAAACGTAACGAAACCAACGAACTGTTTATTCCACCGGGACCGCGTCTTGGCGATAAAGTGCTGGAAGTCAACAACCTGCGTAAATCCTATGGCGATCGTCTGCTGATTGATGACCTGAGCTTCTCGATCCCGAAAGGAGCGATCGTCGGGATCATCGGTCCGAACGGTGCGGGTAAATCGACCCTGTTCCGTATGATCTCCGGTCAGGAACAGCCGGACAGCGGCACCATCACTTTAGGTGAAACGGTGAAACTAGCATCGGTTGATCAGTTCCGTGACTCAATGGATAACAGCAAAACCGTTTGGGAAGAAGTTTCCGGCGGGCTGGATATCATGAAGATCGGCAACACCGAGATGCCAAGCCGTGCCTACGTTGGCCGCTTTAACTTTAAAGGGGTTGATCAGGGTAAACGCGTTGGTGAACTCTCCGGCGGTGAGCGCGGTCGTCTGCATCTGGCGAAGCTGCTGCAAGTTGGCGGCAACATGCTGCTGCTCGACGAACCGACCAACGACCTGGATATCGAAACCCTGCGTGCGCTGGAAAACGCCCTGCTGGAGTTCCCGGGCTGCGCGATGGTTATCTCGCACGACCGTTGGTTCCTCGACCGTATCGCCACGCACATCCTGGACTACCAGGATGAAGGTAAAGTTGAGTTCTTCGAAGGTAACTTTACCGAGTACGAAGAGTACAAGAAACGCACGCTGGGCGCAGACGCGCTGGAGCCGAAGCGTATCAAGTACAAGCGTATTGCGAAGTAATGCGTAAAATGCCGGATGCGACGCGCCAGCATCGCATCCGGTATTAGTTAAATGATTAGTCCCCGGAAAAGGCAGAATTTTCTTTAAGCGTATTAGCTCAGATGCGGACTGACATCTCAAATTAAGCGGGAACTCATGGTTCCCGCTTAACGTTTTATTCACCGCGCAAAATCTGGCGGAAATGGGAAACCAGCGGACGTTGGTTGGCTTTATGCCAGGCTGCCCATAATTGCGTTGAATAATTCATCCACGGCAATTCACGTAATACCACCCCTTCCGGCGCATTATGACGCAGACTATGTTGAATTAAGGCCAGACCTAATCCCGCAGCGACCAAACCTAATGCCGTGAGGGGTTCACCCGCTTCCAGGCGAATATCAGGATTAAACCCGGCGTTAACACAGGCGGCGACAAAATGATCGCGAGAATGCGCATCGTCGTTATGAATCACCGCAATCCACTGCTCATCGCCAAGTTGTGACGCGACAAGGTTTTCCTCCTGCGCCAGAGGATGATTTTGCGGTAAGGCCAACAACATTCGATCATCCAGAACCTGAATATATTCCAGATCCTGCTCGCTGTCGGTGGGCGGCGTATCGACCAGAGAAAAATCGAGACTGCGCTGGCGCAGGCCTTCAATCTGGGTCGCCGGTGGTTGGCTGTAAAGAGCGATATGCACATTCGGACGCGATACACGTAACGTACGTAACGCCGTAGAAAGTACACCGGAATGCATGGCGTTTTCGATATAGCCAATACACAAGCCCCCATCTTCCCCCCGTCCCAGGCGTTTGCCTAACGACTCCAGGCGGTTGGCGTGTGTCAGCAACGAACGTGTTTCGGCAAGGAATGTCTGTCCATCAGCGGTCAGGCGAATGCGCTGCTGATTACGCTCAAACAGCGTCAGCCCCAGCCGTTCTTCCAGTTGTGCAATCTGGCGGCTCAGCGGTGATTGCGAGATATGTAATCGCTCGGCTGCGCGTCCCACGTGCTCTTCTTCTGCGACCACCACGAAGTACTTCAGTTGGCGTAAATCAATCATGTTAGACCTCAAAGGACTTAAGTCAGACGAATTATGTCCTATCAAGTCACAACCTCGCAAGGTATTGTGATCCACGTCACAGGGCGATAGCAAAAAAACGCCCTAACCCAAACCGAATAATTGAGGACATCTTATGAGCATCAAAAATTTACTTCCCGGCAAAATTGGCTTAGGCGGCGCACCACTCGGCAACATGTTCCGTGCCATTCCGGAAGAAGAGGCCCACGCCACCGTGAGCGAAGCCTGGAACCTGGGCGTGCGTTACTTTGATACCGCGCCGCTGTACGGCTCTGGCCTTTCTGAAATCCGCATGGGCGAAGCGCTGTCTCAGTATCCACGTGATGAATACGTTCTGAGTAGCAAAGTCGGTCGCATCATGCTGGACGAAATGGAAGATCCGGCAAAACGGGATTTCGGTGAAAAAGGTGGCCTGTTCGAACACGGCCTGAAAAACAAAATTCTGAATGACTACTCTGCTGACGCCACGCTGCGCTCGATTGAAGACAGCCTGAAACGCCTGAAAACAGACCGTCTGGACATTGTCTGGATCCACGACCCGGCGCAGGACTTCTACGGTGACAGCTGGCTGGAGCAGTTCAACATTGCCCGTACCGGTGCGTTTCGTGCACTGACACGTTTGCGTGACGAAGGTGTGATTAAAGCCTGGGGACTGGGTGTGAACCGCGTCGAACCTTGCGAACTGACGCTGGCGCTGGACGAACCGAAGCCGGATGCGTTCCTGCTGGCGGGGCGTCATTCCCTGCTGGATCACGAACGTGCGCTGCAACGCCTGATGCCAGAAGCACTGGAACAGAACGTGGATATTGTTGTGGGCGGTCCGTACAGCTCTGGTGTACTGGCAGGCGGCGAGCACTTTGAATATCAGAAAGCCTCTGCGGCCATCCAGCAGAAAGTGGCGCAAATTAACGCCATTGCCACACGTTTCAATGTGAACGTTAAAGCAGCTGCGCTGCAGTTCGCGCTGGCAAACCCGGCCGTTGCAGCGGTTATTCCTGGCTCCAGCCGTCCTGGCCGTATGGCAGAAGATCTGGCTGCACTGAATGCGCCTGTTCCGGCTGAATTCTGGGCAGAAATGCGCCGTCAAAATCTGGTTGCGGAAAACGCTCCGCTGCCGACCCGTTAATCAACCTGGTGAGAAAACGATGAAACTGGATCTGACAGGTAAAGTCGCGGTGGTCAGCGGCTCAACCTCCGGCATTGGGCAGGGTATCGCCGCCGGACTGGCAAAAGCAGGCGCAACGGTGGTTGTCGTCGGCCGTAAACAGCGCGGCGTTGATGACGCCATGGCAGCGATTGCGACACAAACTCCCACGGCGTCACTGCGTGGCGTGGTGGCCGATCTCAGCACCGAAGACGGCGTGGCTGCGCTGATCGCTGCAGTCCCAACGGCTGATGTGCTGGTCAATAATCTGGGCATTTTCAACGATAAAGATTTCTTTAGCGTTCCGGATGATGAGTGGATGCACTTCTATAACGTCAACGTCCTCTCCGGCGTTCGTCTGGCGCGTCACTATGCGCCAGGCATGACGGAACAGGGCTGGGGGCGGATTATCTTTGTCTCGTCCGAATCCGGCGTGGCAATTCCTGGCGACATGATCAACTACGGCGTCACCAAAGCTGCGAATCTGGCGGTCTCTCATGGTCTGGCGAAACGACTGGCGGGGACCGGTGTGACCGTCAACGCCATTCTGCCAGGGCCAACCTTTACCGATGGCCTGAAAGAGATGCTGGCGGATGCCGCTGCACAATCGGGACGCAGTGCGCGTGAACAGGCCGATGAGTTTGTTAAAACCTCGCGTCCGAGCTCCATCATCCAGCGTGCGGCGGATGTGGAAGAAGTAGCGAATCTGGCGGTTTATCTCGCGTCACCGCTTTCCTCGGCAACCACAGGGGCAGCCCTGCGCGTCGATGGCGGTGTCGTCGACACCCTGACTATGTAACCCTATAAATTAAGAGAAAATTATCATGGCTAAAACAACTGTATCGATCGAAATTCCGGCTTCTGCCGACGCCGTATGGCAATTGATGGGCGGCTTTGATGCGCTGCCAGACTGGCTGCCGTTCATCCCGAAAAGCGTAGTGACAGAAGGCGGTCGCGTTCGTTCGCTGACAACCTCTGACGGCGGCACTGTGGTTGAACGTCTGGAAGCGTTTGATAACCGTCAACGCAGTTATACCTATTCCATTATTCAGGCACCGTTCCCGGTGGTGGATTACCTCTCCACCATTACCGTTCATGAAACCGCCGACAGCCAGGTTTCCCGTGTGGAATGGTTCGGTGAATTCACCCCGGTGAATGTGACGAACGAAGAGGCCGAAGCGCTGTTTACCGGCATCTATCGGGATGGTCTCAAGGCGCTGAAGGACAACTTTGTTGCCTGATGCGATCGACAGGCGTCGGAACGTCCGGCGTCTGATTATTAACAAAATCAGAATAGTCTATTGTCATTTGTATCATTTATGTTATCAGGCAGCAGGCGTATTCTCTCCCCATCGCGTTAATAAACGCCAAACAATTAAGACACTCTGGAATATAAACATGAAAACGATCATCGCAATTTTTACAGCTTCTCTTTTCTCTGTCGCGGCGTTTAACGCATCGGCGCAAAGCGTGACAGCAACCGGTACAACACTGGATTCTGCGGAAGCAGTTATTGCGCAGAAAGCGAAAGAGATGAACGCCTCTGAATATAAAATTACCAGCGCTCGCATGGGCAATACCGTCACCATGAGTGCCGAACTGTATAAATAATCGCGCGAGGGACCCATTACGTAATTTGCTAAATATGCGCTGAATGCGTTGCCATTAATAAACCGTATTGTAATGCCACCGATGACGCGTTCCCGCGCGGGTGACGTTGCGACTGACATAATGGCGGACTATTACGCGCAGCGCGCCAGTGCAGGACTTATCATCAGCGAAGGTACGCAAATCAGCAGAAGCGCTGCGCATAATTTTCCACGGCACGCTGATTTACTCCGGTAAATACACCAAAGCGCGCGCCGAAGCAGACTGTCAGATTTGATTGCATTCTGGCTACGCAACCGGTCGGTTGGAGTATGAAGTTGCTCACGAATAGCCTTAGCATCCGCAATTTCGTAGCGGGTCACCCGTACAGGTTCTTTCTAATCTCGACAGTCTCTTCCAGAGAGGTTTTCAACTCATCAAAAAACTTATTTTATACCTCGCCTTTGAGCCGTTTCGTCACGGTTATCTCTGCTCCCCCATCATCTCCCGCACTAGCTCCACGCAGCGCAGGAAACGGCTGTCATAATCGTCCTCTTCAACCCGCACGAATTCGATATTGTTCTCTTCCAGCATCTCCACCAGCAAGTTCTGGAACTCTTTGCGATCCACCGAACTACCGAGGCTGCGTAAACCATCCGCCACCCACGGGGTGTTGTTCTCCAGCAAGATAACCAGATCAAAACGGTATTCATCGATCAGCGCCTGCACGAACGGATGCTCCCGCCCTTCGTACTTTTTGCAGAACGCCTGGGTAGTGACAAAATCAGTGTCAATAAACGCCACTTTATTGGCATATTTCACTGCAAAATCAATATATTGAGCGTGTCCCAGCGCGATTTTATCGTAGTCAGAATACTGCAATGCGATCTCATCACCGCCGAGGTGTGAAAAGACATAATCGCGACCATATTCCCACGCACTGGTGGTATTGAAGATATTGGCAAGTTTGTTTACCAGGGTGGATTTACCGCTCGACTCGCCGCCAAGGATCGCCACGGTACGCACAAAGAACGGCTTCACTTCGGTGGGAATATATTCCCAGTAGCGGAACGGGTTTTCGCGGATCTGCGCACCGCTGATACTCATAAAGGTACGCTTCGGATCGACCAGCACCGTCTCGATCCCCAGATGTTCCATATACTGTGGCGCATCGGCTTCTTCCGAGGTGTAGATCAGGTCCGGCTGGATCCCCTTTTCAGCCATAAACTTTTTGATGCCGTTGCTCCACACATCCCAGCCGTGCGGATATGGCTCCATGCCCTCTTCGTTGAAAGCATGAATACGGATATTTTTCTGATATTTAAAGGTTTGCAATAACCAGCGCAGACGATCCGGCACGGTGGGCTGCTGCGACATGGCGCTGTCTTCAAACAACGCGCGGTCGCGGGTATCGTCAAAACCCATAATGATATGCAGCTCGTCAACCTGGCTACAGGCGCGCTGGATAAGGTAGATATGTCCGGTATGCAGCGGGTAGAACTTACCGAATACGACACCAATGGTTTTCTTCTGCCGGGGAAATTCAAGCCCCAAAAAACGGTGCAACGCCTCCAGCTTTTGCGCGCTGGGGCTTTTAATTTTGGCATTCAGTAACTGGCTTAAATACCCTTTGGTCATACCGCTGGCATCAGCTACCTGCTGTAGCGTGCAGCCCTGTTGCTTGATGGCAGTTTTCAGGTAATCAAATGACGACATATCTCCCTCCGTATCTCTCATTATAAGTCGTCGAACACGCTAAGCGCGTCGGAGAGTTTTTTAACGCCAAAAATCTGCATCCCTTCCGGCGCTTTTTTCGGCACATTAGCCGCCGGAACAATCGCCCGGCGAAAACCGTGTTTCGCCGCTTCAGAGATTCGTTCCTGGCCGCTGGGCACCGGGCGGATCTCCCCTGCCAGCCCGACTTCACCAAACACCACCAGATCCTGTGGCAGCGGTCTGTCGCGCAGGCTGGAAACCATCGCCAGCAGTAACGCTAAGTCGGCGCTGGTTTCCGTCACCTTCACGCCGCCGACCACGTTAACAAATACATCCTGATCGGCCATTTGCAACCCACCGTGACGGTGCAGCACCGCCAGCAGGATTGCCAGACGGTTTTGCTCCAGCCCTACTGCGACGCGGCGTGGATTCGCCATCATCGAGTGATCGACCAGCGCCTGGATCTCCACCAGCAGCGGACGCGTTCCTTCCCACACTACCATCACTGAGCTACCGGAGGTCACTTCATCACCGCGGCTTAAAAAGATGGCAGAAGGGTTGCTGACTTCACGCAGCCCCTGTTCGGTCATCGCGAAGACGCCCAGCTCATTCACCGCGCCGAAGCGGTTTTTATGGCTGCGTAAGGTGCGAAAACGGGAGTCGGCATCGCCATCCAGAAGCACCGAACAGTCGATACAGTGTTCCAGCACTTTAGGGCCAGCCAGCGAGCCATCTTTGGTTACGTGCCCAACCATGACAATCGCCACGCCGCGCGTTTTGGCGAAGCGCGTCAGATAAGCCGCCGTTTCACGCACCTGCGCCACACTGCCAGGCGATGACTGAACATCCGCCATATGCATCACCTGGATGGAGTCAATTACCATCAGCTTCGGTTGCTCTTCTTCGGCAATCAGGCAGATCTGCTCGATGCTGGTTTCCGACAACATATTGAGATTGTCGGTCGGCAGGCCAAGGCGATGAGCGCGCATTGCCACCTGTTGCAGCGACTCTTCGCCAGTGACATACAGCGTTTTCATCTGCTGGGCCAGTTTGCACAGCGTTTGCAATAGCAATGTGGATTTCCCGGCACCTGGGTTACCGCCAATCAGAATGGCACTTCCCGGCACCACGCCACCGCCTAGTACGCGGTCGAACTCTTTAAATCCGGTGGAAAAACGCGGCAGCTCTTCAAGGCTGATATCGGAGAGTTTCTGGACTTTTGCCACCCCGGCGCTACCGGCATAGCCACTGAGACGCTCGTTACGCGCCACCGTTGGCGACGCTGCAAGACGCACCTCGGTGATGGTGTTCCAGGCATGACAGGCGCTGCACTGCCCCTGCCAGCGCGGATAATCGGCCCCGCATTCATTACAAACAAAGGCGCGTTTTGGAGCTTTTGCCACGGTGTACCTCGTTAATGCTGTGCCGCCCGCAGGATGACGGGCGAGCAATTACTTCTGATTCAGGCTGCCAGAGAGGATGCAGAATACCCCCATCAGGTCAGCGTGACGGATGGTGACTTCCGTCTTTTCATTCACTTTTGGCTTGGCATGGTAGGCAATCCCCAGCCCTGCCGCTTTGATCATCGGCAGGTCATTGGCTCCATCACCAATCGCCACGGTCTGCGCCAGCGGGATTTCATACTCCTGCGCGAGGCGAGTCAGAGTTTTCGCTTTGTACTGCGCGTCAACGATGTCGCCGATCACATTGCCGGTAAATTTACCATCCATGATCTCCAGTTCATTGGCTACCACGGCTGTCAGGCGCAGCTTGTCGCGCAGATATTCAGCAAAGAAAGTAAAGCCGCCGGAAGCAATCGCCACTTTCCAGCCCAGCGTTTCCAGCTTGAGCACCAGTTGCGTTAAGCCTGGCATCAGCGGCAGATTTTCACGCACCTGTTGCAGAATATTGGCATCAGCGCCTTTCAGCGTCGCCACGCGGCTGCGCAGGCTGGCGGTAAAATCGAGTTCGCCGCGCATCGCCCGTTCGGTTACCTCCGCCACCATCTCGCCCGTTCCGGCCAGTTTGGCAATTTCATCAATACATTCAATCTGGATGGCGGTGGAATCCATGTCCATCACCAGCAAACCCGGCGTGCGCAGGTGCGGGATTTTCCCCAGCGGCGCGACATCCAGCTGCGCTTCGTGGGCCAGGCGCGTAGCCCGCGCGGTGAGTGAACCTGCCAGACGAATCACCTGATAATCTTCCACGCACCAGGCGGCAACAATCACCATCGCCGCGCCCAGTTTGCTCTGGTATTGGGTCAGACGCTGTTTATCCAGCCCACGACCATACAGCAGCCAGCCGCTACGACCTGCGTGGTAATCCAGTGGCATCACTTCATCACCACTTAATGAAAGAGGCAGACCCGGCCATAAAGAGACATCTTCAGGCAGGTCGCACCAGGTAATGTTAGGCATTAAGGCTCCTGTAAAATCGTTCGAAGCAGGGAAAATAACGCATGAGGCTACCTTGTATCCATTGCTTCTGGCAACATTAAGTCTCAAATTTTCAAAGGGTGGAAGATGGCTCGCACAAAACTGAAATTCCGGCTGCATCGGGCAGTGATTGTCCTGTTCTGTCTTGCCTTGTTAGTGGCGCTGATGCAGGGAGCGTCATGGTTTAGTCAAAACCACCAGCGACAGCGTAATCCACAGCTGGAAGAACTGGCCCGCACCCTGGCGCGTCAGGTGACGCTGAACGTTGCACCGCTGATGCGTAACGACTCACCGGATGAAAAACGCATTCAGGCGATCCTCGATCAGTTAACGGATGAAAGCCGCATCCTCGACGCGGGCGTGTATGACGAACAAGGCGATCTTATCGCCCGTTCTGGCGAAAGCGTCGAAGTGCGCGACCGGTTGGCGCTCGACGGCAAAAAAGCGGGCGGCTATTTTAACCAGCAGATTGTCGAACCTATTGCCGGGAAAAACGGACCGCTCGGCTATCTGCGCCTGACGCTCGACACCCATACGCTCGCCACCGAAGCCCAACAGGTGGATAACACCACTAACATTTTACGCCTGATGTTGCTGCTCTCACTGGCAATCGGCGTAGTACTGACCCGCACGCTGCTACAGGGTAAACGCACCCGCTGGCAGCAATCGCCCTTCCTGTTAACCGCCAGCAAACCGGTGCCGGAAGAGGAAGAAAGCGAGAAAAAAGAGTGACCCATTACTACAAGAAAGGAAATCGTTATGTCCACATTACGCCTGCTCATCTCTGACTCTTACGACCCGTGGTTTAACCTGGCGGTGGAGGAGTGTATTTTTCGCCAGATGCCCGCCACGCAGCGCGTTCTGTTTCTCTGGCGCAATGCCGACACGGTAGTGATTGGTCGCGCACAGAACCCGTGGAAAGAGTGTAATACCCGGCGGATGGAAGAAGATAACGTCCGCCTGGCGCGGCGCAGTAGCGGTGGCGGCGCGGTGTTCCACGATCTCGGCAATACCTGTTTTACCTTTATGGCTGGCAAGCCGGAGTACGATAAAACCATCTCCACGTCGATTGTGCTCAATGCACTGAACGCGCTCGGCGTCAGCGCCGAAGCGTCCGGACGTAACGATCTGGTGGTGAAAACCGCCGAAGGCGACCGCAAAGTCTCAGGCTCGGCCTATCGCGAAACCAAAGATCGTGGCTTCCACCACGGCACCTTGCTGCTCAATGCCGACCTTAGCCGCCTGGCAAACTATCTCAATCCGGATAAAAAGAAACTGGCGGCGAAAGGCATTACGTCGGTACGTTCCCGCGTGACCAACCTCACCGAATTGCTGCCGGAAATTACCCATGAGCAGGTTTGCGAGGCCATAACCGAGGCCTTTTTCGCCCATTATGGCGAGCGCGTGGAAGCGGAAATCATCTCCCCGGACAAAACGCCAGACCTGCCGAACTTCGCCGAAACCTTTGCCCGCCAGAGTAGCTGGGAATGGAACTTCGGTCAGGCTCCGGCATTCTCGCATCTGCTGGATGAACGCTTTACCTGGGGCGGTGTGGAACTGCATTTCGACGTTGAAAAAGGCCATATCACCCGCGCCCAGGTGTTTACCGACAGCCTCAACCCCGCGCCGCTGGAAGCCCTCGCCGGGCGACTGCAAGGCTGCCTGTACCGCGCAGATATGCTGCAACAGGAGTGCGAAGCGCTGTTGGTTGACTTCCCGGAACAGGAAAAAGAGCTACGGGAGTTATCGGCATGGATGGCTGGGGCGGTAAGGTAACTCGCTGATTAAAATATCCAGGGAAGGAAATATGATCGATCTGGAAAACCAGGAACGGGAGATTATCAATTTAATGTTCAGCCAGGGTATATCCTGGATAACTGCCGTGCGTATCAGGCATAAACTATCACTTGCTGAAGTAAGTAAAATGTTAGGTATCTCCATTAATTCTCTAAAACAGATCGAAAAGACGGAACGGCTTAGTTCAAACATCAAAAGCAAAATGGCAGGAATTTATGGTTGTCCACCAGAGTTGCTGATATGCCCTTCCTGGATGACGGCTGAACATAAATGAATAGATTCGTGAATAGATACTTGAATGTATTTTATTTTCTATCCATATGAAAAATAATAGTAAATCTATAAATCAGTTGCTATTGATGAATAGATACTAAAAAGCCGGAGCAGTCTCCCGCTCCGGCTTCACAAGGCAATCGCCTTTCAGCGAAACACAATTACTCTTTATCGCCCAGCAGAACGGATTCCAGTGCGATTTTGATCATGTCGTTGAAGGTGGTCTGACGCTCAGCGGCAGTGGTCTGCTCGTGAGTACGGATGTGGTCAGACACGGTGCAGATGGTCAGGGCTTTCGCGCCAAATTCTGCAGCGACGCCGTAGATACCAGCCGCTTCCATTTCCACGCCGAGGATGCCGTATTTTTCCATCACGTCGAACATTTCGCCGTCCGGAGAGTAGAACAGGTCAGCGGAGAACAGGTTACCAACGCGAGCATCAATGCCCAGTGCTTTAGCTGCATCTACTGCGTTACGCACCATGTCAAAGTCAGCGATAGCGGCAAAGTCATGGTCTTTAAAACGGATGCGGTTAACTTTGGAATCGGTGCAGGCACCCATACCGATAACGACGTCGCGCAGTTTTACGTGTGGCAGAACAGCGCCACAGGAGCCTACGCGGATAATTTTCTTCACGCCGAAATCGGTGATCAGTTCTTTGGTGTAGATGGAGCAGGACGGGATACCCATACCGTGACCCATTACGGAAATTTTGCGGCCTTTGTAAGTACCGGTGAAGCCCAGCATACCGCGAACGTTGTTCACTTCACGGGCATCTTCAAGGAAAGTTTCAGCAATATACTTCGCACGCAGCGGGTCGCCTGGCATCAAAACTACGTCAGCGAAATCGCCCATTTCTGCATTAATGTGTGGGGTAGCCATTGTTTTATCCTTTTTGTGACATAACAAAGGCGGAGTCAACGCTCCGCCCAAATCCATCAGAACATGGCTTTGCCATATTCCATATCAGAAGTACCAAAATATTTTGCCAGAGTCTGGCCGATATCCGCGAAGGTTTCACGGTGACCCAGTGAGCCCGGTTTTACTTTCGGGCCGTAAACCAGTACCGGAATGTGTTCACGCGTGTGGTCAGTACCGGTCCAGGTCGGATCACAGCCGTGGTCAGCGGTGAGGATCAGGATGTCGTCATCGCGCAGCAGAGACATCAGCTCCGGCAGACGGCGGTCGAACAGTTCCAGACCCGCAGCATAACCGGCGACGTCGCGACGGTGGCCCCAGGAAGAGTCGAAGTCAACGAAGTTGGTGAAGACGATGGTGTTATCACCCGCTTCTTTCATCTCTTTGATGGTGGCGTCAAACAGCGCGTCCAGGCCAGTCGCTTTCACTTTTTTGGTGATACCGCAGTTGGCGTAGATGTCTGCAATTTTACCGACAGAAACCACCTGGCCGTGTTTTTCATCAACCAGTTTCTGCAGCACGGTCGGTGCTGGCGGTTCAACGGCCAGGTCGTGACGGTTACCGGTACGCTGGAAGTTACCGGCTTTGTCGCCGATAAACGGACGAGCGATAACACGACCGATGTTGTAGCCGCCGTTGGTCAGCTCTTCACGGGCGATTTCGCACAGTTCGTAGAGTTTATCCAGACCGAAAGTTTCTTCATGGCAGGCAATCTGGAACACGGAGTCAGCGGAGGTATAGAAAATCGGCTTGCCGGTTTTCATGTGCTCTTCGCCCAGCTGATCCAGAATGACCGTACCGGAAGAGTGGCAGTTACCGAGGTAACCCGGCAGATTAGCGCGTTCGACCAGTTTATCCAGCAGCTCTTGCGGGAAGCTGTTTTCGTGATCGGAGAAGTATCCCCACTCAAACAGAACCGGCACACCGGCGATTTCCCAGTGACCAGACGGGGTATCTTTACCGGATGACATTTCGTGCGCCCATGCGTACGCGCCGATAACTTCAGCGTTGCCGTCCATTCCCGCCGGAATGAAACCGGTAGAACCTTCGTGTGCTTTCGCCAGCCCCAGACGGGTCAGATTTGGCAGATTGAGCGGGCCCTTACGACCGTTATCAGCTTCGCCTTTGGCACAAGCTTCTGCGATATGACCCAGGGTGTCAGCCCCGACGTCACCAAAGCGTTCTGCATCTTCTGTAGCGCCGATGCCGAATGAGTCCAGCACCATAATAAATGCACGTTTCATATGTTCTCCGTACTCAGTGCTTCAAATTTAAATGATCAGATCAGTATACCGTTATTCACTGATACGACGATAGACAGTTGGTGTGCTTTCCGGTGCTTTATCGGCAAGTTTAATTGCCGCTTTCACCGCTTTAGCCGCTTCCTGCCAGCTGTTTTCGTCTTTCGCGTGGATAACCGCCAGCGGACGCTGACCGTCTACCTGGTCGCCCAGACGCGCCATATCAGTAAAGCCGACGCTGTAATCGATGGTGTCAGATGCCTGACGGCGTCCGCCGCCCATTGCAACCACTGCCATCCCCAGCGCACGGGTATCCATTTCACTGACAAAACCTTCGGTATCAGCATAGACTGCTTTCGTCAGCATCGCTGTCGGCAGATACTTCGCGTAGTTCTCAACGAAGTCGGTCGGGCCTTTTTGTGCCGCCACCATACGGCCAAAGACTTCTGCCGCTTTACCGTTGTCCAGCACCGCCTGCAATTTCGCGCGCGCTTCGGCGTCATCTTTCGCCAGTTTGCCGGAGGTAAGCATCTCCACGCACAGCGCCATCGTGACATCAAACAGACGCGGGTTACGATACTCACCCGTCAGGAACTGCACCGCTTCACGAACTTCAACCGCGTTACCTGCACTGGAGGCCAGTACCTGATTCATATCGGTGAGCAGCGCGGTGGTGCGCACGCCAGCGCCGTTAGCCACGCCAACAATCGCTTCGGCAAGGGCTTCAGAGAGTTCGTAGGTCGGCATAAACGCGCCGCTACCCACTTTCACGTCCATCACCAGCGCGTCCAGACCTTCCGCCAGTTTCTTCGCCAGAATAGAGGCGGTGATCAGCGGGATGGAGTCCACGGTTGCGGTAATATCACGGGTCGCGTAGAAACGTTTATCCGCCGGAGCCAGTGAGCTGGTCTGGCCGATAATCGCCACGCCGACGTCTTTAATAATTTCGCGGAAACGGTTGTCATCCGGGAAAATGTCGAAGCCAGGGATGGATTCCAGTTTGTCGAGCGTACCGCCAGTATGACCGAGGCCGCGACCGGAGATCATCGGAATATAGCCGCCGCAGGCTGCGACCATCGGCCCCAACATCAGCGAAGTCACATCGCCGACGCCACCGGTGGAGTGTTTATCAACAATTGGGCCATTCAGATGCAGGCTTTTCCAGTCGAGAACGGTTCCTGAATCTCGCATCGCCATGGTCAGCGAGACACGCTCAGGCATTGTCATATCGTGGAAGAAAATGGTCATCGCGAGAGCGGCAATCTGCCCTTCGGAGATAGTGTTGTCGCGAATACCGTTGATAAAGAAACGAATTTCTTCATCGCTCAGCGCATGACCATCACGTTTTTTACGAATAATTTCTTGTGCGAGAAACAAGGTAACCTCCCGTGGAAAAGAGACGAGGTAATCGGGGAACCGGATGAGCATCGCTGCGTCATCCGGCAAATCAAGCCTTAGTAGCTGCTGGCGCTCTTACCGTCGCCGTGGCCCAGAGCCTTCAGCAGGCTTGCCAGCAGGCTGGAAGCGCCAAAGCGGTAGTGACGCGCATCGGCCCAATCAGCGCCGAACAGTTCATCGGCGATGGCGAGATATTTCTGCGCATCTTCCGCAGTACGCACGCCGCCCGCCGGTTTGAAACCAACGGTTTTTTCTACGCCCATATCACGGATCACTTCCATCATGATGCGCGCGCTTTCCGGCGTCGCGTTCACTGCCACTTTACCGGTAGAGGTTTTGATGAAGTCAGCACCCGCTTTGATGGAGATTTCAGACGCTTTACGGATCAGCGCTTCGTCTTTCAGTTCGCCGGTTTCGATGATCACTTTCAGCAGTACATTCGCTGCCGCACAAGCATCTTTACAGGCTTTCACCAGGTCAAAACCAACCTGCTCGTTACCTGCCATCAGCGCACGGTACGGGAACACTACGTCAACTTCATCGGCACCGTAGGCGATTGCCGCACGGGTTTCTGCCAGCGCGATGTCGATGTCGTCGTTACCGTGTGGGAAGTTGGTTACCGTAGCGATACGGATTTCCGGGGTACCCTGCTCTTTCAGCGTTTTGCGAGCAATTGGGATAAAGCGAGGATAGATACAGATAGCGGCGGTATTGCCGACCGGAGTTTTGGCCTGATGACACAGAGCAATTACTTTCTCGTCGGTGTCGTCGTCATTCAGGGTGGTCAGGTCCATCAATTTCAGTGCACGCAGGCTGCTTGCTTTCAGATCAGTCATTTCATTCTCCTGGCTTGTCGCCAATAAAATTCACCTTGCGAGTTTGTTAGTATTCTAACATCTACTCCGCAACACACTTCGATATACATCACAATTAAGGAAATCTACTTACAAGTTTGCATCACTGTAATGCGATCTGGTTCAAATAATTCACTTTCAAATGAATGCGTCAGTGGTGGCAAACGCATCAGGATCAAAGTGAACATCACGAAACTTCTTACAATGGCGCATCACCTTCGGCATAAAAGGAAAAGAAGATGCCCACTTCTCATGAGATTGCACTGCAACAACGTTGCCAGCAAATTGTCACCAGTCCGGTACTTAGCCCGGAGCAGAAGCGCCATTTTCTGGCGCTGGAAGCAGAAAACAATCTGCCTTATCCGCAGCTTCCTGCCGAAGCCCGCCGCGCGCTGGATGAGGGTGTAATCTGCGATATGTTTGAAGGTCATGCGCCGTACAAACCGCGCTATGTCTTACCCGATTACGCCCGTTTTCTGGCGAACGGTTCCGAATGGCTGGAGCTGGAAGGCGCGAAAGATCTTGATGATGCACTCTCTCTGCTGACCATTCTTTACCACCACGTACCGTCGGTCACATCGATGCCGGTCTACCTGGGGCAACTGGATGCGTTGTTGCAACCGTATGTTAGAATTCTAACACAAGACGAGATCGATATTCGAATAAAACGTTTCTGGCGTTACCTCGACAGAACCCTGCCAGACGCCTTTATGCACGCCAATATCGGCCCGTCTGATTCGCCCATCACCCGTGCAATCTTACGTGCAGATGCAGAGCTGAAGCAGGTTTCACCGAACCTGACCTTTATCTACGATCCTGAAATCACCCCTGATGACCTGCTGCAGGAAGTGGCGAAGAACATCTGTGAATGTAGCAAACCGCACATCGCCAACGGTCCGGTGCATGATAAAATTTTCACAAAAGGGGGCTACGGGATTGTGAGCTGTTACAACTCACTGCCGCTGGCGGGTGGTGGCAGCACGCTGGTACGCCTTAACCTGAAAGCCATTGCCGAGCGCAGCGAATCGCTGGATGACTTCTTTGCGCGCACTCTACCGCACTACTGCCAGCAGCAGATCGCCATCATCGATGCGCGGTGTGAATTCCTCTATCAACAATCACACTTCTTTGAGAATAGCTTCCTGGTGAAAGAAGGGCTGATTAACCCTGAACGTTTTGTGCCAATGTTTGGCATGTATGGGCTGGCGGAAGCGGTTAACTTGCTGTGTGAGAAAGAAGGGATTGCCGCGCGCTACGGTAAAGAAGCCGCCGCAAATGAAGTGGGTTATCGCATCAGCGCGCAACTGGCGGAGTTTGTCGCCAATACCCCCGTGAAATATGGCTGGCAAAAACGCGCCATGTTACACGCACAGTCAGGGATAAGTTCCGATATCGGCACCACGCCGGGCGCACGTTTGCCGTATGGTGATGAGCCAGATCCGATCACCCATCTGCAAACCGTCGCCCCGCATCATGCTTATTATTATTCCGGCATCAGCGACATTCTGACGCTCGACGAAACCATCAAACGTAATCCGCAGGCGCTGGTACAGCTTTGCCTCGGTGCCTTTAAAGCCGGAATGCGTGAATTTACCGCCAATGTCAGCGGTAACGATCTGGTTCGCGTTACCGGTTATATGGTGCGTTTGTCGGATTTAGAAAAATATCGCGCCGAAGGTTCACGTACCAACACCACCTGGCTGGGCGAAGAGGCCGCACGTAACACTCGTATTCTGGAACGCCAGCCGCGCGTGATAAGCCATGAACAGCAGATGCGCTTTAGTCAGTAAGATTATCCCCTTCTCCTGCGTTGACGGGCCAGGCAGTCGTCTGGCTCTGTTTTTGCAGGGCTGCAATCTGCGCTGCAAAAACTGTCACAATCCGTGGACGATGGGACGTTGCAATGACTGCGGGGAGTGCGTGCCACAGTGTCCGCATCAGGCGTTGCAGATTGTTGACGGCAAAGTGGTGTGGAACGCTGTGGTCTGCGAGCAATGTGATACCTGCCTGAAGATGTGTCCGCAACATGCCACGCCAATGGCGCAGTCCATGAGCGTGGATGAGGTGCTTAGCCATATCCGCAAAGCAGTGCTGTTTATCGAAGGGATAACGGTAAGCGGCGGCGAAGCCACGACCCAGCTACCGTTTGTGGTGGCGCTGTTTACTGCTATCAAAAATGATCCGCAACTGTGCCATCTCACCTGTCTGGTGGACAGTAACGGTATGTTGAGCGAAACCGGCTGGGAAAAATTGCTCCCGGTGTGCGACGGCGCGATGCTCGATCTCAAAGCGTGGGGGAGCGAATGTCATCAACAGTTAACCGGACGCGATAATCAGCAGATTAAGCGCAGCATCTATTTGCTGGCAGAGCGCGGCAAGCTGGCGGAACTGCGTTTGCTGGTAATCCCTGGCCAGGTGGATTATTTGCAACACATCGAAGAACTGGCGGCGTTTATCAAGGTACTTGGCGATGTTCCGGTACGCCTGAACGCGTTTCATGCCCACGGCGTGTATGGCGAAGCGCAAAGCTGGCCGAGCGCCACACCGGAAGATGTTGAGCAGTTGGCTGATGCGTTAAAGGTGCGCGGGGTGAGCCGGTTGATATTTCCGGCGCTGTATTTGTGACATGCCGGATGTGGCGTAAACGCCTTGTCCGGCCTACGGCACGTTAAACAACGTATACGTGTTATTAAGCAACACTTCGGCAATTTCATCCGCGGGTTCCGGGCGTAACTCGCAAAGCACGGCAAACACCCGCGCGGCCTGTTCCGGGCGATTAGGCTTCCCCTGAAAGCCGTTGAGCGGCATATCCGGCGCGTCGGTTTCCAGCAACAACGATGCCAGCGGTAGTTTTGCGATGACATCGCGGGTTTTACTGGCGCGTGGATAGGTGATAGTGCCGCCTACGCCAATTTTGTAGCCCAGCTGTACAAACCGTTCAGCCTGTTGCAGGCTGCCGGAAAAACCGTGAACCACGCCAGTACGCGGCAAATCGTGGCGTTTAAGATGCATCGCGAGTTTGTCGTGCGTGCGCCGTGAATGAAGGATCACCGGCAGATCGTAGCGTTTCGCCAGTTTCAGTTGTTCGTCGAGTAACCACTGCTGCCTCTCAAATTGCGGATCGTCGCCGAAGAGATCCAGACCGATCTCCCCCACCGCCACCACCTTCGCCGGACGCCTTTCCAGCGCCTGCTGTAGCTGATCAAGAGACACATCGCTATGTTTTTCCAACATACCAGGATGCAAGCCCAATGCGGCATACAGCGGTTGATATTTTTCCGCTAACGCCTGCACGCGGGCAAAATTTTCCGCCTCTGTCGCCGGAACAATGATCTTGCCTACGCCCGCTTGTGCCGCGCGTTGCAGGCTGGCCTCTTCATCGCCACTAAACGGCGGGAAATCAAAATGGCAGTGGGTGTCGATAAAACGGCAAATCAAGCCAGATCCTCATTGTTAAATGTCGGGTCGTTCGCCTGCGGAGCATCGCTCACTTCGGCAACCAGCGTATCGTTGGCGACTGGCGCAGGCGGAATGACAATCGATTCCGGCGTCACCACTGGCACCAGATGGCGGGTTAGCGGCGCTTTTTCAGTTAATAGCTTGCCAACCGTTGCCAGGAAATAACGACCGCATAAACGCCCAAGTTTATAGTCTTCACGCAGCGCCGGAATCCGACTGCCAAGCGCGATACTATGCAATGGCTTCGGCGGATAAATTTCGAATATCCGCAGTTTGCCCGGTGGTTTCTCAATAAATTGCTGAATATCACAATAGCTGGTTTCATGATGCTGCACCAGATTGACCAGCGGCTGCAGGCTACTGTCACCCAGCCAGCGTTCCATGCGTTTGAACCACTGCGGCGTGTAGTACATTTGCGACGGCACGGTGCGGATGACGACCAAGGTTTTTGCTCCCTGCCTTGCCGCCTCTTTAACCGGAATCGCATCACTGATCCCGCCATCCAGGTAGTTAATGCCTTCCAGCGACACTCCGCTACGATAAAAGCCAGGTATCGCACTGGAGGCGCGAATCACATCCAGCCAGTTTTGTTTGGTTGGTAAAAAGTAATTCGGCGCATAGTCATCCTGACGACAGGCGCACATATAAAACGATTTGCCGCTGTCAAACAACCGCGCGGCGGTATCCATTTGCAACGGCATCTGGCTTGCAGTGGCCTCCACCAGCCAGTCGAGATCGATAAGATTTCCTCCACGGACAAAGCGCAATGGATCGAAAAATTCGCGTTTTGTGGTATAGCGCATGATGACTTTGCGCGCGTAACCGGGCTGATTGCAGATATACGCCGAGAGGTTCTGCGCCCCGGCAGATGTGCCGAGATAAAGATCGAAAGGATTAAACTGCGCGCGCATAAACTCATCCAGCACGCCAGCCGTGAAAATTCCACGCTGTCCGCCGCCTTCGCACACCAGAGCTATTCGTCCAGGCTGGAACGGCCTTAGCGACAACGGCGCAATATTACCAAGCGTTACAGGTATTCGCTGCCCCACCTCTGCCTTCCTGTTTTTGTTGTGAAAGAATGACAAAGTAACGCAATTTATTATTCGCTAAAACCGCAAAAGCCAGTCCGCTGGACTGGCTTTGGATAAAATTTTCTTAATGGTCTGAAATCTAGGGTCGTTTTCGGCCCATGAACAAACTCACCAGGAACAGAATAATCCCGACGACAAAGACTATTTTAGCTGCGCCTGCAGCGGTACCGGCCAGACCACCAAACCCAAGTGCGGCGGCGATTAACGCGATAACCAGAAATATGATGCCCCAACGAAACATAAGCGTCTCCTTTACCATAGTTAATGTCACCGCTTGATATGAGCGTGAAAATCACTCAATGCGATATTTTTAGTGTGGTGCACATCGCGCCTCCCGACAAAGTTCGGGAGGACGAATTACGACGAATTACTTAGTTTTCAGATCATTTTTAACGCTTTTCACACCATCTACCGCTTTGGCGATACTTTCAGCACGGTCGCTCTGTGCCTGGGAATCGACGGTACCGGAGAGCTGAACCACGCCGTCGGTGGTTTCAACTTTCACATGACGGGAAGGGACGATATCGTCCGCCAGCAGTTTGGCTTTGATTTCACTGGTGGTGGCGGTGTCACCCGCGTAGCCCTTCACCGAGCCTTCTTTAGCGTCGCGAACGTGCAGTTTGTCGCTGACAGAGGTCACCCCTTCAACGCCTTTCGCCACTTTCACTGCCTCTTCGGCCTGAGCCTGGCTTTCAACGAAACCGCTCAGGGTCACGACTTTTTGATCGGTTTTGACAGAGATATCGGTGCTCTTAATGTTGTCATGATCCACCAGCGCCGCCTTCACTTTCGCGGTGATGGCGCTGTCATCCATGAAATTACCGACTTTATTCATAGAGCTATCGACTTTTTGCCCTGCGCTTTCATTGGTAGTCTGCGCGTTGTTTTCCGCGTAGGCAGAGCCGGTCGCGACGGCAGAGGTCAACATTACAGCCAGCAGAGTTTTCGAAATCTTCAGTCTTGTCATAGTCATCGATTTATTCCTGTATGTTTGCTCGTAATTTGAGCCTGGCAACACGAGGTTGCATTGCTGAATAGGGAGAGACTTCACCCTCTACAGAAGTCAATGGTCGCCATCACAAAAGCGATGGGTGATGAATAACGACCATTACAGCCTCTGAATCAGTTATTAATATCGGTAGAATGACAATCGACGGCTTTAGATACTGATATCTACGCATTGAACGGTATTTAACGCCGTCAGAAATGTCATTACTTTGTTAAATATAGATCACAATTTTGAAACCGCTCGGGATATCAGCGAAAACATAAGCAAAAGTGAATGTTTTAAGAACATTCCGTAAGCGGCTAATAAGGAAGGGAAATTGACAGGGCGCAGCGGCTACCGCGCCCTGGAGGCAAGAATTAATGCTCGCGGGTCTGGTGGAACTGAACGTCCGGATAACGTTCCTGCGCCAGACGCAGGTTGACCATGCTGGTAGCGATGTAAGCGAGGTTATCGCCGCCATCAAGCGCCAGTTGGCTTTCGTTCTTACGCTTGAACTCTTCGAATTTCTTCGCGTCCGCACATTCTACCCAGCGTGCAGTGGCAACGTTGACTGACTCATACACTGCTTCAACGTTGTATTCGCTCTTCAGGCGCGCTACCACCACATCAAACTGCAGCACACCAACTGCACCAACGATCAGGTCGTTGTTGGAGATCGGACGGAACACCTGCACTGCGCCCTCTTCGGAAAGCTGTACCAGCCCTTTGAGCAGCTGTTTTTGCTTCAGTGGATCTTTCAGGCGGATACGACGGAACAGTTCTGGTGCGAAGTTCGGAATACCGGTGAACTTCATCATCTCACCCTGGGTAAAGGTGTCGCCGATCTGAATGGTGCCGTGGTTGTGCAGGCCGAGGATGTCTCCCGGATACGCTTCTTCAACGTGCGAACGGTCGCCCGCCATAAAGGTCAGCGCGTCGGAGATCACCACATCTTTCGCGGTGCGCACCTGGCGCAGTTTCATGCCTTTTTCATATTTACCGGATACCACGCGCATAAACGCCACGCGGTCGCGGTGTTTCGGGTCCATGTTGGCCTGAATTTTAAATACGAAGCCGGTAAATTTGTCTTCGCTCGCTTCTACGGTACGGGTATCAGTCTGACGCGGCATCGGCGCAGGTGCCCACTCCACCAGACCATCCAGCATATGATCGACGCCGAAGTTACCCAGCGCAGTACCAAAGAATACCGGAGTGATTTCGCCCGCAAGGAACAATTCTTTGTCGAACTCGTTAGACGCGCCTTTCACCAGCTCCAGTTCATCACGCAGCTGCTGCGCCAGATCTTCACCAACCGCAGCGTCGAGATCCGGGTTATTCAGCCCTTTAACAATACGGACTTCCTGAATGGTGTGGCCTTTACCGCTCTGATAAAGATAGGTTTCATCTTTATAAAGGTGGTAAACGCCTTTAAACAGCTTGCCGCAGCCAATCGGCCAGGTGATCGGTGCGCAGCCGATTTTCAGCTCGTTCTCAACTTCATCGAGCAGTTCCATCGGGTCGCGGATATCACGGTCAAGTTTGTTCATAAAGGTGAGGATCGGCGTATCGCGCAGACGGGTAACTTCCATCAGCTTGCGGGTACGATCTTCAACACCTTTTGCGGCGTCGATAACCATCAGGCAGCAGTCCACCGCCGTCAGGGTACGATAGGTATCTTCCGAGAAGTCTTCGTGCCCCGGGGTGTCGAGCAGGTTAACCAGGCAATCGTGATACGGAAACTGCATCACAGACGTAGTAATGGAGATCCCACGCTGCTTTTCCATCTCCATCCAGTCCGACTTAGCGTGCTGGTTGGAACCACGGCCTTTTACTGTACCGGCGGTCTGAATGGCCTGTCCGAACAGCAGCACCTTCTCGGTGATGGTAGTCTTACCGGCGTCTGGGTGAGAAATAATGGCAAAAGTGCGGCGCTTCGCCACCTCTTGCAAATAAGGAGACAACGTCATAATTCTTTCTTCTTGAGTAAGCGGCATCGCGCCGCGCTTGTTGAAAACGAAAAATTGCGGCTATTTTACCCATCAACGGGGGGGAGGCAATCAGTGTTTACACAGGAGCTGCTCCAGTTCGTGCAACGAAGAAACGGTCCAGGTAGGCGCGATGCCTTCTGGTTGCTCGCGATTGTGCGCATTCAGCCAGCAGGTCGCAAGCCCGGCGTTGATGCCACCGAGAATATCGGACTCGGCAGTGTCGCCAACCATCAGCACGCGTGAACGGTCAGGATTGCCCGCCTGTTCCAGCGCATAATCGAAAATTTTCTTATTCGGTTTGGCAACGCCAACTTCTTCGGAAATCACCAGCAAATCGAAATAATCACGCAGGCCCGTGCGTTCCAGACGCACTTGCTGCAAGGCGCTAAAGCCGTTGGTGATGATGCCAATTTTAGCGTTGCCACGAATGGCGTTAAGCAGAGAAACCGCGCCCGGCAGCGGCGTACAGATTTCCGCCATCGCATTAATAAAGGCTTCGTTGAGTTTACCCGGCTCGACGTTCAGCCGTTCGGCCCAGCTCTCAAACCGCCCGTGCTGAAGCTGTAATGAAGTGATCGCGCCGTTTTGATAATCCACCCACAGTGGCTTGTTAACGGCCTGATAGTCCTGAAAATCTTCAGCGGTAAAGGTGACGCTGTAATCAAGAAACATCCGCTGCAGGCCGGTGAATGAGTCAAAGGTAAACAGCGTTTCATCGGCATCAAAGAAAATCCAGTCCCACTTCATTATTCCACCTTGTCTTACATACTGATTGGCAACGCCATGATGATGGCGTCTTCGCGACCGTCCGTGGTGGGGTAGTAATTGCGGCGAATCGTCGCCTCGTTAAAGCCTAAACTTTCGTACAGTGCAATGGCGGCAGCGTTTGAGGCACGGACTTCCAGCCATAGCGTCGCCACGCCGCGTTTTTCCAGTTCGTCGATCAGATGTTCCAGCAGCGCCCTTCCCAATCCCTGACGCTGATAGTCAGGATCGACCGCAATATTGAACAATGTAGCTTCATCCAGCACCACTTGCGTAATCGCAAACGCCGCCATTTTGCCGTTTTGCGTTAACTGAAAGTTGAGATAACGCTCGCCCTGGTTGCTGGCAAAGGTTTTCTCACTCCACGGAAAGGCGTGGGCGCGTTGTTCAATGTGGTAAGCCGCTGGTAAATCAGTCGTTTCGAGGGAAGAAATCGTGTTCATATGTGCAAATTTGTTGCCATAACGCGGCGCGTGCCATTGGGTTTGCCCGTAATTCGGTGAGCGCCGGTGATGCCACCTGAGCGCCTTCCAGTGATAGCGGTTCGTCAGTACCCAACCGCCAGCTGTTGCAGCGACTGCCTTGTGGCAGCATCGAGATTTTTTCTGGCGTCAGTTGCAGCACTTGATCGGGGCTGACGGTTAATGCGCGCAGAACATCGCTCACTAAAGGATCAGTCAGGGCGGGAAGATCGTTTGCCACCATCACCAGACGGACGTGTGCCGGGATCGCAATGGCAATCTCCCCCTGCAACGCGCCAGGGCGACGCAGCGACCACTGGGTAATGCCCAGTTGCTGTAACTGCCAGTCTCGTCGGGATGTCATAGCGAATCGCTCCTGTTGTCAGGGGCGCAAATATAGCAAATTCGTCGATACCGCGCCAACATATGGCTATAATCGCCGCCAGTATCAATTGAGGAGCATTCCATGTCTGCATTTACCCCGGCAAGTGAAGTCTTGCTGCGTCACAGTGATGATTTCGAACAAAGCCGTATTCTGTTTGCCGGAGACTTACAGGATGACCTGCCCGCGCGTTTAGATACCGCGGCCAGCCGTGCTCATACCCAGCAATTCCACCATTGGCAGGTGTTAAGCCGCCAGATGGGGGATAACGCCCGTTTTAGTCTGGTCGCAACGGCAGATGACGTCGCAGATTGCGATACGCTGATCTACTACTGGCCGAAGAATAAACCGGAAGCCCAGTTCCAGTTGATGAATTTACTTTCTCTGCTGCCGGTGGGCACGGATATTTTTGTCGTTGGCGAGAACCGCAGCGGCGTGCGCAGCGCCGAACAGATGCTGGCAGATTATGCGCCGTTGAATAAAGTCGACAGCGCCCGTCGCTGCGGCCTCTATTTTGGTCGTCTGGAAAAACAGCCGGAATTTGATGCGGATAAATTCTGGGGCGAATATAACGTGGATGGCCTGACGGTCAAAACGCTGCCGGGCGTGTTTAGCCGCGACGGTCTGGATGTCGGTAGCCAGTTACTGCTCTCGACGTTAACTCCGCACACGAAAGGTAAAGTGCTGGATGTCGGCTGTGGCGCGGGCGTGCTTTCTGTTGCCTTTGCGCGCCATTCGCCGAAAATTCGTCTCACTCTGTGCGATGTCTCTGCGCCAGCGGTAGAAGCCAGCCGCGCAACACTTGCGGCCAACGGTGTTGAAGGTGAAGTCTTTGCCAGTAACGTCTTTTCCGAGGTGAAAGGTCGTTTTGATATGATCATCTCCAACCCGCCGTTCCACGATGGGATGCAAACCAGCCTGGATGCGGCGCAAACGCTGATTCGCGGCGCGGTGCGTCATCTTAATAGCGGCGGCGAGCTGCGAATTGTAGCGAACGCCTTCCTGCCTTACCCGGACGTGCTGGATGAGACATTTGGCTTCCACGAAGTGATCGCGCAAACCGGGCGCTTCAAGGTGTATCGCGCCATTATGACCCGCCAGGCGAAGAAAGGTTGAGTATCTGATATCTGTCGCCGCATACCGTGTCGGATGCGGCGTACACGCCTTCTCTGACCGACAAACGAATTATCCACAATTCGCTGATGGACATTTTTCCAGCAATTACACCTCCGGCGATAATTAACTATTGACGAAAAGCTGAAAACCACTAGAATGCGCCTCCGTGGTAGCAATTCTTTTTAAGAATTGATGGTATGCGAAGGTGGCGGAATTGGTAGACGCGCTAGCTTCAGGTGTTAGTGTCCTTACGGACGTGGGGGTTCAAGTCCCCCCCCTCGCACCAAAAACCACGTTGATATTGCTCGCACTGGGCGAAGGTGGCGGAATTGGTAGACGCGCTAGCTTCAGGTGTTAGTGTTCTTACGGACGTGGGGGTTCAAGTCCCCCCCCTCGCACCAAACGAGGCGATATCAAAAAAAGTAAGATGACTGTGCGAAGGTGGCGGAATTGGTAGACGCGCTAGCTTCAGGTGTTAGTGTCCTTACGGACGTGGGGGTTCAAGTCCCCCCCCTCGCACCAATTATCTTTACTTCCTTTCTTGTTGCTTCCCTGTTTTATCATCCCTGCTTCAAATTCATTATCATCAGCATGATGCCAGCAATAAGCGCCAGGCACGATGGCAGCAAAATGTAATGCCGCAACTGTTTGTGATACAGCATCACCGGCGTCAATACTAATCCCATCAGAATGACAATCCGCCACTGATCCGGCGATAAATCCGCATACATCAGCCCTGCAATTAGCAATCCCGGCAGCAACACTCCCCAGCCACTGCCCAGCGTACGTTGCAACATGGTTTCATCTCTTTCATTGATAATGATAACCAATATCATATGATAATTTTTATCATTTGCAAGCCAGAGAAATCCCTTGCTATCGGGTAAACCTATCGCTAGGATTAGCAATCATTATCATTTAGATTACTATCCCGATTATGGCCTATCGTTCCGCACCGCTCTATGAAGATGTTATCTGGCGAACGCATCTCCAGCCGCAGGATGCTGGGCTTGCACAAGCCGTACGGGCGACGATCGCCGAACATCGTGAACATTTGCTCGAGTTTATCCGCCTGGATGAACCCGCTCCGCTTAACGCCATGACGCTGGCGCAATGGTCATCAACGAATGCGCTAAGTTCTCTACTCGCGGTCTATTCCGATCATATCTATCGCAACCAACCAACGATGATCCGCGAGAACAAACCGCTGATCTCACTATGGGCGCAATGGTATATCGGCCTGATGGTGCCACCATTAATGTTGGCGCTGCTGACGCAGGAAAAAGCATTAGATGTGTCGCCGGAACATTTCCACGTTGAGTTTCACGAAACCGGACGCGCCGCCTGTTTCTGGGTCGATGTGTGTGAAGATAAAAACGCAACACCACATTCGCCGCAGCAGCGAATGGAAACGTTAATCAGCCAGGCGCTGGTTCCGGTTGTGCAGGCATTAGAAGCGACGGGAGAGATCAACGGCAAACTTATCTGGAGTAATACCGGTTATTTGATCAACTGGTATCTCACTGAGATGAAGCAGCTGCTTGGCGAGGCGACGGTTGAATCGCTGCGCCATGCCCTCTTTTTTGAGAAAATGCTCACGAACGGTGAAGATAATCCACTCTGGCGTACCGTGGTACTGCGCGACGGCCTGCTGGTGCGCCGCACTTGCTGCCAGCGTTATCGCTTACCGGATGTGCAGCAATGTGGCGATTGTACGCTGAAATGAAAGCACTGCCGGGGAAGTAAACCCGGCATCATGCGGATTAATAGGGATGCAACACATTACTTGCTTCGCAATGCCGCATACATAACAGAATATCTGCGGCCTCCAACAACCCTGCATCAGAACTGACGCCCAGTTTCGACATCACATTAAATTTATGTGCACGGATCGTTTTGATATTGCGTTTAAGCTGCTCGGCAATTTGTGTCATTGAGTAGCCACGCGACATAAAGCGCAATATTTCTCTCTCCGTCGGGCTTAGCGTTCGGCTTTGATTAATGTACCACTGATTGTTCAGTCGGTCGGTCGCCTGACGTACACCATTTAATGACAAAAAGAGTTCCTGATGAAAAATCTCCAGCGTTGACGCTTTACTTAATACACCGTCCAACGGTGATGGCGACAATGAACCAATCAGCCGAGCTTCAATATCATCATCCGCAATAACTAAACGCCGGGTACGCGGAAACTTAATCGCCAGTTCAGTCAGGCAAGATAATCCCTCTCTGCGCTCACTTCTCATGGCAGAAAAAGAAAAAATGACCGCCGCAAACGAGATCCGCGACATGGCATCCTGAAATGACTCCTGACTGGTATAGGTATGGAGCTTATAAGGGTTACCCGCAAACTTTCTGAATAAACTCTCAATACCGATACTACTCATGACGCATTTTTCTATGAGTGCGACATTTCTCTTCTTAATTCGGCTGTGTTCCATTCTGCGGCATCTCCATAAACAGAAGGCAAGTTAAGTTCTCTTGCACCCTGCGCGCTATTTATCCATGCATACATTTCAGCGTTGCTGTGAATTGCCAGTCGACGCATCGCACTGTTTTTTTGGGCGCTGATAGTTTTATTACTTTTCTTAAGCAATGAAGCTATCTGGTTGATGCCCCATCCTTTACCTAATAGCCGCAGTACCTTGCGCTCTGAAAGAGTGAGAATGACGGAGCGATAGCTAAAATCATGAGTTTCAGTCATTGCCGGAGAGGTCAGCATGGCGCTGATACGCTCTGCGTGCGTATTGCCGGAACGTACGGTCTTGACCAGATTCTCAATGGGTTCAACATCAGACAATAACGTCGCCGTAGGGCACATAAGCAGTTCTACTGCCTGGGAATACCAGGAGCGTGACACCATGAAAACCCAGTGAATTTCCCGATATTGCGAGATTAAAGAATAATAATGTTCACAAACAGAACGTGGATCTTCACTTTCACCGGCTAAATCAGCAATGACTAATCCGGAACGACGTAATTGTAATAAGGTAAGGTCCTCCGCAGAGGCGCTGGATATTATTTCATATTCAGGGAAGTGAGTCCTCATGACCTCTTTTAACCCTGCTTGCATAACAGGTATTTTACTGATAACAATTCCATTTTTGCAGCATCCTGGCAACATATTTCCTCCACATCCACTGTCTAAAAATTACGATGGTTTATTCAGGATATTCATTCCTTAAATGTTTCCAGCAAATTAATAGATTAAGCGAATAAATTATCCTTAGCATTCACTTTCATATCAGCATACTCCTGCTGCACAACAACTCCACTGCATGTGTCAGAAGGTTAGCATCAAATGATAACCTGGTGAAATAGCCTGGAGACATTTAAAATATCTACATTAAGTTGTTAGAAATACTTAATGAAAAACAGAATTCTCATTCATTTAATTTATAATTAACTGATATCCCTTCCAGTAGAATGCAAAATCACACAATCAATATTTATTCAATAAAATCTGATAGTTTTAACTTGTAAAAATTAAAAAACGCGCCCAGTTATCTTTTATCCTGATTCGTAAAGGCTAAACAATAAATTCATTATAGTGATAATATTCATGTGATAATTTATTTGCGACGAGAGATAATTCGCTTTTTATCACCGAGCTTCTCCCGATAACCAGGATTAATCAGCGCAATTTTGATCTTAACCTACCGCAAAACAACCGTGCTTCATGATACAAATGGATTCTCATTATCTGAACAATACGCAGCACGTCTATGACAAAGGGCGAGTTATGCAAACTGAGCAACAGCGAGCCGTAACACGGCTTTGTATCCAGTGTGGATTATTTCTTTTGCAACATGGTGCGGAAAGCGCGTTGGTTGATGAGCTTTCCTCACGACTGGGTCGGGCGTTGGGAATGGACAGCGTCGAAAGTTCTATCTCTTCGAACGCCATAGTGCTGACAACCATTAAAGATGGGCAATGCCTGACATCGACACGAAAAAATCACGATCGCGGCATTAATATGCATGTGGTGACTGAAGTCCAGCACATTGTGATTCTGGCGGAGCATCATCTGCTGGATTACAAAGGTGTAGAGAAACGATTTAGCCAAATTCAGCCATTACGTTACCCGAGATGGCTGGTAGCCTTAATGGTCGGCCTTTCTTGCGCCTGTTTCTGTAAACTCAATAAAGGTGGCTGGGATGGTGCCGTCATCACCTTCTTTGCCAGTACGGTCGCGATGTATATCCGCCAGCTGCTGGCACAACGTCATCTTCATCCACAGATCAACTTTTGCCTCACCGCTTTCGCCGCCACCACCATTTCCGGTTTGCTTTTGCAACTTCCCACTTTCAGCAATACACCCACCATCGCGATGGCCGCCAGCGTTCTGCTGCTGGTGCCGGGTTTTCCGTTGATTAATGCCGTCGCCGATATGTTTAAAGGCCACATCAATACCGGACTGGCACGCTGGGCGATCGCCAGTCTGCTGACACTGGCTACCTGCGTCGGCGTGGTGATGGCACTGACGATTTGGGGGCTACGCGGATGGGTGTGATCGAATTTCTGTTAGCGTTGGCGCAGGATATGATCCTCGCCGCCATTCCTGCGGTCGGCTTTGCGATGGTGTTCAACGTTCCCGTGCGGGCGTTACGCTGGTGTGCGCTGCTTGGATCGATAGGTCATGGTTCCCGAATGATCTTAATGACCAGCGGGCTGAATATTGAGTGGTCAACTTTTATGGCTTCTATGCTGGTCGGCACCATTGGTATTCAATGGTCGCGCTGGTATCTGGCGCATCCGAAAGTGTTTACCGTGGCGGCTGTTATTCCTATGTTCCCTGGCATATCGGCTTATACCGCAATGATTTCGGCGGTAAAAATCAGCCAGCTAGGTTACAGCGAACCGTTGATGATTACCCTGTTAACCAACTTTCTTACAGCTTCATCAATTGTTGGTGCGTTATCCATCGGTCTTTCCATTCCTGGATTATGGTTGTACCGCAAGCGCCCTCGCGTATAAAATTGCCTCGCTTAAGCACACGGATGAGAGACAGCCTCCTCTCCTCCGTGTGTTACTATAAAAGTTATCTCCCTTCTCGTTCATCGTTCCATATTTGAGAAACAGTATGTCTTCCAGAGTTTTGACCCCGGACGTCGTTGGTATTGACGCCCTGGTACACGATCACCAAACCGTTCTGGCAAAAGCTGAAGGCGGTGTGGTTGCCGTATTTGCTAACAATGCCCCGGCGTTTTATGCCGTCACGCCTGCACGCCTGGCTGAACTGCTAGCGCTGGAAGAAAAGCTGGCGCGTCCGGGAAGCGATGTCGCTCTGGACGATCAACTCTATCAGGAACCGCAAGCTGCTCCCGTTGCTGTACCCATGGGGAAATTCGCCATGTATCCGGACTGGCAACCCGATGCCGACTTTATCCGCCTGGCGGCGCTATGGGGCGTGGCACTAAGAGAGCCGGTGACCACCGAAGAACTGGCCTCATTCATTGCCTACTGGCAGGCGGAAGGTAAAGTCTTTCACCATGTGCAGTGGCAACAAAAACTGGCGCGCAGCCTGCAAATCGGTCGTGCCAGCAACGGCGGACTGCCGAAACGAGATGTGAATACGGTCAGTGAACCTGACAGCCAAATTCCACCAGGATTCAGAGGGTAACGATGAAAAACGTTGGCGACCTGATGCAACGCCTGCAAAAAATGATGCCTGCCCATATCAAACCTGCTTTCAAAACGGGTGAAGAACTACTGGCCTGGCAGAAAGAACAAGGGGCGATCCGCTCCGCCGCTCTCGAACGTGAAAATCGGGCGATGAAAATGCAGCGCACCTTTAACCGCTCCGGTATTCGTCCACTGCATCAGAACTGCTCCTTTGAGAACTATCGCGTTGAGTGTGAAGGGCAGATGAATGCGTTAAGCAAAGCGCGCCAGTATGTCGAAGAGTTTGACGGCAACATCGCCAGCTTCATCTTTTCTGGTAAGCCAGGAACCGGCAAAAACCATCTGGCGGCGGCAATCTGCAACGAGCTGCTGCTACGCGGTAAATCCGTATTGATCATCACCGTGGCCGATATTATGTCGGCGATGAAAGATACCTTCAGGAATAGCGGTACCAGCGAAGAACAACTACTTAACGATCTGAGCAACGTTGATCTGCTGGTGATCGATGAGATCGGCGTGCAGACCGAATCGAAATACGAAAAAGTGATCATCAACCAGATCGTCGATCGCCGCTCTTCTTCCAAACGCCCAACCGGGATGCTGACCAACAGTAATATGGAAGAGATGACCAAGTTGCTGGGCGAACGCGTGATGGACCGTATGCGCCTGGGTAACAGTTTGTGGGTGATCTTCAACTGGGATAGCTACCGTAGCCGGGTAACGGGTAAAGAGTATTAATCCCCGTTTCTGGCGGTATACTGCGACACAATTCCACCTTGAGTAATGATGATGAAAACTGTTAAACATCTTCTGTGCTGTGCCATTGCCGCCAGCGCATTAATTTCCACCGGGGTGCATGCTGCGTCCTGGAAAGATGCGCTCTCCAGCGCCGCCAGCGAACTTGGCAACCAAAACAGCACGACACAGGAAGGCGGTTGGTCGCTCGCGTCATTAACTAACTTGCTTAGCAGCGGGAACCAGGCCTTAAGCGCAGATAACATGAACAATGCCGCAGGCATTCTGCAATACTGCGCGAAGCAAAAGCTGGCTTCGGTAACCGATGCCGAAAACATCAAGAATCAGGTACTGGAAAAACTGGGCCTGAACAGTGAAGAGCAAAAAGAAGACACCAACTATCTGGATGGCATTCAGGGTTTGCTGAAAACCAAAGATGGTCAGCAACTCAATCTGGATAATATTGGAACGACTCCGCTGGCAGAAAAGGTGAAAACCAAAGCCTGCGATCTGGTGTTAAAGCAGGGGCTGAACTTCATTTCCTGAACCGCGAAACGCCGCGTTTTAGCTGTTACCCGGCTGACGCGGCTCTCTCCTGCCCTTTTCCCTGCTCCTGGACGGTTTTCCCCCTGTTACACGGGAAGCGACCGCGATCAAAAAAGTCTGTTTATAAACTAATTCCTAACAACATCGCATTTTTTTGACACTAGAATTGCAGCAATATGGCGACGCCATTACATTGTGCTTCTCAAAAAGCTTAAACGTTGGCTAAACGGCCCGGTTTAGTGAGGATCGCCCGTTGTCAGAACTACTCTCTTTCGCCCTTTTTCTCGCCTCTGTGCTGATTTACGCATGGAAAGCGGGACGTAACACCTGGTGGTTTGCAGCCACATTAACGGTACTGGGGCTATTTGTCGTTTTAAATATCACCCTGTTTGCCAGCGACTATTTTACTGGCGATGGTATTAACGACGCGGTTCTCTATACCTTAACCAACAGCCTGACCGGTGCTGGTGTCAGTAAATACATCCTGCCTGGTATCGGCATTGTGCTGGGGCTGACGGCGGTGTTCGGTGCGCTGGGCTGGATCCTGCGCCGTCGTCGCCATCATCCGCACCATTTTGGTTACAGCCTGCTGGCACTCTTACTGGCGCTGGGCTCAGTGGATGCCAGCCCGGCATTTCGTCAGATAACGGAACTAGTGAAATCCCAGTCACGCGACGGCGACCCGGACTTTGCGGCTTATTATAAAGAGCCGTCGAAAACTATCCCTGACCCGAAACTCAACCTGGTTTATATCTACGGCGAAAGTCTCGAGCGGACCTATTTTGATAACGAGGCTTTCCCGGATCTCACGCCTGAACTGGGCGCGTTGAAAAATGAAGGCCTGGATTTCAGCCACACGCAGCAGCTGCCGGGAACAGATTACACGATTGCTGGCATGGTGGCTTCTCAGTGCGGCATACCGCTGTTTGCCCCCTTTGAAGGTAACGCCTCCGCCTCTGTCTCCAGCTTCTTCCCGCAGAACATCTGTCTGGGCGATATCCTGAAAAACTCGGGTTATCAGAACTATTTCGTGCAGGGCGCGAATCTGCGTTTTGCCGGTAAAGATGTGTTCCTGAAATCGCACGGCTTCGACCACTTATTCGGCTCAGAAGAGCTGAAAAGCGTGGTGGCCGACCCGCACTATCGCAACGACTGGGGATTCTACGACGATACCGTTCTCGATGAAGCGTGGAAAAAGTTTGAAGAGCTTTCCCGCTCAGGTCAGCGATTCTCACTGTTTACCCTGACAGTCGATACCCATCACCCGGATGGTTTTATCTCGCGTACCTGTAACCGCAAAAAATATGATTTTGACGGTAAGCCGAATCAGTCATTCAGCGCGGTAAGTTGCAGCCAGGAGAATATCGCGACGTTTATCAACAAAATCAAAGCGTCACCGTGGTTTAAAGATACCGTCATCGTCGTCTCTTCTGACCATTTAGCGATGAACAACACGGCGTGGAAATACCTTAATAAACAGGATCGCAATAACCTGTTTTTTGTCATCCGTGGCGACAAGCCGCAGCAAGAGACGCTGGCGGTGAAGCGTAACACGATGGATAACGGCGCGACGGTGCTGGACATTCTCGGTGGCGATAACTATCTCGGACTTGGTCGTAGCAGTTTATCCGGGCAGTCAATGTCGGAAATCTTCCTCAATATCAAAGAGAAAACATTGGCGTGGAAGCCGGATATCATCCGCCTGTGGAAATTCCCTAAAGAGATGAAAGAGTTCACCATCGACCAGCAGAAAAACATGATTGCCTTCTCGGGTAGCCATTTCCGTTTGCCGCTGCTGTTGCGGGTTTCAGACAAACGCGTGGAACCGCTGCCGGAAAGTGAATACTCAGCACCGCTGCGTTTCCAGCTGGCCGATTTCGCTCCACGCGACAATTTCGTCTGGGTTGACCGTTGCTACAAGATGGCACAACTTTGGGCTCCGGAACTGGCACTCTCCACCGACTGGTGTGTCTCGCAAGGGCAGCTTGGCGGTCAGCAAATTGTCCAGCATGTTGACAAAACAACATGGAAGGGCAAAACGGCATTTAAAGATACGGTCATCGACATGGCGCGTTACAAAGGCAATGTCGATACGCTGAAGATTGTTGATAACGATATTCGCTACAAAGCCGACAGTTTCATCTTTAACGTCGCCGGTGCGCCAGAAGAGGTGAAACAGTTTAGCGGGATTTCCCGTCCGGAGTCGTGGGGCCGCTGGTCCAACGCGCAACTGGGCGATGAAGTAAAAATCGAGTACAAGCATCCGCTGCCGAAGAAATTTGACCTGGTGATTACTGCCAAAGCATACGGCAATAACGCCAGCCGTCCTATTCCGGTACGCGTAGGCAATGAAGAACAAACTCTTGTGCTGGGCAATGAAGTGACCACCACCACACTGCATTTCGATAACCCAACCGATGCCGACACACTGGTAATTGTGCCGCCGGAACCTGTCTCAACCAACGAAGGGAATATCCTCGGACACTCGCCGCGTAAGCTCGGGATCGGCATGGTGGAAATTAAAGTTGTGGAACGTGAAGGGTAATTTCTGACTGATGTGTAGGTCGCATAAGGTGCGACCTACACACCTTCTCCGGCCTACAAAACATCATTGAGAAACAGAAAAAAAACAGCGCCCAACACTTCCCCGGACGCTGCATGGCAACTTTAATAATCTCGCCTTATCAGAAAGTAATTACACCCTTAATCAACTCACGATTGTTAATCACATCGCGCTCGTAGGTTTCTGCCAGCGTGGCGAACGGGTAGCGATGGGTTAACATCATGTCGGCAGTGATTTTTCCTTCCGCCATCAGTCGACCGACTTTAGCGAAATCTTCCGGCGTGGCGTTGCGGCTACCCATCATCGTCGTTTCTTTTTTATGGAATTCCGGATCGGAGAACTGCAACTCACCTTTAAACAGACCGACAAATACCACCGTGCCGCCGTGACGAATCAGATTCACGGTGTTATTCATCGCATGTTGATTACCTGTCGCGTCGATCACTTTCTGCGCCAGCGAACCACCAAACTGCGCCCGCAGCTGCGCGTCAAAATCTTCGGCTGACGGGTCCAGTACAGGTAATTCCAGACGCGTTGCCACATGTTCACGGCGCGCCGGACTGGTATCCGCCACCACCACCTGTGCGCCATCGGCTTTAGCGATTGCCGCCGCGCCCAGACCGATTGGCCCCGCCCCGACCACCAGCACCTGCTCGCCGGGAGCAATGGCTGCGCGACGCACCGCATGAGCGCTAATAGCGAAAGGTTCAATTAATGCTGCCGCCTGCGGGTCAATACCATCTGCGGGCAAAATGTTCGCCACCGGCACGCTCAAATACTCACTAAAACCGCCATCCTGATGCACGCCAATGACTGAAATTTTTTCACAGCAATTGGTACGCCCGCTTTTACACGTCGGGCATTGCTGACAGGCAACATAAGGGATCACCGCTACTTGCTGTCCATTTTTAAGATTTGCAATATTTTTACCCAGCCCAACAATCTCCCCACATATTTCATGGCCTAAAACGCGTGGATAACTAAAAAATGGTTGATTCCCACCCCAGGCATGAATATCGGTACCACAAATGCCGACTGACTTAATTTTTATTAATGCTTCATTGTCACCCGGAATAGGTATCTCGCGTTGTTTCCAGACTAATTCTTTCGGCTGCTGGCAAATTAAAACATTCATCGTAGACATGATTCGGCTCTCCATTTTTTGTTGCCTTAGATATCAATGAAAATGAAAAATGGCAGCGGAACGGAAAATCTGTTTTGTGAAAACACACGCATAAAAATGTTTTAAATCGGGTTTTAATGGACTCACAAGGAGGAAAATATGAGTCGTTCACAAAATTTACGCCACAATGTGATTAACCAGGTCATTGATGATATGGCGCGGGGTCATATCCCTTCCCCACTTCCATCGCAAAGTGCGCTGGCGGAAATGTACAACATCAGCCGCACTACAGTGCGTCATATTCTCAGCCACTTACGCGAATGCGGCGTCTTAACGCAGGTTGGAAACGACTATGTTATTGCGCGTAAACCTGACCATGATGACGGTTTCGCCTGTACTACCGCTTCAATGAGTGAACAAAACAAAGTGTTTGAGCAGGCTTTTTTCACGATGATAAACCAGCGCCAGTTACGCCCTGGGGAAACTTTTTCTGAACTGCAACTGGCTCGGGCCGCGGGTGTCAGCCCGGTTGTAGTAAGAGAATATCTTTTAAAATTCGGCCGTTATAATCTTATTCAAAGCGAAAAGCGCGGCCAGTGGAGCATGAAGCAATTCGATCAATCCTACGCCGAGCAGCTGTTTGAACTACGCGAAATGCTCGAAACACATTCACTTCAGCACTTTCTCAACCTGCCTGATCATGATCCCCGCTGGCTGCAGGCGAAAACCATGCTCGAACGTCATCGGCTACTGCGTGACAACATCGGCAATAGCTTTCGCATGTTCTCGCAACTTGACAGAGATTTTCACTCCTTACTGCTTTCAGCTGCCGACAATATCTTTTTTGATCAATCTCTTGAGATCATCTCAGTCATCTTTCATTTTCACTATCAATGGGACGAAAGCGATCTTAAACAGCGCAATATCATTGCCGTCGATGAGCATATGACCATTCTCAGCGCTCTGATTTGCCGCAGTGACCTTGATGCCACCCTTGCGCTCCGTAACCATTTGAATTCAGCTAAACAATCAATGATTCGATCCATTAATGAGAACACGCGTTATGCTCATTAAGTACGGATTAAAAACAGCAAACTATTAGCGGGTGCACGGTTTTATCAAAAGATAAATACCGGGAAATTCCCGCTTACCTATGCTCACAATCAGTCGACTAAAAATGTTTTTGTGAGCGGTAGTAAAGTCCTAAAACTTTAACCTGCCGTTAATATCAACCTTGCGTAATGCACAATTACGTAAACAATTAAAATTATAAATACAGGAGTCCGGCGTGGAAAAAGAAAATATCACCCTCGATCCGCGTTCTTCATTTACTCCATCTTCGTCGGCAGATATTCCCGTGCCACCAGATGGATTAGTTCAACGCAGTACCCGAATTAAACGCATTCAAACCACCGCCATGTTGTTATTATTTTTTGCGGCGGTAATCAATTATCTCGACCGCAGTTCGCTGTCGGTAGCAAATTTAACGATTCGTGAAGAATTGGGATTAAGTGCCACCGAAATCGGCGCTTTGCTCTCCGTGTTTTCACTCGCTTACGGGATTGCGCAACTTCCTTGCGGCCCACTATTGGATCGTAAAGGCCCACGCCTGATGCTGGGACTGGGGATGTTCTTCTGGTCACTGTTCCAGGCCATGTCTGGCATGGTGCACAGCTTTACGCAGTTCGTGTTGGTGCGTATCGGTATGGGGATTGGTGAAGCGCCGATGAACCCATGTGGCGTAAAAGTCATTAACGACTGGTTCAACATCAAAGAGCGCGGACGCCCGATGGGCTTCTTCAACGCAGCTTCTACCATTGGCGTTGCCGTAAGCCCACCGATTCTGGCGGCGATGATGCTGGTGATGGGCTGGCGTGGGATGTTTATTACCATTGGTGTGCTGGGGATTTTTCTCGCCATTGGCTGGTATATGCTCTATCGCAACCGCGAGCACGTAGAACTGACTGCCGTTGAACAAGCTTATCTCAATGCAGGTAGCGTCAATGCCCGCCGAGATCCGCTCAGTTTTGCCGAATGGCGCAGCCTGTTCCGTAACCGCACAATGTGGGGAATGATGCTCGGATTCAGTGGCATCAACTACACTGCGTGGCTGTATCTGGCCTGGCTTCCTGGTTACCTGCAAACAGCCTATAACCTGGATTTAAAAAGCACAGGGTTGATGGCGGCTATCCCTTTCCTGTTTGGGGCTGCCGGGATGCTGGTCAACGGTTACGTTACTGACTGGCTGGTCAAAGGGGGAATGGCTCCGATTAAAAGCCGTAAGATCTGCATTATTGCCGGGATGTTCTGTTCTGCCGCCTTTACGCTGGTCGTACCGCAAGCGACAACATCCATGACGGCGGTTCTGCTGATTGGCATGGCACTGTTCTGTATTCACTTTGCCGGAACATCCTGCTGGGGCTTGATCCACGTCGCAGTTGCTTCTCGCATGACGGCGTCGGTGGGCAGTATCCAGAACTTTGCCAGCTTCATCTGCGCCTCTTTTGCGCCGATCATTACTGGTTTTATTGTTGATACCACCCACTCATTCCGTCTGGCACTAATCATCTGCGGTTGCGTCACCGCAGCGGGAGCACTGGCGTACATCTTCCTGGTTCGTCAGCCGATCAACGACCCGCGTAAAGATTAAACTCCCTATGCCCGATAACATTTTGCTTATCGGGCATTTTTATGGCGATTAAAACGTTTCCCAGTTCTCCCCGCTATCTGCCACGGCCATTTTACGCGGCGTAGCTGGCGTCACGGTTTTTACTACAGCCGATGTTTCACGCTGCTGTTGCTGCTGTTGCTGAATCCGGAACACTGCCACAGCTTCGGTCAGGCGACTGGCCTGCTCTTCCAGCGCGGCGGCGGCAGCGGCAGATTCTTCCACCAGCGCAGCGTTCTGTTGAGTTACCCGGTCCATCTCAGCAACCGCTAAGCCAACCTGATCGATACCACGGCTCTGCTCATCAGAAGCAGAAGCAATTTCGCCCATAATGTCCGTCACGCGGGTCACGGCGCTGACAATCTCCGCCATTGTTTCCCCGGCGCTTTCGACCAGCGTAGAGCCAACATCCACTTTCCCCACCGAGTCTTCAATCAGGCTTTTAATTTCACGAGCCGCCTGGGCGCTGCGCTGGGCCAGATTACGCACTTCTCCCGCGACCACCGCAAAACCGCGCCCTTGCTCACCCGCACGCGCAGCCTCAACCGCGGCGTTCAAAGCCAGAATATTGGTCTGGAAGGCAATGCCGTCAATTACGCTGATAATATCGGCGATTTTCTGCGAACTGGTGGAGATATCGCGCATGGTCTGTACTACGTTATCCACCACTTTGCCGCCGCGTTGCGCCGTTTCAGAAGCACTTAACGCCAGATGGCTGGCCTGACGCGCATTCTCGGCGTTCTGTTTCACCGTTGCGGTCAGTTGCTCCATGCTGGCTGCCGTCTCTTCCAGCGAAGCGGCCTGTTGCTCGGTGCGCGAAGAGAGATCGTTATTGCCGGTGGCGATTTCGCTGGCACCGCTATAAATGGCATTGGCCCCGTTGCGCACATCACCGACGGTACGCATCAGCTCTCCCTGCATATGGCGCAAACTCTCTGCCAGTTGCCCCATCTCATTAGAGCCATCCACCTCAATCGGTTTCACCAGATCGCCGCCTGCAATATGACGAATGCTGTCAATCAGGCGATTCATTGGCGCTACCAACGAGGCTTTAATACCGAACCAGACGGCGAAGATGACCGCCAGTACGACGATCATCACGCCCACCAGAATCCACATCGCCTGGCTGTAGGAGGCATTATTATCGCTGACGGCGATATCATAGAGCCGATCGTTTTGCTCCATGTAAGCCACATACTGCTTCTCGAAACCGTCCTGATATCCCTGGGTCGGCTGATCAAAGAACTCGTTGATTTTGCCTGCACCTAACAGTTGGATCAGCTCCGCCAGCGCATTGTGATAAATATCGTAATTACGTTTGATCTCTGCCGCTGCGGCGGTGCTCTGACGCGGGTCACGCGGCAACGCTTCGTAATCCGCCCAGTTTTTTTCCGCCTGTTTCAGCGAAATACTGGCACTCTGCATCAGCTCAGCAACGGTTGAACCGCTACCAATATTATTCTGATCCATCATGTAGCGGATACCCGCGCGGTTGAGGGTGTTACGCGTCTGCAACAACGCGACCCAGCTGCCATTCAGCGTGGATTGCTGCTGGCGAATGGTTTGTAAAACAGTGAAATTTTCTTTGTCATTCTTTAAGGCATTAAAGAACAGACCGCCTGATGTCAGTTGTAAAAGGCCAAAAACGGCCAAAACCAGCAGTAAGCTGGTCACAATTTTGATACGTTTTAACATGGTTTCTCTTTCCTGTGGACCGATGCAAGATTTTCGGCCTGGAAAGCAAAAACTTTATGAAAAGGTGTAACCCGCCATCCATGGAAAAACCAGGCGCTGGTTATCAGATACTAAAAAGTTATTCATTATCGCCCGGGATGTCTTCTTGTCGGGAATTGCCCAGAGCAATAAATTCCTCTAACAGATGGGTTAACTGTTGCATTTTCTCGGCAGTAAACTGAGCTTCAATCTGCCGATAGGCTTCTTCAATCTGTGTCTGGGCGCGGTTATACAGCGCCTGCCCCTCTTTGGTTAGCGAGATATAGAGCTTCCGCTGATCATTGATCGGCTTTAATCGCAACACTAAACCGTCGC
This sequence comes from Escherichia sp. WS1368, assembly GCF_046487485.1. Lineage (NCBI taxonomy): Bacteria > Pseudomonadati > Pseudomonadota > Gammaproteobacteria > Enterobacterales > Enterobacteriaceae > Escherichia > Escherichia sp. WS1368. The sequence continues at coordinate 288,638 of NZ_JBJQJI010000002.1, forward strand.
GTTCCATCCGCGTGAGGATCCCGGTCAGGCTTGGGCGCAAAATGCAGGCGCGATACGCCAGATCGTGAAAATCCATTGATGGGCTTTCCGCCAGAATACGCACGATGCGCCACTGTTGCTCAGTCAAATTATGCCGTTTAACGATTGGGCGAAAATAACTCATCGCCGCTTCTCGCGCCTGGAGCAACGCAATGGTTAGTGAGTCGTGCATTATCTTTCCCCTGAAAAATTCAAAATCATTAATATAGAAACAGTTAATCATCACGTTACCGGGACTGAGCTATCCCCGCAATTCCTCATTTTATCAAAATTGAGCATACTTTATTAACTTACTGATATTTAGTATTTTATTACCTGCAAATGTAAATAGTTTGTTAATTAGATCACATTTACATCACTTACTTTTGCCAAACTACGCAATCGGGAATAAAAGTAATCATTAACATATTAATGATTAAAATGATCGAATCCGAGGAGTGGTAATGAAAGGCACTATCTTCGCCGTAGCGTTGAACCATCGCAGCCAGCTTGATGTATGGCAGGAAGCGTTCCAGCAATCCCCCTACAAAGCCCCGCCTAAAACTGCGGTCTGGTTTATTAAACCGCGCAATACGGTGATTGGTTGCGGTGAACCGATTCCCTTTCCACAGGGTGAAAAGGTACTGAGCGGTGCGACAGTTGCGCTGATTGTGGGAAAAACGGCGACGAAAGTACGTGAAGAAGATGCGGCAGAGTACATCGCCGGATATGCGCTGGCTAACGACGTCAGCCTGCCGGAAGAGAGCTTTTACCGCCCGGCAATCAAAGCAAAATGTCGTGATGGATTCTGCCCCATTGGCGAAACCGTGGCTCTCAGCAATGTCGATAATCTGACCATCTATACCGAGATCAACGGGCGTCCTGCCGATCACTGGAACACCTCCGATTTACAACGTAACGCCGCGCAGTTGCTGAGCGCCCTGAGCGAATTTGCCACGCTGAATCCAGGCGATGCCATTCTGCTCGGCACGCCACAGGCGCGCGTGGAAATACAGCCAGGCGATCGCGTGCGTGTTCTCGCAGAAGGTTTCCCGCCGCTGGAAAATCCGGTAGTGGACGAACGTGAAGTGACCACGCGCAAGAGCTTCCCAACGCAGCCACACCCGCACGGCACGCTGTTTGCCCTCGGCCTGAACTACGCCGACCACGCCAGCGAACTGGAATTTAAGCCACCGGAAGAACCGCTGGTGTTCCTGAAAGCGCCGAATACCCTCACGGGCGATAACCAGACCTCCGTGCGCCCGAACAATATTGAATACATGCACTACGAAGCGGAGCTGGTGGTAGTTATTGGCAAGCAGGCGCGTAACGTCAGCGAAGCCGATGCCATGGATTATGTCGCGGGCTACACCGTGTGTAACGACTACGCCATTCGCGACTATCTGGAAAACTACTACCGCCCTAACCTGCGGGTAAAAAGCCGCGACGGACTGACGCCGATGCTTTCAACCATCGTGCCGAAAGAGGCGATCCCGGACCCGCATAATCTGACCCTTCGCACCTTCGTCAACGGCGAGTTACGCCAGCAAGGCACCACCGCCGATCTGATCTTCAGCGTGCCCTTCCTGATCGCCTACTTAAGCGAATTTATGACCCTGAATCCGGGCGACATGATCGCCACCGGCACACCAAAAGGCTTATCTGACGTGGTGCCTGGTGATGAAGTAGTGGTGGAAGTAGAAGGCGTGGGCCGCCTGGTGAACCGAATTGTGAGTGAGGAAACAGCGAAATGAAAAAAGTAAATCATTGGATCAACGGCAAAAATGTTGCAGGTAACGACTACTTCCAGACCACCAATCCGGCAACGGGTGAAGTGCTGGCAGATGTGGCCTCCGGCGGTGAAGCGGAGATCAATCAGGCGGTAGCGGCAGCGAAAGAGGCGTTCCCGAAATGGGCCAATCTGCCGATGAAAGAGCGTGCGCGCCTGATGCGCCGTCTGGGCGATCTGATCGACCAGAACGTGCCTGAGATCGCCGCGATGGAAACCGCGGACACGGGCCTGCCGATCCATCAGACCAAAAATGTGTTGATCCCACGCGCTTCTCACAACTTTGAATTTTTCGCGGAAGTCTGCCAGCAGATGAACGGCAAGACCTATCCGGTTGACGACAAGATGCTCAACTACACGCTGGTGCAACCGGTAGGCGTTTGTGCGCTGGTATCGCCGTGGAACGTGCCGTTTATGACCGCCACATGGAAGGTCGCGCCGTGTCTGGCGCTGGGCAATACCGCGGTGCTGAAGATGTCGGAACTCTCCCCGCTGACCGCTGACCGCCTGGGTGAGCTGGCGCTGGAAGCCGGTATTCCGGCAGGCGTGCTGAACGTGGTACAGGGCTACGGCGCAACCGCAGGGGATGCGCTGGTTCGTCATCATGACGTACGTGCCGTGTCGTTCACCGGCGGTACGGCGACCGGGCGCAACATCATGAAAAACGCCGGGCTGAAAAAATACTCCATGGAACTGGGCGGTAAATCGCCGGTGCTGATTTTTGAAGATGCCGATATTGAACGCGCGCTGGACGCCGCCCTGTTCACCATCTTCTCGATCAACGGCGAGCGCTGCACCGCCGGTTCGCGCATCTTTATTCAGCAAAGCATCTACCCGGAATTCGTTAAACGCTTTGCCGAACGCGCCAACCGTCTGCGCGTGGGCGATCCGAACGATCCGAATACCCAGGTTGGGGCGCTTATCAGCCAGCAGCACTGGGAAAAAGTCTCTGGCTATATCCGTCTCGGCATTGAAGAAGGCGCAACCCTGCTGGCGGGCGGCCCGGATAAACCGTCTGACCTGCCTGCACATCTGAAAGGCGGCAACTTCCTGCGCCCAACGGTGCTGGCAGACGTAGATAACCGTATGCGCGTCGCCCAGGAAGAGATTTTCGGGCCGGTCGCCTGCCTGCTGCCGTTTAAAGACGAAGCCGAAGGTCTGCGCCTGGCAAACGACGTGGAGTACGGCCTCGCGTCATACATCTGGACACAGGATGTCAGCAAAGTGTTACGCCTGGCGCGTGGCATTGAAGCAGGCATGGTGTTCGTCAACACCCAGAACGTGCGTGACCTGCGCCAGCCATTTGGCGGCGTAAAAGCCTCCGGCACCGGGCGTGAAGGCGGTGAGTACAGCTTCGAAGTGTTCGCGGAAATGAAGAACGTCTGCATTTCCATGGGCGACCATCCAATTCCGAAATGGGGAGTCTGATATGGGTAAGTTAGCGTTAGCCGCCAAGATCACGCACGTACCGTCGATGTATCTCTCTGAACTGCCAGGGAAAAACCACGGTTGCCGCCAGGGCGCGATCGACGGGCATAAAGAGATCAGCAAGCGTTGCCGGGAAATGGGCGTCGATACCATTATCGTTTTCGATACCCACTGGCTGGTCAACAGTGCTTATCACATCAACTGTGCAGACCATTTTGAAGGCGTCTACACCAGCAACGAGCTGCCGCATTTTATCCGCGATATGACCTACAACTACGAGGGCAACCCGGAGTTGGGGCAGCTTATTGCCGATGAAGCCTTAAAGCTCGGCGTGCGGGCAAAAGCGCACAACATTCCCAGCCTGAAACTGGAATACGGCACGCTGGTGCCAATGCGCTACATGAATGAAGACAAGCACTTCAAAGTGGTTTCCATTTCAGCTTTCTGCACTGTTCACGATTTTGCCGACAGCCGCAAGCTGGGCGAGGCTATTCTGAAAGCGATCGAACAGTACGACGGCACCGTGGCGGTCCTTGCCAGCGGTTCGTTATCGCACCGCTTTATTGACGATCAGCGAGCGGAAGAAGGGATGAACAGCTACACCCGCGAGTTCGACCGCCAGATGGACGAGCGCGTGGTGAAGCTGTGGCGCGAAGGCCAGTTCAACGAGTTCTGCAATATGCTGCCGGAGTATGCCGACTACTGCTACGGCGAAGGCAATATGCACGACACGGTGATGCTGCTGGGGATGCTCGGCTGGGATAAATACGACGGCAAGGTGGAGTTTATCACCGAGCTATTCCCAAGCTCTGGCACCGGTCAGGTTAACGCTGTTTTCCCGCTTCCCGCGTAAGGACGTTTTATGCCGCACTTTATCGTGGAATGTACTGAAAATATTCGTGAAGAAGCCCGCTTACCTGAGCTGTTTGCCAGTGTTAACACTGCACTGGCGGCAACGGGGATTTTTCCGCTTGGGGGAATACGTAGCCGGGCACACTGGATCGATACCTGGCAAATGGCTGATGGCAAGCACGATTACGCCTTTGTGCATATGACGCTAAAAATCGGCAGCGGGCGCAGTCTGGAAAGCCGTCAGGAAGTAGGCGAAATGCTGTTTGATCTGATTAAAACGCACTTCGCCTCACTGATGGAGAGCCGTTACCTGGCGCTTTCATTTGAGATTGCAGAGCTGCACCCGACGTTGAATTTCAAACAGAACAACGTACACGCGTTGTTTAAATAAATTTGCACCAGCTTCCAGGCTGGATGATAAGGCGCAGCCGCATCCGGCAATGCCACAGGATATCGCTATGTTCGATAAACACACCCACACCCTGATCGCCCAGCGTCTGGATCAGGCAGAAAAACAGCGTGAACAGATCCGCGCGATCTCGCTGGATTACCCGGAGATCACCATTGAAGACGCCTACGCCGTACAGCGCGAATGGGTCCGACTGAAAATCGCCGAAGGCCGCACGCTGAAAGGCCACAAAATCGGCCTGACCTCGAAAGCGATGCAGGCCAGCTCACAAATCAGCGAGCCAGATTACGGTGCATTGCTGGACGACATGTTCTTCCACGATGGCAGCGATATCCCGACCGATCGCTTTATCGTGCCGCGCATTGAAGTGGAGCTGGCTTTTGTGCTGGCAAAACCGCTGCGTGGGCCAAACTGCACGCTGTTCGACGTCTACAACGCCACGGACTACGTGATCCCGGCGCTGGAGCTGATCGACGCCCGCTGCCACAACATCGATCCGGAAACCCAGCGCCCGCGCAAAGTGTTCGACACCATTTCTGATAACGCCGCCAACGCCGGAGTGATCCTCGGCGGTCGTCCGATCAAACCAGACGAACTGGATCTGCGTTGGATCTCCGCCCTGATGTATCGCAATGGCGTGATTGAAGAAACTGGCGTCGCCGCTGGTGTGCTAAATCATCCGGCAAACGGCGTGGCCTGGCTGGCGAACAAACTCGCACCGTATGACGTACAACTGGAAGCCGGGCAAATCATTCTCGGCGGTTCGTTCACCCGCCCGGTTCCGGCGCGTAAGGGCGATACCTTCCACGTCGATTACGGCAACATGGGCTCCATTAGCTGCCGCTTTGTTTAAGGAGAGAACGATGGAAAACAGTTTTAAAGCGGCGCTGAAAGCAGGCCGCCCGCAGATCGGATTATGGCTGGGGCTAAGTAGCAGCTACAGCGCAGAGTTACTGGCCGGAGCAGGATTCGACTGGTTATTGATCGACGGTGAGCACGCGCCGAATAACGTGCAAACCGTGCTCACCCAGCTACAGGCGATTGCGCCCTACCCCAGCCAGCCGGTGGTACGTCCGTCGTGGAACGATCCGGTGCAAATCAAACAACTGCTGGATGTCGGCACACAAACCTTACTGGTGCCGATGGTTCAAAACGCTGACGAAGCCCGTGAAGCGGTACGCGCCACCCGTTATCCCCCCGCCGGTATTCGCGGTGTGGGCAGTGCGCTGGCCCGAGCCTCGCGCTGGAATCGTATTCCTGATTACCTGCAAAAAGCCAACGATCAAATGTGCGTGCTGGTGCAGATCGAAACGCGTGAGGCAATGAAGAACTTACCGCAGATTCTGGACGTGGAAGGGGTCGACGGCGTGTTTATCGGCCCGGCGGATCTGAGCGCCGATATGGGTTATGCCGGTAATCCTCAGCACCCGGAAGTACAGGCCGCGATTGAGCAGGCGATCGTGCAGATCCGCGAAGCGGGCAAAGCGCCGGGGATCCTGATCGCCAATGAGCAACTGGCAAAACGCTATCTGGAACTGGGCGCGCTGTTTGTCGCCGTCGGCGTTGACACCACCCTGCTCGCCCGCGCCGCCGAAGCGCTGGCAGCACGGTTTGGTGCGCAGGCTACAGCGATTAAGCCCGACGTGTATTAATGCCGGATGCGCTGCGCTTATCCGGCCTACACTCGCACCAAACCGTAGGCCGGATAAGGCGTTTACGCCGCATCCGGCAAAAAGCCGTACCAAATCGCGGACCGGATAAGGCGTTTGTGCGCATCCGCCATAAACCTTGTCGTACCCTACAAAAATCCCATTAGAGGAAGAAAAATGAGCGACACCTCACCTGCCATACCGGAGAGTATCGATCCGGCGAATCAGCATAAAGCGCTGACTGCCGGACAACAGGCGGTTATTAAGAAGCTGTTTCGCCGCCTGATCGTCTTTCTGTTCGTGCTGTTTATCTTCTCGTTCCTTGATCGCATCAACATCGGCTTTGCCGGACTCACGATGGGACGCGACCTCGGTCTGAGCGCCACCATGTTTGGCCTCGCCACCACCCTGTTCTACGCCGCTTATGTCATCTTCGGCATTCCCAGCAACATTATGCTGAGTATTGTCGGTGCGCGGCGCTGGATCGCCACCATCATGGTGCTTTGGGGCATCGCCTCTACTGCCACCATGTTTGCCACTGGCCCCACTAGCTTGTACGTACTGCGTATACTGGTTGGCATTACCGAAGCCGGCTTTCTGCCTGGCATTCTGCTGTATTTAACCTTCTGGTTTCCGGCCTATTTCCGCGCCCGTGCCAACGCCTTGTTTATGGTGGCAATGCCGGTAACGACAGCGTTGGGATCGATCGTTTCCGGCTACATTTTGTCGCTGGATGGCGTAATGGCATTAAAAGGCTGGCAGTGGCTGTTTTTGCTGGAAGGCTTCCCGTCGGTATTACTCGGCATCATGGTGTGGTTCTGGCTTGATGACTCACCGGACAAAGCTAAGTGGCTGACGAAAGAAGACAAAAAATGCCTGCAAGAGATGATGGATAACGATCGTCTGACGCTGGTTCAGCCAGAGGGAGCCATCAGCCACCACGCCATGCAACAACGCAGCATGTGGCGGGAGATCTTCACTCCGGTGGTGATGATGTATACCCTGGCGTATTTCTGCCTGACCAACACACTTAGTGCGATCAGCATCTGGACACCGCAGATCCTGCAAAGCTTTAATCAGGGCAGCAGTAATATCACCATCGGCCTGCTGGCCGCCGTACCGCAGATTTGTACCATTCTCGGGATGATTTACTGGAGCCGTCACTCAGATCACCGCCAGGAACGAAGGCATCACACCGCCCTTCCTTATTTGTTCGCTGCCGCTGGTTGGTTACTGGCTTCGGCAACTGATCACAACATGATCCAGATGCTGGGGATCATTATGGCTTCGACCGGATCATTCAGCGCAATGGCGATTTTCTGGACAACACCGGATCAGTCCATCAGCCTGCGGGCACGAGCGATCGGTATTGCGGTGATCAACGCCACTGGCAACATTGGTTCAGCATTAAGTCCGTTTATGATCGGCTGGTTGAAAGATCTGACCGGCAGCTTTAACAGTGGATTGTGGTTTGTTGCCGCGCTGCTGGTGATTGGTGCGGGGATTATCTGGGCGATTCCAATGCAGTCCTCCCGTCCGCGAGCGACCCCGTAAGGAACGACGATGCGTGACCGTCAGATTGCCAATATTGATATCAGCAAAGAGTACGATGAAAGCCTGGGTACGGACGATGTGCATTATCAGTCGTTCGCCCGCATGGCGGCATTTTTTGGCCGCCATATGCTGCCACATCGCCACGAACAGTACTTTCAGATGCATTTCCTCAATAGCGGACAGATTGAGCTACAGCTTGACGATCATCGCTACTCGGTGGAAGCGCCCCTGTTTGTCCTGACGCCGCCGTCAGTACCTCATGCGTTTATTACGGAGTCTGACGCCGACGGTCATGTGTTGACGGTACGGGAAGATCTGATCTGGCCCCTGCTGGAAGTTCTGTATCCGGGCACTCGGGAAACCTTCGGCCTGCCGGGGATTTGCCTGTCACTGGCAGATAAACCCGACGAACTGGCGGCGCTGGAACACTATTGGCAACTGATAGAGCGGGAATCGGTGGAACAACTGCCTGGACGGGAACACACCCTGACGCTCCTGGCACAGGCAGTGTTCACCCTACTGCTGCGTAACGCAAAACTCGACGACCATGCCGCCAGCGGGATGCGCGGAGAATTAAAACTGTTCCAGCGTTTTCATATGCTGATTGAAAGCCATTTTCATCAGCACTGGACAGTACCGGATTACGCTAACGAACTGCATATCACCGAATCACGACTCACGGACATCTGCCGTCGCTTTGCCAACCGTCCGCCAAAACGGTTGATTTTCGACAGGCAGCTGCGAGAAGCCAAGCGGCTGCTGCTGTTTTCTGATAACGCCGTGAACAATATTGCCTGGCAACTCGGTTTTAAGGATCCGGCTTATTTTGCGCGCTTTTTTTATCGCTTAGTCGGTTGCTCGCCCAGTGCTTATCGTGCCAAAAAAGTACCTGTGACGTGAAAATCCCTTAGCCTTAACGGGAAACCAGGCACCACCTGCTATTCCCCTTTCTCCGCCTGGAGCAAGGGGATTTAGTAACGTCAAAAATCGCTAAAAGCGACCTCGATCACAAAACCGTACCCGACCTGAAAAGTACCAGCCATTGTCCCAAAAGTCTCTTCCCGTAATCGCCCCTGCAAGCTTCAATTGAATAACAAAAACAACACACAAAATTAACAATCGTATTCCGATTAATACTGTAGAGGTCGACATGAAACCAGAAGATTTCCGCGCCAGTACCCAACGTCCGTTCACCGGGGAAGAGTATCTGAAAAGCCTGCAGGATGGTCGCGAGATCTATATCTATGGCGAGCGAGTGAAAGACGTCACTACTCATCCGGCATTTCGTAATGCGGCAGCGTCTGTTGCCCAACTGTACGACGCGCTGCACAAACCGGAGATGCAGGACTCTCTGTGTTGGAACACCGACACCGGCAGCGGCGGCTATACCCATAAATTCTTCCGCGTGGCGAAAAGTGCCGACGACCTGCGCCAGCAACGCGACGCCATCGCTGAGTGGTCACGCCTGAGCTATGGCTGGATGGGCCGTACCCCAGACTACAAAGCTGCTTTCGGTTGCGCACTGGGCGCGAATCCGGGCTTTTACGGTCAGTTCGAGCAGAACGCCCGTAACTGGTATACCCGTATTCAGGAAACTGGCCTCTACTTTAACCACGCGATTGTTAACCCACCGATCGATCGTCATTTGCCGACCGATAAAGTGAAAGACGTTTACATCAAGCTGGAAAAAGAGACTGACGCCGGGATTATCGTTAGCGGTGCGAAAGTGGTTGCCACCAACTCGGCGCTGACTCACTACAACATGGTTGGCTTCGGCTCGGCACAAGTAATGGGCGAAAACCCGGACTTCGCGCTGATGTTCGTTGCGCCAATGGATGCTGATGGCGTGAAATTAATCTCCCGCGCCTCTTATGAGATGGTCGCGGGTGCTACCGGCTCACCGTATGACTACCCGCTCTCCAGCCGCTTCGATGAGAATGATGCGATTCTGGTGATGGATAACGTGCTGATCCCATGGGAAAACGTGCTGATCTACCGCGATTTTGATCGCTGCCGTCGCTGGACGATGGAAGGCGGTTTTGCCCGTATGTATCCGCTGCAAGCCTGTGTGCGCCTGGCAGTGAAACTCGACTTCATTACGGCACTGCTGAAAAAATCACTCGAATGTACCGGCACCCTGGAGTTCCGTGGTGTGCAGGCCGATCTCGGTGAAGTGGTGGCGTGGCGCAACACCTTCTGGGCATTGAGTGACTCGATGTGTTCTGAAGCGACGCCGTGGGTCAACGGGGCTTATTTACCGGATCATGCCGCACTGCAAACCTATCGCGTACTGGCACCAATGGCCTACGCGAAGATCAAAAACATTATCGAACGCAACGTTACCAGTGGCCTGATCTACCTCCCTTCCAGTGCCCGTGACCTGAACAATCCGCAGATCGACCAGTATCTGGCGAAGTATGTGCGCGGTTCGAATGGTATGGATCACGTCCAGCGCATCAAGATCCTCAAACTGATGTGGGACGCCATTGGCAGCGAGTTTGGTGGTCGCCACGAACTGTATGAAATCAACTACTCCGGTAGCCAGGATGAGATTCGCCTGCAGTGTCTGCGCCAGGCACAAAGCTCCGGCAATATGGACAAGATGATGGCGATGGTTGATCGCTGCCTGTCGGAATACGACCAGAACGGCTGGACTGTGCCGCACCTGCACAACAACGACGATATCAACATGCTGGATAAGCTGCTGAAATAACGCAGCAGGAGGTTAAGATGCAATTAGATGAACAACGCCTGCGCTTTCGTGACGCGATGGCCAGCCTGTCGGCAGCGGTAAATATTATCACCACCGAGGGCGACACCGGACAATGCGGGATTACGGCAACGGCTGTCTGCTCGGTCACGGATACACCACCGTCGCTGATGGTGTGCATTAACGCCAACAGTGCGATGAACCCGGTTTTTCAGGGCAACGGCAAGTTGTGCGTCAACGTCCTCAACCATGAGCAGGAACTGATGGCACGCCACTTCGCGGGCATGACAGGCATGGCGATGGAAGAGCGTTTTAGCCTCTCATGCTGGCAAAAAGGTCCGCTGGCGCAGCCGGTGCTAAAAGGTTCGCTGGCCAGTCTTGAAGGTGAGATCCGCGATGTGCAGGCAATTGGCACACATCTGGTGTATCTGGTGGAGATTAAAAACATCATCCTCAGTGCAGAAGGTCACGGACTTATCTACTTTAAACGCCGTTTCCATCCGGTGATGCTGGAAATGGAAGCTGCGATTTAAGCTCCAGCCCCTTCACGCATTCGTCGAAGGGGCATTTTTATTGTGATCTCAATCACATATCCACCCGATGATAATTCTTGCCCAACCGCTCACCGCCATTCCTGACCGCTTACATCCCTAAAATAACCACTCAGTTATTTACCTTACTTTACGCGCGCGTATCTCTGGCAACATCACTGCAGGATAGCGGTCAATTTACCTCCTCAAACGCAACGCAAACCTAGAACGGCTTCGGCCTATGATTAACAAATTACTCTATGGATTTTGGTTTGCAGGAAGGCAGCAAGTGAGTGAATCCCCGGGAGCTTACAACAGTAAGTGTCAGAGGTGAACGAACGCAGCTGCCGCACCTGTAAGCCAAAAGACGACGAGTAAAATGCCAGGTTTTACTATGGATACGAAAAAACTATTCAAGCACATACCCTGGGTGATTCTCGGAATCATCGGTGCATTCTGCCTCGCGGTAGTTGCATTACGTCGGGGGGAGCACGTCAGCGCCCTGTGGATCGTGGTCGCCTCTGTGTCGGTGTATCTGGTGGCGTATCGCTACTACAGTTTGTACATCGCCCAGAAGGTGATGAAACTCGACCCCACGCGCGCGACGCCTGCGGTTATTAACAACGACGGTCTGAACTACGTTCCGACCAACCGTTACGTGTTGTTTGGTCACCACTTCGCCGCTATCGCCGGTGCTGGTCCGCTGGTTGGTCCGGTTCTCGCCGCGCAGATGGGCTACCTACCTGGCACGCTGTGGCTGCTGGCGGGGGTAGTACTGGCCGGTGCGGTACAGGACTTTATGGTGCTGTTTATCTCCTCTCGCCGTAACGGCGCATCTCTCGGTGAGATGATCAAAGAAGAGATGGGACCAGTACCGGGGACTATCGCGCTGTTTGGCTGTTTCTTAATCATGATCATCATCCTTGCCGTCCTGGCGCTGATTGTGGTTAAAGCCCTGGCCGAAAGCCCGTGGGGTGTTTTCACCGTTTGCTCAACCGTACCGATTGCGCTGTTTATGGGTATCTACATGCGCTTTATCCGTCCGGGGCGTGTGGGTGAAGTCTCTGTCATTGGTATCGTGCTGCTGGTTGCCTCTATCTACTTCGGTGGCGTGATTGCTCACGATCCGTACTGGGGTCCGGCACTGACCTTTAAAGACACCACCATTACCTTCGCGCTGATTGGCTATGCGTTTGTTTCCGCACTGCTGCCGGTGTGGCTGATCCTCGCACCGCGCGACTATCTGGCAACCTTCCTGAAAATCGGCGTTATCGTCGGCCTGGCGCTGGGTATCGTGGTGCTGAACCCGGAACTGAAAATGCCTGCGATGACCCAGTACATTGACGGTACTGGCCCGCTGTGGAAAGGCGCTCTGTTCCCGTTCCTGTTCATCACCATCGCCTGTGGTGCGGTATCTGGCTTCCACGCGCTGATCTCTTCCGGTACGACGCCGAAACTGCTGGCTAATGAAACCGACGCGCGTTTCATTGGCTACGGCGCAATGCTGATGGAGTCCTTCGTGGCGATTATGGCGCTGGTTGCTGCGTCCATCATCGAACCGGGTCTTTACTTCGCGATGAATACCCCGCCTGCTGGCCTTGGCATCACCATGCCTAACCTGCATGAAATGGGTGGCGAGAACGCGCCGATCATCATGGCGCAGCTGAAAGACGTTACCGCACACGCGGCGGCAACCGTCAGCTCCTGGGGCTTCGTGATTTCGCCAGAGCAGATCCTGCAAACCGCGAAAGACATTGGTGAGCCTTCTGTCCTGAACCGTGCAGGTGGTGCGCCGACGCTGGCGGTAGGTATCGCTCATGTGTTCCACAAAGTGCTGCCGATGGCTGACATGGGCTTCTGGTATCACTTCGGTATTCTGTTCGAAGCCCTGTTCATCCTGACCGCGCTGGATGCGGGTACCCGTTCTGGCCGCTTTATGCTGCAAGACCTGCTGGGTAACTTCATCCCGTTCCTGAAAAAAACCGACTCTCTGGTTGCCGGTATCATCGGTACTGCGGGCTGTGTGGGTCTGTGGGGCTACCTGCTGTATCAGGGCGTGGTCGATCCGCTGGGCGGCGTTAAGAGCCTGTGGCCGCTGTTCGGTATCTCCAACCAGATGCTGGCAGCCGTGGCGCTGGTACTGGGCACCGTTGTGCTGATTAAGATGAAGCGCACCCAATACATCTGGGTTACCGTTGTTCCGGCTGTATGGCTGCTTATCTGCACCACCTGGGCACTGGGTCTGAAACTGTTCAGCACCAACCCACAGATGGAAGGCTTCTTCTACATGGCAAGCCAGTACAAAGAGAAGATTGCTAACGGTACTGACCTGACGGCGCAGCAGATTGCCAACATGAACCACATTGTTGTGAACAACTACACCAACGCGGGCCTGAGTATTCTGTTCCTGATTGTGGTGTACAGCATCATCTTCTACGGTTTCAAAACCTGGCTGAAGGTGCGTAACAGCGACAAACGTACTGACAAAGAAACACCGTACGTTCCAATCCCGGAAGGCGGCGTGAAGATCTCTTCGCACCACTAACCGTGTTTAGCCCCGCTTCGGCGGGGCTTTGTTCTTATCAGAGTGAACTATGTTTGGTAACTTAGGACAGGCAAAAAAATATCTCGGCCAGGCGGCGAAGATGTTGATTGGCATTCCAGACTACGACAACTACGTCGAGCATATGAAGACCAACCATCCCGACAAGCCGTACATGAGCTATGAAGAATTCTTCCGCGAACGCCAGAACGCGCGCTACGGCGGCGATGGTAAAGGCGGTATGCGCTGTTGTTAATGGAGAGAGCATGAACCCGATTGCAGTTACCCTACTCACCGGTTTTTTAGGCGCGGGCAAAACCACCCTGCTGCGCCATATTCTTAACGAACAACACGGCTACAAGATTGCCGTGATTGAAAACGAATTCGGCGAAGTCTCCGTTGATGATCAACTGATTGGTGACCGCGCCACGCAGATCAAAACGCTGACCAACGGCTGCATCTGCTGTTCGCGCTCCAACGAGCTGGAGGACGCGCTACTCGACCTGCTGGATAATCTCGACAAGGGCAATATTCAGTTCGACCGTCTGGTCATTGAATGCACCGGCATGGCCGATCCCGGCCCGATTATTCAGACCTTTTTCTCCCATGAGATTTTATGCCAGCGTTACCTGCTGGACGGCGTGATTGCGCTGGTGGATGCGGTACATGCCGATGAGCAGATGAACCAGTTCACCATCGCCCAGTCACAGGTTGGCTACGCCGACCGTATTCTGCTGACTAAAACCGACGTCGCAGGCGAAGCAGAAAAACTGCGCGAACGCCTGGCGCGCATCAACGCCCGTGCACCGGTCTACACCGTTACCCACGGCGACATCGACCTGGGCCTGCTGTTCAACACCAACGGTTTTATGCTGGAAGAGAACGTCGTCAGCACCAAACCGCGTTTCCACTTTATCGCGGATAAACAAAACGATATTTCGTCGATTGTGGTGGAACTGGATTACCCGGTAGATATCAGCGAAGTTTCCCGCGTGATGGAAAACCTGCTGCTGGAATCGGCGGATAAACTGCTGCGTTACAAAGGGATGCTGTGGATTGACGGCGAAGCTAACCGCCTGCTGTTCCAGGGCGTCCAGCGCCTCTACAGCGCCGACTGGGACAGACCGTGGGGCGATGAAAAACCGCATAGCACGATGGTGTTTATCGGGATTCAGTTGCCGGAGGATGAGATTCGGGCGGCGTTTGCGGGGTTGAGGAAGTAAGGGGTTATGGGCCGGATAAGGCGCAGCCGCATCCGGCCTGATATTTCACTCAAAATAGTCCATATCCAGTTTCGGCACCTTCAACAAACGTGAAGAAACCCCTACTTCGTTTTCGATCATTAAGTGCACCAGGCGTTCCCCATCAACCAACACCATACCCTCGACGGATTGAGCAAAGTCACGCGCCTGAGACGTAAATCCAGAAGTGGTAATAAACACCCCACGTTTCGCCTTTTGCCCAGCCAGTGCGCCGTAAAATGCCTGTAATTCTGGCCTGCCTACAGTGTTCTGCCAACGTTTTGCCTGAACATAAACTTTCTCCAGGCCAAGTTTATCAAGCGATATCACACCATCGATGCCACCATCTCCAGTACCGCCAACACGCTGCAAATCATCACGGTGGCCGCCATACCCCAGGCGATGCAAAACATCCAGAACAATGACTTCAAAGCGCGAAGGAGAAACCTGCAATAAGTTTTCCAGAACCTCATCAGCCACCGCATCACGAAGCTCTTTTAGCGCCTGATCTAACCGATCGTCCGGGCTGCTCTTTGCTAGTTCTTCATGATCGGGAGAGTCGGCTTTCGGATCTAAATCGACGGCATCCGGCCGTGACTTAAGTTTGACATTCACAAAATCGAAGGCCAGATGGTTCGTCTCCTGCTCCGTCATTGGCTGGGGATGAGACGCAACCCAGTCAAAACCCGCAGGAGTCAGGCACCATTTGCCACGCGACAAACTTTGCGACAACCCGGCACGTTTTAAACGGTCATGTGCCCAGCCTGCACGATTTTTATAAACAAGTTGTCCGCTGGTAATGACTTTCGCTCGCTGGCTGTCATCCAGTCCTAATGCATCCGCGGCAGCCTCATGAACATCACGCGCGGCTGCACCTTCCGGTTTTGTCGCCAGATAACGCAGAACAGGTTCAATAAATTTGTCATAGGTAGGAACCGTCATAGTACATCCTTGCAGAATCAGGTAGATGTTTTTCGGCTACTATAACACTACCAAAATAGACGAACACGTTAGAAATGAGTCAGTTGCTGTGACTCCGGTCATTGTCCGGAAAGGTACAGAAAGCTAAGATAAGACGTTATGGGCCTTAAATATTTGGACAGGCCCACACAGCAATGGATTAATAACAATGATGAATAAATCCAACTTCGAATTCCTGAAGGGCGTCAACGACTTCACTTATGCCATCGCCTGTGCGGCGGAAAATAACTACCCGGATGATCCCAACACGACGCTAATTAAAATGCGTATGTTTGGCGAAGCCACAGCGAAACATCTTGGTCTGTTACTCAACATCCCCCCTTGTGAGAATCAACACGATCTCCTGCGCGAACTCGGCAAAATCGCCTTCGTTGATGACAACATTCTCTCTGTATTTCACAAATTACGCCGCATTGGTAACCAGGCGGTGCACGAATATCACAACGATCTCGACGATGCCCAGATGTGCCTGCGACTCGGGTTCCGCCTGGCTGTCTGGTACTACCGTCTGGTCACTAAAGATTATGACTTCCCGGTGCCGGTGTTTGTGTTACCAGAACGTGGCGAGAACCTCTATCACCAGGAAGTGCTGACGCTAAAACAACAGCTTGAACAGCAGGTGCGAGAAAAAGCGCAGACTCAGGCAGAAGTCGAAGCGCAACAGCAGAAGCTGGTTGCCCTGAACGGCTATATCGCTATTCTGGAAGGCAAACAGCAGGAAACAGAAGCGCAAACCCAGGCTCGCCTTGCGGCGCTGGAAGCACAGCTCGCCGAGAAGAACGCGGAACTGGCCAAACAGACTGAACAGGAACGTAAGGCTTACCACAAAGAAATTACCGATCAGGCCATCAAGCGCACACTCAACCTTAGCGAAGAAGAGAGCCGCTTCCTGATTGATGCGCAACTGCGTAAAGCAGGCTGGCAGGCCGATAGCAAAACCCTGCGCTTCTCCAAAGGCGCGCGCCCGGAACCCGGCGTCAATAAAGCCATTGCCGAATGGCCGACCGGGAAAGATGAAACGGGTAAACAGGGCTTTGCGGATTATGTGCTGTTTGTCGGCCTCAAACCCATCGCGGTGGTAGAGGCGAAACGTAAAAATATCGACGTTCCCGGCAAGCTCAATGAGTCGTATCGCTACAGTAAATGCTTCGATAATGGCTTCCTGCGGGAAACCTTGCTTGAGCACTACTCACCGGATGAAGTGCATGAAGCGGTGCCGGAGTATGAAACTAGCTGGCAGGACTCCAGCGGCCAACAACGGTTTAAAATCCCCTTCTGCTACTCCACCAACGGGCGCGAATACCGCGCAGCAATGAAGACTAAAAGTGGCATCTGGTATCGCGACGTGCGTGATACCCGCAATATGTCGAAAGCCTTACCCGAGTGGCATCGCCCGGAAGAGCTGCTGGAAATGCTCGGCAGCGAACCGCAAAAACAGAATCAGTGGTTTGCCGATAATCCCGGCATGAGCGAGCTGGGCCTGCGTTATTATCAGGAAGATGCCGTCCGCGCGGTGGAAAAGGCAATCGTCAAGGGTCAACAAGAGATCCTGCTGGCGATGGCGACCGGTACCGGTAAAACCCGCACCGCAATTGCCATGATGTTCCGCCTGATCCAGTCCCAGCGTTTTAAACGCATTCTCTTCCTTGTGGATCGCCGTTCTCTTGGCGAGCAGGCGCTGGGGGCGTTTGAAGATACGCGTATTAACGGCGACACCTTCAACAGCATTTTCGACATTAAAGGGCTGACGGATAAATTCCCGGAAGACAGCACCAAAATTCACGTTGCCACCGTACAGTCGCTGGTGAAACGCACCCTGCAATCAGATGAACCGATGCCGGTGGCCCGTTACGACTGTATCGTCGTCGATGAAGCGCATCGCGGCTATATTCTCGATAAAGAGCAGACCGAAGGCGAACTACAGTTCCGCAGCCAGCTGGATTATGTCTCTGCCTACCGTCGCATTCTCGATCACTTCGATGCGATAAAAATCGCCCTCACCGCCACCCCGGCGTTGCATACGGTGCAGATTTTCGGCGAGCCGGTTTACCGTTATACCTACCGTACCGCGGTTATCGACGGTTTTCTGATCGACCAGGATCCACCAATTCAGATCACCACCCGCAACGCACAGGAGGGTGTTTATCTCTCCAAAGGCGAACAGGTAGAGCGCATCAGCCCGCAGGGGGAAGTAATCAACGACACCCTGGAAGACGATCAGGATTTTGAGGTCGCCGACTTTAACCGTGGCCTGGTGATCCCGGCGTTTAACCGCGCCGTCTGTAACGAACTCACCAACTACCTTGACCCGACCGGGTCGCAAAAAACGCTGGTCTTCTGCGTCACCAATGCCCATGCCGATATGGTGGTGGAAGAGTTGCGTACCGCGTTCAAGAAAAAGTATCCGCAACTGGAGCACGACGCGATAATCAAGATCACCGGTGATGCCGATAAAGACGCGCGCAAAGTGCAGACCATGATCACCCGCTTCAATAAAGAGCGGCTGCCCAATATTGTGGTAACCGTCGACCTGCTGACGACCGGCGTCGATATTCCGTCGATCTGTAACATCGTGTTCCTGCGTAAAGTACGCAGCCGTATTCTGTACGAGCAGATGAAAGGCCGCGCCACGCGCTTGTGCCCGGACGTGAATAAAACCAGCTTTAAGATTTTCGACTGCGTCGATATATACAGCACGCTGGAGAGCGTCGACACCATGCGTCCGGTGGTGGTGCGTCCTAAGGTGGAGCTGCAAACGCTGGTCAACGAAATTACCGATTCAGAAACCTATAAAATCACCGAAGCGGATGGCCGCAGTTTTGCCGAGCACAGCCATGAACAACTGGTGGCGAAGCTCCAGCGCATCATCGGCCTGGCCACGTTTAACCGTGACCGCAGCGAAACGATAGATAAACAGGTGCGTCGTCTGGATGAGCTATGCCAGGACGCGGCGGGGGTGGGCTTTAACGGCTTCGCCTCGCGCCTGCGGGAAAAAGGGCCGCACTGGAGCGCCGAAGTCTTTAACAAGCTGCCTGGCTTTATCGCCCGCCTGGAAAAGCTGAAAACTGATATCAATAACCTGAATGATGCGCCGATCTTCCTCGATATCGACGATGAAGTGTTGAGCGTAAAATCGCTGTACGGTGATTACGACACGCCGCAGGATTTCCTCGAAGCCTTTGACTCGCTGGTGCAACGTTCCCCGAACGCGCAACCGGCATTGCAGGCGGTGATCAATCGCCCGCGCGATCTCACCCGTAAAGGGCTGGTCGAACTCCAGGAGTGGTTTGACCGCCAGCACTTTGAGGAATCTTCCCTGCGCAAAGCGTGGAAAGAGACGCGTAATGAAGATATTGCCGCCCGGTTGATTGGACATATTCGCCGCGCTGCGGTGGGCGATGCGCTGAAACCGTTTGAGGAACGTGTCGATCACGCGCTGACGCGCATCAAGGGCGAAAACGACTGGAGCAGCGAGCAATTAAGCTGGCTCGATCGTTTAGCACAGGCGCTGAAAGAGAAAGTGGTGCTCGACGACGATGTCTTCAAAACCGGCAACTTCCACCGTCGCGGCGGGAAGGCGATGCTGCAAAGAACCTTTGACGATAATCTCGACAACCTGCTCGATAAATTCAGCGATTATATCTGGGACGAGCTGGCCTGACACGTATACACTTCATCCTTCAGGCTGCCTCTGCGTTGGCTGCGCTCGTTCACCCCGGTCACGTACTTCTGTACGCTCCCGGGGATTCACTCACTTGCCGCCTTGATGCAACCTGAATGATTTTGTGTATATTACCCTCGGCAATTTATTCTTATGCGGCCCAATAAATTTGGGCCGCTGCTTAATTTACGGAACTCACAATGAACAATAACGATCTGGTCGCCAAGCTGTGGAAGCTGTGCGACAACCTGCGCGATGGCGGCGTTTCCTATCAAAACTACGTCAATGAACTCGCCTCGCTGCTGTTTTTGAAAATGTGTAAAGAAACCAGACAGGAAGCGGAATACCTGCCGGAAGGCTACCGCTGGGACGACCTGAAATCCCGTATCGGTCAGGAGCAGTTGCAGTTCTACCGTAACCTGCTGGTACATCTGGGCGCCGACAATCAAAAGCTGGTGCAGGCGGTGTTCCAGAACGTCAACACCACCATTACCCAGCCAAAACAGTTGACCGAACTGGTCAGCAATATGGATTCACTGGACTGGTACAACGGTGCGCACGGTAAGTCGCGCGATGACTTCGGCGATATGTACGAAGGGCTGTTGCAGAAGAACGCGAACGAAACCAAGTCTGGCGCGGGCCAGTACTTCACCCCGCGTCCGCTGATTAAAACCATTATTCATCTGCTGAAACCGCAGCCGCGTGAAGTGGTGCAGGACCCGGCAGCGGGTACGGCGGGCTTTTTGATTGAAGCCGACCGCTACGTTAAGTCGCAGACTAACGATCTGGACGACCTTGATGGCGACACACAGGATTTCCAGATCCACCGCGCGTTTATCGGCCTCGAACTGGTGCCCGGCACCCGTCGTCTGGCGCTGATGAACTGCCTGCTGCACGATATTGAAGGCAACCTCGACCACGGCGGCGCAATCCGTCTGGGCAACACCCTGGGCAGCGACGGTGAAAACCTGCCGAAGGCGCATATTGTCGCCACTAACCCGCCGTTTGGCAGCGCCGCAGGCACCAACATTACCCGCACCTTTGTTCACCCGACCAGCAACAAACAGCTGTGCTTTATGCAGCATATTATCGAAACGCTGCATCCCGGCGGTCGTGCGGCGGTGGTGGTGCCAGATAACGTGTTGTTTGAAGGCGGCAAAGGCACCGACATCCGTCGTGACCTGATGGATAAGTGTCATCTGCACACCATTCTGCGTCTGCCGACCGGTATTTTTTACGCGCAGGGCGTGAAGACCAACGTGCTGTTCTTTACCAAAGGCACAGTGGCGAACCCGCATCAGGATAAGAACTGCACCGACGACGTGTGGGTGTACGACCTGCGGACCAATATGCCGAGCTTTGGTAAACGCACGCCGTTTACCGACGAGCATTTGCAGCCGTTTGAGCGCGTGTATGGCGAAGATCCCCACGGCTTAAGCCCGCGTACTGAAGGGGAATGGAGTTTTAACGCCGAAGAGACGGAAGTTGCCGACAGCGAAGAGAACAAAAATACCGATCAGCATCTGGCTACCAGCCGCTGGCGCAAGTTCAGCCGCGAGTGGATCCGCTCCGCGAAATCCGATTCGCTGGATATCTCCTGGCTGAAAGATAAAGACAGCATTGACGCCGACAACCTGCCGGAGCCGGATGTATTAGCGGCAGAAGCGATGGGCGAACTGGTACAGGCGCTGGGTGAACTGGATGCGCTGATGCGTGAACTGGGGGCGAGCGATGAGGCGGATGCACAGCGTCAGTTGCTGGAAGAAGCGTTTGGTGGGGTGAAGGAATGAGTAAAAATTGGCAAATATGCCAGTTGGGTGATGTTTTGACCCTCATCAATGGCAGAGCATATAAGAAAGAAGAAATGCTCACAGAAGGTGTTCCTATTCTCAGAATTCAAAATTTGAATGGAGGGAATAAATGGTTTTATTCCAACTTAGAGCTACAGGAAGATAAATATTGCTATAAAAATGATCTCCTATATGCTTGGTCAGCAACATTTGGTCCATATTGGTCGAAGTGGGATCATAAACTAATTTATCACTACCATATTTGGAAGATTGAAACATCCCCTGCACTTAATAAGCAATTTGCTTATTATGCATTATTGAATATTACAGAGGCACTTAAAGCATCGGCTCACGGCGTGGCAATGCCACATATTACCAAAGCTGGAATGGAGGCTTGGGAAATACAACTTCCTCCAATTTCAGAACAAAAAATCATCGCTGAAAAACTCGATACGCTGCTGGCGCAGGTAGAGAGCACCAAAGCACGTCTTGAGCAAATCCCACAAATCCTGAAACGTTTTCGTCAGGCGGTGCTGGGTGCAGCGGTAAGTGGAAAACTAACTGAAGACTGGAGAGATAATTCGAGCCTGTCTGGGTGGATAGAAGGCAAACTTGGGGAATTTATAAAAAAACCAAGTTATGGAACGTCATCTAAGTCTAATAAAGAAGGACTCATTCCTGTATTAAGAATGGGCAATCTTCAGGGCGGAAAATTGGACTGGACGGATCTAGTCTATACTTCAGATACCATAGAAATTGAAAAGTATAAACTTGAGTACAATGATGTATTATTCAATCGTACAAATAGTCCTGAACTTGTCGGGAAAACAGCCATATATAAATCAGAGCAACCAGCTATTTATGCAGGTTATTTGATTAGGGTTCAATGTTTACCTGATTTAAACCCTGACTATCTTAACTACCATTTAAATAGCATTTTGGGGAGGCAATATTGCTACTCAGTAAAATCTGATGGGGTCAGTCAATCAAATATTAATGCACAGAAATTAATTGCATACCCAATAACTGTTCCTCCACTCCCCGAACAAC
Source organism: Escherichia sp. WS1368 (assembly GCF_046487485.1). NCBI lineage: Bacteria > Pseudomonadati > Pseudomonadota > Gammaproteobacteria > Enterobacterales > Enterobacteriaceae > Escherichia > Escherichia sp. WS1368. Next base: position 310,842 of record NZ_JBJQJI010000002.1, read on the forward strand.
ACGAAATCGTTCGCCGCGTCGAGCAGCTCTTCGCCTACGCAGACACCATAGAAAAACAGGTCAACAACGCCTTAGCCCGCGTTAACAACCTGACGCAATCCATCCTGGCAAAAGCGTTCCGTGGTGAACTCACCGCCCAGTGGCGGGCCGAAAACCCGGAATTAATCAGCGGAGAAAACAGCGCCGCCGCGTTGCTGGAAAAAATCAAAGCTGAACGCGCAGCCAGCGGAGGTAAAAAAGCCTCGCGTAAAAAATCCTGATCATTATTTTCTGGCGCACCTTTCCGGTGCGCCTTTTATTATTTCACGCCAATCATAACTCACATAAATATATTTAAATCATTCCAGGAACTGACCATTTTATTCTATTTTTAGCTGGACTTTCCCTGTATTTACTGATGATATATCCAGGTATTTAGCGCGGTGCGGATGTGCGCCAACACACCCGCACCGCTCATCACAATCACTATTATCGGAGAATAGCAGTTATGACTGACACGTATTCTATTGCACAACCGTTCGAAGCAGAAGTCTCTCCGGCAAATAACCGTCATGTCACCGTCGGTTATGCGAGCCGCTACCCGGATCACGCGCATATTCCCGCCATCACCCTGAAAGGTCAGTGGCTGGAAGCCGCCGGTTTTGCCACCGGCACGGCGGTAGATGTCAAAGTGATGGAAGGCTGCATCGTCCTCACCGCTCAACCACCCGCCGCCGAAGAGAGCGAACTGATGCAGTCGCTGCGCAGGGTGTGCAAGCTGTCGGCGCGTAAACAAAAGCAGGTGCAGGAATTTATTGGGGTGATTGCCGGTAAACAGAAAGTTGCCTGAATGGAAAAACGCTCCCGACACCACATCGGGAGCGGCACATCATCAGGAGGCGCTCACCTCCACCAGCACATCCGTTGCCCAGCTCTCTTCGCTGTTGGCCACATTTCCTTCATTGCAGGCCTGAGCCATTTTGACTAACTGGAAAGAAACGTCATCGCGGAAGTCAAAGTAATGCCATTGCGATGCAAAGTTGATACGCCAGTAGCCCATCCCCTGATCGAAGCGGATCTTCAAAACCTGACCATCCTCAAAAGTCACCGTCAGTTTACGATGGTGAGGGATATCGCGCGGCGAGTCGAACACCGTTAGTTCTATCGGCCTGCCCAGCGCAGCAGCAAACCACTGATCAGCGAAATCCTGAAAATCCGCTATGCTCATCCAGTCATGGAAAGGCCGGTTACCGGGGCGATCTTTATCTTTAAACAGCGTATCCAGCGCCACTTCAGCGCCATCGGTCAGCTTTGTTTTTAGCGGTCTCAGAATTGATCCCAACAACGCCAGCGCAACCGGGTTTTGCAGATAGCGATCGGTATAGTGAACGCCGGTAATTCGCGTGTTATTCATCAGTGACTGTGCTTCTTCATGGTCGTTAAACAGCACGTCCCAGAAGCGTTGTCCAAACTGCGAAAGTGGTCCATTCAACTGTTTGTGGATCTGAATGTCTTTGACCCGCTCGACAGCGTTGGCGGCTTTAGCCGGCAGAATAAACTCGTTCAGTTCTACCGTTTTATAACCGAGACTACGCACCACCAGTTCGTCATTCAGGTGCCACTCCGGCCCCGGAATCGTTGCCTGCTGGCTGCGAGAAGCCAGCGTCATCACGCGATCGGCAAAGGTAACCTGGGCAACGATCGGCAATTGCAGATCCTGTTCAACATGGCACAGCCGCACACCCAGCGCAGTAAATTGCGATAGTTCATACAACAGATCCGGGTCATCCACTCCCGCAGGTATAACAAGATCGACCTCGACGTTGTCTTTTAGCCGATAGCTCTGAACCGCCGCGCGGAACTGACGGGCGTATAAATCCCACTCATTGGGCGCGCCGGTCATCCACAGGGTGAGCTTTTCAGCGCCTTCGTTAATCGCCCGGCGAATCGTATCGCCAATAGCGCCAGGGCAGTAGCGGGCATCCGGCAGCGAGAATGTCTCTTCATCCGGTAAACCGATGTAATACGTGAAGTCATCGCCAAGCCAGGCCAGCGCCGCTTTGCGATCCAGCAAATCGTGATCGTGGCGAGTCTGGGAATCAAGCAGGCATTCACTACATGCAGTATCACAATGGCGGCAACCTAACTGTTTCACCATTCCCTGCAAAATAGCTTCAATGTGTACCGGTGCGCTGGAGGCAAAACCTGCACCACCGCTGATCACATCATAAAGCTGAACGGCTAATACCGATTGCCCATCCTCCAGTCTGACCGGGCGTACAGAATAGCCGAGTTCTGCGCCGGAGATACCCAGAACGCCCGCTAGCGCCTGACGCAGAGCAACCGCCAGAGTCATAGCGACAATCCGCCCCTCTTCTGTGTTATCTGGCAGATACTCGCCTTTTTGCGGTTTGCGCAGAACCATTTCAAAGACATCGGTGCGCGCCAGTGCGCCCAGGGTGACGTTCTTCATGAGTGCCGTCGAACCTGGGCAAATCAGACGATGATTCTGGCTGTCGCGGTCCGCTTTACCCGGACGCGGTGGATAGTGAGCTTCCATACTTTTCGGAGCATCATTTTCATTCAGCATCGACTCCGCACGGCCACAGCTCAGACACAATGCATAACCGTGTCCACCTTCCCCCAGACTTTGCTGGAAAACATGCCCATCAGCCCCAGAAGCCATATAACCCATTAGCGGGTTAGGCAACGGTACGGGCTCTGCTTTAACAAAGACCCAGGCGGGGACAACCGGGACGAATTTCATGGTTTCAATATTGTTCGTTACCGGAGCGTGTGCATCGGTGACAAACCCGGCAGGCTGCAACACCTGACGGCGATTATCCATGATTATTTTTTCGCCGCAGGCGCTATTGGAGCAAAAGAGCATCCCGGAACTGCTCATCCCCTCTTCATAGCCAATGGTCCCGCATTTGTGACAGCGCCAGGCACAATCCAGACGCTGGGCTTCATTGGTATCAGCATTAATATTGTGCCAGTGCAGTGAGACACCGGCAGAGCGGAAGACACGGCCATCAAGAATGATCTCTGCTCCCGGTGCATATTCACGAATGGCAACACCGAGGTTACGGGAAGGTAATCCTTTATAACGGGAGACGTTATCTTCACGGTCCTTTTTATCACGACTTTTTTGCAATTTTTCGCGGATATAATCTTCCATTGTGAAGTTATCAAACGTCACTACATCTGTCGGGAAGCCGTATCCCGGCAGGAAAGTTCTGGCAGCCAGATCGCGCAGCAGATACTCTCCACAGTGTCGTTTCTTCTCCAGCTCTATGCGCTTACGATAAGGCGTTTGTGGCTGCGACTCACGCTCCTGGGTCACGAGATCGCGATAAACGGAGAGCCACCGCTGTTGCAGGAAGGTGATCGCGCTGATTGTTTTATCCCGCAGATGTTCAGCTCTTGCACCATGCAACGCCGTACCTTTCACCAGCCGTTCCAGCGCCGTGTCGATATCAAGAACCGGGCGTTCCAGCCAGATTTTAAAGCGTTCGCATTTTGACTGCCCGTCATCTTCACCGAAAAACCAGAGGCTATCGAGGCTGGTTTTCTCTTTATCGGTTTCGCCAATAACGTTACATAAAAAGTCGGACAGTAATAATGCATTGACGTGACGTTGTACCAGTCGGGCGGAGTTCATCGCGACCATGGGTGCCGGGATCATGGTTTCAAACGGCCAGAGCGGGTTGGCAAAAACCTGTTGGTCGTGTGGGTTACCTTTGCATAGGGTGTAAGAGATCGCACGCGACTCTTTACTACGCCCGGCTCGCCCGGCGCGCTGTAAATAGTTGGCAGGATGTGGCGGTACATTGTTCATTACCACCGCTGTAATGCCCCCGATATCAACCCCCATTTCCATGGTGGTGGAACAGTTGAGAACATTTAGTTGCCCGTTCTTGAACATCTTTTCATAGCTTTGCAGGCGTTCTGACGACTGCTGGGCAGAGTGCTCGGCAGTGCGATAGTAGAAACCGCCTTCCACGACACGATCGTTGATGTCTGTCCAGACGTTTTCTGACCGCAATTGTGCGATCAGCGGATCATTGCTGACCCAGTCGCGTGCTTTTGCCAGACCCTCTGCGTAGTCTTCCTGTGAACGATCCAGCTTCCAGATTTCCGGCATGGTGACTTTCTGCGCGACAAAAGTGTCATATTGCGCCTGGGTAAGATGCTCGAACGAAATATGGGTAGGCAGATAAGGGGTTAAGCCTTTAAAAGCCGTATCCAGGATTTTATTGGTTACCGGGCAAATCCAGGCATCCGTGATTAAAGAAAAAGTCATATGCTCTTTCGGTAAATAAAAACGGTTGCCATCGGGTTTCAGTACTGCAAGCGGTCCGGTAAGTTGGGCCCATGCTTCTTTCAGCCATGTATTGATAATATCAATAGTCGCCGTATTGACGGTTTTGAATCCAGCCCCCAGCATCAGTAACTTCGCTAAACGATGGGATACGTTGCCATTACGAATTTGAGGCCAGCGTCTATTCTGATTATCTTCAGGATCTTTTGATTCCGGGTTACGGACGAATTTTGATGAAAAACGGCTACCAATCCAGTTTTTCAGCTCATCATCCAGCTGTGTGAAGTTGCTCTCGCGAACGTAATGATCCAACGTAACCTTGAGAAAATCGCGCCAGTCATCCAGCGTTAATTCCCTTTCCTGCCAGTGCATAGGGAGCTTATGTATTTTCTCCAGTCCCAGGTAACCAACCTGAACCAGCCCCTGTGTTTCCAGGCTGTTAGTCCGTTTAGGGCGACGCATGAATTCCCGGAACAACAACATTTCAGAAAGCTTTAGAGGCCCGCCGTTTTCATTAAACACTTCAGGCTTCAAATAGTAGTTATATTTCAGAACCGGGCCACGGATATCGGCTTTATCTTTAAGCTCGTTAACCATTTCAGTCCAGGTGCGGGATACTAGGGTGGTTGCTGCTTTTCCGCCGATTGCAAACTGATAAGCCTGTTCAAGCTGTTCAGCCTGCGCTTGTGACAATTTCGCCTGGTCTGGCATTCCCCAGCTTCGATATTCTTCTGCCTGCTCACGGGCTTGCTTCGCCCTGGTCGCTAATTTTTCCAGATCGGCATTGGCATTCGGCGCTGTAGACGTTTGCGTCCTTTGATGCCAGCTGAGAATTTCGACTACGCTTCCGCGTAAGCGACTGCGTTCTGCTTCTTGCTGCATACGCACCGCCATTCGGGCTGTCCCTTGTCGACTGTCTGTAAAGGTGATGAGTCGACGACCTCGTCCTGGCAACGAATCTGGTCCGACGCCCTCTTTGCCTTCATCACTGGTAAAGTCCTGACAATACTCTAGAACGGTGGGCACGATATTAGTAACGTAAAATGGCCCACCTAATAGTGCACGCCGGAAGGGCTGTTTCCCACTCATGCCTCTGTAGCCACAGCCACTGGCACTACAAACCTGTTCAACATCATTAATAATCAGCGGAATGCTGTCATTGTTAATAACGCCAATACGGCGCGTCTGGCGGTCGAGGCGTTGTAGGGTATAACCGGCCTCGCTGGTCTCTCCTGCGGCAATAATCAACGGAGGCTGGAAACTGTTCTCTTTTTCGACTTTTTCCGCTGTAGCGTCATGTTCAACAGGTACTTCATCCTGCAAAGAGAATTCATCGCCACCTTTATTTTCCCACTGGACTAGTTTGCCCTTTTTGTCCCGCGCCAGAAGATGAGGTTCATTACAATCATTACAGAACGCCACTTCGTAAACAGGGCTTCCACAATCGCAATTTTGTCGCTGGTTCACATATACATAGCCAAAGGGCCAGCCTTTTTCGAGCGGTGTACCGTGCTTTAACCTGCAATCTTTATCCACACAAGCCCATATTCCCTGGGTATTACGCTGGAAGATATGCGCCCTGACTTTAAGAAATGCGGGATCCTTTGCATTAGGTTGGGTCCCTGAACAGACGTCGATCCAACGCAGTACTTCATGCTGGCTGTGATGCTGTTTTGTCAGTATGTTTAACCGCTCTGTCATCTCATCCAGCTTCATTGGATTGGGATGTTTGACCAACATCTCGCGTATGTAACGTGCTTCGGGGGAGTGCGTGAGCGCATAAAAGCGCTCAGGACTTATCCCTTTAATTTTATTATCATTTTTATCTTTTAGATCCAGATCAGGTATTTGCTCTATTTCGTCTAACGGAACAGAAACGTTTTTGGATGGTTCCAGTTCAGGAATCACCCGACTTCCGTCCAGAACATCGATGCGCTCCTGCGGGATACCGGATAATTCAGAGAGAAATTTTTTCAGCTGCTTTTCGGCGTCGCTGCCGGCAATGGTCGCAGAGGTCGCTACAAAGCGCACATCATCTGGCGTCACGCCAAACGCTGTCATCACACGACGCAGCTGGAGTGCCAGTTCAGCGGCCTGCGACCCGACATAGGTATGCGCTTCATCCAGTACAATCCAGCGTAGTGATTTTTGTGCTTTGGATTGCTGGATAATCGGGGCGTCGACCTGGCGAACCATCATATATTCCAGCATCGTGCCGTTGGTCACCAGAATCGGGGCTGGCTCCAGACGCATCTTTTCACGGGATAAGACTTCATTTGGTCTATTATCCTGCACTGTTTTCATTTTTGCGTGGAGCTCTTCTGTATTTCCGTTATACAAGCAGTAGCGGATTCCAGTACCAAAACCACGCGTCCAGGCATCCAGACGCTCGCGCTGTGAATTAATCAAGGCGTTCAATGGATAGAGAAAAAGGGCTCGGACACCGACCAACGGATTGTTGCCATTTTCATGCAGTTCCCGGTAAAGATCTTCCAGCACCGGAACCATAAAACATTCCGTTTTACCTGAACCCGTACCACTGGTTACCACCACTGAATGTTTCTTTTCCAGCAAAGCTTTCCAACTGGCTAACTGGTGTGTAAAAGGCTTCCAGTCAGCACCAAATCGGTACCGGCCATTACTCTGATTATCCAGTGAATCAACCACTGCTTTGCTCAACAATGCGTTGCCTTCCGTCAGGCTGCGCATCGTGTGATTTGACTCCTTCCATCCAAACATTTGCTGGAATACCGGAGAAGCAAGGAATGAGCCCGGTTTCCCACAATCAGCCCCCATTTGTTGCGCGAGATGTTCACGCAACTGCGGGTTTGTAACGCCCATGATACTGAGCGTTGCTTCAGTTGAACGAGACAACGATTGTTCAATAAGTGACGAAAAATAGCGTGTAGTCATCCTTATTCCTTTTTATTTTTTAGCAACATAACGCAACAGGCTGCACTGGAAGATGGCCTTAAACCAGCGGGAATCGAAATCCCTGACTTGCCTCAGGAAAAATACGGCACCGGGTTTACGGTCAAATACAGATTCAAAAGAAGCATTTCCGCTTGCCACCGCTGCGGCGAAGACGGGTAACCAGGCCACGGAATAGCGGTAATCTGCATCAGGATTAATACCAATCACTGGATTTTTTTGTGACATCATCCATTCATACAGACGCTTACAGCCATATTCAGGCCAGCGAGCCTCACTGTGCTCACGTAAGAGCTCCTGATACCACCCGTGGACACAAGATTCAGGAATAGACGGAGGGAGATATCCGTTACTTAACCATTTCTCAATTTCATCGGCATATGTCGGGAACACGAGCCCCAGCCGTTGAAACATATTAGTAACCAGTAATTTTTGGGTTTCCTCCGGTGCACCTTTTTGGCTCAGGAACAATTTGAAACGCTCAGATGCAGCTTTGATCTCAAAGATGGGGAAAAACTCCCATAAAATAGGGAACTCATTCTCAATACGACTCAGGTACTCTGCTGACATTTCAAATTTGAAGAGCGACATTGCCAATGCCTGCGGATGCTGCACCAGTGCACGCCATACTTCAAAGGTTGCCAGTGGTAAATACCCGAATTGATCGTACAGGCTACGCATAAATTGCCAGCCGGAATGGGCAGGATCGTTAGCCATCTGTCCGAGAACCCGTGTGATGGTATTAACTTCTGCCTGTGGATTAAAAAGCTGGGTCGCTTTCTGCAATGAGCGGATGTTGCTTTCTTCTACCGGTAACGAAGATTCGCCACGAATGAAGCAGGGACGAAAAGCCATCTCTTCACCCGGTTTAGGGACAACCAACCACGGTCCATTTTTGTTAACGATTGAGCTCAACTCATATTCACCGACAGGCACTCCCTCGCTCATTCTAGATGCTAAGGGAATGGATTTCCTCTCGGGTTCACTTAACAGCATGATAACGGGGGAAGGAATCTGCCCAGCACGATGGTTCACTGACTGGCTGAGTAATAGTTCTTTTTCATAATCATAGCGCAGGCTGTATTTATAGCGACGAATTTGCCAGGCCATGACCACACCTGCCCCCGTAATACGCATCTCAACAACCTGATCAATACCTGCCTCAAGTGAAATCAGGTTCTCAATATGTTCGCGCAGACTATAGAGATTCAATTCAACAGGACGATCGCTCAACGCCGTATAACACCATTCATGCCATGCCTGTAATCCACTAACGGAGCGCAAATACAACTGCAATGTATATTTTGTCGGCTCACCATTTCTGGAGAACAGAAACGCTCTGGAACCCAGCAGATCATGCAGCGTAATGTTTTTATCCAGAGGACGTCCGTTTACATCAAGAGCGAGACAGCCTTTAGCGGGAAAAGGTAACTCAATGTCGATGGGGTCAGCCGCCAAATTAGGCAGAACTTGTAATGTAATAAATGCCGGAGGTACCCCTTCCGCTTTAAGTTGTATCTCTGTTCGCCCCTCAGTACGCTTACGTGTAGCCTCCAATGTTTTATCTTTAAGTTTTGCTACACAAGGATGCTGTGTGGTGATTACGATAGTGCCTTCATTTGCGTGCATTCCACCTTTTATCTCAATACTGAAATCAGCAGGCAAGATACCGATTTTGCGACGCAAGAGCGTTTCATTATTACTATTACGGATAGAAAGATATTGAGCCCCCAGCATCTCTTGTATATGACATTGCTCAATTGAAATTCCGCTCAGGTAACGCGTTACATCAATGCTTTGAATATCTGGTAGTGTAGAAATGACTTTTGGTACACCAATAAATGTCTCATCTGGATGACAAACCCAGCTTGCACGCTTTCCATTTAGAGCAAATCTTCCGATGCTGATTTGTTCTCTTCCGGTGCGAATCCGATAAGTTTCATTTGCTGTAACTGTAACGTCCTGACATCCCTTAACAGGCAGCGCTTTAAGTCCTAATACGTTTACTGCACTCGATTGGCCATCAAAACCAGCAACAGTACTATTGTCCCGAGGGAGCACAATCAGAACATCGCTGCTTTGCACACTACAGGAGGCCTGTCCCTGTAACAGCCATTGATCTGCATCAACGATGAAGGTTAACGGCACCTCACCAATGGCAATTTCACTGTCATCAAGTTTAATGCTCCCAACAATCATCCCTCCAGCACGAGCCACTAACGACAAACCTGCCGATGGATTTTGCCTGACAAATCTCACTTCGCTTTTACGTAATCGAACTGTTGCCTGTCTGTTTTCCAGGGAAGCATAAGCTGGCCCAAGGCCAGAGACTTCCTCACCATCTTCACAAATGGCAAGTTCAAAGCGCGTAGTTGACGGCTCGCTTGTTACAGGAAAGGAAACTTCGTCAGGGAGAGATACTATCGCCCTAAGCTCATCTGGATGCTTTTCTGACCAATAGAATTGGCAACGCGTACTCTTATTTTTTTGTAGTCGAGGCTTAGCCTCTACAGAGGCTGCGCATAGCAGTCCATTCAAAAAATGCGTTCCTGTTTCATCATCTAACGGTATTGGAAACTCGCTTCGCCAGGTAGGGTGAACCTTATCAAGCTGTTGTACTGGTTCTTTGTGATTTATTAGGTTGTGAGTAAGTACTAAGGAATTGAGGTTATCAGCCATATGACTGATAAGTTCTACAGAAGTATCTTCGCTAAAAACAGTTGGCAGCGCTGATTTTTCTATGACGGCTCTTGCCAGCGAAAGGGCAGAAAAACCTGACTGCTTTGCTTGCTCATATTGTCCAAGGATCCTGGAGAAAACAGCCAGAAAGCGACTGTCTGATTCTTTGAGTAACCGGAAAGGTAAACCACCTTCACTGAATAATGTTCCGAGAAAATTGCGTCGTTCAGATTCATAAAATCGAATTGGGCGCAGCCAGTAATCGTCCATCCCTTTCGGTACGATGGTACCAAGCTCTGTGGCGGTAAATGAAATCCCTATTTTTTTATATATAGGGTCCCACGTCCATCCGCATTGCCGTTCATAATCCCTGCGGTACCACTCAGAGCAAAAAAGAACAAAACAGGCAGCAAAGTCCTTATTACATATATTAGATTGTGATTGACCGACTGCACGGAGTAGCTGCGTTAATTGGTTATATTCATCATTGGTTGCATGATATTCATAAAGAGGACGGCCATCCGGTTGTCTCAACCCTCTAAGATTCACAAAGTTACTTAGCCAGGAAGTACATTTTACCCATGAAATGTATTCTGATTGACCCAAAGCAAGCTCCTTAGAGATAAAAGATACAAAAACAAAACCCCAGAATATTTCTAATTTGAAAGAAAACCTTTAAAAATATCGTATAATTAATCAGGCGGCAATAGCTAATTTTTCAGGTCGGCACCATAAATCAATTTTAGATAAAAATGATATCAACTATCTATTAATCACAACTCATTTATCACCTGACTTTATAATTTCAAATGAAAATAAATCTCAAAAAATAAAAAAGTATGCAGTAACTAACATTTAACTTTCCAGGATATAAAACAATTAGAGAAACTTCACAATAGCGAATAATGAGAGTTGTAAAGTCAGTCAAAAAACACAAGTAATCACTGTGCGTTTTTTGACCATTATCGACATGAGTTTAAAGAGGTTAGTGAAGAAGATATTCCTGTACACTCCATACCTATTGATGAATAGTCTCGGGAAAATTTTTATAACTTAATTTAAAAACATAAAAACGTTTTATTATATAAATTTATATCCCCCCTCACTCCACATCCTCCCTGCGTAACCCGATATCCCTCAACCGTTCATCACTCATCTGCTGTAACACTCGTCGGGTCTGCATTTGCCGCCGCCAACGCCTCACCTCCTGCCAGAGTTGCACTAGGCCGATAAACGGCGTTTTGGCTTTGTTTTCGTGAAATTCCATCTGCTGCCTCCTCATCTTTCAGAGGCTTCATCATCCGTCTTCTGGCAGTTCACAATACAGATGCAAATATTAGTTTTATTTAACATACAGACAGGTTAAAACAGCATCTGCATCCGGTTTTTTAGCCTCATCTGTACCGGTTTTTCTCTCTGTATGGTCCAAATAAGGAATACAGCATGACGCGTTATCAACATCTGGCGACTCTACTTGCCGAGCGGATTGAGCAAGGGCTGTATCGTCACGGGGAGAAATTGCCGTCGGTGCGCAGCTTAAGCCAGGAGCACGGCGTCAGCATCAGCACCGTGCAGCAGGCGTATCAGACGCTGGAGACGATGAAGCTCATCACCCCACAGCCGCGTTCGGGTTATTTTGTCGCACAACGTAAAGCCCAGCCGCCAGTGCCACCAATGACGCGTCCGGTGCAGCGTCCGGTGGAAATTACCCAGTGGGATCAGGTGCTGGATATGCTGGAAGCGCATAGCGACAGTTCCATTGTTCCGTTAAGCAAAAGCACGCCGGATGTCGAAACGCCCAGCCTGAAACCGCTGTGGCGGGAGCTAAGCCGGGTGGTGCAGCATAATCTGCAAACCGTTCTCGGTTATGACTTGTTAGCCGGTCAGCGGGTATTGCGTGAGCAGGTTGCCCGCCTGATGCTCGACAGCGGCTCGGTGGTCACCGCCGATGACATCATTATCACCAGCGGCTGCCATAACTCGATGTCGCTGGCGTTAATGGCGGTGTGTAAACCGGGCGATATTGTCGCGGTCGAATCCCCCTGTTATTACGGTTCGATGCAGATGCTGCGCGGTATGGGCGTGAAAGTGATTGAAATCCCAACCGATCCAGAAACTGGCATCAGCGTTGAAGCGCTGGAACTGGCGCTGGAACAGTGGCCGATTAAAGGCATCATTCTGGTGCCAAACTGTAATAATCCGCTGGGATTTATTATGCCGGACGCGCGCAAACGGGCCGTTCTCTCTCTCGCTCAGCGTCATGATATTGTGATTTTTGAAGATGATGTCTACGGCGAACTGGCAACGGAGTATCCGCGCCCGCGGACCATTCATTCCTGGGATATCGACGGGCGAGTGCTGTTGTGCAGCTCGTTCAGTAAAAGCATTGCACCAGGCCTGCGCGTGGGTTGGGTCGCACCGGGGCGTTATCACGATAAACTGATGCATATGAAATACGCCATCAGCAGCTTTAATGTGCCGTCCACGCAAATGGCGGCGGCAACGTTTGTGCTGGAAGGTCACTATCATCGCCATATCCGGCGGATGCGGCAGACTTATCAGCGCAATCTGGCGCTTTATACCTGCTGGATACGGGAATATTTTCCCTGCGAAATCTGTATTACGCGCCCGAAAGGCGGATTTTTACTGTGGATCGAATTGCCTGAACAGGTCGATATGGTCTGCGTCGCGCGGCAGCTGTACCGCATGAAAATCCAGGTGGCAGCAGGCTCGATTTTCTCGGCTTCCGGCAAATACCGTAATTGTCTGCGCATCAACTGCGCTTTGCCGCTCAGCGAAACCTATCGCGAAGCACTAAAGCAAATTGGCGATGCCGTGTATCGGGCAATGGAATAAATTCGAATTAGTGCCGAGGCCCCTGATTTACTCTCACGAATCGCCTGTAACTCGTTTTATCTTTGCAGGGTCATCGCCACGTTACAGCATGGCTTAGGCAAAGTGCGCTTTGTTCATGCCGGATGCTATGTGAACGCCTTACCAGGTCTACAAAATTTTTAAAGTTCAATATATTTAATGGGTTATGTAGACCTGATAAGCGTAGCACATCAGGCTGCTTTGCGTTTGTCATCAGCCTCTGATTAGTATTCGATCCATGGTTCGCGCTTGCTTTCAGGCAAGGGCTGCTCTAATGCCTGCATTTGCTCTGCCGAAAGTCCGGTAATCTTTTGTATCCATTCAGGATCTGCCCCATTCTGCAACAACAATCGGAGGAGGCGCTGTTCCCCTTCTTCTTTCCCTTTCTCCCTTCCCAACAGCCATCCATCATTATGAATTCGCTCTGCAATTGTCATTATTCGCTCCCTGTGGTGTGGCATTCGCCTGGTAAGTTCGCTGATAAACGCCTTAAAACGCGCTTCATCGCCAGTCAGTAAAATGTAATTTAACAGCGCGGTTATCTGGCTGTCATTAGCGCACCCTGTAACCAGTAATACTGCCAGTTGATCGATAAGCTCCATCAGATCGCGCTGGCGAATATGCTTTTGGATCAACTCCAACAGAGCGACTCTGCGGTGCTGCACAATCTCGTCGTCTGGCACGACAGTGACATCCACCAGCGGGAACGCGGCGGTATAAACTTTCCGTGCGGTAGTCGGGTCGGCAAATTCGTCCAGCCAGCACAGGGACCAGGGGTAAGGACTACGGCTACCGTGATAAAACAGCATCGGGATGACCAGCGGTAGCGGCTGGCGTTTATCATGCTCGATATGGCGCTGCATCACCGCCATAGAATAGCGCATCAGGCGAAAGGCCATATGAATATCCTCGCGGCTCTGATGTTCAATCACCACATAAATATAGCCATCGCCTTCGCGGGTCTTTACCGACCACAGAATATCGGAATGTAGCGCCCGCAATTTTTCATCGACAAAGCTGGCGGATTCAAGTTTTAAGCTGTCGAGATCGCACAGTTCACGTAAATCTTTAGGTAAGTGGATCTCCATAAAATCCCGCGCGGTATCCGGATGCGTGAGAAAAGATTTAAACAATGCGTCATGCGGCGTGCTGGTCGTGAAGTTTGTCATGGCGATCCGTCACCTGTTGATAAGATGGCCCGACTTTAGCGACTAACAAAACCATTCTCACCCGGCAATTTCTCGTTCCCCGAGGCGCTTTCCAGGCTATTTTTGTTCGTCTGCAAACGATACATTTTTCCGGAAACAGGCTCGCGTTTTACATTTCCTGTACCCGGCAGATATTCCCCTTTCCACCGCGCTCTTTTGATTAACCGCAAATTTTAATTACACTTAAGGTGTATATTTTCTATGCAACCCATCAATTCAAGAGGTGTAATGTGCTGATGACTATTTGTAATCGTTATACATTCTGACCTGGAATCAGAAGGTATTTCTCTGTCTGTGTGTTCACAGGCAGAGTGGTTGATTACATGAAATTCAGTACATTTGTCCTTCTCGCCTGCCTTTCGTCATTACCGACGGTATTGAATTTCGTTTTCCCCATTGGGGTTCTCCGGACAAGGAGTTGTTTGTTATGCCACGTTTTTTTGCCCGCCATGCCGCCACGCTGTTTTTCCCGATGGCGTTGATTTTGTATGACTTTGCCGCGTACCTGTCGACGGATCTGATCCAGCCGGGGATCATTAATGTGGTCCGTGATTTTAATGCCGATGTCAGTCTGGCCCCGGCAGCCGTCAGTCTCTATCTCGCTGGCGGTATGGCGTTGCAGTGGCTGCTGGGGCCACTTTCCGACAGGATTGGCCGCAGGCCGGTGCTGATTACCGGGGCGCTAATATTTACCCTTGCCTGCGCTGCGACAATGTTCACCACGTCTATGACACAGTTTCTTATCGCGCGTGCAATTCAGGGCACCAGTATCTGTTTTATTGCTACCGTTGGTTATGTCACGGTGCAGGAGGCGTTCGGACAGACAAAAGGGATTAAGTTGATGGCGATTATCACCTCCATCGTACTGATTGCGCCGATTATTGGCCCGCTTTCCGGCGCAGCTCTGATGCACTTTGTGCACTGGAAAGTCCTTTTTGCCATCATTGCGGTTATGGGTTTTATCTCATTTGTTGGCTTACTGCTGGCGATGCCAGAGACGGTGAAGCGCGGCGCGGTTCCATTTAGCGCCAAAAGCGTCTTGCGCGATTTTCGTAATGTCTTTTGCAATCGGCTGTTCCTCTTTGGCGCAGCAACCATCTCTTTAAGCTATATCCCAATGATGAGTTGGGTGGCTGTCTCGCCGGTGATCCTGATCGACGCGGGCGGCTTAACAACTTCGCAGTTCGCCTGGACACAGGTTCCGGTGTTCGGCGCGGTGATTGTCGCGAATGCCATCGTGGCGCGTTTCGTTAAAGATCCGACCGAACCGCGCTTTATCTGGCGTGCCGTACCCATTCAACTGGTCGGCCTCGCGCTGTTGATTATCGGCAATCTGCTGTCACCGCACGTCTGGCTGTGGTCGGTGCTGGGCACCAGTCTGTATGCTTTCGGGATTGGTTTGATCTTCCCGACCTTATTCCGCTTTACGCTTTTTTCCAATAACTTACCGAAAGGGACCGTCTCCGCATCGCTGAATATGGTGATCCTGATGGTGATGTCTGTCTCGGTCGAAATCGGCCGCTGGCTGTGGTTTAACGGCGGTCGCTTGCCGTTTCATCTGTTAGCCGTCGTGGCGGGCGTTATCGTCGTTTTCACCCTGGCAGGATTGCTCAATCGCGTGCGCCAACATCAGGCTGCCGAGCTGGCGGAGGAGCGGTGATTTTTGCGCGATCCTGCCGTCAGGCTCTATTCTTAACGTTATGAATAAACTCATTGAACTCAGACGCGCCAAAATGTTGGCGCTCTCTTTACTGCTTATCGCCGCTGCTACCTTTGTCGTTACGCTGTTTTTGCCGCCCAATTTTTGGGTGAGCGGCGTGAAGGCGATTGCTGAAGCGGCGATGGTCGGCGCGCTGGCGGACTGGTTTGCGGTGGTGGCGCTGTTTCGCCGCGTGCCGATTCCGATCATTTCTCGTCATACGGCGATTATCCCGCGTAATAAAGACCGGATTGGCGAAAATCTCGGTCAGTTCGTGCAGGAAAAATTTCTCGATACCCAGTCGCTGGTGGCATTGATTCGACGTCACGAACCGGCGTTGTTGATTGGCAACTGGTTTAGTCAGCCGGAGAACGCCCGCCGCGTTGGTCAGCATCTGTTGCAGATCATGAGCGGTTTTCTTGAACTGACCGATGATGCGCGTATTCAGCGCCTGCTTAAGCGCGCGGTCCATCGGGCGATTGATAAGGTCGATCTTTCCGGAACCAGTGCGTTGATGCTGGAGAGTATGACCAAAAACAATCGTCATCAGGTGCTGCTGGATACGCTGATCGCACAGTTGATCGCCCTTCTCCAGCGCGATAAATCGCGCAAGTTTATTGCCCAGCAAATTGTTCGCTGGCTGGAGAGCGAGCATCCGCTGAAAGCCAAAATTTTGCCTACTGAATGGCTGGGCGAACATAGCGCGGAGTTGGTTTCTGACGCGGTGAATTCTTTGCTTGATGATATCAGCCGCGATCGTGCGCATCAGATCCGCCATGCATTTGATCGCGCCACCTTTGCCCTGATCGACAAGTTGAAAAACGATCCTGAAATGGCAGCGCGAGCCGATGCCGTAAAAAGTTATCTGAAAGAAGATGAAGCTTTTAACCGCTATCTCAGTGAATTGTGGGGGGATTTACGGGAATGGCTGAAAGTGGATATCAACAGTGAAGATTCTCGTGTGAAAGAACGTATCGCGCGGGCGGGTCAATGGTTTGGCGAAACGTTAATTGCCGATGATGCCTTGCGGGCGTCGTTAAATGGTCATCTGGAACAAGCCGCGCACCGCGTCGCGCCTGAGTTTTCCGCATTCCTGACGCGCCATATCAGCGACACGGTAAAAAGCTGGGATGCGCGGGATATGTCGCGGCAAATCGAGTTAAATATCGGCAAAGATCTGCAGTTTATCCGTGTCAACGGTACGCTAGTCGGCGGTTGTATTGGGCTAATTTTATATTTGCTGTCGCAGCTACCGGCCTTGTTCCCCCTCGGCAATTTTTAGAAATCCATGAAAAACTAAGTGGCTAACCGCGAGAGAGATCAAATAAACCACACTAAAAGAATGGTAATAATGTGGCCTCTTTTCATTATCTCCCGTGGTACGGGGAAGGAAAATCATGTCACTTGTCACCGATCTACCCGCCATTTTCGATCAGTTCTCTGAAGCTCGCCAGAAAGGCTTTCTCACCGTCATGGATCTCAAGGAGCGCGGCATTCCGCTGGTTGGCACCTACTGCACCTTTATGCCGCAAGAGATCCCGATGGCAGCCGGTGCGGTTGTGGTTTCGCTCTGTTCCACCTCTGATGAAACCATTGAAGAAGCGGAGAAAGATCTGCCGCGCAACCTCTGCCCGCTGATTAAAAGTAGCTACGGCTTCGGCAAAACCGATAAATGCCCCTACTTCTACTTTTCGGATCTGGTGGTCGGTGAAACCACCTGCGACGGCAAAAAGAAAATGTATGAATACATGGCGGAGTTTAAGCCTGTTCATGTGATGCAGTTGCCGAACAGCGTTAAGGACGATGCCTCGCGTGCATTATGGAAAGCTGAGATGCTGCGCTTGCAAAAAACGGTAGAAGAACGTTTTGGGCACGAGATTAGCGAAGATGCTCTGCGCGATGCTATTGCGCTGAAAAACCGCGAACGTCGCGCACTGGCCAATTTTTATCATCTTGGGCAGTTAAATCCTCCGGCGCTTAGCGGCAGCGACATTCTGAAAGTGGTTTACGGCGCAACCTTTCGGTTCGATAAAGAGGCGTTGATCAATGAACTGGACGCGATGACCGCCCGCATTCGTCAGCAGTGGGAAGAAGGCCAGCGACTGGACCCGCGTCCACGCCTTTTAATCACCGGCTGCCCGATTGGCGGCGCAGCAGAGAAAGTGGTGCGCGCGATTGAAGAGAATGGCGGCTGGGTGGTCGGTTATGAAAACTGCACCGGGGCGAAAGCGACCGAGCAATGCGTGGCAGAAACGGGCGATGTCTACGACGCGCTGGCGGATAAATATCTGGCGATTGGCTGCTCCTGTGTTTCGCCGAACGATCAGCGCCTGAAAATGCTCAGCCAGATGGTGGAAGAATATCAGGTCGATGGCGTAGTTGATGTGATTTTGCAGGCGTGCCATACCTACGCGGTGGAATCGCTGGCGATTAAACGTCATGTGCGCCAGCAGCACAACATTCCTTATATCGCTATTGAAACAGACTACTCCACCTCGGATTTCGGGCAGCTCAGTACCCGTGTCGCGGCCTTTATTGAGATGCTGTAAGGAGTGGCAGTGACATATTCGATTGGCATTGATTCTGGTTCTACCGCCACCAAAGGGATCTTACTGGCAGACGGCGTGATTACGCGCCGTTTCCTCGTTCCAACCCCCTTTCGCCCGGCAACAGCAATTACTGAAGCCTGGGAAACTCTGCGCGAAGGGTTAGAGACAACGCCGTTTCTGACGCTCACCGGCTACGGACGGCAACTGGTGGATTTTGCCGATAAACAAGTGACGGAAATCTCCTGTCACGGGCTGGGCGCACGGTTTCTTGCGCCAGCAACGCGCGCGGTAATCGACATCGGTGGTCAGGACAGCAAAGTGATTCAGCTTGATGATGACGGTAACCTGTGCGATTTCCTGATGAATGACAAATGCGCGGCGGGCACCGGGCGTTTCCTGGAGGTGATCTCGCGCACGCTTGGCACCAGCGTCGAGCAACTCGACAGCATTACCGAAAATGTCACGCCGCACGCCATCACGAGTATGTGCACAGTGTTTGCTGAATCAGAAGTGATCAGCCTGCGCTCAGCGGGCGTCGCGCCAGAAGCGATTCTCGCCGGAGTGATTAACGCGATGGCGCGGAGGAGTGCCAATTTCATTGCTCGTCTCTCCTGTGAAGCGCCGATTCTGTTTACTGGTGGCGTTAGTCATTGCCAGACGTTTGCCCGGATGCTGGAATCTCACCTGGGAATGCCGGTAAATACCCATCCTGATGCGCAATTTGCTGGCGCAATTGGCGCGGCGGTAATTGGTCAACGAGTGAGGACACGCCGATGAAAGAGTTTTTATTTTTATTTCACTCCACGGTCGGCGTCATACAAACCCGCAAGGCGTTGCAGGCAGCGGGCATGACTTTTCGCGTCAGCGATATTCCCCGTGATTTACGCGGCGGCTGCGGGTTATGCATTTGGCTGACCTGTCCCCCCGGCGAGGAAATACAATGGGTGATCCCTGGGCAGACTGAGTCAATTTATTGCCAGCAGGATGGTGTCTGGCGCTGCATTGCACATTACGGGGTTTCTCCGCGTTAAGGATTCATTAAGGTCGCTACGTATACTTCTCGATATCTTATTGATTTGCCTTAAAGGGATTACCGTGACAAAAAGTATTTCGTTAAGTAAACGCATCTCCGTTATTGTGATTCTTTTTGCCATTGTGGCAGTGTGTACTTTCTTCGTGCAATCTTGCGCCCGTAAAAGCAATCATGCAGCATCATTTCAGAATTACCACGCCACCATTGACGGCAAAGAAATTGCAGGCATAACGAATAATATCTCTTCGCTGACCTGGTCGGCACAAAGCAATACTCTTTTTAGCACTATCAACAAACCTGCCGCCATTGTTGAAATGACCACCAATGGTGATTTTATCCGCACAATTCCTCTGGATTTTGTTAAGGATCTCGAGACGATCGAATACATTGGCGATAATCAGTTTGTCATTAGCGATGAGCGCGATTACGCCATTTATGTGATTTCACTGACCCCAAACTCGGAAGTAAAAATCCTCAAAAAAATAAAAATCCCGCTGCAAGACTCCCCAACCAATTGCGGTTTTGAAGGGTTGGCTTATTCTCGCCAGGATCACACTTTCTGGTTTTTTAAAGAGAAAAATCCGATTGAGGTCTACAAAGTTAACGGGCTGTTAAGTAGCAATGAATTACACATCAGCAAAGACGAGGCACTACAACGGCAATTTACTTTAGATGATGTGTCCGGCGCAGAATTTAACCAGCAAAAAAATACGCTTCTGGTGCTGTCTCATGAATCTCGCGCACTCCAGGAAGTAACCCTGGTTGGCGAGGTTATCGGTGAAATATCACTAACCAAAGGTAGTCGAGGTTTGTCGCATAACATCAAACAGGCCGAAGGGATTGCGATGGATGCCTCTGGTAATATTTATATCGTTAGCGAACCAAATCGTTTTTATCGCTTTACCCCTAAATCATCGCATTAACAGGCTGGCATATTTCACCTTTTTGTTATT
Source organism: Escherichia sp. WS1368 (assembly GCF_046487485.1). NCBI lineage: Bacteria > Pseudomonadati > Pseudomonadota > Gammaproteobacteria > Enterobacterales > Enterobacteriaceae > Escherichia > Escherichia sp. WS1368. Next base: position 331,071 of record NZ_JBJQJI010000002.1, read on the forward strand.
AACTTGTTAACAACAAAAATGACATACAAGGTTAAACATGCCTTCGTCCTCGCATCCCGTAGAACGCTTTTCTTTCAGCACCGCGCTTTTCGGGATGCTGGTTCTGACCTTAGGTATGGGATTAGGTCGCTTCCTTTATACGCCTATGTTGCCCGTCATGATGGCGGAAGGGGCGTTTTCATTTAGCCAGCTCTCGTGGATTGCCAGCGGCAACTATGCGGGGTATCTGGCTGGCAGTCTGCTATTTTCGTTTGGCGCATTTCACCAGCCGTCGCGCCTGCGCCCATTTCTGTTGGTTTCTGCCCTGGCGAGCGGGTTGTTGATCCTCGCAATGGCATGGTTGCCGCCATTTATTCTGGTGTTATTGATTCGCTTCCTGGCGGGTGTCGCCAGCGCCGGTATGCTGATTTTTGGTTCGACGCTGATTATGCAGCACACGCGCCATCCTTTTGTGCTGGCAGCTTTGTTTTCTGGCGTTGGCATTGGCATTGCACTGGGCAACGAATATGTTCTGGCAGGCCTGCATTTTGCCTTATCCTCGCAAACGTTATGGCAAGGCGCCGGGGCGCTTTCTGGCATGATGCTGATTGCACTTACGCTTTTAATGCCCTCGAAAAAACACGCCATCGCACCAATGCCATTGGCAAAAACGGAGCAACAGATAATGAGCTGGTGGTTACTGGCTATTCTGTACGGCCTGGCGGGATTTGGTTATATCATCGTCGCGACTTACCTGCCGCTCATGGCGAAAGATGCAGGCTCACCATTGTTAACCGCCCATCTCTGGACGTTAGTCGGCTTATCAATTGTGCCAGGCTGCTTTGGCTGGCTATGGGCAGCAAAACGTTGGGGGGCTTTGCCTTGCCTGACGGCGAATTTGCTGGTGCAGGCTATCAGTGTGCTGCTTACTCTCGCCAGCGACTCTCCTCTCTTGCTTATCATTAGTAGTATCGGTTTTGGCGGTACCTTTATGGGCACGACATCTCTGGTGATGACTATCGCCCGCCAACTGAGCGTTCCGGGAAATCTCAATCTTTTAGGCTTTGTGACGCTCATTTACGGCATTGGACAAATCCTCGGCCCGGCGCTGACCAGTATGCTCGGCAATGGAACATCGGCGCTTGCCGGCGCCACTCTCTGCGGCGCGGCGGCGTTGTTTATTGCTGCGCTTATCAGCACAGTACAATTATTTAAGCTGCAAGTGGTCACTTCATGAGGAGTGTTTCCCTTACCACTCAAGAAATTCGACCGCAACCGTTGATGTCAGCCAGACTCCGTTTTCCGCTTGCCAGAAAGGGATACCTCGTTTCGCCATTTCCTGTGCTTTGACGGTTAAGATAACCGGCGATCCGTGTCTTGCTCCCACTTTGCGTGCCGTTGCTTCATCAGCAGAGAGATGCACGTAATGACGATCCCCTGCAATCAGCCCCTGTTTTTTTATCTCATCAAGGAAACGGCTTGCCGTACCGTGGTAGAGAAACTGTGGCGGTGTTTTTTCGACAAAGGAAATAGCGACCTGCGAAGTCGAATGCCCCTGAACCGCGCGGATGCACCTACCATCACTGGAATAACTAAAACGTTTTTTATCACTGGTAGCGACCACGGTATCCAGCAATGCACGGGTTAACCGCTTGCCCGCTTTTTGGGCACAGAGTATAAGCTTATCGATATCCGCCCATCCTTCACGGTCAAGTACGATACCAATCGCCTCCGGTTTGTGTCGGAGGACAAAACTTAAAAACTTGCTCGTATCCGCCAGCTCTTTTTCGTTGTACTTTGCCATCTCGTTTTCGTCCCTGGATTTTCTGTTTTTATTTACTGATGTCATTGTCACTGGGTTTATGAATTTTCTGCAACTCAATCCTGCGCAGAGCCTTTTCCACACAGCGTAATTTTTCCGCTATGCAAAAAACGCATAGCCAGAAACATACTTGCATTTTCCCCATACCCACATGGCTGATAAGGTTTTTCCGCTCCAGGAATTTTCCTGGCTCAAGCAACACACAAACACAAAAAAACAATGGGGATTGTTATGACACAACAAGGGGATGCTGTAGCCGGGGAGCTGGCGACAGAAAAAGTGGGCATTAAAGGGTATCTGGCTTTTTTTCTCACCATAATCTTTTTTTCCGGTGTTTTTTCCGGGACAGACAGTTGGTGGCGCGTTTTTGATTTTTCCGTTCTGAACGGATCGTTTGGGCAACTGCCTGGTGCGAATGGAGCCACCACCTCATTTCGCGGGGCGGGTGGCGCGGGGGCTAAAGATGGCTTTCTCTTTGCGCTGGAGCTGGCACCGTCAGTCATTCTCTCTCTGGGGATTATTTCAATTACCGATGGTCTTGGTGGATTACGCGCCGCGCAGCAGTTAATGACACCTGTGCTAAAACCGTTGTTGGGCATTCCAGGGATCTGCTCGCTGGCGCTGATCGCTAACCTGCAAAACACGGATGCCGCCGCCGGTATGACCAAAGAGCTGGCGCAGGAAGGTGAAATTACCGAACGCGATAAAGTGATTTTCGCCGCATATCAAACCAGCGGTAGCGCCATCATCACCAACTACTTCTCTTCCGGCGTCGCGGTGTTTGCCTTTCTGGGCACGTCCGTAATCGTACCTTTAGCCGTCATCCTGGTGTTTAAATTTGTCGGAGCCAACATTTTGCGCGTCTGGCTTAACTTCGAAGAACGTCGCAACCCAACGCAAGGAGCGCAAGCATGACAACTCAGGTCCGCAAAAATGTCATGGATATGTTTATCGATGGTGCGCGCCGTGGCTTTACTATCGCCACGACCAACCTGCTGCCAAACGTGGTGATGGCGTTTGTCATCATTCAGGCGCTGAAAATTACCGGCCTGCTCGACTGGGTGGGGCATATCTGTGAACCCGTAATGGCGCTGTGGGGATTACCCGGTGAAGCGGCAACCGTCCTTTTAGCCGCATTAATGAGTATGGGCGGCGCAGTCGGTGTTGCCGCCAGTCTGGCGACCGCCGGCGCATTAACCGGTCACGATGTCACCGTTTTACTGCCCGCGATGTATTTAATGGGCAACCCGGTGCAAAATGTCGGTCGCTGCCTGGGGACAGCCGAAGTGAATGCCAAATATTACCCGCATATCATTACGGTCTGCGTGATTAACGCATTGCTGTCGATCTGGGTTATGCAGCTTATTGTTTAACAAGGAGTTACCATGATTGATTATACCGCAGCCGGTTTTACCCTGCTGCAGGGAGCGCATTTGTATGCGCCGGAAGATCGGGGAATTTGCGATGTCCTCGTCGCTAACGGCAAAATTATCGCCGTTGCCAGCAATATCCCTTCTGACATTGTACCGAACTGCACGGTTGTCGATCTCAGTGGGCAGATCCTCTGCCCAGGTTTTATTGATCAACACGTCCATTTGATTGGCGGTGGCGGCGAAGCAGGTCCCACGACGCGCACGCCGGAAGTGGCGCTAAGTCGCCTGACGGAAGCGGGCGTCACGTCAGTGGTTGGTCTGCTGGGCACCGACTCTATCTCTCGCCACCCGGAATCCCTGCTCGCCAAGACCCGTGCGCTCAATGAAGAAGGCATCAGCGCCTGGATGCTGACCGGCGCTTATCATGTCCCTTCCCGCACCATTACGGGTTCCGTGGAAAAAGACGTGGCGATTATCGATCGTGTGATTGGCGTGAAATGCGCCATCTCTGATCACCGTTCTGCCGCACCGGACGTTTATCACCTGGCCAATATGGCGGCAGAATCCCGCGTTGGCGGTTTGCTCGGCGGTAAACCTGGCGTCACCGTGTTCCACATGGGCGACAGTAAAAAGGCGTTACAGCCTATTTATGACCTGCTGGAAAACTGCGATGTGCCGATCAGCAAGCTGCTGCCGACCCACGTTAACCGCAACGTACCGTTGTTTGAGCAGGCGCTGGAGTTCGCGCGCAAAGGCGGCACCATCGATATCACCAGCAGCATTGACGAACCGGTCGCCCCTGCCGAAGGTATTGCCCGCGCCGTTCAGGCGGGTATTCCGCTGGCACGCGTCACCCTCAGCTCCGACGGCAACGGTAGCCAGCCGTTCTTCGATGACGAAGGGAATTTAACCCATATCGGTGTTGCAGGTTTTGAAACGTTGCTGGAAACCGTGCAGGTGCTGGTCAAAGACTATGATTTCAGTATCAGCGATGCCCTGCGCCCGCTCACCAGTAGCGTAGCCGGTTTCCTTAACCTGACCGGGAAAGGCGAAATTCTGCCAGGCAATGATGCTGACTTGCTGGTCATGACGCCAGAACTGCGCATTGAGCAGGTATACGCTCGCGGCAAACTGATGGTCAAAGACGGCAAAGCCTGCGTGAAAGGAACGTTTGAAACGGCTTAAACGGTTGTCAGCCGCCCGAATGGACGTAGAATGCCCGCAAGGGCGGCTGACAGAGTAAAACGTAATGGATGACTGTGGTGCGATTTTGCATAATATTGAAACCAAATGGCTTTATGATTTTCTGACCCTGGAAAAATGCCGCAATTTTTCCCAGGCGGCAGTCAGTCGCAACGTCTCGCAACCGGCATTCAGCCGCCGCATCCGTGCGCTGGAACAGGCGATTGGTGTTGAATTGTTTAACCGCCAGGTAACGCCGCTGCAACTCTCAGAACAAGGGAAAATCTTCCATTCGCAGATCCGCCATCTGTTGCAACAGTTAGAGAGCAATCTGGCAGAGCTGCGTGGCGGCAGCGATTACGCGCAACGTAAAATCAAGATAGCCGCTGCACACTCTCTTTCCCTCGGTCTGTTACCGTCCATTATCAGCCAGATGCCGCCGCTCTTTACCTGGGCAATTGAAGCCATTGATGTCGATGAAGCGGTCGATAAACTGCGTGAAGGGCAAAGTGACTGTATTTTTTCCTTTCACGACGAAGATTTGCTGGAAGCGCCGTTTGACCACATTCGCTTATTTGAATCTCAATTGTTCCCTGTCTGCGCCAGTGACGAACACGGAGAAGCACTTTTTAACCTCGCGCAGCCACACTTTCCGTTACTGAATTACAGCCGCAACTCCTACATGGGGCGATTGATTAATCGCACCCTGACGCGCCACAGTGAGTTAAGTTTCAGCACCTTTTTTGTCTCTTCGATGAGCGAGCTTTTAAAGCAGGTTGCCCTCGACGGCTGTGGGATTGCCTGGCTGCCGGAGTACGCCATCCAACAAGAAATTCGCAGCGGGAAGCTCGTTGTACTGAATCGGGACGAACTGGTGATCCCGATTCAGGCCTATGCATACCGGATGAATACCCGCATGAATCCCGTTGCCGAACGCTTCTGGCGTGAACTGCGCGAGCTGGAGATTGTGCTTAGCTGACATTCTCCAGCGTCGCACTGCGCCAACCGCCATTATCCCAGACCAGATCAAACGTTAGCGGTTCATCGTCGTGGTACAGCATTATCTCAAGGCTGATCGCCAGAGTGTGGCAGTACGCTTCTTTCAGATTAACCTGCAACGCCGCAATCCGTGGCTCATGAAATAACAGTGCAGAACGCAGCTGACGGCAATACCAGCTCTGGAGATGTTTGTCGCTCGGGTTATGCACTTGCCACTCGGGCATGCCTGAAACAAGTAATGACGGTAATGCCGAATGAGGAGAATTAAAAAGAGTGAGGAGATCGCTGCATACCGATTTACGCAGCAATGACGTTTTATTGCCTGAAATTTTAGGTAAAACAGCCTGAAGTGATTGGCGCATCATTTTGCGCACTCCTGACGTTTAGCAACATATGCGGCTTGCCCTGAACACCGGGCACCACTGTATTGATGCTCATTTTCCATAGCCATTCCCTTTTGTTCATTACATCCATGTCAGTCTGAGACAGGCCTGAATCCTGTCAGCAAAGTATAAAACCTTACTTGCCTATGAATATCTACTGACTTTTCAGGAAAAAAGTCATGATTTGATAAAAATCATCAAACTCAAAAAAAAACCGCTAGTATATTCTGAATATTCCGAATAGTTACGTAGATGAAAATACTTGTCACCGCTGCTACTTAATTCCGGTGGGAAATTATTTATTTCCGCATAATCAGCCGTGTATTATTTGAAACAATTAGTTTGTAAATAATATAAATTGATAACATATCAAATACATCAAAAATACCATTCACAGGCATTATTAATATAGACCTCAATATAGCAACATCAAATTCCAATTAGTAATAAGATATGCTTTTAAATTGCATGCAAATAATTTTAAATGAGCGTTTTTTGATACTTTAGAGTGTTTCCTACCCTTTAATATCACCGTGTAGAGTTGATATCACTACAACAGAAACATGCATGTCATTTGTTTACTTCTCTTTTTACTACAGAAAAATTTATCTATTTTTCTAAACATCAGTGAAATACTCATAAAAGGTAACTATTATGTCTATGCCATTAAGCAATGCCCTTCAGAGTCAAATTATTACAGATGCTCACTTCCTTCATCACCCAATAGTCGACAGTGAGTTTACACGTAAATTAAAATATGCACGCATGGATTCGGAAAACATCTATCTTCCGCCTCTTACTCGTGGCAATAACCATAATTACGATGGAAAAAGCGTTGTCGAAATTAGAAAACTTGATATTAGTAAAGAGCCCTGGCCATTTAATTATGTGACAGGAGCATGCAGAGAATCCGATGGTATTACAACAACAGGACGTATGCTCTATCGGAACTTGAAAATCACCTCAGCTTTAGACGAAATATATGGTGGCATATGTAAAAAGGCGCATGCTACCACAGAGTTAGCAGAAGGTTTACGGCTAAATTTATTTATGAAGAGCCCTTTCGATCCTGTTGAGGACTATACAGTTCATGAAATAACATTAGGCCCTGGTTGCAATGTTCCTGGTTATGCCGGAACCACGATAGGATATATTTCAACCCTTCCAGCTTCTCAGGCAAAAAGATGGACCAATGAGCAGCCAAGGATTGATATCTATATTGATCAGATAATGACGGTAACAGGGGTAGCAAATTCTTCCGGATTCGCCCTTGCCGCATTACTTAATGCTAATATTGAGTTGGGTAATGACCCAATAATTGGTATAGAAGCCTATCCCGGTACCGCGGAGATCCATGCAAAAATGGGATATAAAGTTATCCCGGGTGATGAAAATGCACCACTCAAACGTATGACTCTGCAACCGTCATCTCTTCCAGAACTGTTTGAATTAAAAAATGGTGAATGGAATTATATTGGTAAATAACTACCAGGAAGAATGAGTACTAACATTCAGGTTATACAGATAGCTAAACAATACCCTGCAATTTACAAAGTAATACTCATTGCGACTTCTTAATTTAAGAAAGCGCAAGGAACGTTTACCCTTGCGCTTATTATAATAAGTCAGGCGTCGACTTTATCCAGCGGCCATGAATCAAACAGATAGCCATCAAAATAAATATCGTCAACGTTCGAGAATTCCAGCAGACGTTGCTTAACGTTTTCCAGATGCTGCCACATTGCCAGCTTCGCCGCTCGGGCATCTTTTTTGATTAACGCGGCGAGGATCTGTTTGTGATCGCCCAACCACTCTTTGCGATACAGGCTGTCATCCAGATGGCTGTGCAACTGGATCCACATTGGATTGTTTTCCCGCCACTGCCAGGACTGACGGAACAGCTCCACCAGCATGCTGTTATGCGTTGCTTCGGCAATGGCGAGATGGAACTGCATATCACCGCTTTCGCTGCTACCCGGCGCGCTGGAAGCCAGTTCACGCTCTTCCAGTTGCAATGCCTGACGCATTTTGACGATATCTTCGCGGGTAGCCTGCAGGGCGGCAAACTCGGCGATGTTACTTTCCAGTAACTGACGCGCCTGTAACAGCTCAAAAGGACCCGCATCATTGCAGACGTTGGCATCCGGACTGTCTGTGTTGTGGCTGCCTGAGTTATCAAGAACATAGATACCGGCACCCCGGCGTACTTCCACCAGCCCTTTGATCTCCAGCATGATCAGCGCTTCACGTACCACCGTCCGCGTGACATCAAGCATTTCTGCAATTTCACGCTCCGGCGGCAGCCGTTCGCCAGGGTTGTACGGCGTCTTTATGATCAGATCGCGGATCATCGCCCCGACTTCCTGGTAAGGTCTTTGCGCAGAGGTGGCAGATTTCATGGTGTTGTGTCCGTTAGGTGCGGTTAATCAAATTTTCGCCGGATGCGGCGTGAACGCCTTATCCGGCCTACAACGGGCAATTTTACGGCCCCTGTTAATCTCAAACTATACCATTAGCACTGGAAGTTGGCACGTACAGGTGGGCAAAAAAACGAAAACTGGTCAACCAAATATCAGTTTGATTGACCAGTAAGTCTGTAGGGTAATCAGTTAGTTACAGCGCAGCCACACACTCGCGCGCACCGCGTTCGCACAGCTGCTGATATGCCGCCGTCACCGCGCCAACAAAGTCGGCATTCTGCGGCAGATCATCGGCAAAAATACCGCTCAGGCCTAGCAGCGCTTTCACGCGGTCTGCGCCCTGATACTGCGCGTTAATCTTCTGGAACTCGGCCAGCATCGGGTCGACCACGTCAATGGCATTACCCTGCTCATCCACGCCCTGGGTGTAACGCATCCAGCCAGCCACGCCCAGCGCCAGGTGACGCCAGCTGCCGCCGTTTTGCAGGTGCAGACGCACCGGGTCCAGCAGACGCTGCGGTAACTTCTGGCTGCCGTCCATCGCAATCTGCCAGGTACGGTGACGCAGAGACGGGTTGCTGAAACGCTCGATCAGCAGCGTCGCATAGGCGTTCAGGTCCGTACCTTCCGGCATCGACAGCGTTGGCGCTTGTTCCTGCATCATCAGGGCAAAGGCCGCTTTGCGATAATCCGGGTTAGTCATGGTGTCGGCAATAGTTTCATAGCCGCCGAGGTAACCGAGGTACGCCAGGAAAGAGTGGCTACCGTTCAGCATACGCAGCTTCATCATTTCGAACGGCACAACGTCTGCAACGAACTGTGCGCCCACTTTATCCCAGTCCGGGCGACCATTAACGAAATTATCTTCAATCACCCACTGACGGAACGGTTCGCAGGCAATGGCGCACGGGTCGTAAACGCCCAGCTGGTCAGCAATTTCCTGTAAGGTTTCTGGCGTCGCCGCCGGAACGATGCGGTCAACCATGGTGCACGGGAAGGTGACGTTCTCTTCAATCCATGCCGCCAGCTGCGGGTCACGCGCCTGAGCCAGTCCCAGTACCGCGACCTTCGCCACATGGCCGTTTTCACGCACGTTATCGCAGGACATCACCGTAAACGCTTTCAACCCTTTTTCACGACGCAGCCGCAGGGCTTCGACGATGTAACCAATCGCGGACTTCGGCGCAGTCGGGTTTTCCAGATCGTGCTTGATCAGTGGGTTATTGAGATCCAGCTGACCGCTTGCCGCATCAGCGCAGTAGCCTTTTTCCGTGACTGTCAGAGAGACAATCGCCGTCTGCGGACGCGCCATCGCATTGAGAATACCTTCGCAGCCGTCGATTTCCGGATGCAGCGCTTCTTTCATCGAACCGATAATTTTCAGCTCGGTGCTTTCCGCGCCTTTTTCCGCCACGGTGTACAGCAGTTGCTGTTTTTTCAGGTTTTCGATCAGCACGCGGTCGTTGCCTGGCATCAGGTTAACTTCGCAGATACCCCAGTCGCTGTCGGTGCTTTCCAGCAGGTGATGGGTATACAGCGCCTGGTGCGCGCGGTGAAACGCCCCGCAACCGAGATGCACAATGCGTGATTCCAGACGAGAATGCTCCCATGACGGGCGGGCAACCGGCAGATTGCTGTCAACAATAGTAGTCATCGTAAACTCCAGAATCCGTCTTCAGAGAGTGACGGCAAGGAAGAAGGAACCGGCACGGCGCGCAGCCATGCCGGTGGGTATTAACGGCTAAAGAAAGCGCGCTGGATCGCCAGTTCGACACCGCGAACTTCGGCCAGGCCTTTCAGACGACCAATTGCGGAGTAACCTGGGTTGGTTTTCTTCTTCAGGTCGTCCAGCATCTGATGACCGTGGTCCGGACGCATCGGGATCAGGTCTTCTTTGCCTTCCGCTTTACGACGGTGTTCTTCTTCAACAATCGCTTTCACCACTTCGTACATATCAACGTCACCGTTCAGGTGCGCCGCTTCGTGGAAGGTTTTCGGGTTATCTTCACGCATGGTGGAGCGCAGATGGGTGAAGTAAATACGCGGACCGAACTGCTTGATCATATCAACCAGATCGTTGTCAGCACGCACGCCGTAGGAACCGGTGCACATGGTGAAACCGTTCGCCATGCTGTTTACGGTATCAACCATCCACTGCATATCTTCAATGGTGGAAACAATGCGCGGCAGGCCAAGGATCGGGCGCGGCGGATCGTCCGGGTGAACCGCCATACGCACGCCAACTTCTTCAGCAACTGGAATAATCGCTTTCAGGAAGACGGCAAAGTTTTCGCGCAGCTTCGCTTTATCGATATCTTTGTACAGCTCCAGGTGCTTACGGAACTGGTCGAGGGTATACCCTTCTTCCGCGCCCGGCAGACCGGCAATGATGTTACGCGTCAGACGCGCTTTGTCTTCGTCGCTCATAGTGGCGAAGCGAACAGCAGCCTGAGCAATTTCTTCTTCGGTGTAATCCGCTTCCGCGCCTGGACGTTTCAGGATATGCATTTCGAATGCAGCGAATTCGATCTGGTCGAAGCGCAGAGCTTTGGAGCCGTCTGGCAGCACGTATTCGAGGTCAGTACGGGTCCAGTCGAGCACCGGCATGAAGTTGTAGCACACGGTGCGAATGCCGCACTGCGCCAGGTTGCGCAGAGTCTGCTGATAGTTAGCGATCCACTGCTCATAGTTGCCAGTGTGGGTTTTGATATCTTCGTGAATTGGTACGCTTTCTACGACAGACCACACCAGGCCTGCGTCTTCAACGATCGCCTTGCGTTTGAGGATCTCTTCTACGGACCATACTTCGCCGTTCGGGATATGGTGCAGCGCGGTAACCACGCCAGTTGCGCCCGCCTGACGGACATCAGCTAAAGAAACCGGATCGTTTGGGCCGTACCAGCGCCAGGTCTGTTCCATGATTTTTCCTCTTTCACATAGTGGGTTCCACAGCAAAGAGACGCGGAACCCTGGAGTTGTTTAGGTATCCGGATGAACAACCAGACCGCAGCCGTGGCGTTGCATCGGATGAGATGGCGTATAAGTTCTACCTTTTGGTAAGACATGTCAACCCGAATTCTGAAATTGGTTAACCAAATCACAAGAATTTCACTCTCATGGTTGTTGCTGCAAATTGCAGCAAAGGGTAATCGATGGTTATTGATCAGAGGATGTGACATTCATCGCAACAATGGTTGACCAATTTACATAACATGTCGCCCAAAATAACAACGGTTCAACCAGGTAAGGTAAAACGTTATGCATGTGCTTAACATTCTCTGGGTGGTATTCGGCATTGGCCTGATGCTGGTACTGACAAAGACCGCAGGTTCAGACACATTCGCTGCATTAGCAATGCCTCTTAGATAATTTTGACCTGTCAGTAAAAGACACGTTGAAAACCTGGGGTCTGCTGGAGCTGGTCAACTCCGTGGTTGGGCTGATTATTAGCAAGGTAGCGTAAAAGAACACCAGAGCCTGCCAATGGCAGGCTCTGACTGATGACAAAGTCTAAAAATGTGCCCGGACAGTCCCCTCGCCCCTCCGGGGAGAGGGTTAGGGTGAGGGGAACAGACCAGCAAAGTGCGCTTTGTTTATGCCAGATGCGACGCTGACGCGTCTTATCTGGCCTACAAAGGGCTAACGTGCAGGTTTTTAGCTTCAGGTAATATTGCGTAACTGCATTAGCAATGCCCTGTGATTTCTTTATTGATAAACAAAAGTCACGCCAATAATCGATTGCACATTCCCTGCAGTCACCTGCCCTCCGGTACGTGCGTAATTTGCCGTTAATCCCAGACTTACCGCCGAAGTCCCTACTGCTCCTAACGATACCGTGTTATTCGCTGGAATAATCGTACCGTTGCGCGTCAACTGTACGCCGACGCCCTGCGCTGGTGAAAACGACGCGGTATTGGTGAAAATCGAGTTGCCCGCATCTACGGTTGTGCCGGAGAGGTAATACCCCAGATTTTGGCTTTTCGCACAATAAACGGTAAGAGGAATTGGCACTGAACCAGGGTAGTCCGGCAGAGTAACGGTGACATCACGAGCAGAAACATCGCAGCCGCCAGTAGGCACCACCACATCATTATTGGCGTAAATATTCCACACAAACTGAAAATCATCGCTGTTATAGTTGTTGGTCTGTCGCAAAATAAGCACGGCAATTAATGAGCCAGCTTTAATCGCCACCCCGCCCGCACTGCTCACAGGCGTCAAATAAAGCGCCACCGGCCACGGCTTATCCGTTCTCGAATTATAAACAACGCGCGGCGTTTCGCTGGTGGTAGGAAATGGATAGCTACTGCCACTATATTTTACGGTCCCGGAAAAATTAGATAACACGCTGCCATAAGCCGAGCCTCGTTGCAGTGTGACATAGTCTGTAATGGTTTCCGGATAATCGTTATGGCAAAAGATTTGCGTCGAAAGATCCACGACCAGGTTTTGCCCCACATTCACGGCGGGCGCAAGGTTTACATAAACATTGGCGCTGCCACCGCCAATAGGGATAGCGGTACCATTGGCGGTTTTACAGGCGAATGACCAGGCATTTACCGACCAGCCCATCAGCAGTACAGCAAACAGGGTAATAACTCGTTTCATTACAATCATCTCTTCGGGTTCAGCTGTAGGTATAGGTGATGCTAATCACTGCCTGAATGGTTCCCTGAGTGGCTCCGCCATTTACCGTCAATGCTCTGACCTGTAACGGGAAGTGCGCTGATTGTGAGGAATCATCCACCTGAACTGTTTTGGTTGCGCCAGTATTCAATGTGTTGCCACTGTCATCCTGTAGCTCTAACTGGATGTTTTGCGCGGTCCCCTGGTTTTTATAATATCCGGTACTGTCGGCTGCCCCGCTGAAGCTGGCGGTGACCCTCGACGTTCCCACCGGACAATTAGTCAACTCAAGCGCAACATCATGCCAGGCCGATGCCGCCCCGGCAGACATCAGACTGAAAGAATAAAGATCGCCGAGATCAACCGTGGCATTGGTGGTGGAAACCGTACACGGTTTGGCGACGACCTTACCGTTCACCGTGATGGTGACATCGGCTGCCTGTATCGTCGCACTTGCGAGCGCCAATATTGCCGCCAATAAATACCCACGTTTGCGCCATTTCATGAGCATCTCCAGTTACTGATATTCAAGAGTGAAGGTAGCCGTGGCATTGATATGCCCCGCAGTGACAGGCACCTGTGTCGCCATTAGCCGGGCGTAAAAATTCAACGTATTTGGTTTACCCGGCGTCAGGGTCGTCCACGAAATCGCGGACGATGGAGCATTAAGGGGTATTTGATTTTGCTGCTCATTCAGAAGCTGTATTCCCAGTCCCGAAGCCGCTGACACCGTATTTTCAAGTGCAAGCAGATTGGCATTGTGGCTATCTGCAACGCCGGTAAACCCAACTTTTACGGCAGAAACGGCATTACCACAGGGTGACAGCAAAATACGAAATGGAACAACAGGAGTCGTCGCGCCAATGTTGTTAAATTGCTTCGCCGCGTTTTCCATCAGATCAACAGTAAAATTGGTTGATTCAGCGGCCACACTACAGCCGTTATCTCTGACATAGCCGCGGATAGTAATCGTGCTATCCGCAGCCAAAGCGTGACTCACCGCCAGCCACAAAAAAGCGCACAGAAGATAAAAAGGTTTGTTTCTCATCACGCCCCCTTAACGACATTCAGCTGATAGCTGGGTTAATAACTGCTGCTGACTCTCTGGTGGCAGTTGATAATTGGCGACACAGTGAGCATTTTCCTCTTCTCCCCATTTCACCTGAACTTTTCCCGCTAAAGGCATTCCGCTGAGGTAAACCTGACCATTATCCGCAACAATGCCGCTACTCTGGCTACTCTCTGATGTCACCATCGCCCCAAACGGCAGCGGCTTATTATTGTGGGTTAGCGTCATGAGCAGTTTTATCCCAACGCGCGCTTTAAACTCTGCTCGCACGATCGCCCCACGAGTGGGAACAACGTTAGCGACCGCGTTATCTAAATCGACGTTATCAGCCAGGGTATTGGTATCCAGCGCCACTCTGTTTTCCCTATATTCAGTGGCATAAGGCAGCACGGCATAACCGCGCCAGTCGGTACGCACCCCCGTCTGGTTTTCGACTTTTGCATCTTTTGCGCCAGGCGCTTTAACAAGCACCACCGTATCGTTTAACGGCTGCCCCAGCGTTACGCCATTGGCATGAGCCAATACCCCACCGCTGACTCCGTAATAGAGCTGCTTAATATCATCGCTATGGCTGTAACCGATATTGGCATTGCCGTAACCACCGCGATAATTCAGCGTGGCGTAGCCTGTGCTTCCGCTATTACCATCGCCTCCCCCGGCATAGCCGGTTTGCACGCTATAGCTGAGGTTGTTGTCTTCCAGCAACGTACCGTATACACCAGCCAGATTGGTCATCCGACCGTTGAGATCGTGTGACATGCTGTAGCTGGCACTGGCATGTCGCCACTGAGATTTACTGTCAGAACGCAGCCAGTGGCTGAAAGGAATATTGACGTTAAGCGCTAACATCTGATCACGTCCTTTTTGCCAGGCGTTTTTCGTCAGGCTATAGCTGAGCGTCCAGTTGATATCTTCGAACGCAGTATTTAATCCAGCCTGGAATTGCTCATCGACATTACTCGTTCCCCAATAAGTTTGATGGCTACCACTCAAATACAGTGTTGATGTGCGCCCGAGTTGCTGAGTAACGGTGAGCTGTAATTTCCCGCGTTTGTTATAAGCGAGGTTGTAATAGTCGGTGAATTTCGGCTTAACCTGAATAACTCCATCCTGTGTTTCGATGTTGTAGCCATTCATTCGACTGTATGTTGTATCAGCGAAATTAAAATATCCGCTGGTCGAATAACGGTAACCCACTAACTGAATATTCGTGCCTGATTCATTGAGCGATTTGTTATAGAGAAAACGCACCGATTGTCCGTCATGCTGACTGTCATCGGGAAGTGTGGAATTAGCCTGCGTCATATCCACAGACAGAGCGCCCAGTGCCCCCATGTTTTTCCCGATACCGAAATTAAAAGCACGATAACGATCCGCCAGTTGCGTTCCACCATATATTGTCCAGCCAGCCGGAAGGCCGTGGAGTAATGTACTCTGGAAAAAGCGGGGTTTTTCCTGCTGCGCATTTCCACTACGGTATTCTCCTGCCGTAATGGAATAACGAGTATGCCCTTCACGTTGCAAAAGCGGGACTGACGAATAGGGTACGGTAAAAATCTGCGTGCTGCCGTCAGCCTCTTTGATCGTTACCTGCAAGTCACCACTATTACCTGCGGCATAGATATCGTTGATGGTAAAAGGCCCCGGTGGCACCGTACTATTATAAATGTCATACCCATTTTGTTTAATAGTGACCTGTGCAGTACCACGAGCAATACCGTGGATCACCGGGGCAAATCCTCTTTGGCTATCGGGTAACATATTGTCATCTGAGGCCAATTGTGCGCCGCGAAAGTTAATACCATCGAAAATATCGCCCTGAGTATAACCATCACCCAGCGTCAGCCGGGAACGTAACGGTATTATGTCTCGCTCAAGCCAGGTATTGATATGCTGCCATTTATTTTTGCTACCTGATGATCTGTCGCTACTGTTATAACTCCAGGTGGTATTGTCGCGTAAACGCCACGCACCAATATTTAACCCACTCTGTAGGTTTAAATATGCATAATGGCTGTTACCCCCAATCCGATTCTGTACACTATTTCCGCTGAAATTATAATTGAGCAATCCGGCATTAATACCGGGATCCCATAACTCAGGAGGAATATAACCACGCGCGCGATTACTCATAAATGCCTGAGGGATCGTCAGGTTCAGTCGCTGCTGACCAACATCCAGATGCGCAGTAGCGTCCTGGACCATTGTGGTTAATGGCACACAGGCATCATCCGCCAGCAGATTCATACCGGCGACAGAAGCCGTATTCAGCCCCATACTGGCGAGTTGCGCGCGTGTCAGGCAGGGAACAATCCCTTGTTCACTGTCGCCCGTATTAAATGTGACATCACGCGTTGCCATATAACCATTATTCAAATAGATATCGACGCGATACGTCCCTGGCGGTAATTCTTGCCCATTTTCAAAACGCGATAAATCGGCCACAGCCTGGGGATCATCCGCTAAAAAACGCGGGTTAAAATAGAGTTCGGCAGATGACAAAGGTGCCTGTGCGGCAAAAGCACAGGCAACAAAGAGCCGGACAAAAAAACCAGCCAAACGATGCTTACGAATATGCAAGCATTGTGTGTTTCGCTGGTAAAGTCTTAAATTCAGATATGACATTATTCCTCCGGTTTAAAGTCACCCGGCAGTCAATTCTTTTTATTCAGGCGAAAAATTCCCCCTGCGTTATTCCATTACGCCCGTCATTTTGGGGGTAAGTGCACCATAATCATTTATTGTTCGGTAAGTAATATTGCTTCCCGCATCAGAAGGCAATTTAACCGTGCTTTCGCCCATTGGAGGCACCAAGGCATTTTCAAGAACCCGGGTTCCGGCATTCAACTCTGTTACCGTCAGGTAATAGGGTGTCGGGTTAATCAGCGTCAGAGAATTCGCGCTACGACGAAATCTTAATTTTTCTGCGGCCTGATCGGGTGGCAACGCTAATTTAGCCGGGCGATAGTACAGTTTAATGCGGCTGATAATTGCGAGCTGTAGCGTATTCTCAGTCAATTTTGATTTATCCATTGACGGAATCGCTTTAACATTCATCCAGAATAAACTTTCCCGATCCTGTGGCAATTGGTTATTTGTTGCATCAAGAATACGCAAGGTATTCTCTTTTTTTCCCTTCATCGCAAACAGAGGAGGCGTCACGATAAAACGACCATCCTTTACACCATCGGCATTTTCCACCCATGATTGAATTAAATAGGTACTATTTTCATCATTATTTGTCACGGCAAGTTGCACTTGTTTTTGCCCTGCCGGATAAATTACGCGAGTCGCACCTAAGGCCACTCCCGCTTCAGCGCGTCCGGCAACCATCATTGCCATAAACATCAGGATACCTGCCAGCAAGCAGAATGTTATTTCCTGCGATTTCCTTACATTGACGTTTTTATTACTCACTGTCCTGTTCCTGTTATCACATTATCTGCTGAACAATTACTGATAGGTTAAAGAGAACCAGGCCTGGGCATTGGCGATGCCGCCAGTAACCCGACGCCCGGTAGCACGATATTTGGCGATGAAATGTAGCGAAGTAGAGCCTGAGTAAAGCCGTTTCCAGTTTGCTGGAGGACGATTAATCGGTACGAGGTTTCCTTCATCATCAAACAACGCTACGCCAATATTGGTGGCTATCCCTGGCCCCTCTCCCACGGAAAGCACATCCGGATTTTTACCATCCGCGACACCGTGAAACGCCACCCCCACACGTTCACTCACCACCGTGCTACATTCCCGTAAATGAATAACAAAAGGCACCGGTGCGCTATCTTCCCCTGCCGCATGAAACCGGTTACTGCTGATTTGCCCCATATTGACCGTCATTTGTTTATCACCGGCTTCAATCCGGCAAGTTTCCGCAATAATGACGCCCTGAAATTGCATATTTCCGCCGGGCAGCGTGGTATTCCATTTATTTCCGGCCAGAGCAAACATTGGCAGCAACGACGCTAACAGAAATAATCTCTTCCTTTTCATCGTTATTTTTATCGCACAAGGGTGGGCATCCCTGCCCGTAATGACGTCCTTGAACCTGGGTAGGTTATTGATACTGAACCTTGAAGGTTGCATCCGCATTAGCTGCACCCGGGGTTGCCTCGCCGATTGCATAATAACGCGCCTGGAACGGAATGGTGTTGGTACCGTTATTCAGGGTTGTTTGTGCACTAAATGTCGCACCGTCCAGCGTCAGAGCATTGCCTGTTCTGTCCAGGATCTGCACGCCAACGTTTGTTGCACTACCTGCAGCAGAACTCTGCAGAGCCAGTACATCAGTACGCGTAGCATCAATTGCCGTACCTAAGAAGGCAACAGCGGCTTTTGTGGCAACAGTGGTATCGCAATCATTCAACTGAATGTTAAAACCAACGGCAGAGCTGGTTGCTCCAGCCTGCTTCAGGCTAGCGGTACGAACCTGTCCCAACTGAACGGTTTGATCAACAGAGCCTGCATCAACTGCGCAAGCGGCGTTAACAACTTCCCCTTTAAAGTGAACGGTCCCACCATTTACCGTCGTAGTATCGGCCAGAGCCGCTGCGGAACTGAGGGACAGAGCCGACAGAACAACGATTGCCAGAGTTTTAATTTTCATGCTGCTTTCCTTTAAAAAAACTATTTCTAAATCGACATGGGCAGTCGTTCTGTACACTTTGTTTTGTCAACGAGTTTGACTGCCAACACTGCACAGTTTTCCCCCAAAAGATGAAACATTTGGGGCCATTTTGACTCATAGAGGAAAGCATCGCGCACAAACTTTTTCAGTTTATTTGTTGGCTTAATATTCTATTGTTATCTTTATTTATAGATTTTTATATTGCATGAGGTGGTTTTTGGAGAGAAGAATGAGGAAGATGCGTCGAGCCACAGAAACGTTAGCTTTACATATAGCGGAGGTGATGTGAAATTAATTTACAAGAGAAATAATTTACATATCAAACAGTTAGATGCTTTTTGTCGTTTTTTAATATTTTTATGCTTGAGAAAAAATACGTAACTTATTTATGATATGGACAGTTTGGCCCCAATTGTCTTGTATTTATTTGTTTTTTAACTTTATTATCAATGAGTTAAATCAAACCTCTTCTCTTTTTAATTTTTCGTTTATGAGATTATTTCTTTCCCATAATCCGGCAAAACGAGCAGCATTACTGGCGGTATAACGTACAGTATGGCGAATATTTCGATGCCCGAGATAATCCTGAATTAAACGAGTATCTGCACCACGCTCCGCCAGTTCATAACCGCAAGCATGCCTTAACATATGAGGATGAGTCTGCGTTACGGTTCCAGCTTCAATACCGGCATCGCGAATAATGCGATAGGCCTGCTGGCGAGAAAGCCGACTCCCACGGCGAGAAATAAATATAGCGTCGGTCCGGTCAGCGCCTTTCCAGTTAGCACGTTCCTGGGTCCAGCGTTCCACGGCTTCACGCTCATCAAAACGTAACGGGTGAACGGTAGAAAATCCGTTCTTCAGTCGGCGAATATTTATTCGACCTTCATTAAGGTCAAGATCCTGATAATGCAGATCAAGCAGTTCACTAATACGCATCCCATGCCGATATGCCAACAGAATAAGACAATAATCTCTGGCTCCCGTTGCCCCGTAACAAACCGCCTGCATCATGGCCTGAACTTCTTTACCGGTAAGATAACGACGTTTACTCACAATAGTAGTACTCCTGACTGAGATATATTTGAATGAATACCTATAGGAAACCTCAATCGGTCAAAATTAGCCCAATAGATAAAAAGATAACCACACACGAAGTGATGTGGCTATCAGTCAATTACATTAAATATCATACAAAAATAAAATATCACTGATGTGATAACATCTATTTTCATTGATTTGATTCAATATAACAATAGATTGCAGTGGATTAACTTCCAGTTGCTTAAAAAATAAAGAAAAAAGTGCGGAAACAGGAGAATTTAAGTGATGTGTAAATTTATGAATGATTTTGTTTATTTATTTTTAAGAACATAAACCATTGTATTTTGTATGGATATGGTTAACTTAATGTTTATTATGAAAATTAATAATCACACTTACAATAACATCAATTAATAAATGGTTAATCATTTTTGATATATCGTAAGAATAATGTAGTTTTTAACACCATCCCTGGTATCTCAACTATCTCTATAAAACAGCGTGACGCTGTCGTCCTCTGGCTCTATCCCAGATGCCGTAAAAACGCCCTGCATTGCTGGCGGTATACCAGACAGTATGACGAATATTGCGATGCCCAAGATAATCCTGGATAAGTCGCGTATCTATTCCCATATTCGCCAAAGCAAAACCACACGAATGGCGTAACATGTGCGGATGAATCTCCAGTGACAACCCGGCATTACCACCGGAAGTCGAGATAATATGGTAAAACTGTTGCCGAGAAAGCGGATTTCCCTTACGCGATAAAAATACCCATTCGCTCTCAGCATGCGGGTACGAAGTACGGATACTCAACCAGTTTTTTAAAGCCTGAACTTCTTTGTTCAATAGCGGGTGCGTTGTTGAAAAGCCTTTTTTTAATCGATGGATATATATACACTTTGCCTTAAGATCAATATCCGAAATCCTCAATCGACAAATTTCACTCGCCCGGAAACCATGAATAAAACAAAGCAAAGTCAGACAATAATTACGTGCTGCATGAGGCCCGGTATTTGCTGCTTTAAGGAGTGATTCGATTTCACTATGGGTCAGGAAGTTCCTTTTTTTGTTATCAGCCTTATTCTTCATCGTTTTTCCCTTATAATTACAGACGCGCACTAGCTGTGCTGGGTTAGCAATAATCCAACATTTTTATCCTGATTATGTTTATAAAAGCGAACGTTTGCTTAATAACTAACGTAAGTGGACCAGTTCTTCTGAGTGAACTTAAATGGAGTAGCAACAGTTACTTATAATAACGTTGCCATACAAACGCTATGCTCTTGCATGCTATGTACCTTTATATATTTATCAATCGGATACGAATCTAATAATAACCCTCATCATTAATGCAACTAATCTTATCTATATATCATGTGATATGTTCTGTAACAAGTAAAATCAACATAAAAAATTCAGCAAAATTTAATATTCGTTCAACTATCCGTCTCACATATGACATTATTAGACAACTCCATTTGCCACAAAATGGCTATTTCATGGAACGCAGTAATTTCTTAGTAGCTATTATCAGGCTAATTCTTAGGTCCCTAGCGATTATTCCTGGCTGGTTCGTCAGTTTAGTTCATGAGATTGTTACATTCCTTTTTATCCTGGAGATATGGGGGAAAGCAGGAGATGATTTTTTCATCTGCATCCGTTGGTAAATATGGCTTTGGTCACTGCGACTTAAACCTTCCTCAATCACAGCTGTTCGCCGGGCTATTCGGCAAACAAGCTAAGTGAAACATCATCCTGAAAACACCAACATCAACAAGCCTCTCCAGAGAGACTTCAGGAGTGACCAGCTACAAGCCACAAACCAGGAAACATATTTCATGATGAGAATTATGCTCAGCCTGATGGCGGGTAAACACTTATTTTCACCACGCCCACTGAGTTATCTTGCAAATCTTTCCTTGTTTATACTCTAAATAAATTACTTATAAAACAGATAATTAAATAACAACCCTTGGTTTGTGAAGGCCTCCGCAAGTGTTCGTTTGGCTTCACATGGCATCTTCTTCTTAGAAAAATATCGACATATTTTGTGACACGAATTGCAAATCTGGTTTTGTTGTATGGATTGCGTGATTTTTGATCTGGTATAACAGGTATAAAGGTGCACCAAGATAGTCAATGAGACAGGGCATCTCGCAATCTATGGCAAACATCACTTCAGTTCTTTCACATCGGGTGATGAAAATGCACTTCAGTCTGAAAGGAATATGAAAATGAGATCAACAGACACTCTATTTTATGACTCTGGGTAAAATGGATTGAGTAAGTGATATAGCTTACGAACATTCAAATCAATTAAACATCAGAAGAGATTTTATACTCAGGTATTTAATCTGGCTCTCTGTTTATTTAAATAATGTGAAAAGAGATTTTTCACAGGAGACCTTATACAAAAAATATAAAATACAGCTACCGGTTGCCAAAGACACTATAAGCCTGGCAAAAAAATATTACACAACATAAATGCTAATTGTTTATGCGGGCTTTGTATTGCTTTCTGTTTCCTACAAATGAGTGAAATTTATGAAAAAGGCTAAAATACTTTCTGGCGTATTATTACTGTGCTTTTCGTCACCATTAATTTCTCAAGCTGCGACACTGGACGTACGTGGTGGATATCGTAGTGGAAGCCACGCCTATGAGACTCGACTCAAAGTCAGTGAGGGATGGCAAAATGGATGGTGGGCAAGTATGGAAAGTAATACCTGGAATACCATTCATGATAATAAAAAGGAAAATGCCGCACTCAATGATGTTCAGGTTGATGTTAATTACGCGATTAAACTTGATGATCAATGGACGGTGCGCCCGGGAATGTTAACGCATTTTAGCAGCAACGGCACACGCTACGGACCCTACGTAAAACTGTCCTGGGACGCGACAAAAGATCTTAATTTTGGCATTCGCTATCGTTACGACTGGAAAGCTTACCGACAACAAGACTTATCCGGTGATATGTCTCGTGATAACGTTCATCGTTGGGATGGATATGTCACTTACCATATTAATAGTGATTTCACCTTCGCATGGCAAACGACGCTATACAGCAAACAGAACGATTATCGCTATGCAAACCATAAGAAATGGGCGACGGAAAATGCATTTGTTCTACAATACCATATGACGCCGGATATTACGCCATACATAGAATATGACTACCTTGACCGTCAGGGTGTTTACAACGGCAGAGATAATTTATCGGAAAACAGTTATCGCATTGGTGTGTCATTTAAACTGTAGTAGACAGGAGACAGTCACAATGAATAAAACAATAACGGCGCTTGCTATCATGATGGCTTCATTTGCCGCAAACGCGTCTGTATTACCGGAAACTCCTGTGCCATTTAAAAGTGGTACCGGAGCAATTGATAACGACACTGTCTACATTGGTTTAGGTAGCGCAGGT
The DNA here is from genome assembly GCF_046487485.1 of Escherichia sp. WS1368. NCBI lineage: Bacteria > Pseudomonadati > Pseudomonadota > Gammaproteobacteria > Enterobacterales > Enterobacteriaceae > Escherichia > Escherichia sp. WS1368. The sequence continues at coordinate 354,025 of NZ_JBJQJI010000002.1, forward strand.
ACGGCATGGTACAAGCTGGATACACAGGCCAAAGATAAAAAATGGAAAGCGTTAGCTGCATTCCCTGGTGGACCAAGAGATCAAGCAACCTCGGCATTTATTGATGGCAATCTGTATGTGTTTGGCGGCATTGGCAAAAACAGCGAGGGCTTAACTCAGGTATTTAATGACGTACACAAATACAACCCCAAAACCAATAGTTGGGTTAAATTGATGTCGCACGCACCGATGGGCATGGCGGGTCATGTAACTTTTGTACACAACGGCAAGGCTTATGTTACTGGCGGTGTTAACCAGAATATCTTCAATGGCTATTTTGAAGATCTCAACGAGGCTGGAAAAGATTCAACCGCTATAGATAAAATCAACGCTCACTATTTTGACAAAAAAGCAGAAGATTATTTTTTCAATAAGTTTCTGTTGTCTTTTGATCCCTCAACACAGCAATGGAGTTACGCTGGCGAATCGCCCTGGTACGGAACGGCTGGTGCGGCGGTTGTGAATAAAGGTGATAAAACCTGGCTTATTAATGGCGAAGCCAAACCAGGATTGCGAACGGATGCCGTATTTGAACTTGATTTCACCGGTAATAATTTAAAATGGAATAAGCTTGCTCCCGTCTCATCACCAGATGGCGTAGCTGGCGGTTTTGCGGGGATAAGCAATGATTCTCTTATATTTGCCGGAGGGGCCGGATTCAAAGGTTCACGAGAAAATTACCAGAACGGTAAGAACTATGCGCATGAAGGCCTGAAAAAATCATATAGCACTGATATTCATCTTTGGCATAACGGGAAATGGGATAAATCGGGTGAATTATCGCAAGGTCGGGCCTACGGAGTATCATTGCCCTGGAATAATAGTCTATTGATTATTGGCGGTGAAACTGCAGGCGGCAAAGCGGTGACGGATTCAGTTTTGATCTCTGTGAAGGATAATAAAGTTACAGTACAAAACTAACGCTTCAGGGCCCCGGTAAAGGGGCCCTGCTATCAATTTGTCATTTCAATTACGCGAAATTTATATGAACGCAATAATATCGCCCGATTATTACTATATTCTTACCATTGCTGGTCAGTCTAATGCCATGGCGTATGGCGAAGGACTGCCATTACCGGACAGGGAAGATGCGCCTCATCCCAGAATCAAACAATTAGCGAGATTTGCGCATACGCATCCCGGAGGCCCGCCATGTCACTTTAACGACATGATTCCACTGACTCACTGCCCACACGATGTTCAGGATATGCAGGGTTATCACCATCCTCTGGCAACGAATCATCAAACACAGTACGGCACCGTTGGCCAGGCACTGCATATAGCACGGAAATTACTGCCCTTTATTCCTGATAATGCAGGGGTTCTCATCGTTCCGTGTTGCCGTGGCGGATCGGCTTTTACCGCGGGCAGCGAAGGGACATATTCAGAACGGCACGGAGCCAGCCATGATGCTTGTCGTTGGGGAACGGATACTCCGCTATACCAGGATTTAGTCAGCAGAACGCGAGCCGCACTGGCAAAAAATCCGCATAACAAATTCCTCGGCGTATGCTGGATGCAAGGCGAATTTGACTTAATGACCAGTGACTACGCGTCACACCCTCAACACTTTAATCATATGGTTGAAGCCTTTCGTAGGGATCTAAAACAATACCATTCTCAGCTTAATAATATTACTGACGCACCGTGGTTTTGCGGCGATACCACCTGGTACTGGAAAGAAAATTTCCCTCATGCGTATGAAGTTATTTATGGCAATTATCAAAATAATGTTTTAGCCAATATTATTTTCGTCGACTTCCAGCAACAAGGTGAAAGAGGACTGACGAACGCGCCTGATGAAGACCCGGACGATTTAAGCACGGGATATTACGGTTCAGCGTACCGGTCACCGGAGAACTGGACGACGGCACTGCGAAGCAGTCATTTCAGCACGGCAGCCCGTCGGGGGATTATTTCTGACAAGTTTGTAGAAGCAATTTTGCAGTTTTGGCGCGAAAGGTGAGCGTTCATTAATTTGATTTATTCGCATCCATCAGCGCTTTTAACTGCTCCGGCGTAAACGGTGGTTTGCGTCGGTGCAACATCGCATGGCAATTAGGGTACACAGGCAGCAAATCATTAACTGGATCCAGCTGGTAATCCTCTTTAATGGCTGACAGCGGCACCAGGTGATGCACATGGATAAAGCCTTCAGCGATATCACCATAGATCTTCACCAGATCAACACCGCATACGTTGCACTGGCATCCATGATGTTCGACCGCTTTATCTCGGGCCTTTTTATCGCGTTCATAGCGGTTTACTGTCACCTTTATCGCCGCACCTTCAAGGTATGTCTCCTGCGACGGCAACTCATCCGGGAACAGAACGTCGGCTATGGGAGCCGCAGCGGCTTTATCCAGATGAATATGAAATCCCTGCTCTATGAGTAGCTTGACACATTTAGATTTTATTCCGCCGGTGAAATCCGCAGGGGTAAATTGCGTCCCCGTCATCAATGTCGCTGCGATGCCAGCAATCGCCTTCGAGGGGTAACGTCGGCCATGATATTCAATCTCATACAACCGCGCAGGCTGGAACTGATGAGTTTCTCCCGCATCCCATAAATGGATAGCTTCGATGATATACCGCCGCGGAAGATGATCAGGGAGTTTATTCATGGAGAATGTCCTTATACGTTCTCAGAACAGGCAGCAAAAAAACAAATGAGATCAAGGTAATATATCTTCACTTGCAGGCTTGAACAGCAGAAAATTTGCGAGCATGATCGCAATTATTTCACTGCCAGGGATATCAATAGCTTCCAGTAAATCGCTACAGCAGGCAATTGCCAATATAAAAATCTGGCACAAGGGTGAACAGCGCGCGCCGCATAAGCCATTGTTATTGCTATACGTATTAGCGGGATACCTGAATGGACATCCGCGCCTTTTCGATTATTGTAGTGGAACAGTCTACGAGGATGCAGTTCGAAGTGAGTAAGTAAAGGTTGCTGGAAACGATCAATGCCGCCATACAATGATTTTTTAGGATCAACAATGAGTAATAAAAACTACGAAAGTCACCGCAAAGCGATTGTTAGTAAAGGTATACCACCCGCTCTATTAAATAGGCTCACCAATTCGGATGTTCAGGTGATCAATACCTTCTTAACACGAGTGAGCAAACTGGAACTATCTCAACAAGAGAAAGACTGGATCATAAAAATCATCTCTATGGTTTAGACAATTTCAGCCTTGTAGCCTTTCAAGGGTTTTGTGTGGGTACAAACATTATCGAATCGGGGTATAGCCGCAGCTGTAGCTGTATCCACATCAGTAAGTTGATGTAGGTTGACTTAGGTTGAGCGAAAAATAGCGAAAAGCCTTGTGTGGCGCGGATTTCAGTCATAAAAAAACGTCCGTTGATGTCTATTGATGTTCCGATGGTGCGAAGGTGCGAAGGCCGGACTCGCACACACATTTAACCTATTGTAAAAATTGAAATTTAATTATAATTAATTCAATTATGCCCCTTTTTGTGCCCCCACCATTCTCTGTTCACATTTTGATTTTTGTTGATTATTTATCCAAAAATCATCAGAGAAATAGTCAATCTAGTTAGGTTCCGTTAAACGGATCCAAACCGGGACTTGACTCTACAAAAAATACTTTTTTTTCGCAAAACCATGCACACTATTCACCCTGTCATTTTTAACTTATATATCAATTGTTTATGTGTTAACAGCGAGGTGAAGAGTGAACAGCTATCTCTACATTTGTGCGTTTCCAATAAGAAGCCCGGCATCAGCCGGGTTAGTTAATCGTTATTTTAATATTGGCTCATCACACTTGGGCAGCCAGTCTGCATTACTCTCCTCTTTCAAAGTGAGGTTAGTTTGCATTCCCTGATTAGTTCGCCGTTTCTCATAATGTAGCCCGTACTCCTTCAGCATGACTGGCAACCCTTTGCCAAACATCGTAAGACTCAGGGTGTTTTTATAGCCATTAGCCTCCATGTATACGAGGTAGGCATGGTAAAGGTATGTACGTGGCTGGCGTGGGACAATATTGGCGTTCCCCATAAACATACCGTTGGTGTCAGGTAATGCCTCAAGGTAGCCACAAAAATCAAATGCTGGATCAGCATCACGCTTGATGGTGAGAGCCTCATCAGAATTCTGCTGCGACTGAAGCAATGTTCTGGCGCTCATCGGATCGCTGAAACGCTGCATGAGCTGACGAACAATCACAGCCAGTTCTCGTGCAATTTTATCTTTCAACTGCGGATCGCGTTCTTCCGGTGCTATCTGCTCAGGAAAATGCAGAATAACTCTCCTGCGGGACACACCACCACTGCGATCAGTGAAGCGCATAGGATTATTATTTACGGCCAAGATAACCGCCGGAATATGTGTTGAATAAGCATTCTGATATTTGGGGTCCACAGATACTGCATCGCCACCAGTTATAGCCTTAAGCCCGGCGCCGTCGCCGCTCCACTTCTCCTGATCAGGCAGGCGAATAAGAGAAAAACCTATCAGAGCCGCACGTTCTCGCGGGGACTCCAGCGTTTCAATGGTCGCAGAGGTGGCGTTATCCTCTCCAGCAAGCATGGTCGCAATTTCAGCCAGAATACTTTTGCCACTTCCACCAGGGCCAGTCACTTCCAGAAAGAGCTGCCAGTCATAGCGGTTCGCCAGCACCATAAATAACGCTGCAAGAATAATGTCGCGTTTTGCTGGCTTGTGTCCGGCGGCCCGGTCCAGCCAACGCCAGAATGCCGGGGCATGAGTTTCAAGCGTTTCCCCCTTTACCGGTGGCGTGAAATCGACTTCACACAGGGTACGCAGCCAGTTCTCTTTACAGTGCGGACTAAAAAGCCCTGTTCGCGTATCGAGAACGCCATTACGAAAACCAATCAGATGACGTGACGGATTTTGCTGCTGCGGAACAATTAACTTTAATGTTTCCACCAGTGAGGCAATTTTTCCTGAGGAAAACGGTGCCCCGAGGCGCTGGAAAAGGGCTGCGACATCTCGGGCAAAATCTGACTGAGAAATAACTTTCCACACTCCAGACTCGTAGCGGGATAAAAGCTGCCCGTTCGGATCAACCGCCAGTGCATCCCTGTAATGCTCCCGAACCCTCTGAGCTTTTTCGCTGACACTCATCGCTGTGAATTCTGCTTCACTCATTGTGTCGAAAGGACTGGCGTTATGTGGCTTCAAAGCCTCAAGAATTGCCTTCCGGGTGGATTCCTCTCCGTATTGGGTAAGCGCATCATTCCAGTCACCAAAAACCGGTGGCAGCACAATGTCACACTGACTCGCTTTTGCAGCAGTTTCAGCCCTGTTCTGGCCTGAACCATTCAGATCGCGGTCCGCTGCAATAATTAACTGATATCCTGGATACTTATTATGGGCAACGCTGCTCAGAGAAAGAAAGTTGACCGACGAAAATGCCACCATGACGGCTTCTCCTGTCAAATAATGAATGGTAAGCGCCGTGGCGTAACCTTCCGCAATCCAAATCCTTCTTACAGAACTCCCGCCCCCTTCTATCAGATGATAGGCCTCCTTAACCTGACCTCCTTTAAGAAAACACTTGCTACCATTGCCACTGATGAGCTGAATATTCACCAGCTCCCCGTCAGCGTTATAGAGTGGGACGATCAAATCACCGGGGCGGAACATCACACCACCGGCCTTATGAGCTGAAGTCAGCTCATGGCAAATATGCTCCGGGAAACCTTTATGTGTAAGATAAGTGTTTCCGGCAGATTCACGCGAGGCTTGCAGCAGTCGCGCGGCAAGTGCTGCCGCTGCATCTTTCCCGCTATCGGTATCGGCGGTTAACGTCCTGACCTCGGAATTAACTACAGACAGATCATGTGTCAGTCCATGTATCCTGTCAGCTGCTTCACTGATATCCACATTCAGTGCCCTGGTGACAAGCGCTAAACCATCCCCGGCTCCGCACTGATTGCAGAACCATGTTCCGCGTCCTTCCTGATCGTCGAAGCGAAAACGATCTTTACCGCCACAGACCGGGCAAGGCTGATGGCGATTTTTCAATATATTCACGCCCAGCGCTGGCAGAATCTGAGCCCAGTGACCGCGGGCAGCCTTCACGGCCTGACTGACTTTCATTCCTGACATGACGCAGTTCTCCCTCAGTGTAAAACCGGCTTTTTGATGTGACGGACGCATAACTCATCCATTACGGCTATTCCGAGCTGGGAGAGTGCGGGACAGGACATTAGAGGGCCGTATTCCATCAGGTCTGAAAGCAGGGCGCAGGCGATTTCCATGCCTTTTGTTTGCCCGTGCTGTCGCAGATAAAATCCTTCAAGCTCACGGGCAATAGCGGTTTCAATTTCATCCAGAGTGAGCTGCAGATGGCGGTTTTGCTGATAGCAGGCACTCAACCAGGCGCAGGCTACCGCGCGGCGATACAACGCTACCCGAAGTGAAAGGGAAAGAGTGCGTGATTTCATTGCACCACCTCCATGTTCATGAGGTCATCCTGGCAACGCTGTACCACGCCATCAAGCTGCTCTGTCATCAGATAAATCAGGGAAACCAGTTGTTCACATTGAGCACTGGCAGGTTTTTCGTAGCAATCCTGAAGAACAGCCATTCCAGTGACAAACTCTCCCACGTTACGAAGATGCTTCAGGCGGAGAATATCGTCATAAGAGATTGCGGCGTGATTCATTAGATCACCTCCCGGACAGGCAGGCGAGCAGCAAGACAAAGCACATACTCATGGACCAGTGAAAGACGTGCATGATGCTCATTGCTGGCGATGATACGCAGCATACTGATACGTGGTTTACGTTCTGCACGACGAACGGCGGCAAAAACAAATATAAATTGAGGATGTGACGGGGCGAGGATCGTAGCCATAAGGGCAACCTCCAATAAGTAGCGGTAAATGCCACCACCGGAGTTCCTACGCTCATGGGTGGTGACCCGAACGGGGGTAGGAATACCGGCCTTATTGGAAACCGGCCAGCCCGAAGGCTGCCCCGCCCGGACCACCATTATCTGAAAGGGGCTAAGGTATAAGCACCGCAGCCCGAAAAATGGGTGTGCCTGAGCAACGACGTAAAAAAAGACGCACGGCGCGTCTGGTGTCGCCAATAAGTAACTCGGGTTCCTACGCCCGGCAGCCGATTTTGCGGCAGCGGGAAAACTATACCTGGAAAAGATATCAGGACGCAAGCCAGAAAAAAGAAGATGAGACTGCAAAGCAAGTTTCACGCATGGCCTCCTTGCTCGCGGGCAGCAATTCGCGCCGCCATCCATGCACTGACCTCCGACTGTACCCAGGCCACATTTTTTCCACCCAGGGATATCTGCTGCGGGAAGGCATCGCGGCTGATAAGGTCGTAGATGGTTGAACGGGATAGCCCGCAAAGGTGCATCACTTCAGGTAATCGTATGAAGCGCTCCTGCTGAGCCGGAACCGGGAGCACCGGAGCAGCTGGTGCCGGGGTGGAAACGGAAATACTATTCATCTGGCTACCTCTCTAATATGTTTACAACAGTCCGGGCAATTCCATGCGGATTCAGGTAGCTCCTTATTATGTTTATATAAGCGGCTCGCGCATGCTTTATTTATTTTGTGTGAAATGTTGATTTCTCAAAAAATAAAACAGCTAAAAACCGTATGAAACGAACAAAAACAAACAATTCCTTTATGGAATATAATAAGGAGCATCAATAATAAAAAAGTCTATTACACTAGGCAGGATCACAGCTCAAATCTGAACCAGCCCATATCATTCAGGGCGTTACATCATAAGCACTAAGACAACACCTGATTAATAAAAGAGCCAAAACGGCCAAAAATAAACAGCTCACCATATGTATCAATAAATCTGATGATTAAAGAAATTAAATTACCATCTTACTTCCGCATGTATCCGGATGTGTTTAATGAACATCAGACAAATTCATTTTTATGAATATTTTCCTGAAATGCAACTGAGTGCAGGGAGGTTGAATGTTTAATTATTAAACAGACATAAGACATCTTTTATTCTTTACATAGAATATGTATTGAATACTGGTGAATATTGGTGAGGAGAAAAGATCCAGTAATAAACTGAAATAAATATCGCGACTTATATGAAAAAGAAATATATGTTTAATTTTATCTCTGTGAACAGTCATGAACAGTAGATGATCACTTTAATTAAAACACTACACCACTTAACCACATGTATTTACTATATTTTTATTGAAGTGAACAGTAGTGAATAGTATGTATTAAAGGAAGCGTGTAGATCAGACATGACACCTTTCTCTGGCTAGCCAGAACAAGGTCATTGTTCAGTCACTGACACAATCCTCCTCGGTAGTGCGCTTGTATGGACCCCGGCACAATTGACACAACAACAAAACACTACCGGAGCAGTCATGACTACTGTTAACCAGATCCCTGATGCAAACATTACACCCTCCCTCCCACCGAAAATTCGCGAAGCGGTGGATAAAGTTAAGGCAGCAAAAGCTGTCTGGCAGGAAGAACGGCGAAAACAAACTGAAGCTGCTGCAATGATTGAAACTATCCGTAAACGTCAGGAAGATACAAAAACGGAAACGCAGGCGCTTAATGATGAATGGCGAAACCTGTTTCGTGAGAATCAGGGAAATATGACGCCACGCATGAAAAAACTGCGGGCAGAAATCGCCCTCGGACGCGAAACACTGGATGAGTTCGAAGATTTGCTGGCAGCTCAGGCGGCAGAAAATGAATTCCTGCCCTGGAAAACTGCGGATGCTGCAAACCACTACATCAGCGAACATAATCGCCTGATTGAAACTCATGCAGTGTGGCTCTGGAATGAGTTTATGAAGGAACACGGTCAGAAACTTATTCAGATCCTTGGACTGCTGAAAATGACTCTGGGCCGAAGCGCTTCTGCTGTTATCGGTGTAGTTCATACCGTAAACGACCCCGAAAGTGTGCTGAAGCAATTTATCAGCGAGCAACTCACCACTCCGGCACTGTCCTGTAACGTATCTTCAACCGATGATATTACCCTGCCGGGGATCAGCATTTATGCGGACGATAAAGCCATCCAGGATGCCAGACAATCCCCCAGCCCTGCAGCGCGTTCACGGATGCTTAAACAGCGTGACATGGTTAAAGGGGGCGAGAAGAAATGAATGCCGGAACCATTACTCAGGAAGCACTCAACGATTACCGCTCGGCGATAAAAAGCTGGCTGACACTACGTAATACGCAAAGTACCTACCAGCTTCGTCTGGCGGCTCTGCTGGATACTGAAGAAAAACCGGCAGCATATGCCAGCCAGCTTGAGGATCTTCGTGAGCGTCTTGCAGTCCTCGAATGGCAGATTAACTGTGCTGCACGGGATGGTCTTTATGCTCATCAGATTGTGCTGGAGAGTTGTGTTACAAGCGCAACGGAAAACTTCATGAGCGAGCATGGTGATGCACTCACTGACGCTCTGGCTCCTTTTCTTTGCGCTCCATACGGGCTTGAGGCGGCAATGAAAATATTACGAACCGCTGTAGCCCGACAAACGGAAATGCGTACTCCGGTAATTTCAGCAGCATATAAGAGCATTATCGACGAAACCGGATTAACGGTGGATGCATCAATGCGCGCTGATGCTTCAGCCAGTTTCACCCCGGCACAACATAAAGTTTTCCTGGCCCGCCTTAACCGACTTAATGAAAAAGGAGTGTGCTGATATGGCCCTGAAGTGTCCTGAATGTGGCGCGGTCGCTCACGCCAGAACCAGCGCCTATGAAGCTCCGTCGGTTAAACGCTCATGGTATCAGTGCCAGAATCTGGAATGTTCCTGCACATTTACCGCACTGGAAAGCGTGGATACGATAATTATGAAGCCTCGGTGCAATGAACAGGAATCAGACAAAGCAAAAATACCGGAAAAACAACAGCAAACTCTCAATCGCTATGGCTCCGCGTCAAAGCTGTCAAACCGTCAGCAAATTCCTGTCTGATTAGCAAAATACGACCACGAAGTCCCGGTCCAGTACCGGGATTTTTTACGCCTTTTTCCTGGCTGGCCTGAGAGCGTATGAGTGCATATCTATGGCGCATGAAAACGCATGAGTCTCATGCGCCATTTTTGACGCGAAAGCCCTTGTGTGGTGGCTTCTGAGACGATTTACGGGGTGCATGAAAACCAGTCTGTTAAGCGAAGCGGGCAGGCGGGCGGGGCATTGCGCGCAGGAATGTGTATACCGTTTTAGTAATGATCGCTGACATCTCACTTTTAATAATCATGATGGTAATGTGATTATTGTGAATACGAGCTCAAGGTTTGAGCTCCGGAAAAAATACGTTGGGACGTTAAAAATCAACTCGGGAGTATCCACAGTTGATCCTCATTGGCCCCCTGTAAGCAAGCGCATCAAGCTAATATTTTTCAGCCCGACACTTCATAGTTTTTCCTGCATTGGGGTAAGCTAAACCTAGTATCGTACATATGAAAGAGGGATGAGTTTATGAGTCGAAGAAAAGTTGGTAATATGGGACGTGGTGATTTTGACAGACTTTGCAATGCATCTGGCTTGATTTACAACAGCTCCTCTGAGGATGATTCCGGAGGGTGGGATGCCATTGTCGAATTTCCTCTGTTAGGTGGTATAGCCTTACTGAATAGTTTGAATGAACAGCCTATACAATGTTTAGTGCAGATAAAGTCTTCTGACGGAGAAAAGAAAGGTGTACAGGTCAAACTTTCTAACATGAAACGTTTCTGTGACACACCTCTACCCTGTTTTTTCTTTTTTGCGCGTTATAATAAGAATGCTAATATCGAATCAGCTTACCTTGTCCACATTAATAGTGATATCATGTTTCAGGTTCTGAAGCGGATTCGTCAAAATGATATAGGAAAAAAATCACCACTTCACAAACTTTCTTTCACGGTAAATTACTCTGATGAGGATGAGATAGACCTGACTAATGAATATGCACTCAAAAATGCTATTGAAAAACATATTCCTCATGGAATGAAAAAATATAGTGAAGATAAATTGAGAGATTTAGGTAATGTAGGATATAACGAAAGCCGCTATGCATTCAATTTCAAAGTTGATAATAATGAGGATTATAAGTCTCTTATTAGTGCCACGCTTGGATATCCGACCAGAATAAATGTAAAAGATGTTCGCGGTTGGGATACTCGATTTGATATTAATTTTCAGATGGAAGAACTGACAGCTGAACAAGCAATAATCGAAATAAGATCTGTTGAAGCATTCTCAACAGGCTCTATAATATTCGAAGATGAAAAAGAAGATGTCTCTTTTAAGTGTGAATTTTTCGTTTCTCCTATTGCACTTAATGCTCCAAGGGATCTGGCAAGCTTTAGAATTTGCTCGGACTTTTTCGATTTACTGGTTGGTATTAAAAATAACAAATTGAAAATAGATTTTGAATCATATGATAAGCCTTTTCATTTAGCTGACATTAGAGAATTACTGTTATTAATGAAGATCTTAAATGCCCCAAGCGGAGATCTGAAGTTAACAATAAAAAACAATGAGGGTAACGAGACATCCTTTTTAGCCTCGGATAATTCATTTTCTGCGAATCCAATTACTAACGAAATAATAAAGGCAGAACAGATAGCCTTGGCTTTGATACAAGTTGCTTCATACTTTAGAGTAGATAAAAATTGTAAAGTAAGTATAAATGAATTAATTCGCAAACAAAAAGATATTGAAAGGATGCATACCTTAATTAGTAAGGTTCCGGGCGGCTATCCAGCTCTTCGCTTAGAGATTCCAGAACACGATGATAACATTGACTCTTCAAAGGAATTAAGAATATTTATCGCCATCCCTTTAATTTTCTCATCTTTTTCAATTTGCCTCACTTGCGTTGCCAGGGGCTCCTTTACATATCAAAATAACGCTATGACATTTAATGATTATGAAATCAATATTGAAAAACTAATTCGCGCAAATAATCTTAACGAACTTAAAAAGCAATGCCAAGCAGTTTCTGATAAAGTAAATAAAAAATTCGAGAAGGATAGTATGGATTTTTACTATTACAACTCATTCTCGCAGGAAACCCCTTAATTAATAAGGAGGAAATTTAAGATGGGAACAATATAATTATTTAATAAATTATTGATTTTTAAATGGTTTTACAAAAAAATAAAAATATGATAACAACCAACTTATAGTTTATTCAAAATATTTATAAGGCAGAAGAAATGGATAAAGATAATTTATTTAATGATCTAAACAAACTGAACGGTTATTTGGACAGCCTAGATGAAAGAGGCCTAATATTGTCTCTAGCGGCTTTCTCTGAAGACGCCTTAGGTAAAATGCTTTTGACGTTCATGCTCGATAACAAAGCGTCTAAAGAATTAATCGAAGGGTTTAATGCCCCCCTTGGAACATTTTCTTCACGAATAAAAGCCTGTTTTTCCTTGGGACTAATAACAGAGGGTCAATACAAAGATCTTGAACTTCTTAGAAAAATAAGAAATAAATTCTCTCACAGCTGGGAAAACATTTCAATTGAGGATCAGGATATTTCTCAGCAAATTAAAGCGTTAAGCTTCAGTCGTATTGATTTTGAATGCCCAAAGGATAACTATCAAAAAATAAAAAAATCCATATCGTGTTTACTAATTGAAATTAAGATAACCACATCTCAAATCAAAAAGAAACACCTCAAAGCAAGGTTAGTTGGTTCAAATGTTAACATAGGATTCTCCGGTAAGTATGAGGAACAAGTTAATGATATTAAGAAGAACATAGAATCCATAAAAAATGATTTAACTTCACATGATAAAAATATAAAATCATTTGCAGTACATACTGCTAATTTACTCATTGAACGTTTATCATATGTGCAATTTAACCATGATGACCTAGATGTTTTTTCTGACCAATTAGTAGATATCCTAGAAATAAAATACCAATTGCTTAATTTATTAGGAATTAATGGAGTTACAGATTTAAGTCAAAAGGAAAAGGAAAAGTTGAAAAAAAGTTTTATAGAAGGAATTACGATCCAGACTAGTAATGTATCTAAAAAATGATAAAACCACACCGACTAAAACTGTAATGAACAGAGTTAGTCGGCTGGTTTCTATAACAAAAGCCATACCGTTTGAACACTTTTTGTTTTTTCACTATCATCTCAGAATGGCCATTGCACCTCGCTCTAAAATAATGCCCCTTGGTTGAGGTTTTCCCGCATTTTAAAAGAGCATTTCAATTTATTATTATATAATTCTCTCACACAATTACCAAATTAGTTAATGTATAATATTTCAGTTACATTATTTCCCCATGAATTTAGCAAATTCATAAGGTGTAACAGAGTTATTTCGATTGGCCTCAAGAAAATCAGCCCACCATTGAACCATTAATCTACGTTCGTCTAAATGCTCAGAGGTATGAATATATGCTGCACGCACATTGTTACGCTCTGTATGACTCAACTGCCGTTCTATCGCGTCATCGCTCCATAAGCCTGATTCACCAAGCGCGCCACGCGCCATCGTCCTAAATCCATGCCCACAGACCTCAGTTTTCGTGTCATACCCCATCGCACGCAAGGCGCTATTTACTGTGTTCTCACTCATAACTTTGGCCGCGTCGTGATCCCCTGGAAAAAGTAACTCTTTATCGCCACTAATCTGCTTGAGTTGCTCTAACAAAACCATCGCCTGTCGACTAAGAGGAACGATATGCTCCTCTTTCATCTTCATGCCACGATACGAGTAACGCACGCCTTTAATTTCTTCTCGCTTTGCAGGTATACGCCAAAGAGATTTATCGAAGTCGAACTCATCCCATCGCGCGAAACGTAACTCACTGGAACGTACAAAAGTTAGTAAGGAAAGCTCGACCGCGATCCTTGTCATTACACGACCACGATATGCAGCAAGACGTGCAAGAAACTCAGAGAAGCGGCTAGAGGGTAAAGCTGGATAGTGTCGTGCTTTGGTTGTAGATAACGCACCGGCCATGTCACTGGCTGGATTAGAGTCGATGTAATCGTTCTGTACGGCATAACGCATAATGGCCGTGACGCGCTGTTGCAGGCGCTGAGCGACATCGTGTTTGCCACTGGCATCAACTTTTTTAATCGGGGCTAACAGGTGGCTGGTTTTAAGCTGCCGAATGTCGGACGAACCGATATGAGGAAAAATATAAAGCTCAAGATAGCGCAGAATGCGTGATCGATGGTCTTCACTCCAGCGCTTATTACTGGCATGCCATTCACGAGCAATTGTCTCGAAAGTGTATGCGCCCGAATTCTCAGCCTGAGCTTCTTTCTGCTCGGCTTTTGGGTCAATGCCCTGCACTAAGAGCTTTTTAGCCTCGTCACGCTTTGCTCTTGCCTGAGCAAGTGTCACCATGGGCCAAACACCAAAAGCGAGGCGATCCTCTTTTTTGTCAGAGGGGCGTCTGTATTTCATGCGCCAGTATTTAGAACCCTTAGCCGAAACCTCGAGATACAAACCGCCGCCATCGGCCATTTTGTAGGTTTTCTCTTTTGGCTTTGCTGTCTCGACCTGTCTGGCGTTGAGCTTCATTTGGGGGCACATTTCTAATCGAAGTTAAGATGCCCCCAATTATGCCCCCAATAGCATCCGGATTTCAACGGACTAGCTCGGACAGCTCAGGACAGAAAAACCGCTACAGGCATTGATTTTAAAGGGTTTGCTGGATTTTCTCGGATGGTCTTGGAAGTACTAATGGTGCCGAAGGCCGGACTCGAACCGGCACGTATTTCTACGGTTGATTTTGAATCAACTGCGTCTACCGATTTCGCCACTTCGGCACTGAAGAGGTATGCGGAAAACGTTGTGGATTATACCTGTCGCACGCCACCATGCAAGCGCCAGCTTGCTCGCACCTCGCTAAGTGCTGAAATTTTCAGCATTGCATACAGCGATGTGTAACCTTTGTCACACTCCAGGCACCCCGCCCTGCCATGCTCTACACTTCCCAAACAACACCAGAGAAGGACCAAAAAATGTCGATGATAAAAAGCTATGCCGCAAAAGAAGCGGGCGGAGAACTGGAAGTTTATGAGTACGATCCCGGTGAGCTGAGGCCACAAGATGTTGAAGTGCAGGTGGATTACTGCGGGATCTGCCATTCCGATCTGTCGATGATCGATAACGAATGGGGATTTTCACAATATCCGCTGGTTGCCGGGCATGAGGTGATTGGGCGCGTGGTGGCACTCGGGAGCGCCGCGCAGGATAAAGGTTTGCAGGTCGGTCAGCGTGTCGGGATTGGCTGGACGGCGCGTAGCTGTGGTCACTGCGACGCCTGTATTAGCGGTAATCAGATCAACTGCGAGCAAGGTGCGGTGCCGACGATTATGAATCGCGGTGGCTTTGCCGAGAAGTTGCGTGCGGACTGGCAATGGGTGATTCCACTGCCAGAAAATATTGATATCGAGTCCGCCGGGCCGCTGTTGTGCGGCGGTATCACGGTCTTTAAACCACTGTTGATGCACCATATCACTGCTACCAGCCGCGTTGGGGTAATTGGTATTGGCGGGCTGGGGCATATCGCTATAAAACTTCTGCACGCAATGGGATGCGAGGTGACAGCCTTTAGTTCTAATCCGGCGAAAGAGCAGGAAGTGCTGGCGATGGGTGCCGATAAAGTGGTGAATAGCCGCGATCCGCAGGCACTGAAAGCACTGGCGGGGCAGTTTGATCTCATTATCAACACCGTCAACGTCAGCCTCGACTGGCAGCCCTATTTTGAGGCGCTGACCTATGGCGGTAATTTCCATACGGTCGGTGCGGTTCTCACGCCGCTGTCTGTTCCGGCCTTTACGTTAATTGCGGGCGATCGCAGCGTCTCTGGTTCTGCTACCGGCACGCCTTATGAGCTGCGTAAGCTGATGCGTTTTGCCGCCCGCAGCAAGGTTGCGCCGACCACCGAACTGTTCCCGATGTCGAAAATTAACGACGCCATCCAGCATGTGCGCGACGGTAAGGCGCGTTACCGCGTGGTGTTGAAAGCCGATTATTGAAAATCATTCGCAGCGCTGATCTGAGGCGCTGCCCTCTTTCGCACATATTCTGTTTTGTCGTATCGCCAGCACAGCCTGCCGACATTGTTCGGTGACATTGGCAATATCATGGTTGATATCAATGCGCACAATATCCTGTTCATCTGCTTGTGGACGCTCCAGTGCCTCAAACTGACTTTTTAGTAACGCTACCGGCATAAAATGCCCAGCCCGACGCTGCATTCGCGCGAGAATAGTTTCATAGTCGCCATCTAACCAGAGGAAATGAACATGGGGGCTACCCTTGCGTAAAATATCACGATACTGTTTTTTTAATGATGAACAGACAATAAATCCTGTTTCATTCTTTTTATAAAGACTGTATGAAGCATCATTTAAGCGTTCCAGCCAGGGAAGTCGATCTTCATCAGATAATGGAATACCCTGCGACATTTTATCTATATTTTTGGCTGGATGAAGATCGTCACCATCAATAAATTTAGCAGATAATAACGCGGCAACCTTGCTACCAATTAATGTTTTACCACTCCCTGAAACGCCCATCAAAATAAAGCTTTCACCCGCCATTTAAAATCTCCTGAATCATCTTACCTGCTGCGATACTACGCCTGGCGGCATAATAATTTCACGTTTTTTTATTTCTACTGATAAGAATTACAAGGCACATCACGTTATGCGTAACATAGTAATGTAACAATTTTCTGACGTGATCTTCATCACAAATAATGACAGTTAAAACCGCTTAAATGCTTCCGAGGTGTCTACCTGACCAGTGAGGAATTTATGCAAGTGAAAACACAGTCCTGCGTTGTTGCGGGCAAGAAAACTGTTGCCGTTACCGAGCAGACGATAGATTGGAATAATAATGGAACATTAGTACAAATAACCCGAGGTGGAATTTGCGGTTCCGATTTACATTATTATCAGGAAGGAAAAGTAGGTAATTTCATGATAAAGGCACCGATGGTGTTAGGTCATGAAGTTATCGGTAAAGTTATTCATAGCGACTCATCAGAATTACATGAAGGGCAAACGGTAGCCATTAATCCGTCTAAACCGTGCGGTCACTGCAAATACTGCATTGAACATAACGAGAATCAGTGTACAGATATGCGTTTTTTTGGCAGTGCCATGTATTTCCCTCATGTTGATGGTGGTTTTACCCGTTATAAAATGGTCGAAACGTCGCAATGTGTCCCTTATCCGGCCAAAGCTGACGAAAAGGTTATGGCTTTTGCCGAACCTTTAGCCGTCGCGATTCATGCCGCACATCAGGCCGGCGAGTTACAGGGCAAGCGAGTATTTATTTCCGGTGTTGGACCCATTGGCTGCCTGATTGTCAGTGCAGTGAAAACACTGGGGGCCGCGGAAATTGTCTGTGCTGATGTGAGTCCCCGTTCCCTTTCGCTGGGCAAAGAGATGGGGGCGGATGTGCTCGTAAACCCACAAAACGACGACATGTATCACTGGAAAGCGGAAAAAGGCTATTTCGATGTCAGCTTTGAAGTGTCCGGTCATCCTTCATCAGTGAATACCTGTCTGGAGGTCACTCGTGCACGCGGCGTAATGGTGCAGGTAGGTATGGGAGGCGCGATGGCAGAATTCCCAATGATGACGTTGATTGGTAAGGAGATTTCACTCAGAGGCTCTTTCCGTTTTACCAGCGAATTTAATACCGCAGTGTCATGGCTGGCGAATGGCGTTATCAATCCACTGCCTTTACTGAGTGCTGAATATCCCTTCACTGACCTGGAAGAGGCGCTACGTTTCGCCGGTGATAAAACCCAGGCAGCAAAAGTCCAGCTTGTTTTCTAAGAGATAAATAAAGGAATAATACAATGAACGATCTATTTTCACTGGCAGGAAAAAATATCTTGATTACCGGTTCAGCACAGGGCATTGGCTTTTTACTGGCAACCGGCCTGGGTAAATATGGCGCACAAATAATTATTAATGATATTACTGCCGAACGCGCAGAACTTGCTGTAGAAAAACTCCACCAGGAGGGTATTCAGGCCGTTGCCGCACCTTTTAATGTTACTCATAAACATGAAATTGATGCCGCCGTTGAACATATCGAAAAGGACATCGGCCCCATTGATGTGCTGGTGAATAACGCCGGTATCCAGCGCCGTCATCCTTTTACTGAGTTCCCTGAACAAGAGTGGAATGATGTGATCGCAGTAAACCAGACCGCCGTGTTCCTGGTATCGCAAGCGGTAACTCGTCACATGGTTGAACGCAAGGCAGGTAAAGTTATTAATATTTGCTCGATGCAAAGCGAACTGGGACGTGACACCATCACCCCTTATGCCGCATCGAAAGGGGCGGTAAAAATGCTCACCCGCGGCATGTGCGTCGAGCTGGCGCGCCACAATATTCAGGTCAACGGTATTGCGCCGGGCTATTTCAAAACAGAAATGACTAAAGCACTGGTTGAGGACGAAGCCTTCACCGCCTGGTTGTGCAAACGGACCCCCGCCGCACGCTGGGGAGATCCGCAGGAACTGATTGGTGCTGCGGTGTTCCTTTCTTCAAAAGCCTCTGATTTCGTAAACGGCCACCTGTTGTTTGTTGATGGCGGCATGTTAGTGGCTGTTTAACAGCCCCCCCTACGTGCAGCGCGAAAGCGCTGCTTTTCTGGCACTAATAAGAGATAAAGACTATGCCATTAATCATTATTGCGGCAGGCGTCGCGCTGCTTCTTATCCTGATGATCGTCTTTAAAGTTAACGGCTTTATTGCCCTCGTTCTGGTAGCTGCCGTCGTCGGATTTGCCGAAGGGATGGATGCACAGGCCGTCCTGCACTCTATACAAAATGGTATCGGCAGCACGCTCGGCGGGCTGGCAATGATCCTCGGTTTCGGGGCCATGTTAGGCAAGCTGATTTCTGATACGGGTGCGGCACAACGTATCGCCACTACGCTGATTGCTACTTTTGGTAAAAAACGCGTGCAATGGGCGCTAGTGATCACCGGTCTGGTTGTGGGCCTCGCCATGTTTTTTGAAGTGGGTTTTGTCCTGCTGTTGCCGTTGGTATTTACCATCGTAGCATCATCAGGATTACCCCTGTTGTATGTTGGCGTACCAATGGTAGCAGCGCTCTCTGTAACCCACTGTTTTCTGCCGCCACATCCAGGGCCTACTGCCATCGCGACTATCTTTGAGGCTAATCTCGGAACGACTTTACTGTATGGATTTATCATTACCATTCCGACAGTTATTGTCGCAGGACCGCTGTTTTCTAAACTGCTAACTCGCTTTGAGAAAGCACCACCGGAAGGCTTATTTAATCCTCATCTGTTTAGCGAAGAGGAGATGCCCTCCTTCTGGAACAGTATTTTCGCTGCCGTGATCCCGGTCATCCTGATGGCTATCGCCGCCGTTTGTGAAATTACGTTACCGAAAACTAACACCGTGCGCCTCTTCTTTGAATTTGTCGGTAACCCTGCCGTTGCGCTGTTTATTGCCATTGTTATTGCGATTTTCACACTGGGCCGACGTAATGGACGCACCATCGAGCAAATCATGGATATCATTGGGGATTCTATAGGCGCTATCGCGATGATTGTGTTTATTATCGCTGGCGGCGGCGCGTTTAAGCAGGTATTAGTAGATAGCGGTGTCGGGCACTATATTTCACACTTAATGACCGGAACTACACTTTCGCCGTTATTGATGTGCTGGACTGTTGCGGCGCTGTTGCGTATCGCTCTGGGCTCTGCCACCGTCGCGGCCATTACCACCGCGGGTGTGGTGTTGCCGATTATCAACGTTACCCATGCCGATCCCGCTTTAATGGTACTGGCAACCGGTGCGGGCAGCGTGATCGCGTCACACGTAAACGACCCTGGCTTCTGGCTATTTAAAGGGTATTTTAATCTGACGGTTGGTGAAACGTTGCGTACCTGGACGGTGATGGAAACCCTTATTTCTATTATGGGTTTGCTGGGCGTGTTAGCCATTAACGCCGTATTGCACTGAAAGAATAAAATATTGTGATGTAGTTTCGGGGGAAGATTGAAGATTCCCCCGACGTTGGGAGAAGTTATGCGCAATCACAGAATTTCTTTACAGGATATCGCTACGCTGGCTGGCGTAACAAAAATGACCGTGAGTCGTTATATCCGCTCGCCGAAAAAGGTGGCAAAGGAAACAGGCGAGCGCATCGCCAAAATTATGGAAGAGATCAATTATATCCCTAATCGCGCTCCCGGCATGTTGTTGAATGCACAAAGTTATACCCTCGGTATCTTGATTCCGTCATTTCAAAATCAACTCTTCGCTGACATTCTCGCGGGAATAGAATCCGTCACCTCTGAGCATAATTATCAGACCCTTATTGCTAATTACAATTACGATCGCGATTCCGAAGAAGAGTCGGTGATTAACCTGCTCTCTTATAACATTGACGGGATTATACTTTCGGAAAAATATCACACCATCAGGACGGTGAAATTTCTGCGTTCAGCCACCATTCCGGTCGTGGAATTGATGGATGTACAGGGAGAACGGCTGGATATGGAGGTCGGTTTTGATAATCGGCAGGCCGCTTTTGACATGGTGTGTACCATGCTGGAGAAGCGAGTCAGGCACAAAATTCTGTATCTCGGTTCCAAAGATGACACCCGCGATGAACAGCGTTATCAGGGGTATTGCGATGCGATGATGCTGCATAATCTTTCCCCATTACGCATGAATCCACGCGCCATCTCATCCATTCATTTAGGAATGCAGTTAATGCGTGATGCCCTTAGCGCAAACCCGGATTTAGACGGTGTATTTTGCACCAATGACGATATTGCGATGGGTGCGCTTCTGCTGTGCCGCGAGCGAAACCTCGCCGTGCCAGAACAAATTTCCATTGCGGGTTTTCATGGGCTGGAGATTGGCAGGCAAATGATCCCAAGCCTCGCCAGCGTAATTACTCCCCGTTTTGATATTGGTCGGATGGCCACCCAAATGTTGCTGAGCAAAATTAAAAATAACGATCACAACCACAACACTGTTGACCTCGGGTATCAGATTTATCACGGCAACACGCTTTAGGTTATTTTCTCTTCATTACACGTATTCTCTTTGCCGGACGTTGCCTATACTCCAGGCAGGAAACTGGAGGATATCTCATGAGTGAACCCCTGTTAATTGCCCGCACGCCGGACACAGAACTGTTTTTACTGCCGGGAATGGCTAACCGTCATGGGCTGATTACCGGCGCAACGGGGACGGGTAAAACCGTTACGCTGCAAAAACTGGCGGAGTCATTGTCGGAAATCGGCGTGCCGGTGTTTATGGCTGATGTGAAAGGCGATCTGACCGGCGTCGCGCAGGCAGGAACGGTGTCGGAAAAACTGCTCGCAAGGCTTAAAAATATCGGCGTCAATGACTGGCAACCGCATGCCAATCCGGTGGTGGTGTGGGATATCTTTGGCGAGAAAGGCCATCCGGTGCGGGCGACGGTTTCGGATCTGGGGCCGCTGTTGCTGGCACGACTGTTGAATCTCAACGATGTGCAATCTGGCGTGCTGAATATCATCTTCCGCATTGCTGACGATCAGGGGCTGTTACTGCTCGACTTTAAAGATCTGCGGGCAATTACCCAGTACATCGGCGATAACGCCAAATCCTTCCAGAATCAGTACGGTAATATCAGTAGCGCATCGGTTGGTGCCATCCAGCGCGGGCTGTTGTCGCTGGAACAGCAAGGCGCAGCACACTTCTTTGGTGAGCCGATGCTGGATATCAAAGACTGGATGCGCACCGATGCCAACGGTAAAGGCGTTATCAATATCCTCAGCGCCGAGAAACTTTATCAGATGCCGAAACTGTACGCCGCCAGCCTGCTGTGGATGCTTTCAGAGTTGTATGAACAATTGCCGGAAGCGGGCGATCTGGAGAAACCAAAACTGGTGTTTTTCTTCGACGAGGCACATCTGCTGTTTAACGATGCCCCGCAGGTACTGCTGGATAAGATTGAGCAGGTGATAAGGCTTATTCGCTCAAAAGGCGTGGGCGTCTGGTTCGTTTCGCAAAACCCGTCTGATATTCCGGATAATGTGCTCGGGCAGCTCGGTAATCGCGTTCAACATGCTTTGCGGGCTTTTACGCCAAAAGATCAGAAAGCAGTGAAGGCAGCGGCGCAAACCATGCGGGCCAATCCGGCGTTTGATACCGAAAAGGCGATTCAGGAACTGGGCACCGGCGAGGCGTTGATCTCTTTTCTGGATGCGAAAGGAAGCCCTTCTGTGGTGGAGCGTGCGATGGTGATCGCGCCTTGTTCGCGGATGGGGCCGGTGACGGAAGATGAGCGTAATGGCTTGATTAATCACTCTCCGGTGTATGGCAAATATGAGGATGAGGTGGACCGGGAATCCGCCTATGAGATGTTGCAAAAAGGCTTTCAGGCCAGTACCGAGCAGCAAAATAATCCTCCCGCGAAAGGGAAAGAGGTAGCGGTGGATGACGGCATTCTTGGTGGATTGAAGGATATTTTGTTCGGCACTACCGGACCACGCGGCGGGAAGAAAGATGGTGTGGTGCAAACAATGGCCAAAAGCGCCGCTCGCCAAGTGACGAATCAGATTGTACGCGGGATGTTGGGGAGTTTGCTGGGGGGGAGAAGAAGGTAAGTCAGGCGAGATTTGTCTTTGCCTGATGCGACGCTGGCGCGTCTTATCATGCCCACCCCACTGCAATATATTGAATTTTAATTATTTTTCAGGAATGAACGAAGCACACTTTGCTAACAATAATAAAGGGAGCTTTCGCTCCCTTTATTCGTTCATTCGGTTACGATTTTCTCATTAACAGCCACAGGCTGATTAAGAAGAAGCTGGCGCTTGGCAACAGTGCGCCGATGATCGGCGGGATGCCATAAACCAACGTCAGCGGGCCGAAGATCTGGTCCAGTACGTAGAAGACAAAACCGAAACTGATACCGGTGACCACACGCACGCCCATCGGTACGCTACGCAGTGGGCCAAAGATGAACGACAGCGCCATCAGCATCATCACCGCCACAGATAGCGGCTGGAAGATTTTGCTCCACATGTTGAGCTGATAACGTCCGGCATCCTGACCGCTCGACTTCAGATACTTCACATAGTTGTGCAAACCGCTGATAGAGAGTGCATCCGGGTCCAGCGCCACCACGCCCAGTTTGTCCGGCGTGAGGTTGGTTTTCCAGGTGCCGCTCACCGTCTGCGAACCGGTAATCTGTTTCGGATTGGTCAGATCAGATTCATCAACCTGCGACAGACGCCAGACTTTATGTTCCGGGTCAAACTTCGCAGTAGCGGCATAGCGTACGGATTGCAGACGACGATTCTCGTTAAAGGCATAAATGCTGATGCCACCTAACTCTTCGTCACCTTTAACCCGCTCAATGTAGACGAAGTTGTTGCCATCTTTCGCCCATAAGCCTTGCTGGGTAGAGAGCAACGAGCCGCCGTACATCGCCTGCGCACGGTAGTTACGCGCCATCTGCTCGCCCTGCGGCGCGACCCATTCGCCAATCGCCATCGTCAGCAAGACCAGCGGAATGGCGGTTTTCATCACCGACAGCGCCACCTGCATACGGGTAAAACCAGAAGCCTGCATCACCACCAGTTCGCTGCGCTGCGCCAGCATCCCAAGACCAAGCAACGCCCCAAGCAGAGCCGCCATCGGGAAGAAGATCTGCACATCTTTCGGCACGCTCAGCAAGGTATACATTCCTGCGCCTAACGCGTCGTAACTCCCCTGCCCGGCTTTTTTCAGCTGATCGACAAACTTGATAATGCCCGACAGCGACACCAGCATGAACAGTGTCATCATGATGGTGGTGAAAATAGTTTTACCGATATAGCGGTCAAGTACGCCAAAAGGTTGCATCACACCGCTCCTTTACGCGAAAAACTGGCGCGCAGGCGGCGGACCGGCACGGTGTCCCAAAGGTTGAGAACAATCGCTAAAGCCAGATAAATCAGGTTAACGGTCCACATCCACAGCGTCGGGTCCAGCTTACCTTTACCGCCGTTCGATTTCAGGGAGGTCTGGATCAGGAAGAAAAGTAGATACAGCAGCATGGCTGGCAGCATCGACAGTACGCGTCCCTGACGTGGGTTAACCACGCTCAGCGGTACGACCATAAGTGCCATCATAAACACGGTGAATACCAACGTGATACGCCAGTTCAGTTCTGCGCGAGCACGATCGGTGTCAGTGTTCCACAATGTGCGCATGTCCATCTGGTCGGTATCGTTCGGGTCGAGCGCCACCGCCTGGTGACCAATGATCGCCTGATAATCCTGGAAATCCGTAATGCGGAAATCACGTAACAGTGCAGTGCCTTCGAAGCGCGTTCCCTGGTTGAGAGTGACGACCTGGGAGCCGTCGCGCAGCTGGGTTAAATGTCCGGAATCGGCCACCACCACAGAAGGACGTGCATTACCTTTTGGTCGAATTTGCGCGAGGAACACATCTTTGAAATCGCTGCCGTCAACGCTTTCGATGAACAGCACCGAACTGCCATTAGTCGCTTGCTGGAATTGCCCTTGCGCCAGCGCCGCCATGCCAGGGTTCGCTTTCGCTTCTGCTAACACTTCATCCTGATGACGCGATGACCACGGTCCCGCCCACATCACGTTAACCGCCGCGACGATTGCCGTGAATACCGCAAGGATCATTGCCGCTTTCACCAGAACCGCTTTGCTCAGGCCGCAGGCATGCATTACCGTAATTTCACTTTCGGTATACAGTTTGCCCAGCGTCATCAGCAGCCCGAGGAACAGGCTTAATGGCAGGATAAGCTGCGCCATTTCCGGCACGCCCAACCCGAGAAGGGAGAGTACCAGATTCGCCGGAATATCGCCGTCAACCGCTGCGCCGAGGATCCTCACTAACTTTTGACAGAAGAAGATCAAAAGCAAGATGAAGAGTATCGCCAGCTGGCTTTTGAGCGTCTCCCGCACCAGATATCTTATGATTATCACTTTAAATACGCCCGTAAAAACTCGTCTTTTGCAGGATTTTAGCTTGTTTCATGGCTTAAACGTCATTTATTCTCTTGAGTCGTCGAAATCGTCGCTAAGATAATTATACTCAACGGATTCACCTCTCAGATTTTGTTCTGACGTGCCAATGCCGTAATAACGTTAAGATTAACACGAAGTCATCGCAACAGCGGACATGAGTTACGAAAGCTTGCAATTCTATCTGTAGCCACCGCCGTTGTCTTTAAGATTCAGGAGCGTAGTGCATGGAGTTTAGTGTAAAAAGCGGTAGCCCGGAGAAACAGCGGAGTGCCTGCATCGTCGTGGGCGTCTTCGAACCACGTCGCCTTTCTCCGATTGCAGAACAGCTCGATAAAATCAGCGATGGGTACATCAGCGCCCTGCTACGTCGGGGCGAACTGGAAGGAAAACCGGGGCAGACATTGTTGCTGCACCATGTTCCGAATGTACTTTCCGAGCGAATTCTCCTTATTGGTTGCGGCAAAGAACGTGAGCTGGATGAGCGTCAGTACAAGCAGGTTATTCAGAAAACCATTAATACGCTGAATGATACTGGCTCAATGGAAGCGGTCTGCTTTCTGACTGAACTGCACGTTAAAGGCCGTAATAACTACTGGAAAGTGCGTCAGGCTGTCGAGACGGCAAAAGAGACGCTCTACAGTTTCGATCAGCTGAAAACGAACAAGAGCGAACCGCGTCGCCCGCTGCGTAAAATGGTGTTCAACGTGCCGACCCGCCGTGAACTGACCAGCGGTGAGCGCGCGATCCAGCACGGTCTGGCGATTGCCGCCGGGATTAAAGCAGCGAAAGATCTCGGCAATATGCCGCCGAATATCTGTAACGCCGCTTACCTCGCTTCACAAGCGCGCCAGCTGGCTGACAGCTACAGCAAGAATGTTATCACCCGCGTTATCGGCGAACAGCAGATGAAAGAGCTGGGGATGCATTCCTATCTGGCGGTCGGTCAGGGTTCGCAAAACGAATCGCTGATGTCGGTGATTGAGTACAAAGGCAACGCGTCGGAAGATGCACGCCCAATCGTGCTGGTGGGTAAAGGTTTAACCTTCGACTCCGGCGGTATCTCGATCAAGCCTTCAGAAGGCATGGATGAGATGAAGTACGATATGTGCGGTGCGGCAGCGGTTTACGGCGTGATGCGGATGGTCGCGGAGCTACAACTGCCGATTAACGTTATCGGCGTGTTGGCAGGCTGCGAAAACATGCCTGGCGGGCGTGCCTATCGTCCGGGCGATGTGTTAACCACCATGTCCGGTCAAACCGTTGAAGTGCTGAATACCGACGCTGAAGGCCGCCTGGTACTGTGCGACGTGTTAACTTACGTTGAGCGTTTTGAGCCGGAAGCGGTGATTGACGTGGCGACGCTGACCGGTGCCTGCGTGATCGCGCTGGGTCATCACATTACCGGTCTGATGGCGAACCATAATCCGCTGGCCCATGAACTGATTGCCGCGTCTGAACAATCCGGTGACCGCGCATGGCGCTTACCGCTGGGTGACGAGTATCAGGAACAACTGGAGTCCAATTTTGCCGATATGGCGAACATTGGCGGTCGTCCTGGTGGGGCGATTACCGCAGGTTGCTTCCTGTCACGCTTTACCCGTAAGTACAACTGGGCGCACCTGGATATCGCCGGTACCGCCTGGCGTTCTGGTAAAGCAAAAGGCGCCACCGGTCGTCCGGTAGCGTTGCTGGCACAGTTCCTGTTAAACCGCGCTGGGTTTAACGGCGAAGAGTAATTGCGTCAGGCAAGGCTGTTATTGCCGGATGCGGCGTGAACGCCTTATCCGACCTACACAGCACTGAACTCGTAGGCCTGATAAGACGCGCAAGCGTCGCATCAGGCAATGCTGTTATTGTCGGATGCGGCATGAACGCCTTATCCGACCTACACAGCACCGAACTCGTAGGCCTGATAAGACGCGGCAGCGTCGCATCAGGCAATGCTGTTATTGTCGGATGCGGCGTGAGCGCCTTATCCGACCTACACACAGCACTGAACTCGTAGGCCTGATAAGACACAACAGCGTCGCATCAGGCGCTGCGGTGTATACCTGATGCGTATTTAAATCCACCACAAGAAGCCCCATATATGAAAAACGCAACGTTCTACCTTCTGGACAATGACACCACCATCGATGGCTTAAGCGCCGTTGAGCAGCTGGTGTGTGAAATTGCCGCAGAACGTTGGCGCAGCGGTAAGCGCGTGCTCATCGCCTGTGAAGATGAAAAGCAGGCTTACCGGCTGGATGAAGCCCTGTGGGCGCGTCCGGCAGAAAGCTTTGTTCCGCATAATTTAGCGGGAGAAGGACCGCGCGGCGGTGCGCCGGTGGAGATCGCCTGGCCGCAAAAACGCAGCAGCAGCCCGCGCGATATATTGATTAGTCTGCGAACAAGCTTTGCAGATTTTGCCACCGCTTTCACAGAAGTGGTAGACTTCGTTCCTTATGAAGATTCTCTGAAACAACTGGCGCGCGAACGCTATAAAGCCTACCGCGTGGCTGGTTTCAACCTGAATACGGCAACCTGGAAATAATGGAAAAGACATATAACCCACAAGATATCGAACAGCCGCTTTACGAGCACTGGGAAAAGCAGGGCTACTTTAAGCCTAATGGCGATGAAAGCCAGGAAAGTTTCTGCATCATGATCCCGCCGCCGAACGTCACCGGCAGTTTGCATATGGGTCACGCCTTCCAGCAAACCATCATGGATACCATGATCCGCTATCAGCGCATGCAGGGCAAAAACACCCTGTGGCAGGTCGGTACTGACCACGCCGGGATCGCTACCCAGATGGTCGTTGAGCGCAAGATTGCCGCAGAAGAAGGTAAAACCCGTCACGACTACGGCCGCGAAGCTTTCATCGACAAAATTTGGGAATGGAAAGCGGAATCCGGCGGCACCATTACCCGTCAGATGCGCCGTCTCGGCAACTCCGTCGACTGGGAGCGTGAACGCTTCACCATGGACGAAGGCCTGTCCAATGCGGTGAAAGAAGTTTTCGTTCGTCTATATAAAGAAGACCTGATTTACCGTGGCAAACGCCTGGTAAACTGGGACCCGAAACTGCGCACCGCTATCTCTGACCTGGAAGTGGAAAACCGCGAATCGAAAGGTTCGATGTGGCACATCCGCTATCCGCTGGCTGACGGTGCGAAAACCGCAGACGGTAAAGATTATCTGGTGGTCGCGACTACCCGTCCGGAAACCCTGCTGGGCGATACTGGCGTAGCCGTTAACCCGGAAGATCCGCGTTACAAAGATCTGATTGGCAAATATGTCATTCTGCCGCTGGTTAACCGTCGTATTCCGATCGTTGGCGACGAACACGCCGACATGGAAAAAGGCACCGGCTGCGTGAAAATCACTCCGGCGCACGACTTTAACGACTATGAAGTGGGTAAACGTCACGCGCTGCCGATGATCAACATCCTGACCTTTGACGGCGATATCCGTGAAAGCGCCCAGGTGTTCGATACCAAAGGTAACGAATCTGACGTTTATTCCAGCGAGATCCCGGCAGAATTCCAGAAACTGGAGCGTTTTGCCGCACGTAAAGCAGTCGTTGCTGCGGTTGACGCACTCGGCCTGCTGGAAGAAATTAAACCGCACGACCTGACCGTTCCTTACGGCGACCGTGGCGGCGTGGTTATCGAACCAATGCTGACCGACCAGTGGTACGTACGTGCCGATGTACTGGCGAAGCCGGCGGTTGAAGCGGTTGAGAACGGCGACATTCAGTTCGTACCGAAGCAGTACGAAAACATGTATTTCTCCTGGATGCGCGATATTCAGGACTGGTGTATCTCTCGTCAGCTGTGGTGGGGTCACCGTATCCCGGCATGGTATGACGAAGCGGGTAATGTTTATGTTGGCCGCAACGAAGAAGAAGTGCGCAAGGAAAATAACCTCGGTGCCGACGTTGCCCTGCGTCAGGACGAAGACGTTCTCGACACCTGGTTCTCTTCTGCGCTGTGGACCTTCTCTACCCTTGGCTGGCCGGAAAACACCGACGCCCTGCGTCAGTTCCACCCAACCAGCGTGATGGTATCCGGCTTCGACATCATCTTCTTCTGGATTGCCCGCATGATCATGATGACCATGCACTTCATCAAAGATGAAAATGGCAAACCGCAGGTGCCGTTCCACACCGTTTACATGACCGGCCTGATTCGTGATGACGAAGGCCAGAAGATGTCTAAATCCAAGGGTAACGTTATTGATCCGCTGGATATGGTTGACGGTATTTCGCTGCCAGAACTGCTGGAAAAACGTACCGGCAATATGATGCAGCCGCAGCTGGCGGACAAAATCCGTAAGCGCACCGAGAAGCAGTTCCCGAACGGTATTGAGCCGCACGGTACTGACGCGCTGCGCTTCACCCTGGCGGCGCTGGCGTCTACCGGTCGTGACATCAACTGGGATATGAAGCGTCTGGAAGGTTACCGTAACTTCTGTAACAAGCTGTGGAACGCCAGCCGCTTTGTGCTGATGAACACGGAAGGTCAGGATTGCGGCTTTAACGGCGGTGAAATGACGCTGTCGCTGGCGGATCGCTGGATTCTGGCTGAGTTCAACCAGACCATCAAAGCGTACCGCGAAGCGCTGGACAGCTTCCGCTTCGATATCGCTGCAGGCATTCTGTATGAGTTCACCTGGAACCAGTTCTGTGACTGGTATCTGGAGCTGACTAAGCCGGTAATGAACGGTGGAACCGAAGCCGAACTGCGCGGTACTCGCCATACGCTGGTGACCGTACTGGAAGGTCTGCTGCGCCTCGCGCATCCGATCATTCCGTTCATCACCGAAACCATCTGGCAGCGTGTGAAAGTACTTTGCGGTATCACTGCCGACACCATCATGCTGCAGCCGTTCCCGCAGTACGATGCATCTCAGGTTGATGAAGCCGCACTGGCCGACACCGAATGGCTGAAACAGGCGATCGTTGCGGTACGTAACATCCGTGCAGAAATGAATATCGCGCCGGGCAAACCGCTGGAGCTGCTGCTGCGTGGTTGCAGCGCGGATGCAGAACGTCGCGTAAATGAAAACCGTGGCTTCCTGCAAACCCTGGCGCGTCTGGAAAGCATCACCGTGCTGCCTGCCGATGACAAAGGTCCGGTTTCCGTTGCGAAGATCATCGACGGCGCAGAGCTGCTGATCCCGATGGCTGGCCTCATCAACAAAGAAGATGAGCTGGCGCGTCTGGCGAAAGAAGTGGCGAAGATCGAAGGCGAAATCAGCCGTATCGAGAACAAGCTGGCGAATGAAGGCTTTGTCGCCCGCGCACCGGAAGCGGTCATCGCGAAAGAGCGTGAGAAGCTGGAAGGCTATGCAGAAGCGAAAGCTAAGCTGATTGAACAGCAGGCTGTTATCGCCGCGCTGTAATCAAAACACAGTGATGAAAACGAAGGCCGGAGCATGCTCCGGCCTTTTTTATCTCTTACAGAAATGGTAAAGAAGGCATAATTCCCCGTGAAATACTGGCTAAGAAGCCTTTATCTGGTTGTTCTTCTTTATTGATTAAAGGAAGGTCATCCAAATCGCCCAGCAAATACGTATTTTTTGCCTGCCAGTCAATCATCCATATTTTCAGCAGTGGATAAGCCAGACC
Source organism: Escherichia sp. WS1368 (assembly GCF_046487485.1). Lineage (NCBI taxonomy): Bacteria > Pseudomonadati > Pseudomonadota > Gammaproteobacteria > Enterobacterales > Enterobacteriaceae > Escherichia > Escherichia sp. WS1368. The sequence continues at coordinate 384,682 of NZ_JBJQJI010000002.1, forward strand.
GCCCGTAATCCCGGATATCACCACCAACGCACACATGCGATAAAGCATACCGTGGTATGTTAAAGTTGAGCGAAAACGAATACGCCCATCATTCAGTGACAGGTTGCTCATAAAATGATTTCGCAACGACACCGTTAAATAACTGGTGCTAACAGCAATCCCAAAATAATAGATTAACTGCGCGATTATCATTTTACGTTGCATTTCCATAAATTGCTGTAAATTCTCAATATCATCATTTGCATACACAGAACTATCATACGCATTTAATATTTGATCGAAGATAATATAACCAGCAACAGCGAGAAAAGGTAATAAAGCTAAAAATGCGAGAATGGCATATTTTATACAATACGTAGTATCTAATTTCACCTTGAAACGATGTATACCGAAACTGGTATTGCTCCAGAGAAAACTCATTACCAGACTATATAAAGTACCATTAAAAATACCAATGGAAACAATACCAACTATTGCCATCAGAACCACAGATATAATAACACTACTTGAACTATTGGCATGTAGCATCTTTGTCGAGATAAAGAAAACAGTCCCCATCCCAATGGCCATTAAAATCGGCAAGAAAAAGGTTACCCACCAGAACCCTTTCATAGAGCAATTAAAACTAAATCTTACGCCGTTGAGACTGGTCATCAAGGCCTGATAACGCAGTCCTTTTGCTGCCATAAATATAAGCAAAACCAACAGTGACAAAGTCAAAACACAGCCAACAAGCGGCATATCTGCTGACACTGTCATTAATATTGCGAAATAGAAAAAAACAAAAACAAGACAACTAAAAAAAACATTCCCACCAGTAATTCCATAAGAAAATCGTTGTCCGTTAACTTCCATATTAGCATAGAGATAACGCTTACATTTCATTAATGCCCATGGTAAATAGATACCTAGCGTTATAATCGTTAACAACACATTCACCACACAAATAAGAAAATATCTCTCACCTGTACCATGAAAAACAAACGAATGGGACGGAACATCCATTTCATTAATAACTTGAGCCATAAAAATTCCCTGAATTAAAAAATCCATTGATATAATTTATAGATACAGACAGTAAAATGTTCTGCCACGTTACAATACTCTTATCAGTAATAGGCTGGCAAAAACTTTATTGCTTTATAAGATGCTTGCGCACGTAAGAAGAGAGTGGTATTAAACAAATGTATAATTACTTTATTTTTATTGGGTTAAACTATGAATAACATTGCGCCGCAATCACCTGTAATGCGTCGCCTGACGCTGCAGGATAATCCTGCTATCGCCCGCGTCATTCGTCAGGTATCCGCCGAATACGGTCTTACCGCTGATAAAGGCTACACCGTCGCCGATCCGAATCTTGACGAGCTGTATCAAGTGTATAGTCAGCCGGGTCATGCATATTGGGTGGTTGAGTACGAGGGTGAAGTGGTCGGCGGCGGTGGGATTGCGCCATTAGCAGGTAGTGAATCGGACATTTGCGAACTGCAAAAGATGTATTTTCTCCCGGCTATTCGCGGCAAAGGGCTGGCAAAAAAACTGGCCTTAAAGGCGATGGAGGAGGCAAGAGAAATGGGCTTCAAACGCTGCTATCTGGAAACGACCGCTTTTTTGAAAGAAGCGATTGGTTTGTATGAACATTTAGGTTTTCAACATATCGACTATGCACTTGGCTGCACGGGCCATGTTGATTGTGAAGTGCGGATGTTGCGCGAACTCTAAAAAAATGCCCGCTAGTGTGTGCTATCGGGCATTTTAATCAATTAATTAGTGGCGAACCCCGTCATCGTCTTCATCGACAAAATCTTCATCGTCGCCATCTTCGCCGTTGGGATCTTCAAAGTAAGTGCCCCAACCGTCGTACTCAACGTCAAATTTCTCCGCCAGCGTCATCAGTTGTTCAACCTGGGCATCGATCAGATCGGCATTCAACGCGCACTCGCTGAGGATGTCGCAGCAAATCACGATATCACCATCTTCAACTTCCAGCTCTTCTGGATCGGTCACTTCGTAACCGAGTTTAAACGCTTCAACTGCTGCTTTTTCCAGGGTTTCCAGATCGTCTGCGGAAAGATGGTGTTCGATGGTGTACAGCGCGTCCGGATCGCTGCCATCTTCCAGTAATTCTTCAATAATCAAACGTGTTTCTTCACGCTGTTCTTCCAGTTGTTCCGGGTTTGCCATGGCTCATTCCTCTTAATGTCCTGCCGATACTCATATTGTCACACACCACTGGCATTGCCTCCACCTTTGTGACAAAGATTTATGCTTTAGACTTGCAAATGAATAATCATCCATATAAATTGAATTTTAATTCATTGAGGCGTTAGCCACAGGAGGGATCTATGTCCGGGTTTTATCATAAGCATTTCCTGAAATTACTCGATTTCACGCCAGCTGAACTCAACAGCCTGCTGCAGTTAGCCGCGAAGCTGAAAGCCGATAAGAAAAGCGGCAAAGAAGAAGCCAAACTCACTGGTAAAAACATCGCGCTCATCTTCGAAAAAGACTCGACCCGTACCCGATGCTCTTTCGAAGTTGCCGCATATGACCAGGGTGCTCGCGTTACTTATCTCGGCCCAAGCGGCAGTCAGATTGGTCATAAAGAGTCGATTAAAGACACTGCCCGCGTGCTGGGTCGCATGTATGACGGTATTCAGTATCGCGGCTATGGTCAGGAGATTGTCGAAACACTGGCGGAATACGCTGGCGTGCCGGTATGGAACGGCCTGACCAATGAGTTTCACCCCACGCAGTTGCTGGCGGATCTCCTCACCATGCAGGAGCATTTACCCGGTAAAGCATTCAACGAAATGACGCTGGTCTATGCAGGTGACGCACGTAACAACATGGGCAATTCGATGCTCGAAGCTGCGGCGCTTACCGGTCTGGATTTGCGTCTGGTCGCGCCACAGGCATGCTGGCCGGAAGCTGCGCTGGTTACGGAATGCCGCGCTCTGGCACAGCAAAATGGCGGGAATATTACGCTGACGGAAGATGTAGCTAAAGGAGTTGAAGGTGCTGACTTTATCTATACCGATGTATGGGTGTCGATGGGTGAAGCAAAAGAGAAATGGGCTGAACGCATTGCATTGCTGCGTGATTATCAAGTGAACAGCAAGATGATGCAGTTGACCGGTAACCCGGAGGTCAAATTCCTCCACTGCCTGCCCGCGTTTCATGACGACCAAACGACGCTTGGTAAGAAAATGGCGGAAGAGTTTGGCCTACATGGCGGAATGGAAGTGACTGATGAGGTCTTCGAATCTGCCGCCAGCATTGTTTTTGATCAGGCGGAAAACCGCATGCATACCATCAAAGCGGTGATGGTAGCGACGCTCAGTAAATAATTGATATCGCTATAAAGATGCCGGGAAACACAAAAAACATCCCGGCATCACATTAATTTATGCAGTGATAGTTCAATTATTCCACCCCAATTTTTTTATTGCTATACGTAAATCTTCCGGAGGATTTAATTTTTCTAACTGTTCTTTATTAATATATTCACATATATTTATTTTCCCATCCCGGAGGATTTCCATCATTCTTGTTCTAATTTTTAATTCATTACCCATCTTTTCTTCAAAAATCTCAACGACATAACCCGGATGTTTTTTTACAATTTCATTTGTTTTTTCTTCATTACCATAAACATATCCTAACTCATTAAGATACAGCTGTTCGCCCTCATACTTCTTAAGTAATTGATAGAAGTACCACTTCGCAAAATCAGGTTGCTTCATGAAAAAACCCTTCAAAAAAATATCATTTACTAAAATGCTGACAGGCACTTCATCAAATAGCAACTTAACATCATCAAATAACCTTAGTATTAAGCGTGATTTTTCTTGATTGCTTAAGTTAAAATCATTGACATATGCAACCAACTTATCCCAAATCAATTCCTGTAATTTACGGCTATTTTTATAGGGTTCTTTATCGAGATTGAAAAATAAGGTCTCAGCTATTTTAATTTTAGATTGATCGCAGCTAAAATCTTTAGATTGATCGCGGCTAAAATCAATATGATTTATCACGGAGCATGCATACTTTATCTTTTCAGAATCACCAAAATATTGCATTCTTTTATTAAAACACCAATCCAGTATTCTTACATCATTAATATATGGGGATTTTAAAAAAGTCTCCAGAATCGAATCGATGACCGGTGTAAGGTTAACTTTTGCATCATCTAAGGAATCAATAAGAATATGAGACAGGTTAACTTTGATGTCATTAATTTCATTGTCAGTAGCTTTCTTATTATTAAGAAGATAATTATTTACTGCGTTAAGGTCATCTATTTCTTTCAGTATCCCTTTTTCACCAAGCAAGTATGAAATCGATTCATTACATACATAAGGCATTAATAGCAGATGTTCTTTCCTTATTGCTAATAATGCATTGTTCAATGGTTTTTCTAATAAATCCGTAATCGTAGAATCAACTGAATCTTTACAACTCACCTGCGAGTTATTCAAGTCCTGAGAATTATTTAACTCCTGCGGAATATTTAATAGACGAGCTATTTCCTTGTTAGCTTCGCGTTGGTAACATGCCAGAATCTTGTTAGTAATCAGGTGTAATGAACTCTCATCTTTTCTTTCAAAGGACTTTCCTTCATAACGATTAGTCGAACCATCAGGTTGTTGAAATATAATAGCCGTATGTCCTTGACGAGTCCCCATAGTAGTGAAAGCGGAAAGTGTGATTTCTATTTCCACCTTAGATAAATCCGCTCGTTCCCCTTCAGGATTATTCATAACAAACTTCATTATCTCACTGCCATCATTATTTTTGATATAAGATGAGGACTCAATATGAGCCATCATATTTCTTCCCGCTTCGTTGGAGCGTTTGCTAAAATCCACATAACCTAAAGTAAATATTTTTACCAAAAATTCCAAAAATGTCTTAGGATCAAGGATATTTCTTGTGTTATCCTGCCCCTCGGCATTACGGGCAAAATTATTCATTCCAACACGCCAGGTATTTAAAACTTCACTTTTTTGTTTAAAATTGTCGGCTAATGTAATGTGTTGAGAATAATTCAAATCTGATATTTTGCTCATGACGAACTCCTTGAGTTAATAAGAACGTCTAAGCATTACAAATTTTACTCACAAAAAAATATCAAAAAACGCTCTTTTCACAAACTCGCCGTAAACCTGGAGTTATTTACGGCGAAAAGTCATCACGCCATCAGCATCTTCACTACTGCTTTGCGAACCCGGGCTGGCGCGCCCACTGCGCACAGCGGTTTATGCACTTCCCCCGGATAAAACACAACAAAATCACCTTCATTAAGGATAACTGTTTTCTCATCAACACCTTCCGGCAAAAATGCGATGTCTTTATCAGCTAACCAGTCGGTATCCGGCGTACCTGCAGGTTGTGTGCTGAAGGTCATGCCTTCCTGACCTTTTAACACAATCTGAATGTCGAGATAGCGGGCATGGTACTCCGCACGGCGAGCTTCGTACGGCTCGGTCATATCTTCCGAGATAAGATAAAACAGACGATTGCCTTCGATATCGTGCTTGCCCTTTGGCGTTTCTGCCGTAACGTGTGCTTTGATATGCTCAATCGCCTGGCGTAACTCCTGGGGTAGCCACGGCTGAAGATTATGAATATTTCCGATGATCATCTTTTCCACTCCTTAATTAAAACAACGTTTCATTTCTATCGTTATACGAAAAGATGATCAATTCCGCTAGCCTTAACGCGTGAATTATTGTCTTATCACAACTTATCGGCAGGCGCGTTCCCGCCTTTCGGGTCAAGGCCCGCATCACTCCTTGAGAATAGTTTTTATCGCTTCCCCCGCCAGTGCAGCTGTTGCACAGAGTTGTTCGATGGAGTGCCCCTCCCGTGCCTTCGCAGAAAGCCCTGACATCACGGTACTCATAAAATCAGTCACACATTGTGCGCTTTGTGGATGCCGCCTGGCGATATAGTCATAAATGGCCGTTTCTGCGGCGTGATAATATTGAACGGCAATATCACGCGCTTGTGGATCATGACTATGAATGCCTTCAAGAACCATACAGCCAGCGCAGCCGCCGTTTTGGCTATATCTGCGCGCCGCTTCTTTTAATACCTCAGCCAGGCACTCCCCTACCGGACGATCATCACGAAGAATATCGGCAAGCGGAATAGCTTCCGTACCGACATATTCATTGAGTACACGGCTAAATAACCCAGCCTTATTGCCAAAAGCCGCGTAGAGGCTCGGGGGGTTAATACCAAGATAATCAGTAACTTCAGCAACACTGACAGCATCGAAACCTTTTTGGTGAAAAAGCACTTTTGCCGCAGAGACTGCCTGCTCAGGAGCGAAACGTCTGGGACGACCTGGAACGCGAGATTGTTTTTTAGTGACCATTACAAAACTTATTGACAGAAAGTTAAAACAGTTTTGTAATGCATGTTACATAATAAATCAAGGAGTCCTTATGGGCGCTTTTACAGGTAAGACAGTTCTCATCCTCGGTGGCAGTCGTGGTATCGGTGCCGCTATCGTACGTCGTTTCGTCACCGATGGGGCCAATGTACGATTCACCTATGCGGGGTCGAAAGATGCCGCTGAACACCTGGCACAAGAGACTGGAGCGACAGCAGTATTCACAGATAGTGCTGACAGAGACGCTGTCATTGATGTCGTTCGTAAGAGCGGCGCATTGGATATCCTGGTGGTAAATGCAGGTATTGGCGTCTTTGGCGATGCCCTGGAATTAAATGCCGACGATATTGATCGCCTTTTCAAAATCAATATTCATGCTCCTTACCATGCCTCTGTTGAAGCCGCCCGGCAGATGCCCGAAGGCGGGCGCATCTTAATCATCGGCTCCGTGAATGGCGATCGTATGCCTGTTGCAGGCATGGCTGCTTATGCCGCAAGTAAATCTGCCCTACAAGGCATGGCGCGCGGGCTGGCCCGTGATTTTGGACCGCGTGGGATCACCATCAACGTCGTCCAGCCAGGGCCAATTGATACCGACGCTAATCCCGCCAACGGGCCAATGCGCGATATGTTGCATGGTTTTATGGCCATCAAAAGACATGGGCAACCGGAAGAGGTCGCTGGTATGGTCGCATGGTTAGCAGGGCCAGAAGCCAGTTTTGTTACCGGCGCGATGCATACCATTGATGGCGCGTTTGGCGCATAACCGACTACGCTCAATTAAGCCCAGCCATTTCCCATGATGTCTGGGTTTTGTTTACTCACGTCGTCCGCTAAAAGCGGCTCCTGGTAAATATAAATCTTCTGTTCATGTCGTAAATCTTGAGGATAACCAAATGGTAGAAAGAACCGCTGTTTTCCCTGCTGGACGACATTCACTGTATGCTGAGCATCGTTATTCTGCGGCTATTCGTTCCGGCGATTTGCTGTTTGTTTCCGGGCAAGTAGGAAGTCGAGAGGACGGAACACCAGAACCCGATTTTCAGCAACAAGTCAGACTGGCATTTGATAATTTGCATGCGACCCTGGCAGCTGCGGGATGCACTTTTGACGATATCATTGATGTTACGAGCTTTCATACCGATCCAGAAAAACAATTCGAAGACATCATGACGGTGAAAAATGAAATATTTAGCGCCCCACCTTATCCAAACTGGACGGCGGTGGGTGTTACATGGCTGGCAGGCTTTGATTTTGAAATTAAAGTGATAGCGCGCATCCCTGAGCAGTAAGCAATAGTGTTAGCCGTTCGTTTTCACACTCCGTCCTATAAGTCGGATGAATGGAATAAAATGCATATCTGATTGCGTGAAAGTGAAAAAGAAAAAAGCAGGAAATGTCTGCAATTATTGATACCGAACGACAGTTCCCCTCCAGAATCACAGTAAATAAAAATGCATATATTTTGACTTTAAATTCATATAAACCGTTTGCGCTGACAAAATATTGCATCAAATGCTTGCACCGCTTCTGACGATGAGTATAATGCCGGACAATTTGCCGGGAGGATGTATGGTTCAGTGTGTTCGACATTTTGTCTTACCGCGTCTGAAAAAAGACGCTGGCCTGCCGTTTTTCTTCCCGTTGATCACCCATTCCCAGCCCCTCAATCGAGGGGCTTTTTTTTGCCCAGGCGTCAGGAGATAAAAGATGGCTAATCCGCTATATCAGAAACATATCATTTCCATAAACGACCTTAGTCGCGATGACCTTAATCTGGTGCTGGCGACAGCGGCGAAACTGAAAGCAAACCCGCAACCAGAGCTGTTGAAGCACAAAGTCATTGCCAGCTGTTTCTTCGAAGCCTCTACCCGTACCCGCCTCTCTTTCGAAACTTCCATGCACCGCCTGGGTGCCAGCGTGGTGGGCTTTTCCGACAGCGCCAATACATCACTGGGTAAAAAGGGCGAAACGCTGGCCGATACCATTTCGGTTATCAGCACTTACGTTGATGCGATAGTGATGCGTCATCCGCAGGAAGGTGCGGCGCGCCTGGCCACCGAGTTTTCCGGCAATGTACCGGTACTGAATGCCGGTGATGGCTCCAACCAACATCCGACGCAAACCTTGCTGGACTTATTCACTATTCAGGAAACCCAGGGGCGTCTGGACAATCTCCACGTCGCAATGGTTGGTGACCTGAAATATGGCCGCACCGTTCACTCCCTGACTCAGGCGTTAGCGAAGTTCGACGGCAACCGTTTTTACTTCATCGCGCCGGACGCGCTGGCAATGCCGCAATACATTCTGGATATGCTTGATGAAAAAGGGATCGCCTGGAGTCTGCACAGCTCTATTGAAGAAGTGATGGCGGAAGTTGACATCCTGTACATGACCCGCGTGCAAAAAGAGCGTCTGGACCCGTCCGAGTACGCCAACGTGAAAGCGCAGTTTGTTCTTCGCGCCAGCGATCTCCACAACGCCAAAGCCAATATGAAAGTGCTGCATCCGCTGCCGCGTGTTGATGAGATTGCGACGGATGTTGATAAAACGCCACACGCCTGGTACTTCCAGCAGGCAGGCAACGGGATTTTCGCTCGCCAGGCGTTACTGGCACTGGTTCTGAATCGCGATCTGGTACTGTAAGGGGAAATAGAGATGACACACGATAATAAATTGCAGGTTGAAGCTATTAAACGCGGCACGGTAATTGACCATATCCCCGCCCAGATCGGTTTTAAGCTGTTGAGTCTGTTCAAGCTGACCGAAACGGATCAGCGCATCACCATCGGTCTGAACCTGCCTTCTGGCGAGATGGGCCGCAAAGATCTGATCAAAATCGAAAATACCTTTTTGAGTGAAGACCAGGTAGATCAACTGGCATTGTATGCGCCGCAAGCCACGGTTAACCGTATCGACAACTATGAAGTGGTGGGTAAATCGCGCCCAAGTCTGCCGGAGCGCATCGACAATGTGCTGGTCTGCCCGAACAGCAACTGTATCAGCCATGCCGAACCGGTTTCATCCAGCTTTGCCGTGCGAAAACGCGCCAATGACATCGCGCTCAAATGCAAATACTGTGAAAAAGAGTTTTCCCATAATGTGGTGCTGGCCAATTAATTGCGGTTGGTAATAAAAGTCTGGCTCCCTATAATGAGCCAGACTTTTTACCGCTGTAATAAAGGAGAAATCATGAGCAAAACTATCGCGACGGAAAATGCACCGGCAGCTATCGGCCCTTACGTACAGGGCGTTGATCTGGGCAATATGATCATCACCTCCGGTCAGATCCCGGTAAATCCGAAAACGGGCGAAGTACCGGCAGACGTCGCTGCACAGGCACGTCAGTCGCTGGATAACGTAAAAGCGATCGTCGAAGCCGCTGGTCTGAAAGTGGGCGACATCGTTAAAACTACCGTGTTTGTAAAAGATCTGAACGACTTCGCAACCGTAAACGCCACTTACGAAGCCTTCTTCACCGAACACAACGCCGCCTTCCCGGCACGTTCTTGCGTTGAAGTTGCCCGTCTGCCGAAAGACGTGAAGATTGAGATCGAAGCGATCGCTGTTCGTCGCTAATCTTGATGGAAATCCGGGCTATCATGCCCGGATTAAGTCTGATGACAAACGCAAAATCGCCTGATGCGCTACGCTTATCAGGCCTACGTGATTCCTGCAATTTATTGAATTTGTAGACCGGATTAGGCGTTTACGCCGCATCCGGCATGAACAAAACTCACTTTGTCTGCAATCTGAATCCGGGCCACCATGCCCAGTTTATTCTTTACTGCCAGCCGTAACGACGGCTATAGAACCCTTTCACCAACTGGGTTAACGTCATATACCCTGCCAGAATCGCAACCAGCCACGGGAAATAGCTTAACGGCAACGCCTGTAATTGCAGATAACTGGCCAGCGGTGAAAACGGCAATGCGATCCCGACAATCATCACGATCACGGTCATGATCATTAACGGCCACGATGCACAGCTCTGAATAAACGGCACACGGCGGGTGCGGATCATATGCACAATCAGCGTTTGCGACAGTAAGCCCACCACAAACCATCCCGACTGGAACAGCGTTTGCGTTTCCGGCGTGTTGGCATGGAATACCCACCACATCAGGCAAAACGTCAAAATATCGAAGATCGAGCTGATCGGTCCGAAGAAGATCATAAAGCGCCCCAGATCCGCCGGATTCCAACGCTGCGGCTTTTGAATTTGCTCGTCGTCGACGTTATCAAACGGGATCGCCACCTGTGACACATCGTACAGCAGGTTCTGAATAAGCAAGTGTAACGGCAACATCGGTAGGAAGGGCAAGAAAGCACTCGCTACCAGCACGCTGAACACATTACCGAAGTTAGAGCTCGCCGTCATTTTGATGTATTTCAGCATGTTGGCGAAAGTGCGACGTCCCTCAATAACCCCCTCTTCCAGCACCATCAGGCTTTTTTCCAGCAGGATGATATCAGCCGCTTCACGGGCAATATCTACCGCGCCGTCCACAGAAATGCCGATATCCGCAGCGCGTAAGGCGGGCGCATCATTAATACCATCGCCCATAAAGCCAACCACATGCCCTTCGCGCTTCAGTAAGGTCACAATGCGTTCTTTATGCATCGGCGTCAGGCGGGCAAACAGCGTGGTGCGCTGTGCAAGATTTGCCAGTTCGTCGTCAGATAGCATTTCAATATCACTACCAATGACCACCTCTCCCGCGTCCAGCCCCACTTCATGGCACACTTTCGCTGCAACTAACTCACTGTCGCCAGTAAGGATTTTTACGGTAATTCCACTCGCTTTTAATGCCTTCAGTGCCGGAGCGGTTGTCTCTTTTGGCGGATCAAGGAAAGCAATATATCCTTCGAGGATCAGGTCGGATTCATCCGCCCGCTGGTAATCTCCTTCACGCGCTGGCAGGTATTTCGTCGCCACCGCAACCACGCGCAGCCCCTGACGATTCAGCGTATCAGTAACCCGCTTAATCTTACGCAGCATGATGTCATCGAGCGGTACAATCTCGCCATTGTGACGCACTTGCGAACACACATTGAGGATTTCCTGCAATGCGCCTTTGCAAACCAGCTGATGGTGCTCGGTATTTTCTGCCACTACCACCGACATCCGGCGACGCTCGAAATCAAACGGAATCTCATCGATTTTTTGCCAACGACTGACCAGCGAGCGCGCTGACTCTTCATCCGTACCTTCGAGCACCGCTGTATCGAGCAGGTTTTTAAGTCCGGTCTGATAATGACTGTTCAACCACGCGCTATGCAGCACGCGTTCGCTGGTTTTACCGGAGATATCGGTATGATTCTCCAGCACAATTTTATCCTGTGTCAGGGTGCCGGTTTTATCAGTGCACAGAATATCCATTGCGCCAAAGTTCTGAATAGCATCCAGATGTTTGACGATCACTTTCTGTTTCGACAGCTTTACTGCGCCGCGCGCCAGCGTCGAGGTAACAATCATCGGCAACATTTCCGGCGTTAGGCCTACCGCGACCGAAAGCGCAAACAGCGCCGCTTCCCACCAGTCGCCTTTGGTGTAGCCATTGATTAACAGCACCACCGGTGCCATCACCAGCATAAAGCGAATCAGCAGCATACTGACGCGGCTGATCCCTTGCTGAAAGGCATTCGGCTCGCTTTCCTGCTCACTAACACGCCCCGCCAGTTGACCAAACCAGGTATTGGCACCTGTAGCAATCACCATTGCTTGTGCCGTGCCGCTCACCACGGTGGTGCCCATAAAACACAGCGTGTCGCACTCCAGCGGATTGCTGTGCTCCGGCTGGCGAGTGGTAGCGGCTTTTTCTACGGGCAGAGACTCACCGGTTAACGACGCCTGAGCGACGAACAGATCCCGCGCCTGCAAGATACGTAAATCTGCCGGGATCATATCTCCCGCCGCCAGTTTTATAATATCGCCGGGCACCAGCTGGTCGATCGGGATCTCCAGCCAGCCATTTTCGCCTTTGTCGTTAATTACGCGCAGCACCGTCGCAGTATTGCTGACCATCGCTTTCAGGGCATCTGCCGCTTTAGTGGAACGTGCTTCCTGAATAAAGTTCAGCAACGTAGAAATAGCGACCATTAGCGCGATAACGCCCGCAGCAAATAAATCTTCCGTGGCGTAAGAAATAGCGCCGAGAATGGTGAGTAAAATATTAAAGGGGTTGCGATAGCAGACCCATAAATGTACCCACCACGGCGACGGTTGTTGTGCGGGTAATTTATTTTCACCATGTTGTTCGCGGGCAGATTCCACTTCCGCCTGATTTAACCCTTCCGGATGGGTGTCGAACGTTTTCCACAATTCTTCTTCGGGCATCACCGCCATTTTCAGGCAATGCGCACTTAAGGACGGCGGGACCACCGTATTCACTGTCTGCTGCGCGCCAGGCAATGGATCACGATGAACCAGACGGGAAGGTAAATGGCGAGTGAGCCGGGTAAAAATTTCTTTAAACATAAGGAGTCCCTCCGCACTGTCTGAAACAGTACAGAAATGTCTTCAGGCGTGGCGAAGCCTTACCTGAAGGTAATAAAGCTGAGCAGGGACGTTAAAACGTCACGGCCTTACGCATCCGGTAACGCCGTGAAAAGACGGGCTTACCGGAAAAGTTTTAATCTCCGTCGAGGGAGAGGCGTGGGATCAGGTTCCATATAACCTCCGGTAAGTGAAAAAAGCGCCGCAAATAATAAGGAGAATCCAATAATATTCGTAGCATCTATGGCGATATAATACCTGCTGGCAACTAAACCAACGATAAACCAGACTTTACCCATTGCTGAATGCACGGGTAAAGTTAGGCTCAAATAATTAAACAACACGTTACAGGACAACAGGATGCAAAATCGGCTGACCATCAAAGATATCGCGCGCTTAAGCGGCGTGGGGAAATCTACAGTTTCCCGGGTGCTGAATAACGAAAGCGGCGTGAGCCAGCTCACCCGCGAGCGTGTTGAAGCAGTGATGAATCAGCATGGATTTTCCCCTTCCCGCTCTGCGCGCGCTATGCGTGGGCAAAGCGATAAAGTGGTCGCCATCATTGTTACCCGTCTGGATTCGTTGTCAGAAAATCTCGCCGTTCAAACCATGCTGCCAGCGTTCTATGAACAAGGTTACGACCCAATCATGATGGAAAGTCAGTTTTCCCCGCAATTAGTTGCCGAACATTTGGGGGTGCTGAAACGGCGTAATATCGACGGCGTAGTGCTGTTCGGTTTTACTGGCATAACAGAAGAAATGTTAGCCCACTGGCAGTCATCGCTGGTTCTGCTGGCGCGTGACGCAAAAGGCTTTGCTTCGGTCTGTTATGACGACGAAGGGGCAATCAAGATCCTGATGCAACGGCTGTATGACCAGGGGCATCGTAATATCAGTTATCTCGGCGTGCCGCACAGTGACGTGACAACCGGTAAGCGACGTCACGAAGCCTACCTGGCGTTCTGCAAAGCGCATAAACTGCATCCCGTTGCCGCCCTGCCAGGCCTTGCTATGAAGCAAGGCTATGAGAACGTAGCAAAAGTGATTACGCCTGAAACTACCGCCTTACTGTGCGCAACCGACACGCTGGCACTTGGCGCAAGTAAATACCTGCAAGAGCAACGCATCGACACCTTGCAACTGGCGAGCGTCGGTAATACGCCGTTAATGAAATTCCTCCATCCGGAGATCGTCACCGTAGATCCCGGTTACGCCGAAGCTGGACGCCAGGCGGCCTGCCAGTTGATCGCACAGGTAACCGGGCGCAGCGAACCGCAACAAATCATCATCCCCGCCACCCTGTCCTGATCGTTTCCTGAACGATAAATTGTGATCTTCGCTGCGTTTCGGGAACGTTCCCGTTTTTAAATTTTTCCGCGCAATATATTCTGCAGCCAACCAAAAATGTCATCTGCCATGGGGCTTTATGATGAGCAAAATAAACCAAACGGATATCGATCGGTTGATTGAACTGGTCGGCGGGCGCGGCAATATTGCGACGGTGAGCCACTGTATTACTCGCCTGCGCTTTGTCCTCAACCAACCGGCCAATGCCAGACCGAAAGAAATTGAGCAACTCCCCATGGTGAAAGGCTGTTTCACCAATGCCGGGCAATTTCAGGTGGTGATTGGCACCAACGTGGGTGATTACTATCAAGCACTGATAGCGTCAACCGGACAGGCGCAGGTTGATAAAGAGCAGGTAAAAAAAGCCGCCCGGCAGAATATGAAATGGCATGAGCAGTTGATCTCTCATTTCGCGGAGATCTTCTTCCCGTTGCTGCCCGCGTTGATCAGCGGCGGTTTGATCCTCGGTTTTCGCAATGTGATCGGCGATTTGCCCATGAGCAACGGTCAAACGCTGGCGCAAATGTATCCTTCCCTGCAAACGATCTACGATTTTCTGTGGTTGATCGGTGAAGCGATCTTCTTCTACCTGCCGGTCGGGATTTGCTGGTCAGCGGTGAAAAAAATGGGCGGCACGCCGATCCTTGGTATCGTACTTGGCGTAACGCTGGTTTCTCCACAGCTGATGAACGCTTATCTGCTCGGACAGCAGCTGCCGGAAGTGTGGGACTTTGGCATGTTCAGCATCGCCAAAGTGGGCTATCAGGCGCAGGTGATCCCGGCACTATTAGCCGGGCTGGCGCTGGGCGTTATTGAAACTCGCCTTAAACGCATCGTGCCAGATTACCTCTATCTGGTGGTGGTGCCAGTCTGTTCGCTGATCCTCGCGGTGTTCCTCGCCCATGCGCTGATTGGTCCGTTTGGTCGCATGATTGGCGATGGCGTTGCCTTTGCGGTACGTCACCTGATGACCGGCAGCTTTGCTCCGATTGGCGCGGCATTGTTTGGCTTCCTGTACGCCCCGCTGGTGATCACCGGGGTACACCAGACCACGCTTGCTATTGATTTGCAGATGATTCAAAGCATGGGTGGTACGCCAGTGTGGCCGCTGATTGCGCTGTCGAATATCGCTCAGGGCTCCGCCGTGATAGGCATTATCATTTCCAGCCGCAAGCACAATGAACGCGAGATCTCCGTGCCTGCGGCGATCTCCGCCTGGCTTGGGGTCACTGAGCCTGCAATGTACGGCATCAACCTGAAATATCGCTTCCCGATGCTGTGCGCGATGATTGGTTCTGGTCTGGCAGGATTGCTATGCGGCCTGAACGGCGTTATGGCGAATGGCATCGGCGTAGGCGGCCTGCCGGGAATTCTCTCGATTCAACCGAGCTACTGGCAGGTGTTTGCGCTGGCAATGGCTATCGCCATCATCATCCCGATTGTACTCACCTCGTTTATCTACCAGCGGAAATACCGCCTGGGCACGCTGGACATTGTTTAATTTTCTTCGGGGCGCAATTGCGCCCCCTCGCATTTGCAGGAATAACGTAATGACTAATCTTCCCCACTGGTGGCAAAACGGCGCTATCTACCAGATTTATCCAAAGAGTTTTCAGGACACCACGGGTAGCGGTACCGGCGATTTACGTGGCGTTATACAACGCCTGGACTATCTGCATAAACTGGGCGTTGATGCCATCTGGCTAACCCCCTTTTATGTCTCTCCCCAGGTCGATAACGGTTACGACGTAGCGAACTATACGGCGATTGATCCCACCTACGGCACGCTGGACGATTTTGACGAACTGGTGACGCAGGCAAAATCGCGCGGGATTCGTATCATTCTCGATATGGTGTTTAACCATACCTCTACCCAACATGCCTGGTTTCGCGAGGCGCTGAACAAAGAAAGCCCTTACCGCCAGTTTTATATCTGGCGCGATGGCGAACCAGAAACGCCACCGAACAACTGGCGTTCAAAATTTGGCGGTAGTGCGTGGCGCTGGCATGCGGAAAGCGAACAGTACTATTTGCATCTCTTTGCACCAGAACAGGCGGATCTCAACTGGGAGAATCCAGCGGTACGCGCAGAGCTGAAAAAAGTCTGTGAGTTCTGGGCCGATCGTGGGGTCGACGGGTTGCGCCTGGATGTGGTGAATCTGATCTCCAAAGACCCGCGTTTCCCTGAAGACCTGGACGGCGACGGGCGTCGCTTCTACACCGACGGGCCACGAGCACACGAGTTTTTGCACGAGATGAACCGCGATGTGTTTACGCCACGCGGGTTAATGACCGTAGGTGAAATGTCCTCCACCAGCCTTGAGCATTGCCAGCGATACGCGGCACTGACAGGCAGTGAATTGTCGATGACCTTTAATTTTCATCACCTGAAGGTCGATTATCCCGGTGGTGAAAAATGGACGCTGGCTAAACCTGACTTTGTGGCGTTGAAAACATTGTTCCGCCACTGGCAACAAGGAATGCACAACGTGGCATGGAATGCCTTGTTCTGGTGTAACCACGATCAGCCGCGCATTGTTTCTCGCTTTGGTGATGAAGGTGAATACCGCGTGCCTGCGGCAAAAATGCTGGCGATGGTGCTGCATGGCATGCAGGGAACGCCGTATATCTACCAGGGCGAAGAGATTGGCATGACCAACCCGCATTTCACGCGCATTACTGACTATCGCGACGTAGAGAGCCTCAATATGTTTGCCGAGCTGCGCAACGATGGTCGTGATGCCGACGAGTTATTGGCAATCCTCGCCAGTAAATCCCGTGACAACAGTCGCACGCCCATGCAATGGAGCAACGGCGATAATGCCGGGTTTACGGCTGGCGAACCGTGGATTAGCCTGGGCGATAACTATCAGGAAATCAACGTAGAAGCCGCGCTGACCGATGAGTCCTCGGTGTTTTACACCTACCAAAAGTTAATCGCACTGCGTAAGCAAGAAGCCGTTCTGACATGGGGCAATTACCAGGATCTGCTGCCAAACAGCCCTGTATTGTGGTGCTATCGCCGTGAATGGAAGGGGCAAACCTTGCTGGTCATTGCCAACCTTAGCCGTGAGATCCAACCCTGGCAGCCAGAGCAAATGCGCGGCAACTGGCAGCTTGTGATGCATAACTACGAAGAAGCCTCACCACAACCCTGTGCCATGACTTTACGGCCTTTTGAGGCTGTCTGGTGGTTACATAAGTAAATCTTCCCTAAGCCCCGGTAATGCCGGTCATTCCGGGGTTTTGCCTGTCAGCATGTTGTTTTTGTTGATTTTTCAACCAGCAAATTCATTAAAAAATTTACATAACGCTGTAGCGCCCGTCATCCGTACGCTCTGCTTTTTACTTTGAGCTACATCAAAAAAAGTTCAAACATCCTTGATGCAAAGCACTATATATAGACTTTAAAATGCGTCCCAACCCAATATGTTGTATTAATCGACTATAATTGCTACTACAGCTCCCCACGAAAAAGGTGCGGCGTTGTGGATAAGCGGATGGCGATTGCGGAAAGCTCCGGAAAACGAAACGAAAAAACCGGAAAACGCCTTTCCCAATTTCTGTGGATAACCTGTTCTTAAAAATATGGAGCGATCATGACACCGCATGTGATGAAACGAGACGGCTGCAAAGTGCCGTTTAAATCAGAGCGCATCAAAGAAGCGATTCTGCGTGCAGCTAAAGCAGCGGAAGTCGATGATGCCGATTATTGCGCCACTGTTGCCGCGGTTGTCAGCGAGCAGATGCAGGGCCGCAACCAGGTGGATATCAACGAGATCCAGACCGCAGTTGAAAACCAGCTGATGTCGGGTCCATACAAACAACTGGCTCGTGCTTACATCGAGTACCGTCACGATCGCGACATTGAACGTGAAAAACGCGGTCGCCTGAACCAGGAGATCCGTGGCCTGGTCGAGCAGACCAACGCCTCGTTACTCAACGAAAACGCCAACAAAGACAGCAAGGTGATTCCAACCCAGCGCGACCTGCTGGCCGGGATCGTGGCTAAACACTATGCACGTCAGCACCTGCTGCCGCGTGACGTGGTGCAGGCACATGAGCGTGGCGATATTCACTATCACGATCTCGATTACTCGCCGTTCTTCCCGATGTTCAACTGCATGTTGATCGACCTGAAAGGCATGCTGACCCAGGGCTTTAAGATGGGGAACGCCGAGATTGAACCGCCGAAGTCGATCTCTACGGCAACCGCTGTAACTGCGCAGATTATTGCTCAGGTCGCCAGCCATATTTATGGCGGCACCACCATTAACCGTATCGATGAAGTGCTGGCACCGTTTGTCACCGCCAGCTACAACAAACATCGCAAGACCGCAGAAGAGTGGAACATCCCGGACGCCGAAGGCTACGCTAACTCTCGTACCATTAAAGAGTGCTACGATGCCTTCCAGTCGCTGGAGTACGAAGTAAACACCCTGCACACCGCCAACGGTCAGACGCCGTTTGTAACCTTTGGTTTTGGTCTGGGCACCAGCTGGGAATCGCGCCTGATTCAGGAATCGATCCTGCGTAACCGTATCGCAGGCCTCGGTAAAAACCGTAAAACTGCGGTGTTCCCGAAACTGGTGTTTGCGATTCGCGATGGCCTGAACCATAAAAAAGGCGATCCGAACTACGACATCAAACAGCTGGCGCTGGAGTGCGCAAGCAAGCGCATGTATCCGGATATCCTGAACTACGATCAGGTAGTGAAAGTCACCGGTTCGTTTAAAACCCCGATGGGCTGCCGCAGCTTCCTCGGCGTGTGGGAAAATGAAAACGGCGAGCAGATCCACGATGGTCGTAACAACCTCGGCGTGATCAGCCTGAACCTGCCGCGTATTGCGCTGGAAGCAAAAGGCGATGAAGCCACCTTCTGGAAGCTGCTGGATGAACGTCTGGTGCTGGCACGTAAGGCGCTGATGACCCGTATCGCTCGTCTCGAAGGCGTGAAAGCGCGCGTGGCCCCGATCCTCTATATGGAAGGTGCTTGTGGCGTGCGTCTCAATGCTGACGATGATGTTTCTGAAATCTTCAAAAACGGTCGTGCGTCTATTTCGCTGGGTTACATCGGCATCCACGAAACCATTAACGCGCTGTTCGGCGGCGAGCATGTTTACGACAACGAGCAGCTTCGCGCGAAAGGTATCGCCATTGTTGAACGTCTGCGTCAGGCAGTGGATCAGTGGAAAGAAGAAACGGGTTATGGTTTCAGTCTCTACAGCACGCCGAGTGAAAACCTGTGCGACCGCTTCTGCCGTCTCGATACTGCTGAGTTTGGCGTGGTGCCGGGCGTGACCGATAAAGGTTACTACACCAACAGTTTCCACCTCGATGTGGAGAAGAAGGTGAACCCGTACGACAAGATCGACTTTGAAGCGCCTTACCCGCCGCTGGCGAACGGTGGTTTCATTTGCTACGGCGAGTATCCAAACATTCAGCACAACCTGAAGGCGCTGGAAGATGTCTGGGATTACAGCTATCAGCATGTACCGTATTACGGCACCAATACACCGATTGATGAGTGCTACGAGTGTGGCTTTACCGGTGAGTTCGAGTGCACCAGCAAAGGCTTCACCTGCCCGAAATGTGGTAACCATGACGCCTCCCGTGTGTCGGTAACTCGCCGCGTGTGCGGATATTTAGGTAGCCCGGATGCACGTCCGTTTAACGCCGGCAAGCAGGAAGAAGTTAAGCGCCGCGTTAAACATTTGGGAAATGGGCAGATAGGTTGATCTTCACTCTGAGCTAAGCAAATGCCGGATGCGGCGTAAACGCCTTATCCGGCCTACATTTGGCAATTGCTGTAGGCCTGATAAGACGCGACAGCGTCGCATCAGGCGTTGATTACCGGATGCATCCTATACGCGGACTGATAAGCCAGGCGAAACAATGAATTATCATCAGTACTATCCTGTCGACATCGTCAACGGCCCCGGCACTCGCTGCACCCTGTTTGTCTCCGGGTGTGTTCATGAATGCCCCGGTTGCTATAACAAAAGCACATGGCGGGTAAATTCCGGTCAGCCATTTACCAAAGCAATGGAAGACCAGATCATTAACGATCTGAATGACACTCGTATCAAACGCCAGGGGATTTCCCTCTCCGGCGGCGATCCGCTGCATCCGCAAAACGTGCCGGATATTCTGAAACTGGTACAACGCATCCGCGCCGAGTGTCCGGGTAAAGACATCTGGGTGTGGACAGGCTATAAACTCGACGAACTCAACGCTGCGCAAATGCAGGTTGTTGATTTGATTAACGTGCTGGTCGACGGCAAATTTGTGCAGGATTTAAAAGACCCTTCCCTGATCTGGCGCGGCAGCAGCAATCAGGTGGTGCATCATTTGCGATGATAAGTTCCCTGTTACCTGAGTGCAGGCAACAGGGAAATGAGGAATTAACGATACTTCTGGTGATAGGCGTTGCGGGTCGTTTTCAGTTGCTCTGCAGCAGCCTGCGCTTCTTTTACTTTACCTTCATTTGCCAGCTTCAGCGCGTCGTCAATCTGACCGACCAGAATGTCGAAACCGTGGCGGAAGTCTTTCATTTCCGGGCTGTCTGGCGATTTTCCTTCCAGCTTCGGCGGCGTTGCTTTTTGCGCATCCAGCGCCGCGGCACGCATTTTGGTTAACGCGTCTTTGACTTGCGCCGCGTTATCGGCTTTTTCGACCACTTTTAAATTGTCGTTGAGGGTTTCCATATTGTCTTCAAGATCAGCGGCAAACGACGCCGAACTGAATACCAACGAGGAGACTGCAAGAATAGCTAACAGGCTTTTTCGCATTGCTCACTTCCTTTTTTATTTACACTTCATCATTCACACTGCCTCATCGACGACTACGCTCATTCGACCGGGTCACGTACTGCGAGTACGCTCCCCGGCCCTCATTCACTTTCCGTCTCGATGCAGTGCGAATGATTTTGTGTAATTTTTTAGTTTATAGCGCGACAGGTCGCGCCAGTTTTTTTACTGTCCGGCGATTTTCATCTCCGGCAACAGCACAGAACCACACTGTATATTACTGCGTGTTTCAATATCGTTACCGACGGTGACAATATTGCGCCACATATCTTTTAAATTACCTGCGATGGTGATTTCGCTAACCGGATACTGAATTTCGCCGTTTTCTACCCAGAAGCCCGCCGCACCACGGGAATAATCACCGGTAATTGCACTCACGCCCTGGCCCATCAATTCCGTCACCACCAGCCCGGTGCCCATCTCTTTGAGCATTTGTTCGAAGCTTAGCCCTTGTCCGGCAATCCGCCAGTTGTGAATACCGCCCGCATGTCCGGTGCTTTTCAGCCCCAGTTTCCGCGCCGAGTAGCTGGTCAGCAGCCACTGAGTCAGGATGCCATCTTTAATAATATCGCGACGCTCGGTGCGCACACCTTCGCTGTCGAATGGCGTCGACGCCAGCCCTTTCAGCAGATGCGGATGCTCTTCAATGGTCAGCCAGTCCGGCAGAATTTGTTTACCCAGCGAATCCAGCAGAAAGGTAGATTTACGGTAAACCGAGCCACCCGCTATCGCCCCCACCAGATGGCCAAAAAGCCCGGTTGCCACTTCATTGGCAAAAATGACTGGCGCTTTCATGGTGGAGAGTTTACGCGGTGACAGGCGCGATAAAGTACGGCGAGCACAGTCGGCCCCAACCCACTCTGGCGTTTGCAGATCGCTCATCGCACGACCAATGGTGTAGGCGTAATCACGCTCCATATCGCCATTTTCTTCGGCAATTACACAGCTGGAGAGTGAATGACGCGTAGAGCAGTAACCCTGCAACATGCCGTGGCTGTTGCCAAAAACTTTGACACCGTAGTGGCTGTTAAAACTGCCGCCTTCGGTATTGGTAATGCGTTTGTCCGCCTGCAATGCCGCCTGTTCTGCGCGGGCCGCCAGTTCAATGGCATCATCCGGGGAAACTTCAGCAGGGTGGAACAAGTCGAGATCTGGTGCGTCAAAGGCCAGCAGCTCTTTGTCTGCCAGGCCGGCACAGGGATCTGGCGAGGTATAACGGGCAATATCCAGCGCCGCCTGTACAGTACGGGCAATGGCCTGCGGGCTTAAATCGGTGGATGATGCGCTACCTTTGCGGTTCTGGTGATAAACAGTGATCCCCAGCGCGCCATCGCTATTGAATTCAACATTCTCCACTTCACCATAACGCGTGCTTACGCTAATGCCGGTGGTCTTGCTGACGGCAACTTCCGCACCGTCCGATTTGCCTGAGGCCAACTCCAGCGCAGTGGAAACTGCTTCTTCCAGAATCTTGCGCTGCGCTTCAACTTGAGAGATTACTTTCATTGCAAGTGCCATAATGTAGAGAGTTTCTCTGAAGTCTAACAGAGAACCGTTTTTCAGTGCGCATCTTAACTGGTAACATTAGCCTCTTTTTTTAAGGAGCCTGAGATGACTAAGCAGCCCGAAGACTGGCTCGACGACGTTCCCGGTGATGACATCGAAGACGAAGACGATGAAATTATCTGGGTCAGTAAAAGTGAAATTAAACGTGATGCCGAGGAGCTAAAACGCCTTGGCGCGGAAATTGTTGATCTGGGGAAAAACGCGCTGGATAAGATCCCGTTAGATGCGGATCTGCGCGCGGCTATTGAGCTCGCCCAGCGTATTAAGATGGAAGGTCGCCGCCGCCAGTTGCAGCTCATCGGTAAGATGCTGCGCCAGCGCGACGTAGAGCCTATTCGTCAGGCGCTGGATAAGCTGAAAAATCGCCACAATCAGCAGGTGGTGCTGTTCCATAAACTGGAAAACCTGCGCGATCGTCTGATCGATCAAGGTGATGACGCCATCGCTGAAGTATTGAATCTGTGGCCCGATGCCGATCGTCAGCAGCTGCGTACTCTGATCCGTAACGCGAAGAAAGAGAAAGAAGGGAATAAGCCGCCGAAATCCGCACGCCAGATTTTCCAGTATCTGCGCGAACTGGCGGAGAATGAAGGGTAATTTTCGTTGTTGATGTGAGTATGGTTTGCCGGATGCGGTGCACCTGTAGGCCTGATAAGACGCATCAAGCGTCGCATCAGGCACTATGCTCAAATGCCGGATGCGGCGTGAACGCCTTATCCGGCCTACGCACACTATATCAGGCTGAGGCCGAATTACTGCGCGGCTTCCGCCTTCTTCGCCAGACCATCCAGCAGTTTCTGATGGATGCCACCAAAACCGCCGTTGCTCATGACCAGAATATGGTCGCCAGGCTGAGCGGTTTTCACCACCATATCTGCCAGCGTATCCACATCGCCACTCCAGTGTGCAGGCTGAACGCAGGCTTCTGCCACTTCTGCCACCTGCCACGGAATATGCGCCGGTTGCAGCAGGAAGACTTCATCGGCACGACCTAATGAAGGTGCCAGATCGTCTTTGCAGATCCCCATTTTCATGGTATTCGAGCGCGGTTCCAGCACAGCAATAATGCGCGCCGTACCACCAACTTTGCCACGCAGCGCCGCCAGCGTTGCCAGAATCGCCGTCGGGTGATGGGCAAAATCGTCATATACCGTCACGCCATTCGCTTCACCACGCAACTCCAGACGGCGGCGAGCGTTAATAAACGAACCCAGCGCGTTAGCGGCATCTGCAGGCGCTACACCAACATGGCGAGCCGCTGCAATCGCCATCAGGCCATTGTGCATATTATGTTCGCCTACCAGCGACCATTTCACTTCGCCCACTTTTTCGCCATCAAGCAAGACTTCCCATTCGGAAGCATCGGTGGTCAGCTTTTTCGCCTGCCAGTGCCCCTGCTCACCCACCAGCTCCTGCTCGCTCCAGCAGCCCATCGCCATGGTCTGTTTCAGGTTGATGTCATTTTCCGGCCAGATAATACGGCCCTGCCCCGGAACGATACGCACCAGATGGTGGAACTGTTTCTGGATCGCTTTCAGGTCGTCAAAGATATCGGCGTGATCGAACTCAAGGTTGTTGAGGATCAGCGTACGCGGGCAGTAATGGACAAATTTAGAGCGTTTGTCGAAGAAGGCGCAGTCGTACTCATCCGCTTCGATAACAAAGAAGTCGCTTTCGCCCAGACGCGCCGAAACCTCAAAGTTCCCCGGCACACCGCCGATCACAAATCCCGGTTTGTAACCGCACTGTTCCAGAATCCAGGTCGCCATTCCCGCGGTGGTAGTTTTGCCGTGTGTACCGGCAACGGCCAGCACCCAGCGGTCGCGCAGCACAAAATCGTGCAGCCACTGTGGACCTGACATATAAGGGATGTTTTTTTCCAGTACCGCTTCCACACACGGATTTCCACGGGTCATGGCGTTGCCAATAATCACCAGATCCGGCTGCGGATCGAGCTGGCTGGCATCGTAACCCTGAATCAGCTCAATGCCTTGCTTCTCAAGTAAGGTGCTCATCGGCGGATACACATTGGCGTCCGAACCCGTTACTTCATGGCCTAACTGGCGCGCCAGCATCGCCAGACCGCCCATAAATGTGCCACAAATTCCTAAAATATGAATGCGCATACGTCACTATCCTTTTTTAATCTGCCGCTCATTTTACGCATATGTCGGGCAAGTGAGAAACGCATTTCAGGATAATCCGCAATTTGCTGGCGCGATTCACCTGAGCGCAACATTGAGATTATTTGTTAAGATTGTTGCGGTCGCTTTACTCCATAAACATTGCAGGGAAAGTTTTATGAAAACGTTAGGTGAATTTATTGTCGAAAAGCAGCACGAGTTTTCTCATGCTACCGGTGAGCTCACTGCTTTGCTGTCGGCAATAAAACTGGGCGCCAAGATTATCCATCGCGATATCAACAAAGCAGGACTGGTTGATATCCTGGGTGCCAGCGGTGCTGAGAACGTGCAGGGCGAGGTTCAGCAGAAACTCGACTTGTTCGCTAATGAAAAACTGAAAGCCGCACTGAAAGCACGCGATATCGTTGCGGGCATTGCCTCTGAAGAAGAAGATGAGATTGTTGTCTTTGAAGGCTGTGAACATGCAAAATACGTGGTGCTGATGGACCCACTGGATGGCTCGTCCAACATCGATGTTAACGTCTCTGTCGGTACCATTTTCTCCATCTACCGCCGAGTTACGCCCGTCGGCACGCCGGTAACGGAAGAAGATTTCCTCCAGCCTGGTAACAAACAAGTTGCGGCAGGTTACGTGGTATACGGCTCCTCTACCATGCTGGTTTACACCACCGGATGCGGTGTTCACGCCTTTACTTACGATCCTTCGCTGGGCGTTTTCTGTCTGTGCCAGGAACGGATGCGCTTCCCGGAGAAAGGCAAAACCTACTCCATCAACGAAGGAAACTACATTAAGTTTCCGAACGGGGTGAAGAAGTACATTAAATTCTGCCAGGAAGAAGATAAATCCACCAACCGCCCGTATACCTCACGTTATATCGGTTCACTGGTCGCGGATTTCCACCGTAACCTGCTGAAAGGCGGTATTTATCTCTACCCAAGCACCGCCAGCCACCCGGACGGCAAACTGCGTTTGCTGTATGAGTGCAACCCGATGGCATTCCTGGCGGAACAAGCGGGCGGTAAAGCGAGCGATGGCAAAGAGCGTATTCTGGATATCATCCCGGAAACCCTGCACCAGCGCCGTTCATTCTTTGTCGGCAACGACCATATGGTTGAAGATGTCGAACGCTTTATCCGTGAGTTCCCGGACGCGTAATCTCCTGCGCCTCTCCACACGGAGAGGCGTTTTTATCGCTGCGCAATGTTGACTCTTGTCACTGGCGAACTCTGACGATTCTCCCACAGCACCGTTAACCCACGCTGTAATGCTATAAAAATAAACAACAAAATACCGATGGCGATTTTCGTCCACCAGGAACTCAGCGTGCCGTCAAAGTTGATGTAAGTCTGGATCAGTCCCTGAATTGCCACGCCAAAAAGCGTCCCAAGCACCGTCCCGACGCCACCACTTAACAACGTACCGCCAATCACCACCGACGCGATGGCGTCCAGTTCCACACCTACGCCCGCCAGTGCATATCCGGCCTGGGTATAAATCGAGAAGACAATCCCCGCCAGTGTTGCCAGTCCGGTGGAGAGCATATAAATGCGAATAGTGGTGCTGCGAGTAGAAATCCCCATCAGGTTCGCCGACGTCGCGTTGCCGCCAATAGCGTACACCTGATTGCCAAAACGGGTACGATGCGCAAGGAAAATACCGATAACCACCACCGCCAGCATCAACAGCCCCATCGCACTAAGGCGACCGCCGCCGGGGATTTTCCACGCAAGGCTTGAGAGCGTGTCATAAATGGGATGGTTTATCGGAATCGACTCTTCCGAAACGAGATAGCTGACGCCGCGCAAAAAGAACATCCCCGCAAGCGTAATGATAAATGCCGGGATCTTCAGGGCGTCGATCAGAAGCCCCATAAATGCGCCGAAGGCACAGCCCATCACCAGCACTAGCGGAAACGCCAGCAGCGGCGAGAGGCCGAAATCGCCAACCACTTTTGCCAGAAACACGCCAGTAAAGGCGATCACCGAACCGACGGAGAGATCGATACCGCCAGAGAGGATCACAAAGGTCATGCCAACGGCGATTATCCCAAGAAAGGCGTTATCTGTCAGGATATTGCAGATCACTCTTGTGGAAGCAAAACCGGGAAACTGCGTCAGGCAGTAGAAATAGCCCAGCACAAAGACGCCGATGGTGATCATCAGTGGCAAATTACGTTTTATCATGGCTACGTACTCCTTTAATCAGACTGATAAAGCGTTGCGACTGAACAATCAGCACACAAAGCACCACCACCGCTTTTACGACCTGGTTCATCTCCGGCGGAAAGCCAGAAAGTAAAATTCCGGTGTTCATCCCCTGAATAATCAGCGCCCCCACTACCGAGAGCAGCAGGTTAAAGCGCCCGCCCATCAGCGATCCGCCGCCAATCACCACCGCGAGAATGGCGTCCAGCTCCAGCCATAATCCGGCGTTGTTGGCATCGGCACCGCGAATATCCGCCGCCACGATAATGCCCGCAATCGCCGCACACAGCCCGCTCAACACATAAGTGAGCATGACGATGATTCGCGTGTTTACCCCGGCATTTTTTGCCGCCCGAATGTTGATACCAACGGCTTCGATAAACATCCCCAGCGCCGTTTTGCGGGTCAACAGCCAGAACAGGAGAAGCGTCAGCACCGCGATAATGACCGGCGTTGGCAGGAACAACAGCGATCCGCTGCCAAACCATGAGAGATCCGGCGAGTTAAACGTGACGATCTGTCCGGAGGTGATCAGTTGCGCCACGCCGCGCCCGGCGACCATCAGGATCAGGGTGGCGACAAACGGCTGAATTTTGAGGATCGCTACCAGTATGCCGTTCCACAATCCCGCCAGGATGCCAGTGCCCAGGGCGCTTAACAAAACAATCGGCAGGCTGAATCCCGCGACCGTCATCGCAGCCGTTGTGGCTCCGGCGATAGCCATCACCGCCCCTACGGAGAGATCAATCCCACCGGTGGCGATCACCAGCGTCATACCAATCGCCAGTAACGCAACGGGAGCTGCGCGGTTAAGAATGTCGATAGGGCTACCGAACAAACGCCCATCCTGAAGCACCACCTGCCAGAAATGCGGAGCTACCAGGCTATCGACCAGCAGCACCAGCAATAGCGCCGCCAGCTGCGGCATTCCCGTTGGCCAGCGAAAGCGCCTTTTCGGCGGCGTAGTGTCCGGGAGAGATTGAGGCATCACACTGTTCTCCTTACGCCGCAATGGCGTTCATGATCGCCGGAACGGAAAGCTCTGCCAGCGGGATCTCCGCCACCTGTTTGCGATCGCGCATGATGATCACCCGATCGGCATAGCCCACCAGCTCTTCCAGTTCGGAGGAGATCACCAGCAGCGCCAGACCATCGGCGCATAGCGTTTCAATCAGGCGGATGATCTCGGCGTGGGCACCAACATCAATGCCGCGGGTTGGCTCATCGAGGATCAGAAATTGCGGTCGGGTCAGTAGCCAACGTGAAAGCAACACTTTTTGCTGATTGCCGCCAGAGAGAAATTCAATCGGTTGTTCAGTTGAAGGTGTGCGAATGCCAAGCTGGCGGATAAAGCGTTCGGCAATCTCTTGCTGCTCTTTGCGGGAAATGGGTCGTAGCCAGCCGCGCTGGGCCTGGAGAGCGAGGATGATATTTTCCCGTACCGAGGCGGCGGCGATGATGCCATCGGTTTTCCTGTCTTCCGGGCAGAAGCCGATACCCAGTACCGAAGCCTGATGTGGCGATCGCAGGTTTTGCTGTTTGCCTTTGATCAACGCCGTGCCGCTGTCAGCAGGTTTGATACCGAAGATCACTTCGGCGGTTTCGGTACGTCCGGATCCCAGCAAGCCAGCCAGACCGACGATCTCGCCGGGGCGTACTTCGAGATCAAACGGTGCTATCGTTCCTTTTTTGCCGTAATTTTTGAACGCGGCAACGGGTTTGTCGCTCAACAATGTTCGCCCGGCACGCTGTAGCGCGTGGGTATCCAGCTCGCGCCCCAGCATCATTTTTACCAGTTCGATCTGCGGTAGCTCGCGCGTTTCCCGACAGCCTACGAAACTGCCGTTGCGTAAGACAGTGATCCGATCGCTGACCTGATAGACCTGATCGAGAAAGTGAGTGACAAAGATCAGGCTGACGCCGCGATCGCGCAACTGACGCATCAGGACAAATAATAGCTCCACTTCCTGGGTGTCGAGGCTGGCGGTGGGTTCATCGAGGATCAGCACTTTGGCGGAGAGATCGATAGCCCGGCAAATGGCGACGATTTGCTGCATCGCCACCGAAAAACGGTTAAGCGGTTCGCGCACGTCGAGGGAGAAACCGTAAGATGCCATCAGTTCGGTGGCGCGCTTTTCCATCTCTTTACGGCGTAGAAGGCCGAAACGTTTGGGTTCGCGACCTATGAATAGATTATCAGCAACCGACATATTGGGTAGCAGGTTGACTTCCTGATAGACGGTGCCGATACCGAGTTGTTGTGCATGGGCGGTATTTTTCGGTGAGATAGCCTGGCCTTCCAGCCAGATGGTGCCGCGATCGGCGTGGTATACACCGGTTAATGCTTTGATTAGCGTCGATTTTCCCGCCCCGTTTTCACCGAGCAGCGCCATGATTTCGCCACGGCGCAGGCTGAAATCAACGTTGTCTAACGCTTTGACTCCGGGGAAAAATTTACTTAATCCTTCGGTGCGGAGGATTTCCTGGTGTTGGTCGGTCGTCATGGTTTCCCCCGGTGTAAAGCGTGCTCCCAGTAGGCATGATAAGACGCGGTAAGCGTCGCATCAGGCTTCAGTGCACCATCGCCGGATGCGGCGCGAGCGCCTTATCCGGCCTACGAATCGGCATCAGGCATAGCAACCCTCAATACCCCATATTTTTCTTCTTCTCTAACTCTTCTTTTGCGGTATCAGGCAGGTAAAGGGTGGATTTGGTTAACGTCAGCTTTTCAGGCATGGTGCCGTCTTTTTTGTATTTCTCCAGCGCGTCAAAAGCGGGTCCCGCCATGTTCGGCGTCAGTTCAACACTGGCGTTCGCTTCGCCATCAATCATCGCTTTGTAGATATCCGGTACGCCATCAATGGAACCCGTGAGGATATCTTTGCCCGGTTTCAGGCCCGCTTCTTTAATTGCCTGAATTGCACCAATCACCATGTCGTCGTTATGGGCGTAAACCATGCAGATATTTTTGCCGTTGTTTTCCGCTTTGATAAAGCTCTCCATGACTTCTTTGCCTTTACTGCGGGTGAAGTCACCTGACTGCGAGCGGATGATTTTGATATTTGGCGCACTCTTAATGGCTTCGGCAAAGCCTTTCTTACGGTCAATGGCGACGCTGGCTCCAACGGTGCCCTGCAGCTCCACCACGTTGCATGGTTTGCCATTCACTTCTTTTACCAGCCAGTCACCGATCAACTTACCTTCGAGGATGTTGTCGGCAGTAACGGTGGTCATATAGAGAGATTTGTCTTTCACATCGATGGAACGGTCGAGCAAGAAGACCGGGATTTCGGCATCTTTCGCCTCTTTTAATACCGGTTCCCAACCTGTCGCGACCACCGGAGCGATAAAGATCGCATCCACCCCTTGCGCGACGAAGGAACGTACCGCTTTAATCTGGTTTTCCTGCTTTTGCTGACCATCGGCAATTTTTAGCGTAATTCCGCGTTTTTCGGCCTCACTTTTCGCCACATTGGTTTCTGCAGCGCGCCAGCCGGATTCCGATCCGACCTGCGAAAATCCTACGGTTAATGGAGCGGCCAACGCCATAGACGACATGGCTGCCGAGACTGCAGAGACTACAAGTAAGCGTTTCCACATAGGGTTGTCCTCGTCGGGGTAATTATTATTGGTGAAAAGATGTTCGCGGAAAAACTATAGACAATTCGTTATGTAACGGATTGCGTTACATCACACTTCATAAAAGTAAATAAAACGTTAATCACAAGTTTGTAATCGCTTTCATCTCACTATGAAAAATGCGGCTACGGTTATGGATTTTCCTGCTCTGTATACCGTCTTAAAACTGGCGAAAAAGGAAAATGAAGACGAAAACAAGCGAAGACATTCGGCGCGAGTTGGCTATAATACTCGGCACTTGTTTGCCACATATTTTTAAAGGAAACAGACATGAGCTTACTCAACGTCCCTGCGGGTAAAGATCTGCCGGAAGACATCTACGTTGTTATTGAGATCCCGGCTAACGCAGATCCGATCAAATACGAAATCGACAAAGAGAGCGGCGCACTGTTCGTTGACCGCTTCATGTCCACCGCGATGTTCTATCCGTGCAACTACGGCTATATCAACCACACTCTGTCTCTGGACGGTGACCCGGTTGACGTACTGGTCCCGACTCCGTACCCGCTGCAGCCGGGTTCTGTGATCCGTTGCCGTCCGGTTGGCGTTCTGAAAATGACCGACGAAGCCGGTGAAGATGCGAAACTGATTGCTGTTCCGCACACCAAGCTGAGCAAAGAATACGATCACATTAAAGACGTTAACGATCTGCCAGAGCTGCTGAAAGCGCAGATCGCTCACTTCTTCGAGCACTACAAAGACCTCGAAAAAGGCAAGTGGGTGAAAGTTGAAGGTTGGGAAAACGCAGAAGCCGCTAAAGCTGAAATCGTTGCCTCCTTCGAGCGCGCAAAGAATAAATAAGTTCTTATAGCGCAATAACCCTGAACACCGGGCTTCGGTTAGTAAGGGTTTTTTTATGCCCGCGATAAATAAACTCTCTATTCCACTTTCATTATTCTCAGCGCTTGCAAGGCTTGAACGGTAAGAACAAGCAAACCCGACCACCATTTTGCTGTTCATAGCCACTTGCTGGAAGTTAGCCGACCTCACTCATACTCACCGTTCAAAGCGTGCCCCCGTTTTACCCCTGCACATTTGTGAACGCCAGCAGAGTTTTTTATGCGATTGCAGATATGGAAAGCGGCTCGGAGAGAAAAGCAAAAGATGGAAAAGTTACAAAAAAAAATCGCGAGATACATCGCATAAAACAACGCCACCCGAAGGTGGCGTGCTTTTATTATTACTTATCCCTGTCTAACCAGTCGCCGCTTTCAATTAGCTTTAATCCATCGACGGGTCGTTGATAAACGTACATCCATGCACTCCCGTACGGCGTCTGAATCAACTGGCGCGCGTATTCACCTCCCCTGGTGCGCAAGGCATCAAGTTCGGCCAGCGTGGCGTTGTCAATACGATAAACTTCACCGTGTACTGTTCCGTTCCCCGGAACTGCGCCTGGATAGTGGCCCAGGCTATACAACTGGTAGTTATCGATACTGAAATCGCCCAGTAACTGGGCATTGGTCATCCAGTGACTGTTGCCTTGTTTGTGGCGTAAACTGCCGTAGACAAATATTCGCATTGCTAAAACTCGAACTGATAGAGCAAATCCAGTGCCTGGTCTACACCAGACACGGCTTCCAGATATAGCTTAGGCATCAGGCGATAACGTAACGTGAGTGTTGCTATAGAGTCAAATATACCCACGCCGTATTTCACTTGCAGACCTGGCAATACATAGCCGCTGACCACTACCTGGGAGGAGTCGCCTACTCCCTGGGTGTCGAGCGCTAAATTGCTTACGCCAAACGTCTCGCCGATTTTACCCACAATCTGGCCACTTTGCGCAACCCCCAGGCCAATCAGCATTGAGGTCATCGCCGCACTGTCGCTCTGATCGCTCTCCAGCCCTTGTCCACGTAGCAAATAAGACAATGCAGCTTGTTGCGACATAGCCGGGTCAGAGAAGATCTCCGCTTTCGGTTCGTCCGCCAGACCAGTGACGCGAACTCCGGCGATTACGTCGTCTTCTGTAGCATCCGGGTTACGAATAGCTTCAATATTAAGATACGGTTGATCTGGCGGACCAGAGAACAGTAGCTCACCCTTACGCACAATCAGATCCTGACCATAGGCATGGAAGCGCCCTTCAGGGATGTTGATCTGCCCGTTCAGGCCCAGCCCTTGTTTGTCCTGAACGACGTTAAGATCGCCCGTCAGCCGCGCTTTCAGGCCAAAGGCGTCAATGCGCACATTGTTGCCAACGTGGACAATCAGGTTACTGTTAATCGGAATCGACGCCGTTTTCGGCTCTTCCGGTTGCAGGTTATCGTTAAGCATCACCACATCGCTGGAGACGCCTACTGCGCTTTCCGGCAGATCGTGCACCACGATGCGCGCCCACGGGACATCCACGCGACCATCGAGGGTAAACAGGTTTGGTGTAGCCTCGAATACAACATCTGGCGATACATCCATTCGTACCATCGGCGGCACGGTGATCCGCACTTTACTGCCTTTCGCCGTTACTCGTGCCCGCCAGTTTTCAATTTGGCTCCAGTCGGCATCACCGTTCAGGTAGATTTCACCCTGCTGGGTCCGTACTGTACCGGCAAGCGTCGAGCGCATACCGTTAAAGTTGACCGCAAGCTGGCTCGGCTGCATATCAAACGGCATAAAGTTGCCGTCGATATCCACACCCGTAACCTGAAGCTGACCAAACAACTGCGGGCTTTGCACATCACCACCCAGACGCAAGTTGGCACTCACCATCCCCGCTGCTTTTTCCCCACGGGTAAAGATGGGGTTTATCATCGCAAGGTTGAAGTTACGGATATTGACGTTGCCACCAAGATTACGGCGGCCTTGCGGATCGGTCACCTGCACCTGTCCATCAAACTGGCCGTTATTGGTCAGGCGGATGGTCCAGCCCAATTCGGCACGGTTGTTACGCAATTCCGCCGTCAGATTCAGTGTCTGAAACGCCACCGGCAGCGCCGCATCGTTGACGGTTTGCGTTACCTGCACGTTACGCCCCGAAAGGGTGATACTGCCCTGCGGCAGCCCCTCTTTCGTGGTGTCCCAGGCAACATCCGCTTTACCCGTGAAGATACCGCTGGCCTGAGTGGTTTCTGGCATAAACGGTTTCAGCATGGCGAGGTCGAAGCGGTTGAGATTCACCACCGCACGCCCTTCGGCCCCCGCATCGATAGTTTGCGGCACGCACAGTTCCGCATTCGGGTTAAGCCAGCAGTGTGGCCCGATGCTGATTTTTTGCTCCTTATTGCGGTAATCCAGCGCAATATCGCGGGTCAGCGACCACGGGCCGACCGGCGTCTGGAAGCGGGTATTGCTAAGAGTTCCCTTCCAGCGTTCTTCTTTGCGATCAAAACTTCCTGCCAGATTAAGCTGCCCGGAGACAGGCTCGCCCTGAATCCGCAACTGTAGCTCGTGCTGCTTTTCGCTGCCTTTGGCATTCAGGGTGACGAGGTTGATATTTACATCCGGCTGCGAAATTTGCTCAACGCGTACGTCGAGTTTCCCGGCGATCTGATCGGTGGATTTAATGTCGCCTTCCACGCGAACCTGCGCCACGGAAAGTTCCTGCCAGCGCAGGCCGCGCGCGGTGATATCTGCCAGTAGTTGTGGCGCTTCCACCGTGCCGCGTACTTTCACCAGCCCTTTCGCTGTACCGCCAAGCCCCGGCAGCGCGTTATCCAGCCCCGGCGCGTTGATGGTGGCATCAAGATTGAGATCTTTTACCCCCAGCTCGCCTTTCACTTCGGCACTGTTTGGCCCGAGTTCCAGATGAAGCCCAGGGATCATCCACTGCATATAACTGTTGCCTTTCAGCGTACCGTCAACGTTCACTTTGTTCTGTTTGACGTTACCGGTCAGCTTCAGTTCTGGCACCTCCATCTGCCAGGTGCCGCCGTACAGGCTACCGCGGGTTTTAATCAAGCCATTGAGTTTCGACGGCCACTCCGGGAACTCTTTGGCGGTGTTAATGCCATTAAGCGTTAGCTCACCGCGCCAACTAATGGCCTGCTGCCAGTCGAGCAACGCCTTGAGTTCAGTTTTCCCTTCCAGCGCCGCGACGGTGAGTTTGTCGAGATTGACCTGCTGTTCATTACCTTTGGCATCAAGGGTAATGGTGGCTGGCGGGATCTCCTGTCCCTTCACTGCCGTACGCATAGAGAGCGTGTAATCGGTCATTTTGCCGGTAAGTTTCAGTTTCAGATCATCCGCCTGATACTGCTTCTCACCAGTGAACGGCCAGTAAAGCTGTTTGCTGTTCACTTCCACGTTGAGCGGCAATCCGGCTTCCGCCAGTCGCGTCTGGGCGCGTAAATCCATATCCACCGGACCGGAAAGATTAACGCCAATCTCCAGCTGTTCGCGCAGCGCGCCACCCACTTTTAGCTTCACTTTTTCACCTTTCAACGGCTCCACGTTCAGTGTGCTGTTGAGGGTGATATCCACCGGCCAGTTGTCTGACAGCTGCGCCGTGCCGCTGGCGTTGACGATCCCCTGGTTGGAATCGATATCCAGGGCGTCCAGTTTAGTATTGCCGTCAATGCTGCTCACTTTCAGCAGCATGGTGCGCACGGTGATGTCCGTGTCGCCCGTCACGCGTAACTGCTCGCCTTTAAACTCTTCAATGTTCAGGTTAAGCGGCAAATGCACGTCGGTCATTTCCGGCAATACCGGGCGAGAAAAGAGATCTTTCAGCGTTTCGCCGAGCGGCTTTTCCTCCGGCTGCGGATTTTCAATTTTCGGTTCGACCACTTCTTCCTGCGCCACTTCCGCCACTTTCGGCAGAGCAATCAGCAGGCCTTTCAGCGACGTCGGTTTCAGGGTCAGGGTTTTCTCCTGCCAGTTCAGGCCGGAGGTGAAGTCCATCACCGACACCGTGGTGTCATCAATCTTGATGTTGACGTTGTCCAGCGCCACCCGTGTCAGGGTGATGGGATACGGCGTGGAGAGATCCAGCGGACCGCTATCTTCCTCTTCTTCAACCTGTTCAGAAGGAGGCATTTTTTTACTGTCGATGTTGACCTGAATGTCTTTCAGCGCCAGGTCATTAATACAAACGCTACTGTTCCACAGGCACTCAAGCCCGACCGCCAGATGCAGATTGCCCGCTTTTACCGCCACGCCTGGCTGCTCATAACGAACGTCAGACAAGGTGAGATCGCGCCAGCCGCCGGTGACCTTGCCAATATCCAGTCCTGGCACCCAGCGATCCGCCGCTTTAAATACCAGATGCAGGCCGCTGGTGGTGCCCACCAGAAACGCCACCGATCCCAGCAACAGTAAGATAACGATAACCACGCCGAGGCTGATTTTTTTCCATAAACTCATAATTCTGGCCCCAGACCGATGTAAAACTGTAACCCGTGCTCGTCTTTATCCGCGACCGGTACGGCAAAATCGAGTTTGATTGGCCCGACCGGCGATTCCCAGCGTACGCCGACCCCGGTACCGGTTTTAAAGTCGCTGCGGCGAATATCGCTTACCGCTTCGCCACTATCGACAAACACCGCGCCCCACCATTTTCCGGTCACGTTGTACTGGTATTCCAGCGATCCGGTTATCAGCTTCGAGGCCCCTTTCAGGTCACCGTTGGCGTATTTCGGGGCGATAGATTTGTATTTGTAGCCGCGAATACTGCGATCGCCCCCGGCGAAGAAACGCAGATCCGGCGGTACTTTGTCGAAATCACCCGTTTCAATCCAGCCCAGCGTGCCGCGTGTCACAAAACGATGGCGATCGTACAGTGTGCGGATCCAGACGTTCTGCGCCTGGAAAACGGAGAAATCGACATCTGAGCCCCAGGCCGTGTTGGAGTAGTCGATAGAGTAGCGTTGCGAGTCGCCCCAGGTTGGCATCAGGCCACCACGAGAACGCGTGCGGCTAATCATCACCCCAGGATAAAACAGCATCGTGGTGTTGGTAATTTCACCCTGGGTAAAGTGGTCGAGGCTCCAGCGCAGGTTAATGGCACGCTGCCAGCCGCTGGAGAGATCCCAGTAGCGAGAAGCCACCAGCGTAGTGGAGTCAGATTCGGTATCGTTCAGGTCAGTGCGCTTAAAACCGCCCTGCACCAAATAATATTGTTCCAGTGGATTCTTCAGCAGCGGCATTTTATAGCTGAAGTCGAGGGTCTGTTCCGGCGCGGAAATACTGGTACTGGTGGTCAGACTGTGACCATAAGAGTTCATCCACGGCTTTTTCCACGTCGCTTTCACGCGCGGTCCCACGTCCGTAGAGTAACCGACCCCGGTTTCGATGGTGTTTTCAGTTCGCGGCGAAACCACGCCCGTCAAGGGTAATACTTTCGTTTCGCGCGCTTTATCAAATTGTGGAGCCACCACCACCGAGTTAAACCAGCCGGTAGCAGAAAGTCGGCGGTTCAGTTCCGCCAGATCTTTCGATTCGTACTCATCGCCCTCTTTAAACGGCACCAGATTTTGCAGGTATTCATCGCGGATTTGTGATCCTTCAAAGGTCACATGCCCAAAGCGGTAACGTTCGCCACTGTTATAATCAATATCCCAGAAGGCTTTATGCAGGCCGAGCGCAATGCCCAGCTGCGCTTTGGTAAATTCGCTATCGAAATAACCTTTACGCAACGCAATGCTGGTTAAGGACTTTTTGAAATTTTCATAATCGCCCTGGTTCAGCACCGTGCCAATAGCCGGGCGAGTATCGAGCAATTTCAAATAGTCTTTATCGGTCCGCGCGCCGCCGCGCAATACCACATCGGTGCCGCCAATTAACACCGGCACACCTGGCGTGACTTTGGCGATCAATACCTGCCGCCCTTTCTTTGGCGGTGGACGGAGATCAAATTCAATGGTCGGCTGGTAATAACCCAGCGCTTTCAGACCTTCACGGATGGCATCATCGACGCGTGCGCGAAAGCGACGGTCTGGCGTCACTTCATCACTTTCAATCGTAGAAAGCTGCGCACGAACGTTCTTTTCCAGCTGTCCCGATAACCCCTCGACCTGTAGACGGACGTTCGCGGCGACGGCAGATCCGCTTAAGCAGAGTAAGCTTACACAGCATAACTGTCGGATATAGCGCACATTTTCTCCTGAATATCCTTTTTTCCTGCCCCTGGAACGCCGTTAAACGGCTTAACAAAAATCCAGTAATATGGATTAAAAAGCAGACTAAACCCCAAATATTTCTTATGTTTTACTTTAGACCTATTCACGGTGGTTATTGTGTGCAAATACGCCTCTTGTTACAACCTTAACCCCAATGACCGATTTTCGGGAGAGCGACACCATGAGTTTATTTGATAAAAAGCATCTGGTTTCCCCCGCCGATGCCCTGCCTGGACGTAACACCCCGATGCCCGTAGCCACGCTGCATGCGGTCAACGGTCACTCAATGACCAATGTACCTGACGGAATGGAGATTGCCATTTTTGCGATGGGTTGTTTCTGGGGTGTGGAGCGTCTGTTCTGGCAGTTACCCGGCGTTTACAGCACCGCCGCAGGCTATACCGGCGGCTATACGCCAAATCCGACTTATCGGGAAGTGTGCTCCGGTGATACGGGTCATGCCGAAGCGGTACGCATTGTTTACGATCCTTCCGTCATCAGCTATGAGCAGTTGCTACAGGTATTTTGGGAGAATCACGATCCCGCCCAGGGAATGCGTCAGGGCAATGACCACGGCACGCAGTATCGTTCAGCGATTTATCCGCTGACCCCAGAACAGGATGCCGCAGCTCGCGCCAGTCTGGAACGTTTTCAGGCGGCGATGCTTGCCGCCGATGACGATCGTCACATCACCACGGAAATCGCTAACGCCACACCGTTTTATTATGCCGAAGATGACCACCAGCAATATCTGCATAAAAACCCGTATGGTTACTGTGGAATTGGCGGAATTGGCGTCTGTCTGCCACCGGAAGCATAGCGTTACGGGTACAAATGTAGATTGTTGATAAAGTGCTCTTTGTCTATGCCTGATGCGGCGTAAACGACTTACCAGGCCTACAAAATCGTCCAAATTCAATATATTGCAAGGACTGCGTAGGCCTGATCGGCATAGCGTATCAGGCAGTTTTGCATTTTTCAGCTGTCTGAATTTTAACCCTCTGGCGGCTTTACAGTACCTTACGCTATACTAGCCACTGAAAATGCCGGTTCACTTTCTTCGAATCGGCTTTCAATGTGTATTTCACACAAATTAATCAACTTCCCCTTCCGAGGATCTGGCCTGAAAGGTCGGATAAGATATGTTAAACAGTATTTTAGTCATACTCTGCTTGATCGCTGTAAGTGCGTTCTTCTCGATGTCCGAGATCTCGCTTGCCGCCTCACGCAAAATCAAACTTAAACTGCTGGCTGATGAAGGCAATATAAATGCCCAACGCGTTCTGAATATGCAGGAAAATCCCGGCATGTTCTTTACCGTGGTCCAAATCGGTCTGAACGCAGTGGCGATTCTCGGCGGTATCGTCGGTGATGCGGCATTTTCTCCAGCTTTTCACAGCCTGTTCTCCCGCTATATGTCGGCAGAGCTCTCTGAGCAACTGAGCTTTATTCTCTCTTTCTCGTTAGTGACTGGCATGTTTATCCTGTTTGCGGATTTAACCCCGAAACGCATCGGTATGATTGCGCCAGAAGCTGTGGCTTTGCGTATCATCAACCCGATGCGCTTCTGCCTGTACGTTTGCACCCCGCTGGTGTGGTTCTTCAACGGCCTGGCGAACATAATCTTCCGTATTTTCAAACTGCCAATGGTACGTAAAGATGACATCACTTCTGATGACATCTACGCGGTAGTGGAAGCCGGTGCGCTGGCGGGCGTGTTACGTAAACAGGAACACGAGCTGATTGAAAACGTCTTTGAACTGGAATCCCGTACCGTTCCGTCGTCAATGACACCGCGTGAA
The DNA here is from genome assembly GCF_046487485.1 of Escherichia sp. WS1368. NCBI lineage: Bacteria > Pseudomonadati > Pseudomonadota > Gammaproteobacteria > Enterobacterales > Enterobacteriaceae > Escherichia > Escherichia sp. WS1368. Next base: position 424,157 of record NZ_JBJQJI010000002.1, read on the forward strand.
AACGTGATTTGGTTTGATCTCCACGAAGATGAGCAAAGTCTGAAGAATAAGGTGGCGGAACATCCGCACTCTAAGTTCCTCGTCTGTAATGAAGATATTGACCACATCATCGGCTATGTCGATTCTAAAGACCTGCTGAACCGCGTGCTGGCTAACCAAAGCCTGGCACTGAACAGCGGCGTACAAATTCGCAACACGCTGATTGTGCCGGATACGTTAACCCTTTCAGAGGCGTTGGAAAGTTTTAAAACCGCAGGTGAAGACTTCGCGGTGATCATGAACGAGTACGCGCTGGTAGTGGGGATCATCACCCTCAACGACGTGATGACCACGCTGATGGGCGATCTGGTCGGCCAGGGGCTGGAAGAGCAGATTGTCGCCCGTGATGAGAACTCATGGCTGATTGACGGCGGCACTCCGATTGACGACGTCATGCGCGTGCTGGATATTGACGAATTCCCGCAGTCGGGCAACTACGAAACCATCGGCGGCTTTATGATGTTTATGCTGCGTAAGATCCCGAAACGCACCGATTCGGTGAAATTCGCCGGCTACAAATTTGAAGTGGTGGATATCGATAACTACCGCATCGACCAGCTGCTGGTGACCCGGATCGACAGCAAGGCCACCGCCCTTTCGCCAAAACTGCCTGACGCTAAAGATAAAGAAGAAAGCGTCGCGTAACCCCCAGAAACATCAACGGCTCCTGAATCAGGAGCCGTCTTATTACTGCATAGCACTTTGGTTAAGCCATCTCTGTTTGCAGACGCATAACCTGACGGTTAACTTCGGACATCACTGACAAATGCAGCTTATCCTTCACTTTTGGGATAAGAATCTTACCCTTATCAAATTCAAAAGCGCCAACGTCCTTGATGTATAACCGTCCACGGAACAGGATCTTTACGTACTTCGCCACCTGAAGTGGGTTGTACCGTTGGAAAATTTTCATTGTTATCTCCTGCTGAGTATTACGCCTGTGCGGTGCCACAATCGGCCCAACTATTATGAGGCGCAAATTTTAATGCTTAGTGACTATAGACTATCCGGGCAATGTTTCCACCGCGTATAACTTTTTTTACCTAAAGGTTACAATTATTCAGAATTATCTTTTTACCGAAGCGCGGTCTTCAGTATAAGCATTCATTTTTCATATGATTTGTGCGCTTGACCGCAAACTGGCATCACACTTGCGGGAAATTCGATAAATAGCACATATGATTAAAACTCAGACCCAAGTGGTCGGATCACCTGCATATCATAAGAAGGAAACACCATGACCCTACGCAAGATTCTGGCACTCACCTGCCTGCTGTTGCCGATGATGGCTTCCGCACATCAGTTCGAAACCGGTCAGCGAGTGCCGCCGATTGGCATTACCGATCGGGGCGAGTTGGTGCTTGATAAAGATCAGTTTAGCTACAAAACCTGGAACAGCGCGCAGTTAGTGGGAAAAGTGCGAGTACTGCAACATATTGCTGGTCGCACCTCTGCAAAAGAGAAAAACGCGACGCTGATTGAAGCGATTAAATCAGCGAAGTTACCGCACGATCGTTACCAGACCACCACCATTGTTAACACCGACGACGCAATTCCGGGTTCCGGCATGTTTGTGCGCAGCAGTCTGGAGAGTAATAAAAAGCTTTATCCCTGGTCGCAGTTTATTGTCGATAGCAATGGCGTCGCGCGCGGTGCCTGGCAGCTGGATGAAGAAAGTTCCGCTGTAGTGGTGCTGGATAAAGACGGTCGCGTGCAATGGGCCAAAGACGGGGCGCTCACACAGGAAGAGGTGCAGCAAGTGATGGACCTGCTGCAAAAGTTGCTCAAATAATGGCAATAACATAAATTCTGCAAAAATAATTTTCCCCTATCGTTATCTATGGGATAGGGGAATTAAGTCTCTGAGTTCTTACGCCGAACTCATACTGGTAACGCTAGTTGCTCTTTTTTAAACGCCTCAATGGTCGATTTATATTTCTCGCAAATCTTTTCTTTGGTAATATCACTATCTGCGGCCAGATTCGCACTTACTATCGCATCCACTTGTTCGGCTAATTCGACTTGTTGGCAACCTGCATTAACCAGAAAATTATAAATAAGAGAGTAATCTTCATCCTCCAAAACAACAGAGGAACCATTACGAAAACTTTCATCCCCTCCATAGATTTTAAGCGCAAAGCCCAAAGATTCTATGACTATGGCAAAATTATCATCAATTATTTTTTCGTAAATATACCATCCATCGCATTCTTTAATTCCACCTCCTGGTATTTGGAGTTCAAATTTACCCCGTTTTAATTTGCTTACTATATCCTCCAATAAGGCATAACCTAAACACACGTCACCAATCGCCTGGTGAATATAACCTTTAATCCTTTTCGGTATGTCAGACTGTTTTTTCTGTAGAATATCCCAGGCATACAATCGTCTGTTTTGTTCTAACGGAAATTCACGGTTTTTGAAATCCATGAATGAGTTATATTCATTTATTGTTATGGGTATTTCTTCGTATTCAAATCCACTACCTCGCAATGTCATTGTATATTCGGCACCGTTATCTTTAAGACTGAAACTGATAAGAAACTTATCCATGGCGTTAACAGTTTCATTTTTTGATGAAAGCACCTGATAACTACTTTTATCAATCTGAGTTGCGCAACGAAAGAACTCCCGCAAAGTTAACAGGCTATCATAATTCGAAATCCAATCTTTTTTCTTAAATGCATGATGGATGTTGTTAAAAAGATTGTTTGAATGTGTTTTTGTATACGAAGACTTTACAAATAACTCCACCGCACCAATAAAATTATTGTGTCTGATCCTGGGTAACATATGGCTACCTTATTTTATTTGGTTATTTTATGTCGCCATTAAATATCTCATTATAGAAGTAAACTATCAAAAAACGCTCATTATTAAAATGTAACTTATTAGCAATTGAATTTTTGCACTTTAAATACAATCTCTTTTTATTTATAACTTTTTAGGTTGGAAGAAATCAGGATGGCAGAATCAGGAAATACACTGTTTCTGCCATCTGAATTTAGTAAATAGACACTCTGAACCCCGGATTCAGGAACGACTCGCGCGGAGTGTAATCCAGCGGTTTACCCTGCCAGTCGTGAACGTGCGCTCCGGCAGCTGCAGCCACAGCATGTCCAGCGGCGGTGTCCCAAATATTCGTTGGTCCGAAGCGCGGGTACAGCTGCGCCTGTCCTTCCGCCACCAGGCAGAATTTCAGCGAAGAGCCGATGGACGTGGTCTGATGTTCGCCAAGCTGTTGCAGATACTCTTTCAGCTCCGCATCCGCATGGGAACGGCTGATCACCACCAGCGGCGGGCGCGCATCGCGGACCTGAATCTGCTTGCGCACACCGCACTCTTCTTTCCACGCTTTGCCTTCTGCCGCGCTGTACATTACGTTCATTACCGGCGCATACACCACGCCTAAAATCGGTTTGCCATGGTCAATGAGCGCAATGTTAACGGTGAATTCGCCATTACGTTTAATAAACTCTTTAGTACCATCCAGTGGGTCTACCAGCCAGTAACGCTGCCAGTGCTGACGGACTTCCCAACCGGGAGGATCTTCTTCAGAAAGGACCGGAATATCCGGTGTCAGCGTACGTAAACCGTCCATGATAACGGTGTGTGCGGCAATATCCGCTGCCGTTACCGGGGAATTGTCCGCTTTGCTGACGACGTCCATCGGTTTCGTCCCGTCGTAGACCTGCATAATGGCATCGCCTGCATTCCGTGCAAGCTGGCATACTTGATCTAACATTTCTCCACCTCGTCTCTGTGAGCGGTGTTAACTTATTGTTTTACTTATACCCTATCGTTAATGAATGCGCCAACTGTGATAGTGTCATCATTTTCAAAGCGTAAAATTGTGGCATTCTTCACTGTTCTATAAGTAAGACGTTTATTCTCCCTTTTCTTTCGTATTCCCGATGATAAAAGGATGTCCCTGATGATTAAGTTTAGCGCAACGCTCCTGGCCACGCTGATTGCCGCCAGTGTGAATGCAGCGACGGTCGATCTGCGTATCATGGAAACCACTGATCTGCATAGCAACATGATGGATTTCGATTATTACAAAGACACCGCCACGGAAAAATTCGGACTGGTACGTACGGCAAGCCTGATTAACGATGCCCGCAATGAAGTGAAAAACAGCGTACTGGTCGATAACGGCGATTTGATTCAGGGGAGTCCGCTGGCCGATTACATGTCGGCGAAAGGATTAACAGCAGGTGATGTTCATCCGGTTTATAAGGCGCTGAATACGCTGGATTATACGGTCGGTACACTCGGCAATCATGAATTTAACTACGGTCTGGATTACCTGAAAAATGCGCTGGCGGGAGCGAAATTCCCTTATGTAAATGCCAACGTCATTGACGCCAGAACCAAACAGCCAATGTTTACACCGTATTTAATTAAAGATACCGAAGTGGTCGATAAAGACGGAAAAAAACAGACGCTGAAGATTGGCTATATTGGCGTCGTGCCGCCACAAATCATGGGCTGGGATAAAGCTAATTTATCCGGGAAAGTGACGGTGAATGATATTACCGAAACCGTGCGCAAATACGTGCCTGAAATGCGCGAGAAAGGTGCCGATGTTGTTGTCGTTCTGGCACATTCCGGGCTGTCTGCCGATCCGTATAAAGTGATGGCGGAAAACTCAGTTTATTACCTCAGTGAAATTCCGGGCGTTAACGCCATTATGTTTGGCCATGCTCACGCCGTTTTCCCGGGTAAAGATTTTGCTGATATCGAAGGGGCTGATATCGCCAAAGGCACGCTGAATGGTGTTCCGGCGGTAATGCCAGGCATGTGGGGCGATCATCTTGGGGTGGTCGACTTACAACTCAGTAATGACAGCGGTAAATGGCAGGTGACGCAGGCGAAAGCGGAAGCACGGCCGATTTACGATATCGCTAATAAAAAATCACTCGCAGCGGAAGACAGCAAGCTGGTAGAAACACTCAAAGCCGATCACGATGCCACACGCCAGTTCGTCAGCAAGCCAATCGGTAAATCTGCCGACAATATGTATAGCTATCTGGCGCTGGTGCAGGACGATCCGACCGTGCAGGTGGTGAACAACGCGCAAAAAGCGTATGTCGAGCATTACATTCAGGGCGATCCGGATCTGGCAAAACTGCCGGTGCTTTCAGCTGCCGCACCGTTTAAAGTCGGTGGTCGCAAAAATGACCCGGCAAGCTATGTGGAGGTGGAAAAAGGCCAGTTGACCTTCCGTAATGCCGCCGATCTTTATCTCTATCCCAATACGCTGATTGTGGTGAAAGCCAGCGGTAAAGAGGTGAAAGAGTGGCTGGAGTGCTCCGCCGGACAGTTTAACCAGATTGATCCCAACAGCACGAAACCACAGTCACTCATCAACTGGGATGGTTTCCGCACTTATAACTTTGATGTTATTGATGGTGTGAATTATCAGATTGATGTTACCCAGCCCGCCCGTTATGACGGCGAGTGCCAGATGATTAATGCCAATGCGGAAAGGATTAAGAACCTGACCTTTAATGGCAAGCCGATTGATCCGAACGCTATGTTCCTCGTTGCCACCAATAACTATCGCGCTTACGGCGGCAAATTTGCCGGGACGGGCGACAGCCATATCGCTTTTGCTTCACCGGATGAGAACCGCTCGGTGCTGGCAGCGTGGATTGCTGATGAGTCGAAACGTGCGGGGGAAATTCACCCGGCGGCAGATAACAACTGGCGTTTAGCACCGATAGCTGCCGATAAGAAACTGGATATCCGTTTCGAAACTTCCCCGTCAGATAAAGCCGCAGCGTTTATTAAAGAGAAAGGGCAGTATCCGATGAATAAAGTCGCGACCGATGATATCGGGTTTGCGATTTATCAGGTGGATTTGAGTAAGTAAAACACTTCTTTTTCGGCCTATAAATCATCAACCGCATCCGGCATTTATTGGCGGATGCGATGCTGGCGCATCTTATCCGCCCTACAAGCCATGAACCGTCGACCGGATAAGCGCAGCGCAGCCGGCAGTTATGCCGCACGTTCATCCCGCACCGCCAACACCTCGGGCAAATTCAACTCAATCCAGTCCGCCAGTGCAGCAACCTTTTCACTCACCTGCTCGCCCAGTGGCGTGAGGCTGTATTCAACATGCGGCGGCACCACCGGATACGCGATACGGTTAAGAAAACCATCCTGCTCTAGCGCCTGTAACGACTGCGCAAGCATCTTTTCACTCACCCCGCCCATTTTGCGCCGCAGGTCGCTAAAGCGATGAGTACCTTCGCGTAGCGCCACCAGAATCAACACCCCCCAACGGCTGGTGACGTGTTTCAACACCTCGCGCGACGGGCACTGTTCCGCAAAGAGATTGCCCTCTTTCAGTTGTTGCGACAGGCTAACCTGACTCATTTCATACTTACCTTTTTGTACGTACTTACTAAAAGTAAGTTTAGGTGTTAGCGTATTTAAACACAAGACAAAACGATGGAGACTTCCCATGATCGCTATTACTGGTGCCACTGGCCAACTTGGTCAGTATGTTATTGAATCCTTGATGAAAACGGTTCCTGCCAGCCAAATAGTGGCTATCGTTCGTAATCCGGCAAAAGCCCAGGCACTGACAGCACAAGGCATTACCGTGCGTCAGGCTGACTACGGCGATGAAGCCGCACTGACATCTGCACTTCAGGGAGTGGAAAAACTACTGCTGATCTCTTCCAGCGAAGTGGGTCAACGTGCCCCGCAGCATCGTAATGTTATTAATGCCGCAAAGGCGGCTGGCGTGAAATTTATCGCTTATACCAGCCTGCTACATGCAGATACCTCCCCGCTCGGCCTCGCCGATGAGCACATCGAGACGGAGAAAATGCTGGCTGATTCTGGCATCGTTTACACCCTGCTGCGCAACGGCTGGTACAGCGAAAACTACCTCGCCAGCGCCCCGGCAGCACTGGAACACGGCGTATTTATCGGTGCGGCGGGCGATGGCAAAATCGCCTCAGCAACGCGGGCAGATTATGCGGCAGCTGCGGCACGCGTGATTAGCGAAGCCGGTCACGAAGGCAAGGTTTACGAACTGGCGGGCGATAGTGCCTGGACGTTGACACAGTTAGCGGCAGAGCTGACCAAACAGAGCGGCAAACAGGTTACCTATCAAAATCTGAGCGAAGCCGATTTCGCCGCGGCACTGAAAAGCGTCGGACTGCCCGACGGACTGGCGGATATGCTGGCGGATTCTGACGTTGGCGCATCGAAAGGCGGTCTATTTGATGACAGCAAAACGCTTAGCAAATTGATTGGCCGCCCAACGACAACGTTAGCCGAAAGCGTAAGCCATCTTTTTAATGTTAATAACTAGTTAATTAAAGTGGCATCCTCCCGCATCCTCTCTGATAATGACGGGATGCCGGGAGCAATCATGTCTGCTTCCTGAACTTTCTTCTGACAGACCAATGGATGCCAGTAATGATTAGCGGCGTGCTGTACGCCCTGTTAGCAGGGTTGATGTGGGGGCTTATTTTTGTCGGGCCGTTGATCGTGCCGGAATACCCGGCGATGTTGCAGTCGATGGGGCGTTATCTGGCGTTAGGGTTAATTGCGCTGCCCATTGCCTGGCTGGGACGCGTGCGTCTGCGTCAGTTGGCGCGTCGCGACTGGCTTACCGCCTTGATGCTCACTATGATGGGCAACCTCATCTATTACTTCTGCCTTGCCAGTGCCATTCAACGTACTGGTGCGCCTGTTTCCACGATGATTATCGGCACCCTGCCGGTGGTGATTCCCGTCTTCGCCAATCTGCTTTATAGCCAGCGCGACGGCAAACTCGCGTGGGGAAAACTCGCCCCGGCACTGATTTGTATTGGCATCGGCCTGGCGTGTGTGAATATTGCTGAGTTAAACCACGGACTCCCCAATTTTGACTGGGCACGTTATACCTCTGGCATCGTGCTGGCGTTAGTTTCCGTGGTCTGCTGGGCGTGGTATGCCCTGCGCAACGCCCGCTGGCTGCGGGAAAATCCCGACAAACATCCGATGATGTGGGCAACAGCGCAGGCGCTGGTCACACTGCCGGTTTCACTTATCGGCTATCTCGTCGCTTGTTACTGGCTGAATACGCAAACGCCGGACTTCTCCCTACCCTTTGGCCCCCGTCCGCTGGTGTTTATTAGTCTGATGATTGCGATAGCCGTGCTTTGCTCATGGGTTGGCGCACTCTGCTGGAACGTCGCCAGCCAGCGATTACCGACAGTGATTCTCGGGCCGCTGATTGTTTTCGAAACGCTGGCAGGTTTGCTGTACACCTTTTTACTCCGCCAGCAAATGCCGCCGCTAATGACGCTGAGCGGTATCGCGCTGTTAGTGGTTGGCGTGGTCATTGCTGTCAGAGCAAAACCAGAAAAACCTTTAACTGAATCTGTCTCAGAAAGTTGACATGCTGGCTGTGAGTTAAATAAGCCTCTGCTACGTAAGGGTTATAGCATTTGCCTTAAAGATGCATTTAAAATACATCTTATATTATTAAGAATGAGGTATCAGCTATGGCTTATCGCGACCAACCTTTAGGTGAACTGGCGCTCTCTATTCCTCGCGCTTCAGCTCTGTTTCGTAAATATGATATGGATTACTGCTGCGGCGGTAAGCAAACGCTGGCGCGCGCGGCGGCACGTAAAGAACTGGATGTTGAGGTCATTGAAACTGAACTGGCAAAGCTTGCTGAACAACCGATTGAGAAAGACTGGCGTAGCGCCCCGCTGGCAGAAATCATTGACCATATCATCGTGCGCTACCACGATCGTCACCGCGAGCAACTGCCGGAGCTGATCCTGCAAGCGACTAAAGTCGAGCGCGTTCACGCCGACAAACCGAGCGTGCCAAAAGGGCTGACAAAATACCTGACTATGCTGCATGAAGAGCTTTCCAGCCACATGATGAAAGAAGAGCAGATTCTCTTCCCGATGATCAAACAAGGCATGGGCAGCCAGGCAATGGGGCCAATCAGCGTAATGGAAAGCGAGCACGATGAAGCGGGCGAACTGCTGGAAGTGATCAAACACACCACCAATAACGTCACACCGCCGCCAGAAGCCTGCACCACCTGGAAAGCGATGTATAACGGCATTAATGAACTGATTGATGACCTGATGGATCACATCAGCCTGGAAAATAATGTGCTGTTCCCAAGGGCGCTGGCGGGTGAGTGATCTAAAAGCTGGATGGCATTGCGCCATCCAGCATGATAATGCGGTTATTTCCGCAATTCAGCAGCCCGCTTCTTACCAATAAACAACCAGCCCAGCCCCAGTGCGATAAACCACAGCGGGGTGACCAACAGCGCCTGGCGAGTGTCATCTTCCAGTGTCAGCAACACGACCACGAACACAAAGAACGCCATACATACCCAGCACATCAGCTTGCCGAGCGGCATCTTGTAGATCGACTTCTCATGCAGATGAGGTCGCTGTTTGCGATACACCAGGTACGAGCAAAGGATAATCGTCCAGACGAACATAAACAGAATCGCGGAAACGGTTGTAATCATCGTGAACGCGCCAATCACGCTAGGATTCACATACAACATCACCACGCCGCCGAGCAGACAGATACACGAGAATGTCAGCCCTTTCGCGGGTACTGCGCGCTTAGAAAGTTTAGCGAACGCTTTCGGCGCAACACCTTCCTGCGCCAGACCAAACAGCATACGGCTGGTAGAGAAGACGCCGCTGTTAGCGGAAGACGCCGCAGAGGTCAGCACCACAAAGTTGATCACGCTGGCAGCCGCAGGCAAACCTACCAACACAAACAGTTCAACAAACGGGCTTTTCTCCGGGACTACCGAACTCCACGGCGTCACGGACATAATCACAATCAGCGCGAAGACGTAGAACATAATGATACGGATCGGAATGGAGTTAATCGCGCGTGGCAGTGATTTCTCTGGATCTTTGGTTTCCGCAGCTGTTGTACCTACCAGCTCAATCCCCACGAAAGCGAAAACCGCTATCTGGAATCCGGCAAAGAAGCCACTTAAACCTTTCGGGAACCAGCCGCCGTCATTCCACAAATGCGCGAATGACGCTTCCACACCAGTCGGTGACTGAAAGTGCATCGCCACCATGACCAGGCCGACGACAATCAGCGACACAATGGCGACGATTTTGATCATCGCAAACCAGAACTCCATCTCACCGAACATTTTCACGGTGGCGAGATTGAGCGTCAGCAGCAGCACTATCACCGCCAGCGAGGCGACCCAGTCGGAGAGATCGGGGAACCAGAACTGAGCATAAGCCGTTATCGCCACCACGTCTGCCATACCGGTTACAACCCAGCAGAACCAGTAAGTCCAGCCGGTGAAATATCCTGCCCACGGCCCGAGTAAATCGGAAGCGAAGTCACTAAAAGATTTGTATTCCAGATTCGAAAGCAGCAATTCCCCCATTGCCCGCATCACGAAAAAGAGCATAAAACCAATGATCATATAAACGAAAATGATCGACGGCCCGGCAAGGCTAATCGTTTTGCCGGACCCCATAAACAACCCCGTACCAATGGCACCGCCAATGGCAATAAGCTGAATATGTCGGTTTGTGAGATTGCGCCGTAGCGACTGTTCAGCCGGAGCCTGATCATCGGCAACGACTTTTACCTGATCTACCATGTTTTTTTCTTCCTGTACCTGTCTGTGTTGTTCAGGCTCTACGGCCTTTAGTCAGTCTATGATACGACGAATCTGTATCGGGACTCATCGATATTAGGTAACAATACGCGGGATGAATACTAAGATTTAGATCTAATGTTAATTTTATGTTTAAAGTGAGTGTCATATCACGGTGATAACGCGAAACAGCTCACAAAAATACACGCTTACGGGGTCTTTGCAACACAAAATAGCGCCGTTTGGCAAACTGAAGGGTTTATTGCTGAATGCCTGCTCCCCTCTGGTTTGAGGGGAACAGAATGCGCTGCTTAGAGGATTTCCAGCAGTTCGACTTCAAACACCAGGGTGCTGAACGGAGGGATGGATGCGCCTGCGCCGCGCTCGCCATATGCCAGTTCCTGCGGGATAGTCAGTTCCCATTTAGAACCTACCGGCATCAGAGTCAGTGCTTCAATCCAGCCAGGGATCACGCCATTAACCGGGAATTCAGCGGGTTCACCACGAGCAACGGAGCTGTCAAACACGGTGCCGTCGATCAGTTTACCGGTGTAATGAACACGAACGCGGTCGGTACGTGCCGGAATTGCGCCTTCACCCTGGTTGATCACGCGGAATTGCAGGCCAGATTCGGTGCTATTCACACCTTCTTTTTTGGCGTTTTCTTCCAGGTATTTCACACCTTCAGCAGCCATCGCCTGGAAACGCTGACGACGAACGGCATCGGCGCGTTCGTGAATTTCACGCAGTGCGCGATGCACCACATCAACCGGAACAGCCGGATGTTTGCCTTCCAGCGCATCGGCAATACCTGCAACCAGTGCTTCTGGCAGCAGCCCTTCCAGGCCAGATTCACTCAGTTGTTGCCCTACCTGCAAACCAATGCCGTAGCTTGCTTGCGCTTCGATGGTGTCAAAAGTTGGGGTGGTCATCGTATTTCCTTTCTTAGGGTATAAAGTAGCGGGCAGCATATCAGCCACACTTCTTTGGGTAAAACTTTGTCGCGGGAATGATGACAAATCCCAGGGAAAAAGAAACAATAGCAATATCCCGTATGAATATAATAAAGGCGGGTTTACCACGGACATCATAGCGTTAGCTTATTCATAGGCTATGATTGAGGAACAAGACGCGGAGCAGGAGGAAACCATGCCCGGGCGCTTTGAACTAAAACCAACCCTGGAGAAAGTCTGGCACGCGCCGGACAATTTTCGCTTCATGGACCCGCTGCCGCCGATGCATCGTCGGGGGATCATTATTGCCGCCATTGTATTGGTGGTCGGATTTCTGCTTCCATCTGATGATACGCCCAACGCGCCGGTGGTGACGCGTGAAGCGCAGTTAGATATTCAGTCACAATCACAACCGCCGACAGAAGAACAGCTGCGGGCGCAATTAGTCACACCACAAAATGATCCTGATCAGGTGGCTCCGGTCGCTCCAGAACCTATACAGGAAGGCCAGCCAGAAGAGCAGCCGCAAACTACCCAAACGCAACCATTCCAGCCAGATAGCGGAATTGATAATCAATGGCGCTCTTACCGTGTCGAACCCGGTAAAACGATGGCGCAGCTGTTCCGCGACCACGGACTGCCCGCTACCGATGTCTATGCAATGGCGCAGGTAGAAGGCGCGGGTAAACCGCTGAGTAATTTGCAAAATGGGCAGATGGTGAAAATCCGCCAGAACGCCAGCGGCGTGGTGACGGGCTTAACCATTGATACGGGGAATAATCAACAGGTCCTGTTTACCCGCCAGCCGGATGGCAGTTTTATTCGCGCGCGGTAGATGAAGAGTCAACCAGAAGCCAGCTAAGGATTGTCTCTTTGATGACCTTACGTCTGGCTTCCAGTGCCTGGGGTGAAACCATACTGATGTGTTGACATCCTCCACGCCCTGAAGGACGTGGATCCCTGCTACGTTCAGGCTGTCGCCTGAATCATTTCGGTGGGTTCCTGCTTCAACGAGCGGCCTGACTGCACCATCTCTCCACAGGCAAGAACGGCGTGCCCCGCCGCTAAAATGTTACGAGCGCCATTTACATCAGCGTTCGCTGTATATCCACATGCCTGGCATCTGAATTTACTTTGTGACAGGCGATTTTCTTTCGCTGTATGACCACAGCACGCGCAACGCTGGCTTGTGTACGCTGGCGGAACAGCAAGCACCTGACCGCCACGCCAGAGCTGCTTGTACTCAAGCTGGCGGCGCATTTCATACCAGCCCTGATCCAGTATCGAACGGTTTAAACCTGATTTTGCCCGGACATTGCGCCCCGGCTGGCTGACCGTACCCGCTGCTGACTTTGACATGTTGCTGACCTTCAAATCCTCAATGACTATCATTGCGTGGTTTTTGCTGACGGTCGTTGTGACTTTGTGAAGGTAGTCCCTGCGGATATTTGCGATACAGGAATGCAGTCGCTGTATTTTGCGTTTCTGCTTCTGCCAGTTGTTGCTGAATTTGACCTTGCGGCTTAACTGTCGCTGAAGTCTCGCCAGCGTCTTCTGGTTTTTCTGAAAACTGTTTACAGGCTCAAAGACTGTGCCATCTGACAGCGTGGCGAGTTTAGCCACGCCAGCATCCAGCCCGATCATTGATGCTGAAGGGTGAACCGGAGTTGATACTTCACTTTCTGTCTGAATACTGATGTACCACTTACCGCAGGACTGGCTGACAGTGACATTTTTCACAACACCCGTGACCTGACGGCTATTCCGGTAGCGCATCCAGCCCAGTTTCGGCAGAAAAATACGGCTGTTTTCCTGATCGAGCTTAACGCCCTGCGGGTAGCGGAATGCATCATTCTGTCCCCGCTTTTTGAATCGGGGAAAAGCAGCCCGCTTCCGGAAGAAGTTTTTGTAAGCCCGCTCAAGGTCTTTCAGTGACTGTTGCAATGGCTGTGAGGGAGAATCTTTAAGCCATTGCGTTTCAGTGGCATTTTTCCACTCAACCAGCCAGGAAGCCATTTTCCCGTAAGGGATGTATTTATTACCGGCCTCATGATTCTCATTCTGACGTGCCAGAGCACGATTGAAAACGAAACGACATGCGCCTGCGAAGCGCCTCATTTCACACTTCTGTTGACCACCTGGTCTTAACTGGAATTTAAATGCCTGTAATCGTTTCACAGGTCAAATGATACTTTGGTCTGTGAAAAAAGAAACCGATATCCGGCGTGGAAGGCATTGTGTTTTCCTGATGCATGTTCACCTGGTCTTTGTCACCAAATACCGACGCCAGATTTTTGACCATGACGCGACAGAAAAACTACGCACTTACTTTTCAAAGGTATGTGCTGATTTTGAAGCTGAACTGGTTGAAATGGATGGCGAACCAGATCACGTCCATTTGTTAATTAACTATCCTCCCAAACTGGCGATATCCAGTCTGGTAAACAGCCTCAAAGGCGTATCGGGTAGGTTACTGCGACGAGATCGACCAGATATTGCAGTCAGGTATTACTACAAAGGCGTTTTGTGGAGTCCTGGCTATTTTGCCAGTAGCTGCGGAGGTGCGCCAATATCCGCCATCCGTCAATACATTGAACAACAGCAAACACCTGGTTAGGTGGAAAACCGCGCCGTATATCCCCGCCCTGAAGGACGGGGTTTTACGGCGCACCGGATAAACCAGGCCAAGCGTATGCTGGTTGATCAAATAATATCCCCCAAGCGCAGCAATATTAATATTCACCTGCAATGGGTCGATATCTGGCTTAAAAATATTATGTTTATTCCCTTCATCCAATAAGGATTCCATTAACTGCAAGTGCGCATGGGTAATTTCTAAGAGACGCTGTGATTTTGCATAATGCACACCTTTACTTTGATTTTCACTATGCACAATTTTTAAAAACCAGGGATTAGCAATATAATAATCCCATGTAAAATCAATAATTTTCTCAATGGCTTTTTGTGGCTGGTTAACCTGCTGATTAACGAATACACCGATACCGACAGCGTAGAATAATTACATACCGCACAACAAGAATGTACGGTGTAAGGCGTGGAAGTCATTTTCTCCCCGGGTGCATCGTTATATCCATAATGAGCGATTTTTGATATTAATATCTTTCACCATCCGCTATTTTCACCACTTCAGAAAACAAACTTATTTTTATTAATATCAATTATTTTTCTTTGAACATTCAACTGCGATATTTGTAAAAATATTAAACAGGCAACAATAAAATGACATTACCAACAACTATTTATTCATTCCCCGCATATTTACCTCGTTTTTCGTCCACCGACAAACCAGCAAAACTAAAATTTCATCAATACGCACGCGCTACATTACTGTCAAATCGTGGAAGAGATCATAATTGCGATGGCAGACGTACTGTTGAGATCCACAAACTAGATCTCTCAGACTGGCAAGCATTCAATAAGTTAGCAAAGAAGTGTAATGCTTACGATGGAGTAACGATGAATGGTGATAATTCTTTTGGATGGAACCATGAAGCTACATTAGATAATATTCACGCCCAGAAATACAATAAAGCTTACGCGGGTGCGAGGTTAACCGCAGAACTGAAATATTTATTGCAAGATGTCGAATCCTTCGAACCCAACAGTAAATACACAATACACGAAGTGGTTTTGGGACCTGGTTATGGTACTCCAGACTATACCGGCCAAACGATAGGATACGTTGTAACCCTTCCTGCCCAAATGCCTAATTGCTGGTCATCTGAACTACCAACAATCGATCTTTATATCGACCAACTTCGCACTGTTACAGGCGTTTCTAATGCCCTCGGATTCATCATTGCTGCATTGCTAAACGCGTATTCTGATTTACCCCATGATTTGAAAATTGGTCTGCGTTCCTTATCAAGCTCAGCCGCAATCTACTCGGGTTTGGGTTTTGAGCGAGTGCCGCAGGAGCGAGACATCAGTTGCGCTCGTATGTATCTAACGCCAGCAAACCATCCTGACTTATGGACACAAGAGAATGGTGAATGGATCTACTTGCGAAACTAATACCTGACGAAAAATAGAAAGCAAAACGCCGACCAATGGCCGGCGTTTTTACGTCTCGTTGAATAACGAATTATTCAGCTACTACGTTTACGATCACTTTCGCGAATACTTCGCTGTGAACCTGGAAGCTCACTTCGTGTTCGCCAGTGGTACGCAGAACGCCGTTCGGCAGACGAACTTCGCTCTTAGCCACTTCAACGCCAGCTGCAGTTACAGCGTCAGCGATGTCGCGAGTACCGATGGAACCGAACAGTTTACCTTCGTCGCCAGCTTTAGACGCGATGGTAACAGTTTCCAGTGCATTGATTTTCTCAGCGCGAGCATTAGCTGCTGCCAGAACTTCAGCCAGTTTAGCTTCCAGTTCAGCGCGACGTGCTTCGAAGAATTCAATGTTTTTCTTGGTAGCTGGAACAGCTTTACCCTGCGGTACCAGGAAGTTACGAGCATAGCCCGCTTTAACGTTTACCTGATCACCCAGGCTACCCAGGTTTGCTACTTTATCAAGCAGAATAACTTGCATTACCTTATCCTCTCAAAGTCGTATTAATGGACCGTGACCGATTACTGATGGCGATCAGTGTACGGCAGCAGGGACAGGTAGCGAGCGCGTTTGATAGCGCGAGCCAGCTGACGCTGGTATTTTGCACGGGTACCGGTGATACGGCTTGGGACAATCTTACCGCTTTCGGTGATGTAGTTTTTCAGCGTAGCGATATCTTTATAGTCGATCTCTTGAACGCCTTCCGCGGTGAAACGGCAGAACTTGCGACGACGGAAATAACGTGCCATATGGCTAGTCTCCAGAATCTATCAATTCAATCTGCTCGGCATGCAAAACCATTTTGCTCAGACCGTTCTTTGCCTTGTGGCATGAAATGAACCCCTGAACGGTTATGCGACTGCCGACCGTTATACTGTGAGTAATGGCCTGGTTTTCGTGTCCGCTAACAATAACGGGCATTTGGCACCACGCCTGCCGGTGAAAACCGGCTTCCTCCTGCACAGAACGATGCTCAAGCACGAACTGGCAGTGAGGAATTCCTGATGGACTGACCTTTCGAAGGGGAGTCCTGCACACGGTGCCGGACAACACCAGACGGTTGGTCATCAGAAATTACTCTTCAGAATCCCCAGCTTCAGCATCATCAGCGGTTTCGTTTGCGAAATCATCGCGACGCTCACGGCGCTCGTCTTTCGCTTTAACCATCGGAGATGCTTCGGTAACAGCGTGCTTGGTACGCATAACCATGCTGCGGATAACGGCATCGTTGAAGCGGAAGGTAGTTTCCAGCTCATCGATCACTTCCTGCGGAGCTTCAACGTTCATCAGAACGTAGTGAGCTTTGTGCAGTTTGTTGATCGGGTAAGCCAGCTGACGGCGGCCCCAGTCTTCCAGACGGTGGATCTTGCCTTCTGCACCAGTGATGGCAGCAGTGTAGCGCTCGATCATGCCCGGAACCTGTTCGCTCTGGTCAGGATGGACCATAAAAACGATTTCGTAATGACGCATCGAATTGCTCCTTACGGATTATTCAGCCTCCTGTCTGGGTCAGCCGAATCCCGGGGAGGCAAGGAACGTGTTAAAGGTCGGCTGAAAAATGACGCGTTATAGTACTGACATACCCCGCTAAACTCAAGGCCAGCCGACAAATAAATCTCATCTTTCACCAAAGTGGACTAACACGCTGATTTGGAGTTCATCACACTTCATCATGGTGTTTTTTTGAACAACTGCATCAGAAATGGTCACCATCAACTTCTTTATCATTGATTAAAATTAAATCAGAAGATCATCACAGAGGAGAGCACACAAAGTCAGCCGTCGAGGAGGTATCTATGTTCAGTCGTGTTTTAGCCCTTCTGGCTGTGCTTTTGCTAAGTGCAAATACATGGGCAGCCATTGAAATTAATAACCACCAGGCCAGAAATATGGACGATGTGCAAAGCTTAGGCGTGATTTATATCAATCATAATTTCGCCACTGAAAGCGAAGCACGTCAGGCATTAAATGAAGAAACAGATGCGCAAGGCGCAACGTACTACCACGTAATTCTGATGCGGGAACCGGGGAGTAACGGCAATATGCACGCCAGCGCGGATATTTATCGTTAGCACCAGGTATAACCAACGAAACATTGCCATAGTTTGCTTTGCCCCCTTCGCAGGGGGCTTTTTTTGAAAAACGGCTGCGGAATTAGACCAGTTATCTCCCGAGGAAGGAAATTTCCGCAGCGCGTGTTCTACTTCTGCCCGTAATAAGCGTTAGGACCGTGTTTACGCATGAAGTGTTTATTCATCAGGAAGCTGTCGATGTGATTCAGTTGTGGGTTAATGCCGCGGGCAATCCACGCCATTTTCGCCACTTCTTCCATCACCACCGCGTTATGCACCGCATCGTGAGCATCTTTCCCCCAGGCGAACGGCCCGTGCTGATACACCACAATTCCCGGCGTATGCAGCGGCTCGGCGTTGCCCAGCGTTTCGATAATCACTTTGCCGGTGTTCAGTTCATACTCGCCCTGCACCTCTTCTTCGCTTAACCCGCGCGTACACGGAATGTCGCCAAAGAAGTAGTCGGCGTGCGTGGTGCCTAACGCCGGGATCGCCAGCCCCGCCTGCGCCCATGCGGTAGCATGAGTTGAGTGGGTATGGACAATGCCGCCAAGCGACGGGTAACGACGGTAGAGTTCAAGATGCGTCGCGGTGTCGGAAGACGGACGATATTCCCCTTCCACCACCTTACCGCTCATATCGACCACCACCATATCGTCTGCTTTCATGGTTTCGTAGGCAACGCCGCTGGGCTTGATCACCACCAGCCCGCGTTCGCGGTCGATAGCGCTGACGTTGCCCCAGGTAAAGGTCACCAGCCCATAGCGCGGCAGATCCATGTTGGCTTCAAACACCTGCTGTTTTAGCTTTTGCATTATGCCGCCTCCACCATGCCCGCTTTCGCCATGCGCGCTTTCACCCAATCACGCGCTTTCGCCACTTCTGCCGCCGGGTCTTCCGCCGTTTCGCTCCACATCTCAATCAGGTACGGCCCGCAATAGCCACTCTGTTTGAGCGTTTCGAAACAACGTTCGAAATCCACTACACCTTCGCCAAACGGCACGTTTTTGAAGACGCCAGGTTTGGTGTCTTTCACATGTACCGCGACGATATGCCCGATTCCGGCCTGCAACTCCATCTGCACATCGTTGTCCCACGCCGACAGGTTGCCGATATCCGGGTAGAGCTGGAACCACGGATTGTTGAGATAGTGCGCGTAGCCCAGCGCCTTGCTGATGGAGTTCATCAACGGATAATCCATGATCTCCATCGCCAGCGTCACCTGCGCGCGGCTTGCCATCTCAACGCTCTCTTTCAGGCCGTCACGGAAACGACGACGCGTTTCGTTATTGGCTTCCTGATAGTAAACGTCATAGCCCGCCAGCTGGATCACGCGAATACCGACATCCTGGGCGAACTGGATAGCTTTACGCATAATCTCCAGCCCCTGCGCCCGCACCGCGTCATCTTCACTGCCCAGCGGGAAACGACGATGAGCAGAAAGGCACATGGACGGCACGCGCACGCCGGTTTCAACAATCGCATTGACCAGCGCCAGACGCTGCTCGCGGCTCCAGTCGAGGCGCGACAGGCGCTCGTCCGTTTCATCTACCGACATCTCGACAAAATCGAAGCCCAACGTTTTTGCCAGTTGCAGGCGTTCCAGCCAGCACTCCCCAGCGGGGAGCGCTTTTTCATAGATGCCAAGCGGGATTTGTTTGGACAACATATCCGCTCCTTAGCCCCACAGTTCAGCGATGGAACGTTTGAACTCACGTGCGGCTTCCACCGGAGAAGCGGCATCACGGATACTACGGCCCGCGATAAAGACGTGAATCGGAATACCCTTGAACAGCGGCAGATCTTCCAGCGCCAGGCCTCCGGTGACGGTGACTTTGAAGCCCATATCGGAAAGACGTTTGATCGCGCTGATGTCCGCTTCGCCCCACGCCACGCCTGCGGCCTGCGCGTCACGGCTGCGGTGATAAACCACCTGCTGAATGCCTGCATCGCGCCACTGTTGCGCCTGTTCCCAGGTCCAGTAACCGGTCAGTTCGATCTGCACGTCGCCGTTAAACTCTTTTGCCACGTCCAGCGCGCCTTTGGCGGTGTTGATATCCGCACAGCAAATTACCGTCACCCAGTCAGCGTTGGCTTCGAAGCACATACGCGAAAGGATTTTGCCTGCATCGGCAATTTTGGCGTCTGCCAGTACGATTTTGTGCGGGTAGAGCGCTTTCAGGTCACGAACCGCACGCACGCCTTCGCCCACGCACAGAATGGTGCCCACTTCGATAATGTCGACTTCTTCGGCAATCAGGCGAGTGGTTTCGTAGGCGCTATCCATAGTCTGGTTGTCCAGCGCGACTTGCAACATCGGTAATGACATGTTCAATTCCTTCTTAAGCTGCCGCGTTGGTGCGGTCAATGAGATCCAGTACTTCCTGCTCGGTACGGCAGGCGCGTAAACGGTCAAAATTCTCTTCATCTTCAAACAGGTTGACGATCTGCATGATGCCCACTTCCTGGTGAGTATTGGCATCGACCGCCGCCATGGTGATGAGGATATCCACCGGATCGTTGTCGTCGTGGTTAAATTCCAGCGGCTTTTTCAGCGTTACCAGAGAGAAACCTGTTTTCTTAACACCCTCTTCCGGCCGCCCGTGCGGCATCGCCAGCCCCGGAGCGATAACGAAATAAGGGCCAAACTGTTCCACGCCATCCAGAATCGCCTGGTAATAGCGCGGCTCGACAACGTCCGCCGCCACCAGCAGATCGACGCCGATTTTCACCGCGTCCTGCCAGGTTTCAGCTTCAGCCTGCAGGCGGATGGATTTATTTACAGCCAGCGAATCACGTAATTTCATGGCGCGTCCTTACTTCACGTCCTGCGGGAAATGCTCTTTGATCACTTCCAGCAGTTTCGGGCCAAAGTCGGCAGGAGAGAGCATGTTGCGCACGCCAACCACGTATTTGTTGCCGGTCACGGTGATTTCGCCCGCAATGTGCGTAGAAGCGATGATGATATCCGCGCCACTCAACTCGCTTTTGTACTCGCCAACCGCGCAGCTGTTTACCGTATGGTCAATGTTTGATTGGGTTAAAAACTGGTCCACTTTCATCTTCATGATCATGGAACTGCCTTGTCCGTTGCCACACACAGCCAGAATACGTACGGTCATAATCAAAACTCCTTATTAAGCAGACTGTTCTGCCAGTTGTTTTTCTGCATCTTCTTCTGCACGCAGTGCGCGGCCAGCGAAGAACATATAAGCCAGTGCAATTACAATGATGACGGCCATACAGGCGATACCGATGGAGAAGAAGCCTTGCATCATCGGCGGTGCCAGAATCGACCAGTCCGCCATGCCCATCCAGGCACTCATACCGGTGAGTTTCACCGCCCAGACGCAACCAAAGATTTCGATCATTCCCATCACCAGACAAATCTTCAGCGCTGCACGCCAGCCGCCGAAGTGGTTAGCGAACACGCCGATGGTGGCGTTGGAGAAGAACATCGGGATAAAGCCTGGAATAATCAGAATGGAAGAGCCGCAGGCGACCAGGATGCCAACTGCAATCAGCTGACCGATGGTGCCCCACATAAAGCCCCAGACCACGGCGTTCGGCGCGAAGCTATAGATAGCCGCACAGTCAATCGCCAGAACCGCACCTGGGATCAGGCGCTGGGAGATACCGTTAAATGCTTCAGAGAGTTCCGCCACAAACATGCGCACGCCCTGAGTGATGATGAAGATCGCCACCGCGAAGGAGAAACCGGTTTGCAGGATGTAGACCGTCCAGTGCACTTTGCCCGCCATCGCCTGCACGGTGTCGATACCGAAGGAGAGCAGAATGGCGCCAAAGAAGATGGTCATCACAATCGCCGTGGAGACGATGTTGTCGTGGAAAATGTTCAGCCAGCCCGGCAATTTGAGGTCTTCAACGCTCTCCTCTTTTTTGCCGAGGAACGGCGCAACTTTATAGGCAATCCATGATGCAAACTGCTGCTGGTGACCGATGGAGAAACCGCAGCCGTCCGTCACTTCCTGAGTCGGCTTGTACATCATGTTGGAGGTAATGCCCCAGTAGAGCGAAACCAGAATCGCCGTGCAGATAATGGTCGTCCACATGGAATAGCCGAAAATAAACAACGTAACGGCAATCAGCCCCGCCTGCTGGAACATGATATGACCAGTCAGCATGATGGTACGAATACCGGTAATGCGACGCAGCAGCACGTAACAGATGTTCAGTGCCAGCGCTAACAACACCGCGTAACCCACCCAGCTATAGGCATCGCCCATGCGGTCGATGGTTGCCATCATCGACGCGTAAGTATCGGAAATTGCGCCGTTAATGCCGTAGACTTCAGACATTTTCGCCACCACCGGTTTGAAGGTGCTGGTGAGGATGCCGGACCCTGCCTGCAACAACATGAAACCAATTATGGTTTTAATCGTGCCTTTAATAATAACGCTGACACTTTTGCGCAGTAGGATGTAGCCCAGACAGGTCACAATACCCAGCAACAACGGGGCATTGGTCATGACCTGGTTAAAAAACACGGTAAAGATGTTGTAGAGGATCTCCATAACGATCTCCTGAAGAAGAGGTAACCGGGTATTCCTCACACCCGGAATGTTGTGCACTCACTCTAATTTTCAAAAGTAATCACAACAAGATTATTTATGATTAAATATGACGCGACACACAAATAATTCCATAACGAAAATATGGGATTCACACAACGAAACAATTAATCATTTAAATTCATTAAGTTAATTGAATTACACATTCCATTAAATCTTTCCACACTCCAAATTCACAACAATTCACCCGGCAAAAAGTCAAAAAATGGTCATTGCCTTCCTGAAAAAATAGTGCCAGGATTAATCAAAACCAATCACATATTGATTCGAATTGAACTATCATGAAGGTAAATGGCGATGAGTAAAGTGAAAAGTATCACCCGAGAATCCTGGATCCTGAGCACTTTCCCGGAGTGGGGTAGCTGGCTGAATGAAGAAATTGAACAAGAGCAGGTCGCCCCTGGCACATTTGCGATGTGGTGGCTAGGCTGCACCGGGATCTGGTTGAAATCAGAAGGTGGCACCAACGTTTGCGTTGATTTCTGGTGCGGCACTGGCAAACAAAGTCACGGTAACCCGTTAATGAAACAGGGTCACCAGATGCAGCGCATGGCTGGCGTGAAAAAACTGCAGCCAAACCTACGCACCACCCCGTTTGTTCTTGATCCGTTTGCGATTCGCCAGATCGACGCGGTACTGGCGACTCACGATCACAACGATCATATCGACGTTAACGTCGCTGCTGCCGTGATGCAGAACTGTGCTGATGACGTACCATTCATTGGACCGAAAACCTGCGTTGATTTGTGGATTGGCTGGGGCGTACCGAAAGAGCGTTGCATCGTGGTCAAACCGGGCGATGTTGTAAAAGTAAAAGACATTGAAATTCATGCGCTTGACGCTTTCGACCGTACTGCACTGATCACCCTGCCTGCCGATCAAAAAGCGGCTGGCGTACTGCCGGACGGCATGGACGATCGCGCGGTGAACTATCTGTTCAAAACGCCTGGCGGCTCCCTGTATCACAGCGGCGACTCCCACTACTCTAACTATTATGCGAAGCACGGTAACGAACATCAGATCGATGTGGCGTTAGGATCGTATGGTGAGAACCCGCGCGGTATTACCGACAAAATGACCAGCGCCGATATGCTGCGTATGGGTGAAGCCCTGAATGCGAAAGTGGTTATCCCGTTCCACCACGACATCTGGTCAAACTTCCAGGCCGATCCGCAAGAGATCCGCGTGCTGTGGGAGATGAAAAAAGATCGTCTGAAGTATGGCTTCAAGCCGTTTATCTGGCAGGTTGGCGGCAAATTTACCTGGCCGCTGGATAAAGACAACTTCGAGTACCACTATCCGCGCGGTTTCGATGATTGCTTCACTATTGAACCGGATCTGCCGTTCAAGTCATTCCTGTAATCTGTCGTTTATACCGGATAGCGTGGAGAAGTTCGCGCTATCCGGCGTAGTATTTCCTGGCTATTTCAAATATCATCTAAAAAAATCAAATTTTATCGGAATAGCTCATGACTGAAGCACAAAGACATCAAATCCTCCTGGAAATGCTCGCACAATTGGGCTTTGTGACCGTTGAGAAAGTCGTTGAGCGTCTGGGAATTTCGCCTGCCACTGCGCGACGCGATATCAATAAACTTGACGAAAGCGGCAAACTGAAAAAAGTGCGCAATGGCGCAGAAGCTATTACCCAACAGCGCCCGCGCTGGACGCCGATGAATCTGCATCAGGCGCAGAATCACGATGAAAAAGTACGTATCGCTAAAGCGGCCTCGCAGCTGGTTAATCCGGGCGAAAGCGTAGTCATCAACTGCGGCTCCACCGCGTTTCTGCTTGGGCGGGAAATGTGTGGCAAGCCAGTGCAAATCATCACTAATTATCTACCGCTGGCAAATTACCTGATCGATCAAGAACATGACAGCGTGATCATTATGGGCGGACAGTACAACAAAAGTCAGTCCATCACTTTAAGCCCGCAGGGCAGCGAAAACAGTCTCTATGCCGGGCACTGGATGTTTACCAGCGGAAAAGGGCTGACCGCAGAAGGGTTGTATAAAACCGATATGCTGACAGCAATGGCAGAGCAGAAGATGCTGAGCGTGGTAGGGAAACTGGTGGTACTGGTTGATAGCAGTAAGATTGGCGAACGCGCGGGAATGCTTTTTAGCCGTGCCGATCAAATCGATATGCTTATCACCGGCAAAAATGCTAACCCGGAAATCCTGCAACAACTGGAAGCGCAAGGGGTCAGCATTCTGCGTGTTTAAAGATGCTGGCGGAAAAATGTCACGGCAGCATCTAACGCCTCAGGCGTAATGCGGTGACGCACGCCTGGCTGCCATGAACAGGTTAGCCGTTTATCCCGTCCCGTCTCGCTTAAGGCCTGCTGCAAACGTAGTGATTCGTCGGCAGGCACAACGTCATCGTCGAGGCCATGCCACAGCAGTAGAGGTCTGTCACTAAGTTGTTCCAGGTGGTTTGTCGCTTCCCACTCTGCCAGCGGCGCGACAATGTTATTGAATTCATTCTGCTGTGCTGTCGTTTCAGGTATCAGCGGTGGAAACAGTGAACGGGCGAGCGATGTAAAATAGCCCGATCCCATCATGCTGGCGGTACATTTCAACGTGGGGTGGCGAGCGGTAATTCCCAGTGCCGTCATCGCGCCCATCGACGCGCCACCGACTGCAAGACGGTCATCAAGCAGCCAGTTTTCTTCGGCTATTGCCGCACGTAAAGTAGTGAATTCCTGCATACTTTGTAGCAAGATTTGCCAGAATTGATTTAACCGCCGCGCTGCGTCGCCACTAAAACGACTACCGTGATCGGGCGCATCCGGCATGATCACCCGCAAACCAGCCTGCGCCAGCGCAACGGCAAAATAGCTATACACCAGACTGGACGAAGTAAAGCCGTGATAAAAAATCACGCACGGTAACGGGGTATCTTTTTGTCCGACAGGATAAGCATGAAGAACGGGAATATCTGCCAGCTCGCGTGATTCTATTTCAATCATCTGTCTCTCCTTTTTGTCTGGTATGACATGAAGAAATCCTTAGCACAAGTTTCTGCTGGCGGTATTAGTTCATAATGTTGAGATGTGGGTTACGCTTTCGTCACGTTTTCATTCGAAAATCGCGTACCAGGTAACAATTCGGGAACATTCCCCCAAAGTTAAATTAATAAGGCACTACACTATGGTTAGCAGGAAACGTAATAGCGTTATTTACCGGTTTGCCAGTTTATTATTGGTGTTGATGTTAAGTGCCTGTAGCGCACTGCAAGGTACGCCACAGCCAGCACCGCCAGTAACGGACCATCCGCAAGAGATTCGCCGCGACCAGACGCAAGGGTTACAGCGAATAGGTAGCGTAAGCACGATGGTTCGGGGTTCTCCGGATGACGCATTAGCAGAAATCAGAGCAAAAGCTGTCGCTGCAAAAGCTGATTATTACGTTGTCGTCATGGTGGACGAAACCATCGTGACAGGACAGTGGTATTCACAAGCCATTTTGTACCGTAAATAAATCAGACAACTTACATAGTCAGCTTTACATTGCTTTGCGTCCCTATGCGTTTACCTGTGCACAATAAATTACCGGCTGGAAGCCTGGGCGTTTATTACCGCGATGGAATGCCCTGCAACATGTGGGGAAACGAAAAATGGAGCTGACGATGAAACAATTACTTGCCTCACCCTCGCTGCAATTAGTGACTTATCCTGCGAGCGCCACGGCACAGTCTGCAGAATTCGCCAGTGCTGACTGCGTGACGGGCCTGAATGAAATAGGTCAGATCTCAGTTAGCAATATTTCAGGGGATCCGCAGGACGTGGAACGTATCGTGGCGTTAAAGGCCGATGAACAAGGTGCGTCATGGTACCGCATTATTACCATGTACGAAGACCAACAGCCTGATAACTGGCGTGTACAGGCGATACTGTATGCGTGAGTGTCATCTGAAGCGAATGAACAATGCCGGATGCGGCGCGAGCGCCTTGTCCGGCCTACAATTTTCACATATTTCATTTAGTTAATCGAAACCAGCGTCGCATCCGTCGTATACGCTTACAAACACACTCCCCCCGTCGCCCGCAGCAATAAATCATTCTGGATCTGCTCTGACAACCGCACGCCACCGCGCGTATTTAACATCACCTGACACCACGCCTGTGCCATTGGCGGAGAAGCATATTTCAACATTTGCGCACCGCAGCCCAGCAGGAATAGCTGATGAGTAATCTCTCGCCCCAGTTCTTCAGCTGGCTTACGCAGCTGCTGCTGTAAACGACGAACCGCGCGATCAAAATAACGATCTTGCCCTTTCACTTCCATAAACGCTTCCGACAGCAAGTCGTATACTCCCGCTTGCTTATTAAGAACGCGCAGCACATCCAGGCACATAATATTGCCGGAACCTTCCCAAATACTGTTTACCGGCATCTCCCGGTAAAGCCGCGGCAGCTCGCTCTCTTCGCAATAGCCAATACCGCCCAGCACCTCCATCGCCTCAGCCACAAACGGAATGCCACGTTTGCAGATCACAAATTTCGCCGCAGGCGTAAATAAGCGCGCCCACAGGGCTTCTTTGGCATCGGCACGCCGATCCCACGCTCGCGCAAGACGAAACAGCAACGCCGTTTGCCCTTCAAGCTGAAGCGCCATGCGACTTAAGACATGGCGCATAAGGGGCTGTTCTATTAACGGATTACCAAATACATGGCGTTGATGAGCGTGATATATCGCCAGCGAGAACGCACGGCGCATCATGGCATGGCTACCCAGGGCGCAATCAAAACGCGTCATCCCACCCATTTTCAGGATCAGACGAATCCCTTCCCCTTCCTGACCCAACAACCAGCCAATGGCATCCTGAAACTCCACTTCGCAACTGGCATTGGAACGATTACCCAGCTTGTCTTTCAGCCGCTCGAGGCGAATCGCGTTGCGTTGCCCGTCAGGCAAAAAGCGCGGCACAAAAAAGCAGGACAGACCGCCCGCGGTCTGCGCCAGCACCAGATGCGCATCGCTTTGTGGCACTGAGAAAAACCATTTATGCCCCACCAGCCGATAAGAGCCATCTTCCAGACGCTCTGCGCGGGTGGTGTTGCTCATCACATCGGAACCGCCCTGCTTTTCCGTCATTCCCATGCCAATCAACAAACCGCGTTTTTGCCCACCTGGCAATAAGTGAGAATCGTAGCGATCGCTCAACAGCGGCGTGGTCCAGTCCTGAAACGGCGTGGGTAACATCTGTAACAGCAATGGCGTGGCGGCAAAGGTCATGGTTATCGGACATAACGACCCAGCCTCAACCTGCGCATGTAACATAAAACGCGCCGCGCGCGCCACAAATGCGCCGGAGCGAGCGTCTTCTTCCCAGGCCAGGTTGTGTACCCGATTGGTACATAACGCCTGCATCAGCAGGTGCCATGCGGGATGGAAACGGACATCGTCCAGACGCCGCCCCTGGGCATCGTAGCGCAATAGTTCAGGTGGGTTTACATTCGCCAGTCGCCCCAGTTCAAGGGATTCAGCCGTTCCGAGTTGCTGACCAATACTGGCGAGAAAATCGCTATCCCAGCCAGCGCCTTCGCGTGTTACCGCTTCGCAGAGCGCGCCATCAGATAAGTATAAATTGCTGTTATTTAAGGGTATAGGTTGATTAAAAACAGTGTGAGTTTGCCAGTGCACTGTGTCTCCCTCCATCAATGGCAGTCACCATTAGTATGGTCACTGCCACGGATTCCCGACAGAAAGAGATTGCTAAAACATTCTTAACCCGCAATGTAGTGCGGAACAAAACGCGAAGTGTCTTTAGTGATCAGCGTGTTATCTTCGCGGATACCCATACCGCACGCTTCATCATCGACAATCCAGCTACCAATCAGCGTGTAACTATCGCCAAATCGCGGTAGAGGTTGAAACGCCTGATAGATCATCGGTTCATCGGCGTAATCACCGTCAGCGTGGTCAACGACGTTATTCTGACCGTCGAAAATGGTGACGTTACCGCCCTCGCGCGAGTAGATCGGTTTACGCACATAGCTTTCGCCAGCGGCGATCTGCAGTTTTTCGCCCTCAAACCAGGACGCCAGAAGATTAGGATGACCAGGAAAGAAGCGCCAAAGCAGCGGCATTAGCCCTTTGTTACTCAAGATACTTTTCCATAACGGCTCCACCCATTGCTCGCGGCGCTTGCGCAGCAGCGGACCGTTATCGTCACGCATCATCCACTCCAGCGGGTACAGCTTAAATGCACGCTGGATGACATTATCATCAAGATCGGTCAGTACACCGCCGACGCCCAAACCGAGATCTTCAATGTAGATAAACCGCGACTCCTGCCCTGCCTGCTGGGCGCAGTCCTGCAAGTACAGCACGGTACTCCTGTCTTCGTCAGTGTCCTGACAACAGCAAAAATAAAACGGCTCCCGACTATAAAGCTCGCTAAAGCGCGAAATCAGGCGTTCCTGAATGGCATTGTACTGATCGGTATCACGCGGAATAACGCCGCTGCGCCGGGCATCCTCCAGCCACAGCCACTGAAAATAAGCCGATTCATACAACGAGGTTGGCGTATCGGCGTTGTACTCCAGCAGCTTCACCGGCGCATTGCCACACCAGGCAAAATCCATCCGGCCATACAGCGAAGGATCGCGTGCGCGCCAGCTTTCAGCGATCACATCCCAGTACAACGGAGGGATCGCCAGTTGCGTCAGGATCTCTTCGTCTTTAACCGCGCGATCCACCACCTCAAGGCACATCTGATGCAGTTCCGCAGTCGGTTTTTCGATCTGCTCTTCAATCTGGCGCAGAGTAAAACGGTAAGCCCGACTCTCGTCCCAATAGATTTCATTGTCGATGATATGAAAGTCGAAACCGTTGTCAGCGGCGATCTGGTCCAGATCCCGCCGCACAGGAACGTTGTGTCTCAGCATGATTAGCCTCCCCAATGCCCACGGGCGCTGGAAGAACGACCATAGCCGCCGCGAGAAACGGTTGACGCTTTTTTGGTGGTAAAGCCGCCCGAAGAGTAAGACTCTTTTTTGCCAGAACCGGAGCGCCAGGAGTAATCACCAGAAGTGTTGCGCCAGACGGGGCGCGAAGCAAAAGAGGAACCACCGCTGTTATACACAAACTGCTCATCGCGATCTTTACGAATAACCCGGCTTAACAAAAATCCAGAAACGACCGGGATCCAACTCTGTTCAACGTTGTCGTAGTAACAATTTTCATACTTAGACTGACAATTCTGCTGAGTCATATTCTTCGGAACATCGGCATAAAACGCCGCTTTGGCGTTGTTCCAGCCATGAGCACAGATATCTGAATTATTACCGTCATCAATACAATCCTGCACAGTCGAGTAAAACGTTCCGTCGCCGTCGTTATCGACATCGCCACTATCGCCACAACCTTTCAATACGAAAAAAGCGGCACCGCCCATTAGCGCCAACGTTAAGTATTTTTGTGCGTAGCGATTGCGACGCGGTTCAAAAGGATTATTCGGTCTGCCAATGCGACTGATCGCTCCGTGACCAATTTTACTGTTATTTCTTGATTTGCGTTTTCTGGCCATGATCGTCCATTACCATGTCATACAAGCTGCGTTAAAAATACCACCAGCCAGTGCGGCGGTTCCCATAAACATTCCTGCTGCGGTATTGTGATTAATAATTTTTTCGCTTAATGCGGGCATATAAAGCCTGACGCCAGCAAAAACGAGTAATTGAATCACCAGAGCAATCCCGCCCCAGGCGAAATAGTCTGGAATACTCACCGCATTGATTGCCGCACTGGATAAGGGGATCACGTAACCCAACAATGTACCGCTGAACGCCAGTGACGCCGCGGTATTATTGTTTTTGATTAACTGCCATTCGTTGTGCGGTGTAATTTTAGAATAGATAAAAAGAAAAATAATCACCATAGCCACGCCAATAAAAAAATAGGCACTAAAGGCAAGAAGAGAATCCAGTATATGCATTGTAAACGTCCTTGTAATTAACCAATAATATGAAGTGATGTCAGCGGGATATCGACACCCAACGCGCGCGAAAATAACCACTCTGGCTCGCCGAGATCGTTAAAAGATTCCTCACCATTTAGCAGCAAATATTCGTAAGTATCTTCGGTTACTTGCCGTTGGTAGCCCATGGTAAAATTATGTACTTCCCATTTGGCATGGTTTTGATTTTCTACTTTTTCCAGCATGTAGACGGGTTCGATATTTCCCGGTTCTTCGCTGTTAAAAAATCGCAGCCAGCGTTTTTCCTGCCAGTTTAAGGTCATTGCCCCCATCGCTTTGGCATTGATCGTCTCGCGCCAGTGACTCTCTTTACTGATACCGTAGCTCTCTTCATAGACAAAGAGCTTGATATCATCAATGTCATCAATATTTTCGCCGCCGGTGGTATTGATTTGCAGAAACTCATCGCCTGAAGTGTAGTAGCGGAAAATCTGGCTACCGCCGCCCAGATCGATGCGGCTGACGGCGGCTACCGTAAATTCCTCACCCGGCAGCGCAATCAGCAATTCATCTTCCAGCAAACGAAACGCTAACGTGTCGAGCGTAAAACCACTATTGAGATGCAGACCCAGCGGACCGCGAGCGATAGCAGGCTTATTATCCTTGCCAAACAGACGCTGGAAAAAACCAGACATATTTTATCCTTAAAATAGTTGCCAGCCTTGCAGTGAGGCTGGCAAAAAAATTACTCGCCCTGTTGGCGTTGCAGTCTTGCTAATACATCCTGGGCGCTACTTTTATTGCTACCGCCTATTCCGGCTTCCGCCAGCTTTTCATCAAGATCGCGACCGTCTGCGACTTTTTCCAACTGTGCAGCAGCATCCAGACGAGCCTGACGTTCGGCCTGACGCGTTTGCAGGCGTTTTAAGGATTCTGCCGCTGTCGAAACGCTGGAAGATGCGCCAACGGTAGAGGTCGTTACAGCCTGTTGTGCACGCTGCATGGCTTCAGTGGCTTTAACGACTTCCATTTGCTGCTCAAACTGAGCGATACGCTGCGCTGTCGCTGTAACTGCTTTTTCCACGCCATCACGAGAGACTTCCAGATTCGACAACACTTGCTCTTCAGCGGTAA
This sequence comes from Escherichia sp. WS1368, assembly GCF_046487485.1. Taxonomy (NCBI): domain Bacteria; kingdom Pseudomonadati; phylum Pseudomonadota; class Gammaproteobacteria; order Enterobacterales; family Enterobacteriaceae; genus Escherichia; species Escherichia sp. WS1368. The sequence continues at coordinate 455,581 of NZ_JBJQJI010000002.1, forward strand.
TGAGATTCTCAAGGCGCGCGATTTCTTCAGCAACTTCGTTAATCAACGACGGATTAACGTTCTTGCTTAACGCTTTCAGCGCACGAGCTTCCAGACTGGCTTTGCGCTCACGTAAATCTTTCAGCTTATCGTGACTTAATTTCACCCGCGCCAGCAGATCAACGCGAGATTTTCCGGCTTTATCGAGTTCAGCTTTAGCGTCACGGATATGCTGTTCCAGCATGCGCACGCCCTGGGTTTCTTCAATGGATTCTTCCGCCTGGGAGATAAACGATTTCCCCAGCGTAAATAAACTTTTTAAAATTCCCATAAATACCCGTCCTTGTAATTAGAGTGAATATTCTTCTGTAATTTCAGCCAGATCCAATGCGTTATCTACCAGCGAGGTTATCTCAAGCAGGATATCTTCAAGAGAAGATTTAAGCGATAACGCCCCGAAAACAATGTAATACTCTTCATGTTGCACGCTGGAGATCCCTACCGATGACAACGGCATCATCTTCTGATTTCTTAATAAGAAGGTATTAAATTCATCTGGATTGCTGATACTACTCACCGGACAAATAAAGGTTTCGATAATCATTTGGCGGGAAGTAAAAAGAATATTGATTTGCAAATCGCCATAATCATTCATTTTAATAATTAATGCGTTCTCGCTATTTGTTACATCAATATTTTGTTCAGGTACAGTTTGCAGCGCCGTCGCCAGCGCCAACGGATTCCATGTCATATATTATTCCATATAGATTTAGTTTAAATATTAACAAAATGAATATTTGCAGTACGTAATTATCTTACCAGCTAAACACAAAAAAAAACCATCCAAATCTGGATGGCTTTTCATAATTCAGAGGAACTAGCTGCGCTGTCGCACCGCTTCAAATAAGCAAATCCCTGTCGCAACCGAAACGTTCAGGGAAGAAACGCTTCCTGCCATTGGGATGCTGATCAACTCGTCGCAATGTTCACGAGTCAGGCGACGCATACCTTCACCTTCCGCGCCCATCACCAGTGCCAGCCGTCCGGTCATTTTGCTCTGATAAAGTGTATGATCCGCCTCACCTGCCGTACCGACGATCCAGATATTCTCTTCCTGCAACATACGCATGGTGCGCGCCAGATTAGTCACCCGAATCAGCGGAACGCTTTCTGCCGCACCACAGGCCACTTTTTTCGCCGTGGCGTTGAGCTGTGCGGAGCGATCTTTCGGCACAATCACCGCATGAACACCAGCGGCGTCCGCGCTACGCAGGCACGCGCCGAGGTTGTGCGGATCGGTTACGCCGTCGAGGATCAGCAGGAACGGTTGATCGAGCGAAGCGATCAGATCCGGCAGATCGTTTTCCTGATACTGCCGTCCTGGCTTCACACGGGCGATAATGCCCTGATGCACGGCACCGTCGCTTTTCTCGTCGAGATACTGACGGTTCGCCAACTGGATAACCACGCCCTGGGACTCAAGGGCGTGAATCAGCGGTAACAGACGTTTATCTTCACGGCCTTTTAAAATAAAGACTTCCTGAAAACGTTCAGGGGCGCGCTCCAGCAGGGCCTGCACTGCGTGGATGCCGTAAATCATTTCGCTCATTAATGTACTCGTTGTTTACGTTTTGCCGGGAGCGCCACGCTTGCCCGGCCTACGGATAATTCACCCTCTTCTGTTTGAAGAGGGTTATGATCACTCTGCCACTTTTTTCTTCGCCGCACGCTTCGCTTTGGTCGCTGCGGCTATTTTCTGCGTTTTAGCCGATGGCTTTTTCGCTTTTCTCGCGTCTTTCTTCGCCGCTTTCGGCTTCGGTTTTTTCTCGCCGCGGAAGGCACTGTCTGGCTCAAAGTTTACCTTTTTACCGACCTGACGACGCTTGCCGCCTTTTTTGCCAGCATCGCCTTTTTTCGCTTTCTCGCGCGCCGTTTTACCGACGTTGCGCGGTGCGCGTTCGCTGGAGATCAGGCTAAAGTCGATTTTACGCTCGTCCATATTAACCGCTTCGACGCGAACTTCCACGCGATCGCCCAGGCGATAAGTCTGGCCGCTGGATTCACCCATCAGGCGTTGCCCTACCTGGTCAAAGCGATAGTAGTCATTGTCCAGCGAAGAGACATGGACCAGACCATCAATGAACAAGTCGTCCAGACGGACGAAGAAGCCAAAGCCAGTGACGCTGGAAATTACGCCTTTAAAGACGTTACCTACCTGGTCGAGCATGAAGTCACACTTCAGCCAGTCAGCTACATCGCGTGTTGCTTCGTCGGCACGACGTTCCGCCATCGAACAGTGCTGACCCAGTTGCAGCATCTCTTCCATCGAATAATGGTAACCACCGGTTTCAGTGGTATTGCCCTGATGCCCCTGCTCTTTCGCCAGCAGATACTTAATGGCGCGGTGCAGCGTCAGGTCAGGATAACGACGAATCGGCGAAGTGAAGTGCGCATAGGACTGCAATGCCAGACCGAAGTGACCACGGTTTTCCGGATCGTAAATCGCCTGTTTCATCGAGCGCAGCAGCATGGTTTGCAGCATTTCTGCATCAGGACGATCGGCAACCGACTCTAGCAACTCCGCGTAATCACGCGGTTCCGGCTTGTTACCGCCCGGCAGTTCCAGCCCCAGCTCCGCCAGCACTGAACGGAAAGAGGTAATCGCTTCGGTGCTCGGCTTATCGTGAATACGGAACAGTGCCGGTTCTTTCGCTTTCTCAACGAAACGCGCCGCCGAGATATTCGCCAGAATCATACACTCTTCAATTAATTTGTGTGCGTCGTTACGCTGGGTCTGTTCGATACGTTCAATACGGCGTTCAGCGTTGAAAATGAACTTCGCTTCTTCGCTCTCAAATGAGATCCCACCGCGTTCTTCACGGGCTTTATCCAGCACTTTATAGAGGTTATGCAACTCTTCGAGATGCTTAACCAGCGGGGCGTACTGCTCGCGCAGATCCTGATCGCCCTGCAGAATATGCCAGACTTTGGTGTAGGTCAGACGTGCGTGAGAGCTCATTACCGCTTCATAGAATTTGTAGCCAGTCAGGCGGCCTTTCGACGAAACCGTCATCTCGCACACCATACACAGGCGGTCTACCTGCGGGTTAAGCGAACACAGACCGTTAGAGAGCACTTCCGGCAGCATCGGGATAACCTGCGAAGGGAAGTACACCGACGTACCACGGTTACGCGCTTCTCTGTCCAGCGGCGTTGGAGGGCGCACATAGTAGCTGACGTCGGCAATCGCGACCCATAAACGCCAGCCGCCGCCGCGTTTTTTCTCGCAGTAAACCGCATCGTCAAAGTCACGGGCGTCTTCGCCATCAATGGTGACCAGCGGTAAATCGCGCAGATCAACACGGCCCGCTTTTGCTTCTTCCGGCACTTCTTCTTTCAGCCCGGCAACCTGTTGCTCAACAGCCTGCGGCCAGATGTACGGAATTTCATGGGTACGCAGAGCGATATCAACCGCCATGCCGGTGCCCATATTGTCGCCCAGCACTTCGACGATTTTACCCACCGCTTTGGTACGGCGAGTCGGGCGTTGGGTCAGTTCAACAACCACCACAAAGCCCATCCGCGCGCCCATGATCTGATCGGGCGGGATTAAGATATCGAAGCTCAGACGGCTGTCGTCAGGAACCACAAAGCCGACGCCCGCTTCGGTAAAGTAGCGACCAACAATCTGGCTGGTTTTTGGCACCAGTACGCGGACAATACGCGCTTCACGACGACCTTTACGGTCAGCGCCCAGCGGCTGCGCCAGCACCTGATCGCCATGAATGCAGGTTTTCATCTGCTCGCTGGAGAGATACAAATCATCTTTACGCCCTTCAACCCGCAGAAAGCCGTAGCCATCACGGTGGCCAATAACGGTACCTTTCACCAGGTCGAGGCGTTCCGGCAGCGCATAGCACTGACGACGAGTGAAGACCAGTTGACCATCGCGCTCCATCGCGCGCAGGCGGCGACGCAGGCCTTCAAGCTGCTCTTCGCCTTCAATGTGCAGTTCTACCGCCAGCTCATCACGGCTGGCCGGTTTTTCACGTTTGGTTAAATGTTCGAGGATAAATTCCCGACTAGGGATGGGATTCGCGTATTTTTCAGCTTCGCGTTCCTGGAAAGGATCTTGTGACATCTCGGTTCCTCCGTTGTCATCTCTGATGAAGATTTTCGTCACTCCACCAGCAATAATTTATAAAGCGGTTGATTCTCTTCAACCAAATCGGCAAGCGTGTAGTTATCCAGTTCCGTAAGAAAACTTTGCACGGCCTTAGAAAGTGCCTGTTTCAACCGACAGGCAGGTGTAATGTGGCAAAACTCACTGCTGCAATTCACCAGCGATAAGGGCTCCAGCTCGCGCACCACATCACCAATACGTATCGCACTCGCCGGTTTACCCAGACGAATGCCGCCATTTTTTCCACGAACAGCAGTCACGTAGCCGGCACGACTAAGTTGATTGATTATTTTGACCATATGATTACGGGAGACGCCGTAGACGTCAGTCACTTCAGAAATACTGGTCATCCGCCCTTCTGGCAATGACGCCATGTAGATCAGCGCACGTAATCCGTAATCAGTGAAACTCGTTAACTGCACATCAACCTCAAAAGGGAAATCGGGAAAAAATACATTTATATTGATGATAAACCAGCCACAAGCTGTGTCGCTAATTTATTTCAGTTCGGGGAAGGAAAAAAGCGAGGATTTAACACTGTGTCGGAAAGCGTAATGGCTTAACCGACACAGCAATGTATCACACTGTTAGCCCGGCAGGCAAAATATCTGCCAGGCGTACCAGAATTACGCGTCGAACGGGTCGCGCAGAATCATGGTTTCAGTACGATCCGGACCGGTAGAGATGATATCGATCGGCACACCGGTCAGCTCTTCAATACGCTTGATGTAGTTCAGCGCCGCCTGCGGCAGGCCGCTACGATCTTTCACGCCGAAGGTGGATTCAGACCAGCCCGGCATGGTTTCGTAAATCGGCTCTACACCTTTCCAGTCGTCAGCTGCCAGCGGAGTGGTAGTCACTTCACGACCATCCGGCATACGGTAAGCCACGCAGAGTTTCACCTCTTTCAGGCCATCCAGAACGTCCAGCTTGGTCAGGCAGAAGCCAGACAGGGAGTTCAGCTGTACCGCACGACGAACGGCAACGGTGTCCAGCCAGCCGGTACGACGACGACGACCCGTAGTTGCGCCGAATTCGTTACCCTGCTTGCAGAGGAACTCGCCAGTTTCATCAAACAGTTCAGTCGGGAACGGACCTGCACCCACACGAGTGGAGTAAGCTTTGAGGATACCCAGAACGTAATCAACATAACGCGGGCCCAGGCCGGAACCGGTCGCCACGCCACCAGCAGTGGTGTTGGAAGATGTTACGTACGGATAAGTACCGTGGTCGATATCCAGCAGCGTACCCTGAGCACCTTCGAACATGACGAAATCGCCACGCTGACGCGCCTGGTCGAGCAGGTCAGAAACGTCAACCACCATAGAAGTCAGGATGTCGGCAACAGCCATCGTATCATCCAGAACTTTCTGGTAATCAACCGCTTCAGCTTTGTAGTAGTTAACCAACTGGAAGTTGTGATATTCCATCACTTCTTTCAGTTTTTCAGCGAAGGTTTCTTTGTCGAAAAGGTCGCCAACACGCAGACCGCGACGTGCCACTTTATCTTCATAAGCAGGCCCGATACCACGACCGGTGGTGCCGATCGCTTTCGCGCCACGCGCTTTCTCACGCGCGTTATCCAGCGCAACGTGATAATCAAGGATCAGCGGACATGCTTCAGACAGCAGCAGACGCTCACGAACGGGGATGCCACGGTCTTCCAGTTCTTTCATCTCTTTCATCAGCGCGGCTGGAGACAGCACAACACCGTTACCGATGATGCTGGTTACATTCTCGCGGAGAATACCTGATGGAATAAGATGGAGAACGGTTTTTTCACCGTTAATTACGAGAGTATGGCCTGCGTTGTGACCGCCCTGGTAGCGTACAACATATTTAGCCCGTTCAGTCAGAAGATCGACGATCTTACCTTTACCTTCGTCACCCCATTGGGTGCCCAGTACGACGACGTTGTTACCCATTTTTCAAAATCACCGTTTGCTTAAAAATGGATTCTACCATCGCTTTTTCAGAGTTACAGCACTTTTTGCACTCAAAAATGACCTCGATCAGTCTGTTTTTTGTTCAGCCAATCGTTTTCCTCAACATGTAGTAGACCACAACGCCCGCAACCACAAGTCCACCGCCAAAACGACGTAAAATATTATCAGGCAAATTGGTCATCGCAGAGATCATCTTCTTCCATGCCTTCGGGTAAAGCATCGGCCCTAAACCTTCGAGCACCAAAACCAGGGCAAGCGCCAGCCAGATTGTCGAATTCATTCATTATCCTTATAGAAAAAGAAAACCACCGACATCCCTGAGGATGCGGTGGCTTTATTGACCTGTACCGCAGTCGTTATATTAACGCGTTGCGGAAGTCGGCGTCTTCATGTAGCGGAAGAAATCGCTATCCGGGCTCATGACCATCACGTCCTGATTGCCAGAGAAGCTGTTCTCATAAGCACGCAGGCTACGGATGAATGCGTAGAAGTCCGGATCTTTACTGAATGCATCAGCAAACAGTTTGGCTGCTTCGGCATCGCCTTCACCACGCATGATGCGGCCCTGACGCTCAGCTTCTGCCAGCGTTCTGGTCACTTCATAGTCGGCAGTCGCGCGCAGTTTTTCCGCTTCTTCCTGACCTTGTGAACGGTGACGACGCGCTACCGCTTCACGCTCGGCGCGCATACGGTTGTAGATCGCTTCAGACACTTCGGTCGGCAGGTTGATCTGCTTGATACGCACATCGACAACTTCAATACCCAGCGCCGCCATACTGTTCGGGTTGATGACCGGAACTTTGCCCTTCGTCTCAGCCGTTACGCGCTCTGCCGCTTCGGCAATGGCGTTATCTGCTGCCGGGGTAGTAACTTCATCTTCTGTACCCGCAGAACCGGAGTTCAGCGCGTCACGTACTTCGAGGGTCAGACGACCACGGGAATCGGTGACGATGTCTTTCACATCCAGACGACCAATTTCAGAACGCAGACGGTCAGAGAACTTACGTTTCAACAGCACTTCCGCTTGCGAAATGTCGCCACCGCCCGTTGCCAGGTAGTAACGACTGAAATCGCTGATGCGCCATTTGATGTAAGAGTCGACGATCAGGTCTTTCTTCTCTTTGGTCACAAAGCGGTCGGCCTGGTTGTCCATGGTCTGAATACGTGCGTCGAGCATTTTCACCGTTTCAATGAACGGTATCTTGAAATGCAGACCCGGCTCATAAACCAGAGGTTTGTTGTCATCGTCACGCAGTACCTTACCAAAACGCAGCGTAATGCCGCGCTCACCTTCTTTGACGACAAAGACAGACATGTAAAGCACTACCAGCACGATGATGATAATCGCGATAACTGACTTACGCATCGTTATTCCCCCTGACGCTGGTAGTCGTTACGCTGCGCGTTGGCGCGGCGTTGGTCCATAATATCGCCCTGACTGGTGGACGACGTGTTGCTTGCTCCACTGGTTGTGGAGGAAGAGGCTGGCGGCAGACGCAGCAGATTGCTGGCACCGTTATCGCTCTTCGCCGCAGGGGCGTTACCACCTTTCAGCATCTGGTCTAACGGCAGAACCATCAGGTTGCCACCTTTATCGTTAACCAGCACTTTGCGGGTGTTGCCCAACACTTTTTCCATCGTCTCGATATACAGACGCTCGCGAGTAATTTCCGGCGCGGCTTTATATTCCGGCAGAAGTTTAGCAAAGCGCGCCACTTCACCCTGAGCTTCCAGGATGGTCTGGGCCTTGTACGCACGCGCCTCTTCGAGGATACGTTGCGCCTGACCGTTCGCACGCGGCTGAACTTCGTTGGTATACGCTTCTGCTTCACGAATATATTGCTGTTCGTTTTCACGCGCGGCAATCGCATCGTCAAACGCCGCTTTTACTTCTTCTGGCGGACGAGCTGCCTGGAAGTTGACGTCCAGCAGAGTGATACCCATGTCATACGGACGAATCGTCTCTTCCAGTTCGCGCTGAGTATCGCTACGAATCACGGTACGACCTTCCGTCAGAATGCGGTCCATGGTGTATTTACCGATAACCCCGCGTAGGGCGCTGTCGGTAGCCTGACGCAGGCTGTCATCCGGGCTGGTCACGCTATACAGATATTTTTCCGGATTGGTGACGCGGTACTGCACGTTCATCTCAACGCGCACTACGTTCTCGTCCGACGTCAGCATCACACCAGAAGCGGCCAGTTCACGCACGGCTTCCACGTTCACCGGTTTGACTTCGTCGATAAACGTCGGTTTCCAGTTCAGACCCGGCTCAACCAGATGGCTGAATTTACCAAAGCGTGTTACCACGCCACGTTCGGCTTCTTTAATGGTATAGAAACCACTGGCCGCCCAGATAATGACAATCGCTGCCGCTGCGATGGTAACGACACGACCGCCAAGCTGCGGGCGCGGGCCTTGCGATGAACTGCCACCGCCAGATCCGGTGCCTTTACCGCCGCCCAGACCACCGAGCTTTTTGCTCAGTTTGCGGAAGATATCATCTAAATCAGGTGGCCCTTGATCGCGACCGCCTTTGTTTCCATTTCCCTCAGAGTTGCCGCCAGGTTTGCTGCTTCCCCACGGGTCGCGGTCTTGTCCGTTATTACCGGGCTGATTCCACGCCATGTTTGTGCTCCATATTTGTTATGCGGTGATCCCTGTTGTCTTTCGACGCCAGAGGATATGACTCCACGCTTCAGACGCTACGCCGTTAGATCAGGTAATCGATCAACGCCGGTTCTTGTTTACAGAGGCGACGCCAGTCAACGATCGGCATACGAACTTGCAGACTTACGCTGCCGTCCTCCTCCATCCACTCTTTTTCTATTGCCTGAAGCTGATAAAAACGACTTCTCAGACGCCCTTCCTGCGGTGGCAGACGCAATGTATGCTGCGCCACCTCGCCGGAAAGCCGCTCCGTCAAAGCCTGAAAAAGCTGTGGTATCCCCGCTCCGGTCTGTGCGGAAAGCCAGACACGGATCGGTTTGTTCTCTTCGTCCCGATCAATACGCGGTTCGAAATCTTCCAGCATATCGATCTTGTTCATCACCAGCAGGGTTGGGATCTCGTGAGCGTCGATCTCTTCAAGAACCGTATTCACCGCTTCGATGTTTTCTTGTACACGTACATCCGCCGCATCAATGACGTGCAGCAGCAATGTGGCTTGCCGCGTCTCTTGTAACGTGGCTTTAAATGCCGCCACCAGATCGTGCGGCAGGTGGCGAATAAACCCTACGGTATCTGCCAACACGGTTTCACCGACATCCGCGACGTCAATACGCCGCAACGTCGGGTCGAGGGTGGCAAACAACTGGTCTGCCGCGTAGACCCGCGCTTCGGTGATGCGATTGAAAAGGGTAGATTTACCGGCGTTGGTATATCCCACCAGCGAAACAGTAGGAACGTCGGCTTTGATACGCGATTGCCGCCCCTGCTCACGCTGCTTTTCAACTCTTTCCAGGCGCGACTGTATCTGCACGATGCGATTACGCAACAAACGACGGTCGGTTTCGAGCTGGGTTTCACCCGGACCACGCAAACCAATCCCGCCTTTCTGTCTTTCAAGGTGGGTCCAGCCACGCACCAGGCGCGTAGCCAGATGGCGCAGCTGCGCCAGCTCAACCTGCAACTTACCCTCATGGGTACGCGCACGTTGGGCGAAAATATCTAAAATAAGGCCGGTGCGGTCGATGACACGACACTCGCACAAACGCTCCAGGTTACGCTCTTGCGCCGGGCTCAGGGCATGGTCAAAAAGAACGACCGAAGCACCCGTCGCTTTGACAGCTTCCGCAATTTCAACTGCTTTACCTTCACCTACAAAATACTTTGGGTGCGGCGCTTTACGGCTACCGGTAATCACCTGCAATGCTTCGACACCGGCGGAAGAGACCAGAGATTCAAACTCCTGGAGATCTTCCATATCTTTGTCTTGCGTAAAATAGATGTGTACCAGTACCGCCTGCTCACCAGCATCATAACGGTCAAACAAGCGTATAACCCTCTAAATAGATCAGCGGGGAACGCAGGATCGCTGGCTCCCCGTGTAAAAAAAACAGCCCGAAACCTTATTCGGTTTCTTCGCTGTCCTGTTGCGCGGAAGTATTCTGCGCGCTGCTACCATGATGGTAGTTACTGCTGGTACCGCCACCGGCGTTGTTACTGTGATGAGAAACCGGGCGAGACGGGACAACAGTAGAAATCGCGTGCTTGTAAACCATCTGGCTGACCGTGTTTTTCAACAGGATCACGAACTGATCAAAAGACTCGATTTGCCCTTGCAGCTTAATACCATTCACCAAATAAATAGAAACTGGAACACGTTCCCGACGCAGTGCGTTCAGGAACGGATCTTGTAAAGATTGCCCCTTAGCCATTCTCTCTTTTCCTTATATGCTTATTTGTACTTTGAACCTTTCGATTCTGAAAAAATTGCGCACGATACGTCTCAATTGTACACATTCAGCCTGCGATAGCACCAACAACCTGTAATACTTCGTCACGCGCCTGTTCTGGTTTTTCACTATCAAGCCAGTGAACCCCTTCCCAACCACGCAGCCAGGTTATCTGCCGCTTCGCCAACTGTCTCGTGGCGCAAACACCTCGATAAACCATTTCATCGTATGAGATTTCGCCTTCAAGGTAAGACCACATCTGGCGATAACCCACGCAACGAATGGAAGGCAAGTCCGTATGCAAATCTCCTCGGGCAAAAAGCGCCCGGACTTCTGCTTCAAAACCTGAAGCCAACATCTGATGAAAACGCTGCTCAATTCGTTGATGGAGCAGTTCACGGCTCGCCGGGGCGATGGCGAACTGATGCACCTGATACGGTAGAGCGTCTCCTGACGTTTGCGTCAGTTCCGTTAAAGTTTTACCCGAAATGAAAAAAACTTCCAGTGCCCGGGAAAGCCTTTGTGGATCATTTGGATGAATCCTTGCTGCCGCAACCGGATCGATCTCCTGAAGTTGACGATGCAATGACTCCCAACCTTGCTCTGCCGCCTGTTGCTCAATTCTGGCCCGCACTTCCGGGTCTGCCGACGGTAGCGGCGACAACCCTTCCAGCAATGCCTTGAAATACAACATCGTACCGCCCACTAACAGTGGGATCCGCCCCGCCGCGGTGATATCGGCCATTTCCGCCAGCGCATCACGGCGAAAATCAGCAGCCGAGTAAGCCTGCGACGGATCGCGAATATCCAGCAATCGGTGCGGCGCGGCGAGTAACTCTTCAGCGTTCGGCTTCGCCGTCCCGATATCCATCCCTTTGTAAATAAGGGCAGAATCAACGCTTATCAACTCTACTGGTAAAATTTTACGCAGCTCAATGGCTAACGCCGTTTTACCGGAGGCCGTCGGCCCCATCAAAAAAATCGCCTTAGGCAGGCTCGCCTTACTGATATCACTCATCTTTCAGGGCTTTTATCGCCGGATGTAAATCAACAGATTGTAACAGACCACCCGGCGGCGTTTTCACAAGTTGCGGACATAACCGTTCCACGTCCGCCAGCAGAGTTATGGCCTGCGCCATTGACCACTGCGCATGTTCGCTCATCAGATTTCGTGCAATCCACTGCGCAATATTGCCAGGTTCGAATACGGACTGCTTCGCCAGGTAGCCTATCAGTTCAGGAATCAAGATTTGTAAATTTTGTTGGCGTAAGGGTAAAGGCACGGCCCTGATGGTCACATGCTGTGCATCTGACTGGAAATCAATACCCAATTCCGCCAGGGCAGACTGCGCTTTTTCTAATGCCGATTTTTCTTCGCCAGAAACTTTTAGCCGCAACGGAATCAGCAGCGGCTGGGCGCAAACTGGCGCTTCACCCGGCGTCAGTTGCGCCTGACGCAGCCAACGTTCTGCCACTGGCAAGGCTAAAAGTGAAATGTTGCCGCCGCGCTCCAGCAACGCACAGTCGGAATGGACGATAGTCAGTACCCGACCAAAACTCTGACTGTTCGCCGCAAGTGCAGGTTCCTGCGGTTCTGGCGCTTTTGGTTTTTGCATCGGCGCGGGCGTTTGCAAAAGCTGGCGATACACTTCACCTTGCTGTTTCTGGTAACCTGGCTGCGCATTCGGCCAGGGGGCAGCCGGACGACTGCCTGAGGCGGGCGCAGGAGTGTAACGCGGAGCTACTGGCTCACGAACTGCCGGTTCAGCAAAATGATTGCGCCCCGCCGCCACGCGGTTTTCCGGGATGGCGCGCGGTGCAGGTTGTGGTTCATCGTCCAGCGGTAGCGGCGTTTCCAGTTGCTGTTGTAGCACGCTCAGCACGCCCTGATAGATAAAATCATGCACCAGACGCGACTGATGGAAACGCACTTCGTGTTTGGCAGGGTGCACATTGACGTCCACCTGATGTGGGTCGATCTCCAGATACAGCACAAATGCCGGTTGCTGATCGGCCCCCAGTTTGTCTTCACAGGCCTGGCGGATCGCGTGATTGATCAGGCGATCGCGCATCATGCGACCATTCACATAGCAATACTGAATTTCCGCCAGTGCGGGCGTGGTGTGATTCGGATCTGCCACCCAGCCGCGCAGCGTAAGATCGCCGTGTTGCCATTCAATCGCCAGCGCTTGTTCGAGAAAAGCGGTACCGCAAATCGCGCCTAAGCGCCGTTCTTTTTGCCCGCCTTCCGGCACTGCGCGGTACTGACGCACAATTTTACCGTTATGCGACAGGTTGATCGTGACGTCGAAACGCGCCAGCGCAATGCGGCGGATGATCTCATCGATATGGTTAAATTCGGTTTTCTCAGTGCGCAGGAATTTGCGCCGCGCCGGAGTGTTGTAGAACAGATCCAGCACCTCCAGCGTCGTTCCCACAGGATGCGCCGCCGGTTTTACCGTCACGTCCATATCGCGCCCTTCGGCATAGGCCTGCCAGGCTTCCTGCTGTTCTGCGGTACGTGAAGTGAGCGTCAGGCGGGAAACCGAACTGATACTCGCCAGCGCCTCACCGCGAAAGCCCAGGCTGATAATGGCTTCGAGATCGTCCAGAGAGGCGATTTTACTGGTGGCATGACGAGCCAGCGCCAGCGCCAGCTCATCTTTTTTGATACCGCAGCCGTTATCACGAATGCGGATAAGTTTCGCCCCACCGCGTTCGATATCAATATCGATACGCGTCGCACCTGCATCGAGGCTGTTTTCCACCAGTTCTTTGACTACCGACGCAGGTCGCTCGACCACCTCACCTGCGGCAATCTGGTTCGCCAGTTGTGGCGGTAAGACCTGAATTGGCATCAATCGTCCTTAGTTTGGCAGCGTGCGATCTGGCGTCGTCACCGTACTGGCAGTTTGTGCCGCTGTACCCTGCGGCGCAGATTGCATCGGATGCGCAAGGAAATAATTACGCAGGCCTTTGTAAATGGCTTCTGCCAGCTGTTGTTGGTAATCGTCGCTCGCCAGCAAACGTTCTTCGCTGTTGTTGCTGATAAAACCGGTTTCGACCAGTACTGATGGGATATCCGGCGAACGCAGAACGCCAAGGCTGGCGTGTTCTGGTCGACGTTTATGTATTTCGCCAATGCGTTGCAACTGGCTGATCATACTGGTCGCTACATCATACCCTACACGCTGGGAATGACCGAACTGTAAATCCAGCACCGCCTGGCTTAAATAGGGATCAGACTGACTGTTCGCCAGCACATCGCCCGCTCCGCCCAGCAGCTCCGACTGTTTCTCATGCTGTTCCAGCCAGCTTGCCATCTCGCTGTTTGCACGACGGTTTGAGAGCACCCATACGGAAGCGCCAGTCGCACTGCGGTTCGGTGCGGCATCAGCGTGAATCGACACGAGGAAATTGGCGTTTTGCTTACGTGCCACATCGCTGCGCCCCATCACCGAGATAAAGTAATCCCCGTCACGGGTTAAAACGCCTTTAAACATTGGATCGTCATTGAGCAAAGTACGCAATTTACGTGCGATGGCGATGGTGACATTTTTCTCCCGCGTACCGCCGGGGCCGATAGCGCCAGGGTCCTGACCGCCGTGTCCTGCATCAATAGCGATGATAATTTTATCGCCAGTGTTAGCCGTCGCACGCGCTGCCGGACGCGTTACCGTATTACTGCTGATAACACCTGTAGTGCGGTTACTTTCCGTTTTAAACGGATTGCGCGCCGGTTCGCTGACGCGCGGTGCGACAACCGCAGGCGTTTCAACGCGTTTCGCAACCACAGGCGGCGGAGGAGGCGGTGGCGGCACATCGGCGTTAATCGTAAAGACGACAGTGTAATTGCTGCCATTCTGCCGCTTCACCGCTTCGGTTTTACCGTTTTCGGTAAGATCGACCACCAGCCGTAGCGTTTGTGCATCTTTAGGCGTTCCGGAGCGAATCGCCTTCACCAGATTATTGCCGCTAAACAACAACGGCAGCCCCTGAATTACCCCCGTTTGTTTGATATCGAGCGCCACGGTGCGTTTGCTTTGATGGCTAAACGCATAATCAGGATCGCCAATAAAACTCAACGTTATCCGCGCCTGTTGGTTGCCGTTAGAAACCTGAATATCAGAGAGCGTCGCGGCACCCACCTGCGCGCACAGCAGCAGCAACGTCGCTACCAACCAATTTCTGATGCGATACATCATCCCGCCACCTTTCAAAGGTTAACCGGCTAAACGCGCCAGCAACAATTCACCCGCAGAGGAAACCGCACTCACGCGCGCCTCACGGCCTTGTGCCTGATAATCAATGTGTATTTCGACATCCGGGTCAGGAAGAACACCTGTACCTTGTTGTGGCCACTCCACCAGGCAGATGGCATCGTTGGCAAAATAATCGCGGATCCCCATAAACTCCAGCTCCTCGGGATCGGCAAGGCGGTACAAATCAAAGTGATAAACCATTAAATTGTCGAGCGTATAGGGTTCGACCAGCGTATAAGTGGGGCTTTTGACATTACCCTGATGGCCCAAAGCCTGTAAAAAGCCCCGACTAAAGGTGGTTTTACCTGCGCCTAAATCGCCATACAGATAGATTACGGTTGCGCCATCGCAGGCTTTCGCTACCCGCTCGCCCAGGTCTAATGTTGCCTGCTCATCAGGGAGCGGAATTACTCGATTCATCATGGTTTTTATCAGTCACTTCCGGGTTAACAATACGCTGTAGCGTGGAAAAGAGATCGGTTGCCAGCATCCCGCGCGTTCCAAAACGCGCCGCCAGTACGTCAGCTGCCGCACCGTGCGCGACGCAGCCCGCACAGGCTGCATCATACGGCGACAGTTTTTGCCCAAGCAATGCGCCAATAATACCAGAGAGCACATCGCCCATGCCGCCGCTCGCCATGCCTGCATTCCCGGCATCAATAATGCCTAAAGCGTCAGGATGGGCGGCGACCACGGTTCCGGCACCTTTCAGCACCGCTACGCCGCCATAACGTTGTACCAGACGTTTAGCGCAATGTAAGCGGTCACTTTCAATTTCAGCGACGGAACAGCCTAACAACCGTGCGGCCTCGCCAGGATGCGGCGTGATCACGCGATTGTGACGCTTATCGGGATTGATTGCCAGTAGGTTCAATGCATCGGCATCCCACAACATCGGTTTGCGAAAATTCTCAACTTTTTGCAGGGCTTTTTTCCCCCACTCTTGCTGGCCCAGTCCGGGACCAATCACCAGCACATCGGCCCATTCCAGGCTTTCGGTAAGAGAGTCCATAGTCAGTTCATGCACCATCAATTCTGGTCGTGCAGTCAGTAGCGGCGCAATGTTTTCACTGCGGGTCAATACTCGAACTAAACCAGCACCAGCACGCAGTGCCGCTTCCCCCGTCATACGAATAGCTCCCGCCGTGCCGTGATCGCCGCCAATAATCACCACTCTCCCGTGATCGCCTTTATGCGATGTCGGGCGACGCGGTTTCAGCCAGTGAGAAAGTTGTTCTGCCGAAAACCGCTGAATTTTCGTCTCCTGACCTGCCAGCCAGCTATCCAGCCCCAGTGAGTCAAAATGCAGTTGTCCGGTAACATCCCGCGCTTTTCCAGTGAGCAAGCCTGGTTTCAGCGCAATAAAAGTGATGGTGTGATCGGCGTTGATCACCGCGCCTGGCGTAGCGCCAGTTTCAGCCAGCAGCCCGGAAGGGATATCAACCGCCACAATCGGCGCAGGATGGGTATTAGCGTGGTCGATTAACTGGCTAATGGATTCGCGGGGTGCTTGCTGCAAGCCGGTACCGAGCAGCGCATCAACAATCAGATCTACCGATTCGGGCCAGACAGTATTCGAAGCATGGATCTCGCCTCCCGCGTTTAACCATGCTTCGCGTGACAGCGCGGCCTCTTCCGGCAACGGTTTGTCACTTTCCTGGGCCAGCAGCGTGACCTCAATACCGACCGCTTTGGCCAGTCGCGCGACCACGTAGCCATCGCCGCCGTTATTACCATGACCGCACAGCACCAGCCAGTGGCGGGCGTCAGGATAAGCCGTGCGACACACCTGGAATGCGGCTTCGCCAGCGCGAAGCATCAGCTCATAGAGTGTGAGTCCCAGCGCATCTGCCGCCTCGCGTTCTCCGCGGCGGATATCGTCGGCGTACCAGACGGTGTGTGGTATACTTACGGGGTTTTTCTTCATTGTATGGTCCGTCATGTCAGAGCCCCTCGATCTCAATCAGTTAGCGCAAAAAATTAAACAGTGGGGGCTGGAACTGGGCTTTCAGCAGGTAGGTATTACCGATACCGATCTCAGCGCGTCCGAGCCCAAACTGCAAGCATGGCTGGACAAACAATACCACGGCGAAATGGACTGGATGGCGCGTCACGGTATGCTGCGTGCTCGTCCTCACGAATTATTGCCCGGTACGCTGCGCGTGATCAGCGTGCGGATGAATTACCTTCCTGCTAACGCCGCATTTGCCAGCACGCTGAAAAATCCCAAACTCGGCTATGTTAGCCGTTATGCGCTGGGCCGTGACTATCACAAGCTTCTGCGCAACCGACTCAAAAAGCTGGGCGAGATGATTCAGCAACATTGTGTTTCGCTGAATTTTAGACCGTTTGTCGATTCTGCGCCTATTCTCGAGCGCCCGTTAGCTGAAAAAGCAGGACTTGGCTGGACAGGTAAGCACTCACTTATCCTCAATCGCGAGGCCGGTTCATTCTTCTTTTTAGGCGAATTGCTGGTCGATATTCCTCTGCCCGTGGATCAACCAGTCGAGGAAGGATGCGGTAAATGCGTGGCCTGTATGACGATTTGCCCGACCGGAGCCATCGTCGAGCCATATACCGTCGATGCTCGCCGCTGTATCTCTTATCTCACCATCGAACTGGAGGGGGCGATCCCGGAAGAGTTGCGACCGTTAATGGGAAACCGTATTTACGGTTGCGATGACTGCCAGCTTATCTGCCCGTGGAATCGCTATTCGCAACTCACTACAGAAGACGATTTCAGCCCGCGTAAGCCGCTACACGCACCGGAACTCATTGAGTTATTCGCCTGGAGCGAAGAGAAGTTTTTAAAAGTCACGGAAGGATCGGCGATTCGCCGTATAGGTCACCTGCGCTGGCTGCGTAATATCGCCGTGGCATTAGGCAATGCCCCCTGGGATGAAACGATTCTGGCGGCGCTGGAGAGTCGCAAAGGTGAGCACCCACTTCTTGATGAGCACATAGCGTGGGCGATTGCGCAGCAAATAGAGAGACGAAATGCGTGCATAGTCGAAGTGCAATTGCCGAAAAAACAGCGTCTGGTTCGGGTGATTGAAAAAGGGTTACCGCGTGACGCCTGATTCATCCACAGCTTGTGAATAAAAATAAAAACGCATTGCAATTCAAGACGAATAAAATCGTCAAGTGATCGACTCGACAAAACGAAATCTTAATTTTTAACTTATCTATCAATAGATTAAAAAAATACTATTCACCGTGCGAAGTTTCTTTGAAATTAAGATTACGGCCTGAGGCTGTGGATAACTCTGTTTACAAGAGTTTGTCAGAGACAACAAAAACCAGCAATAACGCATCGCGTCGCTGTGGATATTTTATTGAGAGAAGAATTTGGAGCGGGAAACGAGACTCGAACTCGCGACCCCGACCTTGGCAAGGTCGTGCTCTACCAACTGAGCTATTCCCGCTTGGGTGGTCTGTGCTTTACAGCACTTTCAAATTTTGGAGCGGGAAACGAGACTCGAACTCGCGACCCCGACCTTGGCAAGGTCGTGCTCTACCAACTGAGCTATTCCCGCTTAATCTTCGTCTTTCGAACCGCTACTGCCTTGGCTGCCTTCACTCACCTTAGTCACTTACTTTTGTAAGCTCCCAAGGATTCGTTCAGTTGCCGCCTTGTCGCAATTCGAAATACTGCGATTGGGTGGTCTGTGCTTTGCAGCACTTTTCAAATTTTGGAGCGGGAAACGAGACTCGAACTCGCGACCCCGACCTTGGCAAGGTCGTGCTCTACCAACTGAGCTATTCCCGCGTACTACTTAATTTTGCTTTCGTAATTTTCGCATTTCTGCGTCGTTACGGGAGGCGCATTATACGAGAAATCTTTCCCTCTGCAACCCCCCTAAAAAATTTTTTTTGAGTTTTTATCTCAAATGCTGAAATTATCAGCAAGACGTTCAATTTAGCGTCAAAATCACGCCGCCGCAAGTGGATTCCGGCGCTTACGTGACCAGGAAAAATTTTACAGCTTGATAAAATGCTCGCGATAGTAAGCCAGTTCTGCCACCGACTCACGGATATCATCCATCGCCTGATGCGTCCCCTGCTTGGTAAAACCATCAAGAATTTCCGGCTTCCAGCGGCGCGCCAGCTCTTTCAGCGTGCTGACATCGAGATAACGGTAGTGGAAGTAGGCTTCCAGCTCCGGCATGTATTTAAACAGGAAGCGACGATCCTGGCCGATGCTGTTACCGCAAATCGGCGATTTTCCCGCAGGCACCCACTGTTTTAAGAATTCGAGCGTTGCCAGTTCAGCTTCACGATCGCCCATTGTGCTCGCTTTCACGCGCTCCACCAGCCCGCTGGCGGTATGGGTGCGCACGTTCCAGTCATCCATCAGCGCCAGCTGTTCATCAGACTGGTGTACTGCAATGGTCGGCCCTTCTGCCAGAATATTCAGGTTGGCATCGGTCACCAGCGTGGCAATCTCAATAATGCGATCGCGCTCGGGATCCAGACCGGTCATCTCAAGATCGATCCAAATCAGGTTGTTTTCATTGGCACTCATGCTATTTTCCACCCATTCACAGTGACTATATTGATCCACAATTGCGTGTATCATAGATGTTTTGCCCATCAGGGGCGACCAGGAGTCTGTACGATTGAGTAAAAATAAACTCTCCAAAGGCCAGCAGCGCCGCGTGAACGCCAATCACCAGCGTCGTCTTAAAACGTCTAAGGAGAAGCCCGACTACGACGACAATCTGTTTGGCGAGCCTGATGAAGGTATCGTCATCAGCCGCTTTGGTATGCACGCTGATGTGGAATCCGCCGATGGCGACGTTCACCGCTGCAATATTCGCCGTACCATCCGTTCGCTGGTGACCGGCGACCGCGTAGTCTGGCGTCCGGGTAAACCGGCGGCGGAAGGCGTAAATGTCAAAGGGATCGTGGAAGCGGTGCATGAGCGCACCTCGGTGTTGACGCGCCCGGACTTCTACGACGGCGTGAAACCTATTGCCGCCAACATCGACCAGATTGTTATTGTCTCCGCCATTTTGCCGGAGCTGTCGCTCAATATTATCGACCGTTACCTGGTGGCCTGCGAAACCTTGCTGATTGAGCCGATTATTGTGCTCAACAAGATAGACCTGCTGGACGACGAAGGCATGGAGTTCGTCAACGAACAGATGGATATCTACCGCAACATTGGTTATCGCGTATTGATGGTTTCCAGTCATACTCAGGATGGGCTGAAACCGCTGGAAGAGGCGTTGACCGGACGCATCAGCATTTTTGCCGGGCAGTCTGGCGTTGGCAAATCCAGCCTGCTTAACACGTTGCTGGGGCTGCAAAAAGAGATCCTGACCAACGATGTTTCTGACAACTCGGGTCTCGGTCAGCACACCACGACCGCCGCTCGGCTGTATCACTTCCCGCACGGCGGTGATGTGATTGACTCCCCTGGTGTGCGTGAGTTCGGCCTCTGGCACCTGGAGCCGGAACAAATCACTCAGGGCTTTGTCGAATTCCATGACTACTTAGGTCTGTGTAAATATCGCGATTGCAAACACGATACCGATCCGGGCTGCGCTATCCGGGAAGCGGTTGAGGAAGGGAAAATCGCGGAAACCCGTTTCGAAAACTATCACCGTATTCTGGAAAGCATGGCGCAGGTAAAAACGCGTAAAAACTTTTCTGATACGGATGACTGACAATTAAGCTAACCGTCGTTAGAATCGTCCCCTTTTTTTCAGGATCCGGCATGTAGGCCGGATCAGGAACGACAAAACAATGGCCTGGAGGCTACCTTGTTAAATTCATTTAAACTTTCGCTACAGTACATTCTGCCGAAACTATGGCTTACTCGCCTGGCGGGTTGGGGCGCAAGCAAGCGGGCAGGATGGCTGACAAAACTGGTTATCGATCTGTTCGTTAAATACTACAAGGTCGACATGAAAGAGGCGCAAAAGCCGGATACCGCCAGCTACCGCACCTTTAACGAATTCTTTGTCCGTCCGCTGCGTGACGAAGTACGCCCAATCGATACCGATCCGAATGTACTGGTTATGCCTGCCGATGGCGTTATCAGCCAGTTGGGTAAAATCGAAGAAGATAAAATCCTGCAAGCCAAAGGCCACAACTACAGCCTCGAAGCCCTGCTGGCAGGCAACTATCTGATGGCGGACCTGTTCCGCAACGGTACGTTTGTGACCACTTACCTCTCCCCACGTGACTACCACCGCGTACACATGCCGTGCAACGGTATTCTGCGTGAAATGATCTACGTGCCGGGCGATCTCTTCTCCGTTAACCATCTCACCGCTCAGAACGTGCCGAATCTGTTTGCCCGTAACGAACGCGTGATCTGCCTGTTCGATACCGAATTTGGCCCGATGGCGCAGATTCTGGTCGGTGCGACGATTGTAGGCAGCATTGAGACGGTCTGGGCGGGCACCATTACGCCGCCGCGCGAAGGCATCATCAAGCGCTGGACCTGGCCTGCCGGGGAAAACGACGGTTCTGTGGCACTGCTGAAAGGCCAGGAAATGGGTCGCTTTAAACTCGGTTCCACCGTTATCAACCTGTTTGCACCGGGTAAAGTGAATCTGGTTGAGCAACTGGAAAGCCTGTCTGTTACGAAAATTGGCCAGCCGCTGGCAGTATCTACCGAAACCTTTGTTACGCCAGACGCTGAACCCGCCCCGCTTTCTGCTGAAGAGATCGAAGCAGAACACGACGCCAGCCCATTGGTTGACGATAAAAAAGACCAGGTCTAATCCATCAAAGGAAACGCTGACGTGCGCCTGATTATCACTTTTCTGATGGCCTGGTGCCTCAGTTGGGGGGCGTACGCCGCGACGGCCCCCGATAGCAAACAAATCTCACAAGAACTGGAGCAGGCAAAAGCGGCGAAACCCGCGCAACCGGAAGTCGTAGAGGCGCTCCAGTCTGCCTTAAATGCGCTTGAGGAACGGAAAGGTTCCCTTGAGCGCATCAAGCAATATCAAGAAGTCATTGATAATTATCCGAAACTCTCCGCTACTCTGCGCGCGCAATTAAACAACATGCGTGACGAGCCGCGCAGCGTGTCACCGGGAATGTCTACCGACGCGCTGAATCAGGAAATTCTCCAGGTCAGCAGCCAGTTGCTGGATAAAAGCCGTCAGGCCCAGCAAGAGCAGGAACGCGCCCGCGAGATTGCCGATTCGCTGAATCAACTGCCGCAACAGCAAACCGATGCCCGCCGTCAGTTAAATGAAATCGAGCGCCGCCTGGGGACGCTTACCGGCAATTCCCCGCTCAATCAGGCACAAAATTTCGCGTTGCAGTCTGACTCCGCACGCCTGAAAGCGCTCGTCGATGAACTGGAACTGGCGCAGCTGTCCGCCAATAACCGCCAGGAATTAGCGCGCTTACGCTCAGAGCTGGCGGAAAAAGAGAGCCAGCAACTGGATGCGTATTTGCAGGCCTTACGTAATCAGTTGAACAGCCAACGTCAGCTTGAGGCGGAGCGGGCGCTGGAAAGTACCGAATTGCTGGCAGAAAACAGCGCCGATTTGCCGAAAGACATCGTCGCGCAATTCAAAATTAACCGCGAACTATCAGCGGCGCTGAATCAACAGGCGCAGCGGATGGATCTCGTTGCCTCGCAACAGCGTCAGGCTGCCAGCCAGACGTTACAGGTCCGGCAAGCGTTGAATACGCTGCGTGAACAGTCGCAATGGCTGGGATCGTCCAATCTGCTCGGCGAAGCGTTGCGGGCGCAGGTGGCACGGCTGCCGGAAATGCCAAAACCACAACAGCTTGATACCGAAATGGCGCAGTTGCGTGTGCAACGGTTACGTTATGAGGATCTGCTTAATAAACAGCCGCAGCTACGGCAAATCCATCAGGCCGACGGTCAGCCGCTGACCGCCGAGCAAAACCGTATTCTGGAAGCACAGCTACGCACTCAGCGTGAGTTGCTGAACTCATTGTTGCAGGGTGGAGACACGCTACTACTGGAACTGACCAAGCTGAAAGTCTCCAACGGGCAACTGGAGGATGCGCTGAAAGAGGTGAATGAAGCGACGCACCGCTATCTGTTCTGGACCTCTGACGTGCGCCCGATGACCATCGCCTGGCCGCTGGAAATCGCCCAGGATCTGCGTCGTCTCATTTCGCTGGACACCTTCAGTCAGTTGGGCAAAGCCAGTGTGATGATGCTGACCAGTAAAGAGACAATTTTACCGCTGTTTGGCGCGTTGATTCTGGTCGGTTGCAGTATTTACTCACGCCGCTATTTCACCCGTTTTCTTGAACGTTCGGCGGCGAAAGTCGGCAAAGTGACTCAGGATCACTTCTGGCTGACGTTACGCACTCTTTTCTGGTCGATTCTCGTCGCGTCACCGCTACCGGTGCTGTGGATGACGCTGGGTTACGGCTTGCGCGAGGCGTGGCCTTATCCGCTGGCGGTCGCGATTGGTGATGGCGTAACGGCCACCGTGCCGCTGCTGTGGGTAGTGATGATTTGCGCCACCTTTGCCCGCCCGAACGGCTTGTTTATCGCTCATTTTGGCTGGCCGCGCGAACGGGTTTCCCGTGGGATGCGCTACTACCTGATGAGCATCGGGCTTATTGTGCCGCTGATTATGGCGCTGATGATGTTCGATAACCTCGACGACCGTGAATTCTCCGGTTCGCTGGGACGGCTTTGCTTTATCCTCATTTGCGGTGCGCTGGCGGTGGTCACTCTCAGTCTGAAAAAGGCCGGGATCCCGCTGTATCTCAACAAAGAAGGCAGCGGTGACAACATTACCAACCATATGCTGTGGAACATGATGATTGGCGCACCGCTGGTTGCCATTCTGGCGTCGGCGGTGGGTTATCTGGCAACGGCGCAGGCGCTGTTAGCGAGGCTTGAAACCTCGGTTGCCATCTGGTTTTTGCTACTGGTGGTTTATCACGTTATCCGCCGCTGGATGCTGATCCAACGCCGCAGGCTGGCGTTTGACCGGGCGAAGCATCGCCGGGCAGAGATGTTAGCGCAACGTGCGCGTGGCGAAGAGGAAGCACATCATCACAGTAGCCCGGAAGGGGCAATTGAAGTCGATGAAAGCGAAGTCGATCTCGATGCCATCAGTGCGCAGTCCTTGCGGCTGGTGCGCTCAATTTTGATGTTGATCGCCCTGCTTTCGGTCATTGTGCTGTGGTCAGAAATCCATTCCGCTTTCGGCTTCCTCGAAAATATTTCGCTGTGGGATGTCACCTCCACGGTACAGGGCGTAGAAAGTCTGGAGCCGATTACCCTCGGTGCGGTGCTGATTGCCATTCTGGTGCTTATCATCACCACGCAGCTGGTGCGCAACCTGCCCGCGCTGCTGGAACTGGCGATTTTGCAGCACCTGGATTTAACGCCGGGTACAGGTTACGCCATCACCACCATCACCAAATATCTGCTGATGCTGATTGGCGGGCTGGTCGGCTTCTCAATGATTGGTATTGAGTGGTCGAAATTGCAGTGGCTGGTCGCCGCGCTCGGTGTTGGTCTCGGTTTTGGTTTGCAGGAAATTTTCGCCAACTTTATCTCTGGCCTGATCATCCTGTTCGAAAAACCGATTCGCATTGGCGATACGGTAACGATCCGCGATCTTACTGGTAGCGTGACGAAAATTAACACCCGCGCCACCACCATCAGCGACTGGGACCGTAAAGAGATAATCGTGCCGAACAAGGCGTTTATTACCGAGCAGTTTATCAACTGGTCGCTCTCTGACTCGGTCACGCGCGTGGTGTTGACGATTCCGGCCCCTGCCGATGCCAACAGTGAAGAAGTGACGGAAATCCTGCTCACCGCAGCGCGTCGCTGCTCGCTGGTGATCGACAACCCGGCACCGGAAGTCTTCCTGGTGGATCTGCAACAGGGGATTCAGATTTTCGAGCTGCGTATTTACGCCGCTGAGATGGGTCACCGTATGCCGCTACGCCATGAGATCCACCAGCTAATTCTGGCAGGCTTCCATGCCCACGGTATCGATATGCCATTCCCGCCCTTCCAGATGCGTCTGGAAAGCCTGAATGGTAAACAAACGGGGAGAACATTAACTTCTGCGGGCAAAGGTCGTCAGGCGGGAAGTTTGTAAGGTTTTGTGCCGGATGAACCCATCCGGCTCACAAACAAAACTGATAGCGCAGAAAAAACTGCCACAGCCAGTAGCCGAAAATAGCCAGCGCGGTGGCGTACATAAACCAGCCGCGTTTTTTTCGCCACAAAGCGAACCAGAGAAAAGGGAAAAAGAGCGGTAACGTCATTATCACACCGACATCGCGAGTATCGTCATCTTCGAGATACATCAAAACATCACAGACGTTGTTAATCCCGCGTCCATCAATCATCCACTCTTTGTCCAGCGCGGAGGTAATGGTTATCCAGAGGAACGCCACAATGAACCAGATGCAGCACAAGACAAACATGCGCGCACTCATGAGATAACCCGTAGTTTAATTTCGCTATAGCACATACGAAATCCCACTAATTCCCTGTCATTGCGCCCTATCGTCAGACAGACGATAGGGCATCGGGTTATTCCACCACCCACTGCGGATTTTTTGCCACTCTGCTGCAATAGTTCTGGTAAATCGCCATCGCTAACAGCGAGAAGAAGACAGGGCCGCCAATCATCCACAATGTGCTGTCCCAGTCTCCGGCTTCAACCACAGGTTGAATGATGGTGAAGACGTTCGCAAATGTCACCACCAGAACGACAACCACCGTCGCAATCATTGCCGACATACGCGTTTTGAAAATCACAAATGGTCTGTCGAGATCCTGACGTGCTTTAAAGAATGGGAAAGCCAGCGCGAGGAACAGGTAAGGAAGCGTCATAGACACGTTCGCCATCAGCGTCAGCTTGTTAAAGAACGCCGATGCGGTACCGCCACCAAACGAAACCAGCAGGATGAAGACAGTAACCAACCCGCACTGCATCCACATGGCGATAGACGGCATCCCCATCGCATTCAGGCGCGTCATCGGTTCCGGCCACAACGCTTTCGGCGTCCCCTGGATGATGGCTTTCAGCGGTGAATAGCAAAGCGTAAAGAACGCACCGGTATAAGCGAGGAACATCGAAAGTCCGGTAATACGCGCAAACCATACGCCCAGCGACAATGACGCTTCTGGTGACAAATGCAGTGCGTTACCCAGCGTCACCCCGAGGCTCTTCATCAGCACATAGGTAATATTGCCGAGGTTAACGGAACCATTACTTAATACCTGCTGCCAGTTTGTGCTGACGCCCCATAAAAATATTGCCAGCGAATAACCGATTGAAATAACAATAGCGGCAAAAACAATACCTTTGGCAAAGTTCTTTTCTGGATTTTCCGTTTTATCGACCAGACCACCAACCGCTTCAATTCCGCCATAGGCAAAAATAGCAAATACCACAAACGATAGCATTGCCAGACCGGACTGATAACCTGGGTTCGGTGATGCAAGGAAATTAATATCCTGCGCGAAATGCCCACCATTTAATAACAAAATAGTAATGCTTACTAACAGCAATACTAAATTCAGACACATTACTGCAATACCGCCCACCGCAGTAATGCGGGCAATTTTATTAATCCCCTTTGAAGCAACGACGGTGACCAGAATCATCCATGCCACTGCCAGCAGACCAACCACCTGCGTAGGCTCCAGTCCGGTAATACGCCAGTGCTGGGTCATGTCGCTACCATAGAGGAATGTTGAGAACGGAACCCAAACTTTCGCGGAGGTACTCACCATCCAGATGATATAAGAGGAAAACCACATAAATGTACCAATGAAGGCAAAACGTGGTCCGACACTATTATTCATCCAGGAATAGATACCACCTTCTTCTTTGCGATAAGCAGCTCCCATTTCAGCCATCATTAAGGCGAATGGAATAAAGAATAACAATGCAGAAAATATATAAAAGGGAATCGCACTATAACCCATTAAGTAATAAGCCGATGGGCTATTGGCAAATCCAAATACGGAAGTAAAGATCATCAATATGAGTCCTATCAGACTCATCTTTTTTATCGTGTGAGGCATGAAACCATCCTTCATTTCAGCGCGTGTATAAAACGCGCCCACTGAACTGCACTGCCCAACATTGAGCGGGCAGCGTAAAAACCAATACAGAATTGATACCTGGATGATATCAAATATCCAGTCTTAAATTGTGGCCTTTAGCGGAAAAATGAAAACATATGCTACAGAATGGCGCTTATCACGCCATTCTTCGCGGTTAATTCA
The DNA here is from genome assembly GCF_046487485.1 of Escherichia sp. WS1368. Classification (NCBI taxonomy): domain Bacteria; kingdom Pseudomonadati; phylum Pseudomonadota; class Gammaproteobacteria; order Enterobacterales; family Enterobacteriaceae; genus Escherichia; species Escherichia sp. WS1368. The sequence continues at coordinate 482,577 of NZ_JBJQJI010000002.1, forward strand.
GTAATTTTTCAGAATTATGCCCGGTCAACGCTAAAGGCGATGACTTCAGCCAGTGTCTCCGCGCCCAGCGCCAACATCACCAGACGATCAACGCCTAATGCCACGCCGGAACAGTCAGGCATACCGACTTTCAAGGCTTCAATCAGATTCTGGTCAATGGGGTGCTGCGGCAAACCGCGCGCCGCGCGCTTACGGTTATCTTGTTCAAAGCGTTGTTGCTGCTCACGGGCATCCGTCAATTCATGGAAACCATTCGCCAGCTCAATACCTTTATAATAAACCTCAAAGCGTTCAGCGACCCGATGATCTTCGGTACTGATTTGCGCCAGTGATGCCTGGCTGGCCGGAAAGTGGTACACAAAGGTCGGTTTTTCTTTGCCAATATTTGGCTCTACGCCAAAGGTAAACAGCAGTTGTAGCAGCGTGTCGCGGTCTTCTTCGGTATCGGCAACGTTGCTCAAATCCAGTTTCGCTGCCACTTCCCGCAGTTGCGTTTTGTCAGCAGAGAGTGGGTCAATTTCCAGATAACGCAAGAAAGCTTGTTGATAAGAAAGGCTTTCTGCTGCCGGGCAGTCCAGCACCTGTTGTAAGAGATCGTCCACCTCGTTCATCAACCGGTACATATCATAGTGCGGTCGATACCACTCAAGCATAGTGAACTCAGGGTTGTGATAACGCCCCATCTCTTCATTACGGAAGCTGCGGCACAGCTGGAATACCGGCCCACAACCAGCAACCAGCAGGCGTTTCATATGGTATTCCGGGCTGGTCATTAACCAGAGATTCATCCCCTGCGAATGCCCGGGGCCTACGAAACGTGTCTCAAACGGGACCAAATGAATATCGGTTACCGTCGCCTGGCTCATACAAGGCGTCTCCACCTCCAGCACTCCACGATCGGCAAAGAAACGACGGATCTCCGCCATAATCGTCGCGCGTTTTAATAAGTTAGGAATGGATGCGCTCGGCTGCCAGGATGCCGTTTCGCTCATAGTTAAATCTCCAGTTTTTGACAAGGGCACGAAGTCTACTCGCAACGCGACGGCGAGACAAATTTTACGCAGGAATCAAACAAGGGTGGGCAGTGACTAAAAAAAGCACGATCTGATGGTTTAGTAATTAAATTAATCATCTTCAGTGATAATTTAGCCCTCTTGCGCACTAAAAAAATCGATCTCGTCAAATTTCAGACTTATCCATCAGACTATACTGTTGTACCTATAAAGGAGCAGTGGAATAGCGTTCGCAGACCGTAACTTTCAGGCACTTACCCTGAAGTACGTGGCTGTGGGATAAAAACAATCTGGAGGAATGTCGTGCAAACCTTTCAAGCCGATCTTGCCATTGTAGGCGCCGGTGGCGCGGGATTACGTGCTGCAATTGCTGCCGCGCAGGCAAATCCAAATGCAAAAATCGCACTAATCTCAAAAGTATACCCGATGCGTAGCCATACCGTTGCTGCAGAAGGGGGCTCCGCCGCTGTCGCGCAGGATCATGACAGCTTCGAATATCACTTTCACGATACAGTAGCGGGTGGCGACTGGTTGTGTGAGCAGGATGTCGTGGATTATTTCGTCCACCACTGCCCAACCGAAATGACCCAACTGGAACTGTGGGGGTGCCCATGGAGCCGTCGCCCGGATGGTAGCGTCAACGTACGTCGCTTCGGCGGCATGAAAATCGAGCGTACCTGGTTCGCCGCCGATAAGACCGGCTTCCATATGCTGCACACGCTGTTCCAGACCTCTCTGCAATTCCCGCAGATCCAGCGTTTTGACGAACATTTCGTGCTGGATATTCTGGTTGATGATGGTCATGTTCGCGGCCTGGTAGCAATGAACATGATGGAAGGCACGCTGGTGCAGATCCGTGCTAACGCGGTCGTTATGGCTACCGGCGGTGCGGGTCGCGTTTATCGTTACAACACCAACGGCGGCATCGTTACCGGTGACGGTATGGGTATGGCGCTAAGCCACGGCGTTCCGCTGCGTGACATGGAATTCGTTCAGTATCACCCAACCGGTCTGCCAGGTTCCGGTATCCTGATGACCGAAGGCTGCCGCGGTGAAGGCGGTATTCTGGTCAACAAAAATGGCTACCGTTATCTGCAAGATTACGGCATGGGCCCGGAAACTCCGCTGGGCGAGCCGAAAAACAAATATATGGAACTGGGTCCACGCGACAAAGTTTCTCAGGCCTTCTGGCACGAATGGCGTAAAGGCAACACCATCTCCACGCCTCGTGGCGATGTGGTTTATCTCGACCTGCGTCACCTCGGCGAGAAAAAACTGCATGAACGTCTGCCGTTCATCTGCGAACTGGCGAAAGCGTACGTTGGCGTCGATCCGGTTAAAGAACCGATTCCGGTACGTCCGACCGCACACTACACCATGGGCGGTATCGAAACCGATCAGAACTGTGAAACCCGCATTAAAGGTCTGTTCGCCGTGGGTGAATGTTCCTCTGTTGGTCTGCACGGTGCAAACCGTCTGGGCTCCAACTCCCTGGCGGAACTGGTGGTCTTCGGCCGTCTGGCCGGTGAACAAGCGACAGAGCGTGCAGCAACTGCCGGTAATGGCAACGAAGCGGCAATTGAAGCGCAGGCAGCTGGCGTTGAACAACGTCTGAAAGATCTGGTTAACCAGGATGGCGGCGAAAACTGGGCGAAGATCCGCGACGAAATGGGCCTGGCTATGGAAGAAGGTTGCGGTATCTACCGTACGCCGGAACTGATGCAGAAAACCATCGACAAGCTGGCTGAGCTGCAGGAACGCTTCAAGCGCGTGCGCATCACCGACACCTCCAGCGTGTTCAACACCGACCTGCTCTACACCATTGAACTGGGCCACGGTCTGAACGTTGCTGAATGTATGGCGCACTCCGCAATGGCACGTAAAGAGTCCCGCGGCGCACACCAGCGTCTGGACGAAGGTTGCACCGAGCGTGACGACGTCAACTTCCTCAAACACACCCTCGCCTTCCGCGATGCTGATGGCACGACTCGCCTGGAGTACAGCGACGTGAAGATTACTACGCTGCCGCCAGCTAAACGTGTTTACGGTGGCGAAGCGGATGCAGCCGATAAGGCGGAAGCAGCCAATAAGAAGGAGAAGGCGAATGGCTGAGATGAAAAACCTGAAAATTGAGGTGGTGCGCTATAACCCGGAAGTCGATACCGCACCGCATAGCGCATTCTATGAAGTGCCTTATGACGCAACTACCTCATTACTGGATGCGCTGGGCTACATCAAAGACAACCTGGCACCGGACCTGAGCTACCGCTGGTCCTGCCGTATGGCGATTTGTGGTTCCTGCGGCATGATGGTTAACAACGTGCCAAAACTGGCATGTAAAACCTTCCTGCGTGATTACACCGACGGTATGAAGGTTGAAGCGTTAGCTAACTTCCCGATTGAACGCGATCTGGTGGTCGATATGACCCACTTCATCGAAAGTCTGGAAGCGATCAAACCGTACATCATCGGCAACTCCCGCACCGCGGATCAGGGTACTAACATCCAGACCCCGGCGCAGATGGCCAAGTATCACCAGTTTTCCGGTTGCATCAACTGTGGTCTGTGCTACGCCGCGTGCCCGCAGTTTGGCCTGAACCCAGAGTTCATCGGTCCGGCTGCCATTACGCTGGCGCATCGTTACAACGAAGATAGCCGCGACCACGGTAAGAAGGAGCGTATGGCGCAGTTGAACAGCCAGAACGGCGTATGGAGCTGTACTTTCGTGGGCTACTGCTCCGAAGTCTGCCCGAAACACGTCGATCCGGCTGCGGCCATTCAGCAGGGCAAAGTAGAAAGTTCGAAAGATTTTCTTATCGCGACCCTGAAACCACGCTAAGGAGTGCAACATGACGACTAAACGTAAACCGTATGTACGGCCAATGACGTCCACCTGGTGGAAAAAATTGCCGTTTTATCGCTTTTACATGCTGCGCGAAGGCACGGCGGTTCCGGCTGTGTGGTTCAGCATTGAACTGATTTTCGGGCTGTTTGCCCTGAAAAATGGCCCGGAAAGCTGGGCGGGATTCGTCGACTTTTTACAAAACCCGGTTATTGTGATCATTAACCTGATCACTCTGGCGGCAGCTCTGCTGCACACCAAAACCTGGTTTGAACTGGCACCGAAAGCGGCCAATATCATTGTAAAAGACGAAAAAATGGGACCAGAGCCAATTATCAAAAGTCTCTGGGCGGTAACTGTGGTTGCCACCATCGTAATCCTGTTTGTTGCCCTGTACTGGTAAGGAGCCTGAGATGATTAATCCAAATCCAAAGCGTTCTGACGAACCGGTATTCTGGGGCCTCTTCGGGGCCGGTGGTATGTGGAGCGCAATTATTGCGCCGGTGATGATCCTGCTGGTGGGTATTCTGCTGCCGCTGGGGCTGTTTCCGGGTGATGCACTGAGCTACGAGCGCGTTCTGGCGTTCGCGCAGAGCTTCATTGGTCGCGTATTCCTGTTCCTGATGATCGTTCTGCCGCTGTGGTGTGGTTTACACCGTATGCACCACGCGATGCACGATCTGAAAATCCACGTACCTGCGGGCAAATGGGTTTTCTACGGTCTGGCTGCTATCCTGACAGTTGTCACGCTGATTGGTGTCGTTACAATCTAACGCATCGCCAATGTAAATCCGGCCCGCCTATGGCGGGCCGTTTTGTATGGAAACCAGACCCTATGTTCAAAATGACGCTCTGCGCCTTATTAATTACCGCCTCTTGCTCCACATTTGCTGCCCCTCAACAAATCAACGATATTGTGCATCGCACAATAACCCCGCTTATAGAGCAACAAAAGATCCCCGGTATGGCGGTGGCGGTAATTTATCAGGGTAAACCTTATTACTTTACCTGGGGCTATGCGGACATCGCCAAAAAGCAGCCCGTCACACAGCAAACGTTGTTTGAGTTAGGCTCGGTCAGCAAAACATTTACGGGCGTACTTGGTGGCGACGCTATTGCACGAGGGGAAATCAAGTTAAGCGATCCCGCGACAAAATACTGGCCTGAACTTACCGCTAAACAATGGAATGGGATCACACTATTACATCTCGCAACCTACACCGCTGGCGGCCTGCCATTGCAGGTGCCGGATGAGGTGAAATCCTCAAGCGACTTGCTGCGCTTCTATCAAAACTGGCAACCTGCATGGGCTCCAGGAACACAACGTCTGTATGCCAACTCCAGTATCGGTTTGTTCGGCGCACTGGCTGTGAAGCCGTCTGGTTTGAGTTTTGAGCAGGCGATGCAAACTCGTGTCTTCCAGCCACTCAAACTCACTCATACGTGGATTAATGTGCCGTCCGCAGAAGAAAAGAATTACGCCTGGGGATATCGCGAAGGTAAGGCAGTGCATGTTTCGCCAGGGGCGTTAGATGCTGAAGCTTATGGTGTGAAGTCGACCATTGAAGATATGGCCCGCTGGGTGCAAAGCAATTTAAAACCCCTTGATATCACTGAGAAAACGCTTCAACAAGGGATACAACTGGCACAATCTCGCTACTGGCAAACCGGCGATATGTATCAGGGCCTGGGCTGGGAAATGCTGGACTGGCCGGTAAATCCTGACATCATCATTAACGGCAGTGACAATAAAATTGCACTGGCAGCACGCCCCGTAAAAGCGATTACGCCCCCAGCTCCTGCAGTGCGCGCATCATGGGTACATAAAACGGGGGCGACCGGCGGATTTGGTAGCTATGTTGCGTTTATTCCAGAAAAAGAGCTGGGTATCGTGATGCTGGCTAACAAAAACTATCCCAATCCAGCGAGAGTCGCCGCCGCCTGGCAGATTCTCAACGCTCTACAGTAAAATTTCATCGGGTCCGAATTTTCGGACCTTTTCTGCGCTTTTCCTTGCTGTCATCTACACTTAGAAAAAACCAGTAAGGAAACATTTATGCGCCTGCTCCCTCTCGTTGCCGCAGCGACAGCTGCATTTCTGGTGGTTGCCTGTAGTTCTCCCACACCACCGCGTGGCGTGACCGTGGTAAATAATTTCGATACCAAACGCTATCTGGGTACATGGTATGAGATTGCCCGTTTTGATCACCGTTTTGAACGCGGGCTGGAGAAAGTGACCGCGACGTATAGCCTGCGGGATGACGGCGGCCTGAATGTCATTAATAAAGGCTATAACCCGGACAGAGAGATGTGGCAGCAGAGTGAAGGAAAAGCCTACTTTACTGGAGATCCGCGTCGCGCAGCCCTGAAAGTGTCGTTCTTTGGGCCATTCTACGGCGGTTATAATGTCATCGCGCTCGACCGGGAGTACCGCCACGCGCTGGTTTGCGGCCCGGACCGCGACTACCTGTGGATACTCTCTCGCACGCCAACCATTTCTGACGAAGTGAAACAGGAGATGCTGGCAATCGCGACCCGGGAAGGGTTTGATATCAGTAAGTTTATTTGGGTACAGCAACCCGGTAGTTAATGAGTGCTGAGTTTCAGACCAATAATCCCCAATACGATTAACGCCAGACTCGCCAGGCGCATCGGGTTAGCGGACTCGCCGAGCAGCACAATGCCGGTGATGGCCGCGCCGACTGCGCCAATACCCGTCCACACGGCATAAGCCGTCCCTACTGGTAACGATTTCATCGCCCAGGCAAGTAGCGCCATACTGACAATCATCGCCGTCACAGTAATAACACTTGGCGTCAAACGACTAAAGCCGTGGGTATATTTCAGGCCAACGGCCCATACCACTTCCAGCAGACCAGCAATAACTAAGATAATCCAGGACATATCAGGCTCCGGAGAATTGGGGCCGTCCCCGGTGAAAAGAGGCGTTTGCAGGTCGTCCTGCAAAGCTGATGGTTGAACGGATATTTTGCCAGGTGGCAGGGGAATTTCAACTATTACCTTTGTGACTATCGCAAAAAAACAAACGGCACGACATAACTGTCGTACCGTTATTGCTTACTGCTGCGCTTTCGTTGCTGCGCCAGAAATCGCGTTACCGCCATCAGAAATGTCTTCACCAACGCCACGCGTGGTGTTGCAGGCAGTTAATACTGTTGAAAGCACCAGAACAGAAAAGATCGCTGCAATTGTCTTCTTCACCATAACGTCTTCCTTTTAGGTAATGTTATTTATGTTTGCCTATAGCAAATTAATAATAGACAACATCACCAAAAATGATGGAAATCTGATGATTTTTCGGAAGAGAAGAAAAATTAGCTGGCAGCGCGGGAGATGGAATTACCGAGATGTTTAATGTCTTCACCAAAACCGCGAGCGGTATTACAGCCCGTGAGCAGCGCACTGGCAAGCAAAACAAGAACGATAAGGCGTTTCATCATCTCTGGCCTGAATAAGTGATGGTGCAGCCTGCAGGCCGCACCACAACCGCATTACTTCACGCGAGAGACGTATTCACCAGAGCGGGTATCCACTTTGATGACTTCGCCGATCTGCACGAACAGCGGAACTTTAACCACAGCGCCAGTAGACAGGGTAGCCGGTTTGCCGCCAGTACCTGCGGTATCACCTTTCAGGCCCGGATCGGTATCCACGATTTCCAGTTCAACGAAGTTCGGCGGAGTAACGGAGATCGGCTGACCATTCCACAGAGTTACGATACACTCTGCCTGATCCAGCAGCCATTTCGCGTTGTCGCCAATTGCTTTTGCATCAGCAGACAGCTGCTCGAAAGTTTCGTTGTTCATGAAGTGCCAGAACTCACCGTCGTTGTACAGGTAAGTCAGGTTCATATCGACAACATCAGCGCCTTCAGCGGAATCAGTAGATTTGAAGGTTTTTTCTACGCGAGTACCGGTCAGCAGACGACGCAGTTTAACGCGAGCAAATGCCTGGCCTTTACCCGGTTTTACGAATTCACTCGCTTCAACCGCGTAAGGTTCGCCGTCTAACATGATTTTAAGACCAGCACGAAAATCGTTGCTATAGTACGTTGCCATAAGGCCCTCTGAAATTTGTTAATTGGTAGCTAAGCCACAAAATGGCGCATATTGTAACCCTAAATACCCCATCCAGAGAAGATTGGTTAACGCAACTTGCCGATGTTGTGACCGATCCTGATGAACTTCTGCGTCTTTTGAATATAGACGCGGACGAAAAACTGTTGGCCGGACGCAGCGCCAAAAAGCTTTTTGCCCTGCGTGTGCCCCGCTCATTTATCGATCGCATGGAGAAAGGCAATCCGGACGATCCTCTTTTGCGTCAGGTACTTACCTCGCAAGATGAGTTTGTCGTCGCGCCCGGATTCTCCACCGACCCACTGGAAGAACAGCACAGCGTAGTGCCTGGTTTGTTGCATAAATACCACAACCGGGCGCTTTTGCTGGTCAAAGGCGGCTGCGCGGTAAATTGCCGCTATTGCTTCCGTCGCCACTTCCCCTATGCCGAAAATCAGGGCAACAAGCGTAACTGGCAAACTGCACTTGAGTATGTTGCTGCGCATCCGGAACTGGACGAGATGATTTTCTCCGGCGGCGATCCGCTGATGGCGAAAGATCACGAGCTGGACTGGTTGCTCACACAACTGGAAGCCATCCCGCATATCAAACGTCTGCGGATTCACAGCCGTCTGCCGATTGTGATCCCGGCACGCATCACAGATGCGCTGGTTGAACGCTTTTCACATTCTACGCTGCAAATCTTGCTGGTGAATCACATCAACCATGCCAATGAGATAGATGAAACATTCCGTCAGGCGATGGCTAAGTTGCGCCGGGTAGGCGTTACTTTGCTCAACCAGAGCGTTCTGTTACGTGGCGTGAACGATAACGCACAAACGCTGGCAAACCTGAGTAATGCGTTGTTCGATGCCGGCGTGATGCCGTATTACCTGCATGTGCTCGATAAGGTACAGGGCGCGGCGCATTTTATGGTGAGTGATGACGAAGCACGGCAGATTATGCGTGAGTTGCTGACACTGGTGTCGGGATATCTGGTGCCTAAACTGGCGCGAGAAATTGGCGGCGAACCCAGCAAAACGCCGCTGGATCTCCAGCTACGCCAGCAGTAACTGATTAAACAGGGAAGTTTAATCTTTGCACGTTGCATAACCTTTAATTATTCATATACATTGCTGTTATTACTTTTTATATAACCAACACCAATAATTAACCTTTCTTTTCTGTTTATATAGAGTGAGCACGGCTATTTATGTTATTTTAACAACTATTACTACCAAGCCCATTTATCTGGCTTATAAATTAAAATTAATTATTTAATTGAGAAATGGTTAGGGAGAACCTACATGGCCATAAGCATCAAGGGTGTTAATACCGGTGTTATTCGCAAGAGTAATAATTTCATTGCACTGGCGCTGAAAATTAAAGAGCCTCGCAATAAAGAATCGTTGTTCTTTCTGTCTGTCATGGAACTGCGCGACCTTCTGATTGCGCTGGAAAGCCGTCTGCATCAAAAGCATAAACTGGATGCTGCTGCACGCCTTCAGTATGAGCAAGCTCGCGATAAAGTCATTAAGAAAATGGCAGAAAATATCCCAGAAATTCTGGTTGATGAGCTTAAAAATGCCGATATTAATCGTCGGGTTAACACGCTGGAACTTACCGATAATCAGGGTGAAAATCTTACCTTCGTATTAACGCTACATGACGGTAGCAAATGTGAGTTAGTCATCAATGAATTGCAGATTGAAATGCTGGCGCGAGCAATCATTCATGCAATTAATAATGCGGAAATGCGTGAACTGGCATTACGTATTACCTCACTGTTAGATTTCCTGCCGTTATACGACGTTGACTGCCAGGACAATGGCAATCTGGAATATGACACCTATTCCCAACCGGAATGGAAACATAACTTGTTCAACCATTATCTGGCGGTGCTTTACCGCTTTAAAGATGAAAGTGGCAAAGAACAATTTAGCGGCGCAGTGGTGAAAACGCGTGAAGCAACGCCGGGTAAAGAAGTGGAGGCGATCACTCGCCGAATGCTTGATTTCAGCCCCCGACTGAAAAAACTCGCGGGTGTGCCATGTCAGGTCTATGTTCGCACCGTAGCGGCAAATAACGCCCAACCGCTAACCCAGGATCAATGCTTACGCGCGCTGCATCACTTACGTGTTCAATCCACCAGCAAAACTGCACCACAGGCGAAATAATCCCATCTGTTTTACTACGAGGCTGGAAGTATCCAGCCTCTGGATCCCATCAGTTCGGGCACTTATATACCTGGCCGATAATCTGGCTATCCGTCGGGACAAAACTGGACAACATCCCCTGCGACGGGCTGCTGATGCCATAAATCACGTTACCGCCCATTGCAGCCGCCTGGTTGCGCAGATCGTTTGCTGCGCCGCGCATAGAACCGCCCTCTTCACCGTGTTGCCCGGAAAGCCAGTTGCTTTGCTTACCTGTCGCAGTACCAATCAGCTGGCACTCTGCGCCTGGCTGCTCGTCCACAATGCGTACACTCTGACCGGCAGCACTCAATTCGTTGCTGGAGCTACAACCCGCCATCAGTAGCGCGGCACCGACAATCCCTGCTAAGTATTTTACGTGCATGTTATTCCCCATAATCAATGAGCTGGACGCCACTCGCGTCGTCCGTGTCTGAATCTTATACTAGAAAGATGACCAAAAGAAAAACCCCCAGACATTTCTGCCCGGGGGTTTGTTTATTTCTGCGAGGTGCAGGGCAATTACATCATGCCGCCCATGCCACCCATGCCGCCCATACCGCCAGCAGCGCCTAAGTCAGCTGCATCGTTTTTCGGCAGGTCGGTAACCATGCACTCGGTGGTGATCATCAGGCCAGCCACAGAAGCCGCGTACTGCAGAGCAGAACGGGTTACTTTGGTTGGATCCAGGATACCCATGTCGATCATGTTGCCGTATTCTTCGGTTGCTGCGTTGTAACCGTAGTTACCGTCGCCGCCTTTAACGGTGTTAGCAACAACAGACGGTTCTTCGCCGCAGTTCAGGACGATCTGACGCAGCGGAGCTTCCATTGCACGCAGTGCAACTTTGATACCCACGTTCTGGTCTTCGTTCTGACCACGCAGGTCAGCCAGTTTAGACGCTACGCGGATCAGCGCAACACCACCACCAGCAACCACGCCTTCTTCTACCGCAGCACGGGTCGCGTGCAGGGCGTCTTCAACGCGTGCTTTTTTCTCTTTCATTTCAACTTCGGTAGCAGCACCTACTTTGATAACTGCAACGCCGCCTGCCAGTTTCGCTACGCGCTCCTGCAGTTTTTCACGGTCGTAGTCAGAAGTTGCTTCTTCAATCTGCTGACGGATCTGAGCAACACGGCCCTGGATTGCAGCTTCTTCACCCACGCCATCGATGATGGTGGTAGTGTCTTTGTTGATCACAACACGTTTAGCCTGACCCAGGTCTTCCAGGGTTGCTTTTTCCAGCTCCATACCGATCTCTTCAGAGATTACGGTACCGCCAGTCAGGGTTGCGATATCCTGCAGCATAGCTTTACGACGATCGCCGAAGCCCGGAGCTTTAACCGCAGCAACTTTCACGATGCCACGCATGGTGTTAACAACCAGAGTTGCCAGCGCTTCGCCTTCTACATCTTCAGCGATGATCAGCAGCGGTTTGCCTGCTTTGGCAACAGCTTCCAGAACCGGCAGCATTTCGCGGATGTTGGAGATTTTCTTGTCAGCCAGCAGGATGAACGGGCTTTCCAGTTCTACTGCGCCAGTTTCCGGCTTGTTGATGAAGTAAGGAGACAGGTAGCCACGGTCGAACTGCATACCTTCAACCACGTCCAGTTCGTCCTGCAGACCGGTACCGTCTTCAACGGTGATAACGCCTTCTTTACCGACTTTGTCCATCGCTTCAGCGATCAGTTTACCTACGGTTTCGTCGGAGTTAGCGGAGATGGTACCAACCTGAGCAATCGCTTTAGAGTCAGAGCACGGTACGGACAGCGCTTTCAGTTCTTCAACTGCAGCGGTAACAGCTTTGTCGATACCACGTTTCAGGTCCATCGGGTTCATGCCCGCAGCAACAGCTTTCAGACCTTCAGTGATGATAGCCTGAGCCAGTACGGTTGCAGTGGTGGTACCGTCGCCTGCAGCGTCGTTCGCTTTAGAGGCAACTTCTTTCACCATCTGCGCACCCATGTTTTCGAACTTATCTTCCAGTTCGATTTCACGAGCAACGGAAACACCATCTTTGGTGATGGTCGGTGCACCGAAAGATTTATCCAGAACTACGTTACGGCCTTTCGGACCGAGGGTAACTTTCACTGCATCTGCCAGTACGTTTACGCCGCGCAGCATTTTCACACGAGCGTCGTTACCGAATTTTACGTCTTTAGCTGCCATTATCTTTATTCCTTAAATTCGTATGTTCAGTGTCGTGCGCGGATTACGCTTCAACAATTGCCAGAATGTCGCTTTCGGACATGATCAACACTTCTTCATTGTCGATCTTCTCAGATTTCACACCGTAGCCATCGTTGAAAATAACGATGTCGCCAACTTTCACATCCAGCGGCTTCACTTCGCCATTTTCAAGGATACGGCCATTGCCGACAGCCAGCACTTCGCCGCGGGTGGATTTAGCCGCTGCAGAGCCGGTCAGAACGATGCCGCCAGCAGATTTAGTTTCAACTTCTTTACGCTTGACGATCACGCGATCATGCAATGGACGAATATTCATTGATAACTCTCCTTTGAGAAAGTCCGTATCTGTTATGGGTGACGCCGGAGCTTACGTGGTTTCCCGGCTGGTGACCAGAGAAATGGGGATGAGGCTTCGCCCCTTCAAGGGGGAAAAAGAAAAAAAATTCTGATCAGCACAAAATCGGGTGAAAACCCTGATTCACCTCACATTTCATCGCAATTTCTTCATCACCGTCATAAGCGAATCTGATTGTGCTACCATCGAAAATCTACGCAGTTGCCCATAATTTGGGCGCAATCGGACATCAACCCATGAGTGGACTCAAACAAGAACTGGGACTGGCCCAGGGCATTGGCCTGCTATCGACGTCATTATTAGGCACTGGCGTGTTTGCCGTTCCTGCGTTAGCTGCGCTGGTAGCGGGCAATAACAGCCTGTGGGCGTGGCCCGTTTTGATTATCTTAGTGTTCCCGATTGCGATTGTGTTTGCGATTCTGGGTCGCCACTATCCCAGCGCAGGCGGCGTCGCGCACTTCGTCGGTATGGCGTTTGGTTCGCGGCTTGAGCGAGTCACCGGCTGGCTGTTTTTATCAGTCATTCCCGTGGGTTTGCCTGCCGCACTACAAATTGCAGCCGGATTCGGCCAGGCAATGTTTGGCTGGCATAGCTGGCAACTGTTGTTGGCAGAACTCGGTACGCTGGCGCTGGTGTGGTATATCGGTACTCGCGGTGCCAGTTCCAGTGCTAATCTACAAACAGTTATTGCCGGACTTATCGTCGCGCTGATTGTCGCTATCTGGTGGGCGGGCGATATCAAACCTGCGAATATCCCCTTCCCTGCACCTGGTAATATCGAACTTACCGGGTTATTTGCTGCGTTATCAGTGATGTTCTGGTGCTTTGTCGGTCTGGAAGCATTTGCCCATCTTGCCTCGGAATTTAAAAATCCAGAGCGTGATTTTCCTCGTGCTTTGATGATTGGTCTGCTGCTGGCAGGATTAGTCTACTGGGGCTGTACGGTAGTCGTCTTACACTTCGACGCCTATGGTGAACAAATGGCGGCAGCAGCATCGCTTCCAAAAATTGTAGTGCAACTGTTCGGTGTAGGAGCGTTATGGATTGCCTGCGTGATTGGCTATCTGGCCTGCTTTGCCAGTCTCAACATTTATATACAGAGCTTCGCCCGCCTGGTCTGGTCGCAGGCGCAACATAATCCTGACCACTACCTGGCACGCCTCTCTTCTCGTCATATCCCGAATAATGCCCTCAATGCGGTGCTCGGCTGCTGCGTGGTGAGCACGTTGGTGATTCATGCTTTAGGGATCAATCTGGACGCACTTATCATCTATGCCAATGGCATCTTTATTATGATTTATCTGTTATGCATGCTGGCAGGCTGTAAATTATTGCAAGGACGTTATCGACTACTGGCGGTGGTTGGCGGGCTGTTATGCGTTCTGTTACTGGCAATGGTCGGCTGGAAAAGTCTCTATGCGCTGATCATGCTGGCGGGGTTATGGCTGTTTCTGCCAAAACGAAAAACGCCGGAAAATGGCATAACCACATAATCCGGCGTTTCGGCATTAATCCTGGCGATCGTCTTTATGATCAAGGCGGTCGCGGTCATCATCCTTTCGCTGGTACTCACCATCAAAAGTATTACCGCCACCGGTCCCGGCGCTAAAACCGCCGCCTGGCATGCGAGAAAAGCGCAAATGCGGCATCAACTTCACTGTCAGATGCTTTTGCACCGGCGGTAATAAAAGCAGAAGACCGAGGAAGTCGGTGAAAAAGCCCGGTAATAAAAGCAGCAAACCGGCAATGATCAGCGAAACACTTTTAATCATCTCCGCCGCTGGGTTTTCACCCGCCGCCATTTTTTGCTGCATCAGCACGAAATTCTTAAAGCCCTGGTTACGTACCAGTGACATACCGATAACTGACGTGAATATAACCAGCACGAGGGTCAGCAATACCCCCAATACATGGGCAACCTGAATAAAGATTGAAATCTCAATATAGACATAAAGGAAAATGGCAATAAAAGGTAACCAGCGCAAAGGTTTCTCCTGTAATAGCAGCCGGTTAACCCCGGCTACCTGAATGGGTTGCGAATCGCGTTTAGCTTATATTGTGGTCATTAGCAAAATTTCAAGATGTTTGCGCAACTATTTTTGGTAGTAATCCCAAAGCGGTGATCTATTTCACAAATTAATAATTAAGGGGTAAAAACCGACACTTAAAGTGATCCAGATTACGGTAGAAATCCTCAAGCAGCATATGATCTCGGGTATTCGGTCGATGCAGGGGATAATCGTCGGTCGAAAAACATTCGAAACCACATATATTCTGTGTGTTTAAAGCAAATCATTGGCAGCTTGAAAAAGAAGGTTCACATGTCAAACAACATTCGTATCGAAGAAGATCTGTTGGGTACCAGGGAAGTTCCAGCTGATGCCTACTATGGTGTTCACACTCTGAGAGCGATTGAAAACTTCTATATCAGCAACAACAAAATCAGTGATATTCCTGAATTTGTTCGCGGTATGGTAATGGTTAAAAAAGCCGCAGCTATGGCAAACAAAGAGCTGCAAACCATTCCTAAAAGTGTAGCGAATGCCATCATTGCCGCATGTGATGAAGTCCTGAACAACGGAAAATGCATGGATCAGTTCCCGGTAGACGTCTACCAGGGCGGCGCAGGTACTTCCGTAAACATGAACACCAACGAAGTGCTGGCCAATATCGGTCTGGAACTGATGGGTCACCAGAAAGGTGAATATCAGTACCTGAACCCGAACGACCATGTTAACAAATGTCAGTCCACTAACGACGCCTACCCGACCGGTTTCCGTATCGCAGTTTACTCTTCCCTGATTAAGCTGGTAGATGCGATTAACCAACTGCGTGAAGGCTTTGAACGTAAAGCTGTCGAATTCCAGGACATCCTGAAAATGGGTCGTACCCAGCTGCAGGACGCAGTACCGATGACCCTCGGTCAGGAATTCCGCGCTTTCAGCATCCTGCTGAAAGAAGAAGTGAAAAATATCCAACGTACCGCTGAACTGCTGCTGGAAGTTAACCTTGGCGCAACAGCAATCGGTACTGGTCTGAACACGCCGAAAGAGTACTCTCCGCTGGCAGTGAAAAAACTGGCTGAAGTCACTGGCTTCCCATGCGTACCGGCTGAAGACCTGATCGAAGCGACCTCTGACTGCGGCGCTTATGTTATGGTTCACGGCGCGCTGAAACGCCTGGCTGTGAAGATGTCCAAAATCTGTAACGACCTGCGCTTGCTCTCTTCTGGCCCACGTGCCGGCCTGAACGAGATCAACCTGCCGGAACTGCAGGCGGGCTCTTCCATCATGCCAGCTAAAGTAAACCCGGTTGTTCCGGAAGTGGTTAACCAGGTATGCTTCAAAGTCATCGGTAACGACACCACTGTTACCATGGCAGCAGAAGCAGGTCAGCTGCAGTTGAACGTTATGGAGCCGGTCATTGGCCAGGCCATGTTTGAATCCGTTCACATTCTGACCAACGCTTGCTACAACCTGCTGGAAAAATGCATTAACGGCATCACTGCTAACAAAGAAGTGTGCGAAGGTTACGTTTACAACTCTATCGGTATCGTTACTTACCTGAACCCGTTCATCGGTCACCACAACGGTGACATCGTGGGTAAAATCTGTGCCGAAACCGGTAAGAGTGTACGTGAAGTCGTTCTGGAACGCGGTCTGTTGACTGAAGCGGAACTTGACGATATTTTCTCCGTACAGAATCTGATGCACCCGGCTTACAAAGCAAAACGCTATACTGATGAAAGCGAACAGTAATCGTACAGGGTAGTACAAATAAAAAAGGCACGTCAGATGACGTGCCTTTTTTCTTGTGAGCAGTAACTTAAAAATAACAATCTAATATCAACTTGTTAAAAAACAAGGAAGGCTAATATGCTAGTTGTAGAACTCATCATAGTTTTGCTGGCGATCTTCTTGGGCGCCAGATTGGGGGGAATAGGTATTGGTTTTGCAGGCGGATTGGGGGTGCTGGTTCTTGCCGCTATTGGCGTTAAACCCGGTAACATCCCGTTCGATGTCATTTCCATTATCATGGCGGTTATCGCCGCTATTTCTGCCATGCAGGTTGCTGGCGGTCTGGACTATCTGGTTCATCAGACAGAAAAGCTGCTGCGCCGTAACCCGAAATACATCACGATCCTCGCACCGATCGTGACCTATTTCCTGACAATCTTTGCTGGTACTGGCAACATCTCTCTGGCGACACTGCCAGTTATCGCTGAAGTTGCGAAGGAACAAGGCGTTAAACCTTGCCGTCCGCTGTCTACTGCAGTGGTATCCGCGCAGATTGCGATCACCGCATCGCCAATCTCAGCGGCAGTGGTTTACATGTCTTCCGTAATGGAAGGTCATGGCATCAGCTACCTCCATCTGCTCTCCGTGGTCATCCCGTCCACCCTGCTGGCGGTTCTGGTGATGTCCTTCCTGGTCACTATGCTGTTCAACTCCAAACTCTCTGACGATCCGATTTATCGCAAGCGTCTGGAAGAGGGCCTGGTTGAACTGCGCGGTGAAAAGCAGATTGAAATCAAATCCGGTGCAAAAACGTCCGTCTGGCTGTTCCTGCTGGGCGTAGTTGGCGTTGTTATCTATGCAATCATCAACAGCCCAAGCATGGGTCTGGTTGAAAAACCGCTGATGAACACCACCAACGCAATCCTGATCATCATGCTCAGCGTTGCAACTCTGACCACCGTTATCTGTAAAGTCGATACCGACAACATCCTCAACTCCAGCACCTTCAAAGCAGGTATGAGCGCCTGTATTTGTATCCTGGGTGTTGCATGGCTGGGCGATACTTTCGTTTCCAACAACATCGACTGGATCAAAGATACCGCTGGTGAAGTGATTCAGGGTCATCCGTGGCTGCTGGCCGTCATCTTCTTCTTTGCGTCTGCTCTGCTGTACTCTCAGGCTGCAACCGCAAAAGCACTGATGCCGATGGCTCTGGCACTGAACGTTTCTCCGCTGACCGCTGTTGCTTCTTTCGCTGCGGTGTCTGGTCTGTTCATTCTGCCGACCTACCCGACGCTGGTTGCTGCGGTACAGATGGATGACACGGGTACTACCCGTATCGGTAAATTCGTCTTCAACCATCCGTTCTTCATCCCGGGTACTCTGGGTGTTGCCCTGGCCGTTTGCTTCGGCTTCGTGCTGGGTAGCTTCATGCTGTAATGACCAATCGCGGGGCTTCAGGCCCCGCTTTCTTTCCCGCCGACTAACATCCTTCCCCCGTCCGTTGTATAGTGACCTCTCTCTTGCGGTTCCATCTGTTCTTGCGAGGTGTTTATGCTTGATGAAAAAAGTTCGAATACCGCGTCTGTCGTGGTGCTATGTACGGCACCGGATGAAGCGACAGCCCAGGATTTAGCCGCCAAAGTGCTGGCGGAAAAACTGGCGGCCTGCGCGACCTTGATCCCCGGCGCTACCTCTCTCTATTACTGGGAAGGTAAGCTGGAGCAAGAATACGAAGTGCAGATGATTTTAAAAACTACCGTATCTCACCAGCAGGCACTGCTGGAATGCCTGAAGTCTCATCATCCATATCAAACCCCGGAACTTCTGGTTTTACCTGTTACACACGGAGACACAGATTACCTCTCATGGCTCAACGCATCTTTACGCTGATCCTGCTACTTTGCAGCACTTCCGTTTTTGCCGGATTATTCGACGCGCCGGGACGTTCACAATTTGTCCTCGCGGATCAAGCCTTTGCTTTTGATTTTCAGCAAAACCAACATGACCTGAATCTGACCTGGCAGATCAAAGACGGTTACTACCTCTACCGTAAACAGGTCCGCATTACGCCGGAACACGCGAAAATTGCCGACGTGCAGCTGCCGCAAGGCGTCTGGCATGAAGATGAGTTTTACGGCAAAAGCGAGATTTACCGCGATCGGCTGACGCTTCCCGTAACCATCAACCAGGCGAGTGCGGGAGCGACGTTAACTGTCACCTACCAGGGCTGTGCTGATGCCGGTTTCTGTTATCCGCCAGAAACCAAAACCGTTCCGTTAAGCGAAGTGGTCGCCAACAACGCAGCGTCACAGCCTGTGTCTGTTCCGCAGCAAGAGCAGCCCACCGCGCAATTGCCCTTTTCCGCGCTCTGGGCGTTGTTGATCGGTATTGGTATCGCCTTTACGCCATGCGTGCTGCCAATGTACCCACTGATTTCTGGCATCGTGCTGGGCGGTAAACAGCGGCTTTCCACTGCCAGAGCATTGTTGCTGACCTTTATTTATGTGCAGGGGATGGCGCTGACTTACACGGCACTGGGTCTGGTGGTTGCCGCCGCAGGGTTACAGTTCCAGGCGGCGCTACAGCACCCATACGTGCTCATTGGCCTCGCTATCGTCTTTACCTTGCTGGCGATGTCAATGTTTGGCTTGTTTACCCTGCAACTCCCCTCTTCGCTGCAAACGCGCCTCACGCTGATGAGCAATCGCCAACAGGGCGGCTCACCTGGCGGTGTGTTTGTTATGGGGGCGATTGCCGGACTGATCTGTTCACCATGCACCACCGCACCGCTTAGCGCGATTCTGCTGTATATCGCCCAAAGCGGGAACATGTTGCTGGGGGGCGGCACGCTTTATCTCTATGCGTTGGGCATGGGCCTGCCGCTGATGCTAATAACCGTCTTTGGTAACCGCCTGCTGCCGAAAAGCGGCCCGTGGATGGAACAAGTCAAAACCGCGTTTGGTTTTGTGATCCTCGCACTGCCGGTCTTCCTGCTGGAGCGAGTGATTGGTGATATATGGGGATTACGCTTGTGGTCGGCGCTTGGTGTCGCATTCTTTGGCTGGGCCTTTATCACCAGCCTACAGGCCAAACGCGGCTGGATGCGCGTGGTGCAAATAATCCTGCTGGCAGCGGCATTGGTTAGCGTGCGCCCACTTCAGGATTGGGCATTTGGTGCGACGCATACCGCGCAAACTCAGACGCATCTCAACTTTACACAAATCAAAACGGTAGATGAGTTAAATCAGGCGCTCGTTGAAGCCAAAGGCAAACCGGTGATGTTAGATCTCTATGCCGACTGGTGCGTCGCCTGTAAAGAGTTTGAGAAATACACCTTCAGCGACCCGCAGGTGCAAAAAGCGTTAGCAGACACGGTATTACTTCAGGCCAACGTCACTGCCAACGACGCACAAGATGTGGCGCTGTTAAAGCATCTTAATGTCCTTGGCCTACCGACAATTCTCTTTTTTGACGGACAAGGCCAGGAGCATCCACAAGCACGCGTCACGGGCTTTATGGATGCTGAAACCTTCAGCGCACATTTGCGCGATCGCCAACCGTGAACGACACTTGCAGTGGGAAAGACGGAGGAAAATAGCGTGCAACGTGAAGATGTACTGGGAGAAGCCCTGAAATTATTAGAATTACAAGGGATTGCCAACACCACGCTGGAGATGGTTGCTGAACGTGTGGATTATCCACTGGACGAGCTACGCCGCTTCTGGCCAGACAAAGAGGCAATCCTCTACGATGCGCTGCGTTATCTTAGCCAACAGATAGATGTCTGGCGTCGTCAGCTGATGCTGGACGAAACGCAAACCGCCGAACAAAAGTTGCTGGCACGTTATCAGGCGTTATCGGAGTGCGTTAAAAACAACCGCTATCCGGGCTGTCTGTTTATCGCTGCCTGTACGTTTTATCCCGATCCTGGCCACCCTATTCATCAACTGGCCGATCAGCAAAAAAGCGCGGCCTACGATTTCACCCACGAACTATTAACCACACTGGAAGTTGACGATCCGGCGATGGTTGCAAAGCAGATGGAACTGGTGCTGGAAGGCTGTTTAAGCCGAATGCTGGTGAATCGTAGCCAGGCGGATGTCGACACCGCACATCGGCTGGCGGAAGATATCCTGCGCTTCGCCCGCTGCCGCCAGGGTGGTGCTTTGACCTGACAGAAACACAGAAAAGAAGCGATTTGCCGCAATCTTAAGCAGTTGAATCGCTTTTACTGAAATTAGGTTGACGAGATGTGCAGATTACGGTTTAATGCGCCCCGTTGCCCGGATAGCTCAGTCGGTAGAGCAGGGGATTGAAAATCCCCGTGTCCTTGGTTCGATTCCGAGTCCGGGCACCAAATTCATATCAACGGACCTCCACGGAGGTCCGTTTTTCGTTTCAGGACGCCACAATTTAAGCGTTCTGCCTAAAAATCATTTCTACCGAACTCAACCAGATTCTCCCCACATCACCAGCAATTTGCGGGCATATCCCAATTCGGGGAAATGTGTTCCTGAGCGATAGCACTGACTGACGTGAAATGTCGCGCGGCCCCGTGATGCTGTTGAACGTCAGATGACGTCATCAGGAGCGTAACGCATCCATAAAGCACAACCTCGGGCAGAACGCCGACTGATGAGATTTTCTGAATGAGAACAAAGAGAAATGTATCAGTCCGCTTGCTCATGCAAAGACTAACAATCCATAAAAATAGTAAGCGCGCCGGGCAATTTCCCATGGATTATTTTATGAACATTTTTCTTTGGCAAAGATGATGAATTTTGATGATAAGGAATATTACTTCTGGTTCTCAGTAAAATCCTTTCGTAATACCATGTAATCAAGAAGTTTATGGCTGGTAAAAATAACGTCTTGCATTCACCAATAATATGTAAATAAAACCATCTATAGATGGTAAAAATAGGTTGTGGCAATTATCATTGCATCATTCCCTTTTCGAATGAGTTTCTATTATGCAACAACCTGTAGTTCGCGTTGGCGAATGGCTTGTTACTCCGTCCATAAACCAAATTAGCCGCAATGGGCGTCAACTTACCCTTGAGCCGAGATTAATCGATCTTCTGGTTTTCTTTGCTCAACACAGTGGCGAAGTACTTAGCAGGGATGAACTTATCGATAATGTCTGGAAGAGAAGTATTGTCACCAATCACGTTGTGACGCAGAGTATCTCAGAACTACGTAAGTCATTAAAAGATAATGATGAAGATAGTCCTGTCTATATCGCTACTGTACCAAAGCGCGGCTATAAATTAATGGTGCCGGTTATCTGGTACAGCGAAGAAGAGGGAGAGGAAATAATGCTATCTTCGCCTCCCCCTATACCAGAGGCGGTTCCTGCCACAGATTCTCCCTCCCACAGTCTTAACATTCAAAACACCGCAACGCCACCTGAACAATCCCCAGTTAAAAGCAAACGATTCACTACCTTTTGGGTATGGTTTTTTTTCCTGTTGTCGTTAGGTATCTGTGTAGCACTGGTAGCGTTTTCAAGTCTTGATACACGTCTTCCGATGAGCAAATCGCGTATTTTGCTCAATCCACGCGATATTGACATTAATATGGTAAATAAAAGTTGTAACAGCTGGAGTTCCCCGTATCAGCTCTCTTACGCGATAGGCGTGGGTGATTTGGTGGCGACATCACTTAACACCTTCTCCACCTTTATGGTGCATGACAAAATCAACTACAACATTGATGAACCGAGCAGTTCCGGTAAAACATTATCTATTGCGTTTGTTAATCAGCGCCAATACCGTGCTCAACAATGCTTTATGTCGGTAAAATTGGTAGACAATGCAGATGGTTCAACCATGCTGGATAAACGTTATGTCATCACTAACGGTAATCAGCTGGCGATTCAAAATGATTTACTGGAGAGTTTATCAAAAGCGTTAAACCAACCGTGGCCACAACGAATGCAGGAGATGCTCCAGCAAATTTTGCCTCATCGTGGTGCGTTATTAACTAATTTTTATCAGGCACATGATTATTTACTGCATGGCGATGATAAATCATTGAACCGTGCCAGTGAATTATTGGGTGAGATTGTTCAATCATCCCCAGAATTTACCTACGCGAGAGCAGAAAAAGCATTAGTTGATATCGTGCGCCATTCTCAACATCCTTTAGATGAAAAACAATTAGCAGCACTGAATACAGAAATAGATAACATTGTTACACTGCCGGAATTGAATAACCTGTCCATTATATATCAAATAAAAGCGGTCAGTGCTCTGGTAAAAGGTAAAACAGATGAGTCTTACCAGGCGATAAATACTGGCATTGATCTTGAAATGTCCTGGCTAAATTATGTGTTGCTTGGCAAGGTTTATGAAATGAAGGGGATGAACCGGGAAGCAGCTGATGCATATCTCACCGCTTTTAATTTACGCCCAGGGGCAAACACCCTTTACTGGATTGAAAATGGTATATTCCAGACTTCTGTTCCTTATGTTGTACCTTATCTCGACAAATTTCTCGCTTCAGAATAAGTGACTCCCGGGTTGATTCATACTCGGGAATATTTGTTGTTGATTTTTTGTATGTTCATGTTGGTATAATATGTTGCGGCAATTTATTTGCCGCATAATTTTTATTACATAAATTTAACCAGATAATGTCCCGCAATTTATTGTAAACATTGAATGTTTATCTTTTCATGATATCAACTTGCGATCCTGATGTGTTAATAAAAAACCTCAAGTTCTCACTTACAGAAACTTTTGTGTTATTTCACCTAATCTTTAGGATTAATCCTTTTTTCGTGAGTAATCTTAGCGCCAGTTTGGTCTGGTCAGGAAATAGTTATACATCATGACCCGGACTCCAAATTCAAAAATGAAATTAGGAGAAGAGCATGAGTTCTGCCAAGAAGATCGGGCTATTTGCCTGTACCGGTGTTGTTGCCGGTAATATGATGGGGAGCGGTATTGCATTATTACCTGCGAACCTAGCAAGTATCGGTGGTATTGCTATCTGGGGTTGGATTATCTCTATTATTGGTGCAATGTCGCTGGCGTATGTATATGCCCGACTGGCAACAAAAAACCCGCAACAAGGTGGCCCAATTGCTTATGCCGGAGAAATTTCCCCTGCATTTGGTTTTCAGACAGGTGTTCTTTATTACCATGCTAACTGGATTGGTAACCTGGCGATTGGTATTACCGCTGTATCTTATCTTTCCACCTTCTTCCCAGTATTAAATGATCCTGTTCCGGCGGGTATCGCCTGTATTGCTATCGTCTGGGTATTTACCTTTGTAAATATGCTCGGCGGTACCTGGGTAAGCCGTTTAACCACTATTGGTCTGGTGCTGGTTCTTATTCCTGTGGTAATGACAGCTATTGTTGGCTGGCATTGGTTTGATGCGGCAACTTATGCTGCTAACTGGAATACTGCGGATACCACTGATGGTCATGCGATCATTAAAAGTATTCTGCTCTGCCTGTGGGCCTTCGTGGGTGTTGAATCCGCAGCTGTAAGTACTGGTATGGTTAAAAACCCGAAACGTACCGTTCCGCTGGCAACCATGCTGGGTACTGGTTTAGCAGGTATTGTTTACATCGCTGCGACTCAGGTGCTTTCCGGTATGTATCCGTCTTCTGTAATGGCGGCTTCCGGTGCTCCGTTTGCAATCAGTGCTTCAACTATCCTCGGTAACTGGGCTGCGCCGCTGGTTTCTGCATTCACCGCCTTTGCGTGCCTGACTTCTCTGGGCTCCTGGATGATGTTGGTAGGCCAGGCAGGTGTACGTGCCGCTAACGACGGTAACTTCCCGAAAGTTTATGGTGAAGTCGACAGCAACGGTATTCCGAAAAAAGGTCTGCTGTTGGCTGCAGTGAAAATGACTGCCCTGATGATCCTCATCACTCTGATGAACTCTGCCGGTGGTAAAGCATCTGACCTGTTCGGTGAACTGACCGGTATCGCAGTACTGCTGACTATGCTGCCGTACTTCTACTCTTGCGTTGACCTGATTCGTTTTGAAGGCGTTAACATCCGCAACTTTGTCAGCCTGATCTGCTCTGTACTGGGTTGCGTGTTCTGCTTCATCGCGCTGATGGGCGCAAGCTCCTTCGAGCTGGCAGGTACCTTCATCGTCAGCCTGATTATCCTGATGTTCTACGCTCGCAAAATGCATGAGCGCCAGAGCCACTCAATGGATAACCACACAGCGTCTAACGCACATTAATTAAAAGTATTTTCCGAGGCTCCTCCTTTCATTTTGTCCCATGTGTTGGGAGGGGCCTTTTTTACCTGGAGATATGACTATGAACGTTATTGCAATATTGAATCACATGGGGGTTTATTTTAAAGAAGAACCCATCCGTGAACTTCATCGCGCGCTTGAACGTCTGAACTTCCAGATTGTTTACCCGAACGACCGTGACGACTTATTAAAACTGATCGAAAACAATGCGCGTCTGTGCGGCGTTATTTTTGACTGGGATAAATATAATCTCGAGCTGTGCGAAGAAATTAGCAAAATGAACGAGAACCTGCCGTTGTACGCGTTCGCTAATACGTATTCCACTCTCGATGTAAGCCTGAATGACCTGCGTTTACAGATTAGCTTCTTTGAATATGCGCTGGGTGCTGCTGAAGATATTGCTAACAAGATCAAGCAGACCACTGACGAATATATCAACACTATTCTGCCTCCGCTGACTAAAGCACTGTTTAAATATGTTCGTGAAGGTAAATATACTTTCTGTACTCCTGGTCACATGGGCGGTACTGCATTCCAGAAAAGCCCGGTAGGTAGCCTGTTCTATGATTTCTTTGGTCCGAACACCATGAAATCTGATATTTCCATTTCAGTATCTGAACTGGGTTCTCTGCTGGATCACAGTGGTCCACACAAAGAAGCAGAACAGTATATCGCTCGCGTATTTAACGCAGACCGCAGCTACATGGTGACCAACGGTACTTCCACTGCGAACAAAATTGTTGGTATGTACTCTGCTCCGGCAGGCAGCACCATTCTGATTGACCGTAACTGCCACAAATCGCTGACCCACCTGATGATGATGAGCGATGTTACGCCAATCTATTTCCGCCCGACTCGTAACGCTTACGGTATTCTTGGTGGTATCCCACAGAGTGAATTCCAACACGCTACCATTGCTAAGCGCGTGAAAGAAACACCAAACGCGACCTGGCCAGTACATGCCGTAATTACCAACTCTACCTATGATGGTCTGCTGTACAATACCGACTTCATCAAGAAAACACTGGATGTGAAATCCATCCACTTTGACTCCGCGTGGGTGCCTTACACCAACTTCTCACCGATTTACGAAGGTAAATGCGGTATGAGCGGTGGTCGTGTAGAAGGGAAAGTGATTTACGAAACCCAGTCTACTCACAAACTGCTGGCGGCGTTCTCTCAGGCTTCCATGATCCACGTTAAAGGTGACGTAAACGAAGAAACCTTTAACGAAGCCTACATGATGCACACCACCACTTCTCCGCACTACGGTATCGTGGCGTCCACTGAAACCGCTGCGGCGATGATGAAAGGTAATGCTGGTAAGCGTCTGATCAACGGTTCCATTGAACGTGCGATCAAATTCCGTAAAGAGATCAAACGTCTGAGAACGGAATCTGATGGCTGGTTCTTTGATGTATGGCAGCCGGATCATATCGATACGACTGAATGCTGGCCGCTGCGTTCTGACAGCAACTGGCACGGCTTCAAAAACATCGATAACGAGCACATGTATCTTGACCCGATCAAAGTCACCCTGCTGACTCCGGGGATGGAAAAAGACGGCACCATGAGCGACTTCGGTATTCCGGCCAGCATCGTGGCGAAATACCTCGACGAACATGGCATCGTTGTTGAGAAAACCGGTCCGTATAACCTGCTGTTCCTGTTCAGCATCGGTATCGATAAGACCAAAGCACTGAGCCTGCTGCGTGCTCTGACAGACTTCAAACGTGCGTTCGATCTGAACCTGCGTGTGAAAAACATGCTGCCGTCTCTGTATCGTGAAGATCCTGAATTCTATGAAAACATGCGTATTCAGGAACTGGCTCAGAATATCCACAAACTGATTGTTCACCACAATCTGCCGGATCTGATGTATCGCGCATTTGAAGTTCTGCCGACCATGGTAATGACTCCGTATGCTGCGTTCCAGAAAGAGCTGCACGGTATGACCGAAGAAGTTTACCTCGACGAAATGGTAGGTCGTATTAACGCCAATATGATCCTTCCGTATCCGCCGGGAGTTCCTCTGGTAATGCCGGGTGAAATGATCACCGAAGAAAGCCGTCCGGTTCTGGAGTTCCTGCAGATGCTGTGTGAAATCGGCGCTCACTATCCGGGCTTTGAAACCGATATTCACGGTGCATACCGTCAGGCTGATGGCCGCTATACCGTTAAGGTATTGAAAGAAGAAAGCAAAAAATAATTAGCTCGTACAAGGGAAGTGGCTTGCCACTTCCCTTTTTTGCTCATAAGGAGAACACATGAAAACACCCTCACAGCCGCGCGCGATATACTATATCGTGGCGATCCAAATCTGGGAGTACTTCAGTTTTTACGGCATGCGTGCCTTACTCATTCTCTATCTCACCCATCAGCTTGGTTTTGATGATAACCATGCCATCAGCCTGTTCAGCGCATATGCTTCTCTGGTTTACGTTACCCCTATTCTCGGCGGCTGGCTTGCCGACCGCCTGCTCGGCAACCGCACTGCAGTGATTGCCGGCGCGCTGTTAATGACCCTTGGCCATGTGGTGCTGGGCATTGATACAAATTCAACTTTTAGCCTGTATCTGGCGCTGGCAATCATTATTTGTGGCTACGGTTTATTCAAATCAAACATCAGCTGTTTGCTTGGCGAGCTCTACGACGAGAACGATCATCGACGTGATGGCGGTTTTTCGCTGCTGTATGCTGCGGGCAATATCGGTTCTATCGCCGCTCCCATCGCCTGCGGCCTGGCTGCTCAGTGGTATGGATGGCATGTTGGCTTTGCCCTTGCGGGTGGCGGCATGTTTATCGGTTTGTTGATTTTCTTAAGTGGTCATCGTCATTTCCAGTCCACGCGTAGTATGGATAAAAAAGCGCTCACTAGCGTTAAATTTGCCTTACCAGTATGGAGCTGGTTAGTGGTGATGCTCTGTTTAGCCCCTGTATTTTTTACCCTGCTGCTGGAGAACGACTGGTCAGGATATTTGCTGGCGATCGTTTGCCTCATTGCCGCACAAATCATTGCCCGCATGATGATCAAATTCCCCGAACACCGCCGTGCTCTTTGGCAAATTGTATTGTTGATGTTTGTCGGGACATTGTTCTGGGTACTGGCACAACAGGGCGGCAGTACCATCAGCTTGTTTATCGATCGCTTTGTGAATCGTCAGGCATTCAATATTGAAGTACCTACTGCACTATTCCAGTCAGTGAACGCAATTGCGGTGATGCTCGCTGGGGTTGTTCTGGCCTGGCTGGCGTCGCCAGAAAGCCACGGCAACTCAACATTGCGCGTCTGGCTGAAGTTTGCCTTTGGCTTATTGCTGATGGCTTGTGGCTTTATGTTGCTGGCATTTGATGCCCGACATGCAGCGGCTGACGGTCAAGCGTCAATGGGCGTGATGATATCCGGGCTGGCGCTAATGGGCTTTGCCGAACTCTTTATTGACCCGGTGGCGATTGCGCAAATCACGCGTCTGAAAATGTCTGGCGTATTAACCGGTATTTATATGCTGGCAACAGGCGCGGTCGCCAACTGGCTGGCAGGCGTCGTGGCACAGCAGACCACAGAGTCGCAAATTAGCGGTATGGCAATTGCCGCTTACCAGCGATTCTTTTCTCAAATGGGAGAGTGGACGTTGGCTTGTGTCGCGATCATCGTCGTATTGGCCTTTGCTGCCCGTTTTCTGTTTAGCACGCCAACGAATATGATACAGGAGAGCAACGATTAACTGTCGTAAAAACAATTAGTTATGAATAAATTAACTTTCAGTTTATCACACTAATAAATCGAGATTAATAAGTCATTTAAACCATTTTGATGGTTATTTATTAGTGATATCAACTTGAGGTAAGCGTTAGTTTCGATAAGATAAACTGAGTTATTAATAGTCGAGGCAGATAATACAGTGTACCGATCTGTCTCTTTATCTACGCTAAATTGAAAGCTGGATTTAGAGGAACCAAAATGTCTGAACGAGAAACACGGGGAGCCAATGAGGCTATTGATTTTAACGATGAACTGAGAAATCGCCGCGAAAAACTGGCGGCACTGCGTCAGCAAGGTGTGGCGTTTCCTAATGATTTTCGCCGCGACCATACCTCTGACCAGTTGCACGAAGAGTTTGATGCGAAGGATAACCAGGAACTGGAATCCTTAAACATTGAAGTCTCGGTTGCTGGCCGAATGATGACCCGTCGTATCATGGGGAAAGCCTCCTTTGTAACGTTGCAGGATGTCGGTGGCCGTATTCAACTGTACGTTGCAAGAGATAGCCTGCCAGAAGGTGTTTATAACGATCAGTTTAAAAAATGGGATCTGGGTGACATTATCGGTGCCCGCGGTACGCTGTTTAAGACGCAAACCGGTGAGCTTTCCATTCACTGTACTGAGCTGCGCCTGCTGACTAAAGCACTACGTCCTTTACCAGATAAATTCCATGGTCTGCAGGATCAGGAAGTCCGTTATCGTCAACGTTATCTGGACCTCATCGCTAACGATAAATCCCGTCAAACGTTTGTTGTCCGTTCAAAAATTCTGGCCGCTATCCGTCAGTTCATGGTCGCGCGCGGCTTTATGGAAGTAGAAACCCCGATGATGCAGGTAATTCCAGGTGGGGCATCTGCTCGCCCGTTTATTACCCATCATAACGCTCTGGATTTAGATATGTACCTGCGTATCGCGCCGGAGCTGTATCTGAAACGTCTGGTTGTAGGCGGTTTTGAACGGATATTCGAAATCAACCGTAACTTCCGTAATGAAGGTATTTCTGTTCGCCATAATCCTGAGTTCACAATGATGGAACTCTACATGGCGTATGCGGATTACCACGATTTGATTGAACTGACGGAGTCCCTGTTCCGCACCCTGGCACAAGAAGTTCTGGGTACCACTAAAGTCACTTATGGCGAGCATGTGTTTGATTTCGGCAAACCGTTTGAAAAACTCACCATGCGCGAAGCAATCAAAAAATATCGTCCAGAAACCGATATGGCCGACCTGGATAATTTTGATGCCGCTAAAGCATTAGCTGAATCTATCGGAATTACGGTAGAGAAAAGCTGGGGGCTGGGACGTATTGTGACGGAGATCTTTGATGAAGTGGCAGAAGCACATCTGATTCAGCCAACCTTTATTACGGAATATCCGGCAGAAGTGTCCCCGCTGGCGCGCCGTAATGATGTTAACCCGGAAATCACCGACCGTTTTGAATTCTTCATCGGTGGTCGTGAAATCGGTAATGGTTTTAGCGAATTAAACGACGCAGAAGATCAGGCTGAACGTTTCCAGGAACAGGTTAACGCTAAAGCTGCAGGTGACGACGAAGCCATGTTCTATGACGAAGATTACGTGACTGCGCTGGAATATGGTCTGCCGCCAACCGCTGGTCTGGGTATTGGTATCGACCGAATGATTATGCTGTTTACAAACAGCCATACTATTCGCGACGTTATTCTCTTCCCGGCGATGCGCCCACAGAAATAAATTTCACTTTAATGAACGAAGCAGTCAGGCGACTGCTTCGTTCGTCGTTCCGCAAATCCAGTTTTGAGGAGAGACGCTTCGTTTCAAGATAACCAGCGGGTCCACTCAACTACAGCTCCTAAAAGAGAGAAAAAAGTAATGCCACAGGCAGACTCATTGGCCAGGTTATTCCGACCAGGAATGCACTAAGTAAACGAATATGTGTTTTCTCATGTGAGATAAACCAGATAATGACAAAGGATATGTTCACACCAATCACATAAAAAATTAATATTTTAGAGAATAGTGCCATTTTTTATGTTCTTCTTATCCTTCCTGGCTACTTGTAAAACTGACGGAAATAGTCATCAACTGTCATAATGTTGAGGTCAAAATCAATATCCGGTAAGTCTAAGCATTTGAGCCTGATTAAATCTTCGATTTCACTTGCGGCTAATGATGTCGTTATTGCGAAGGAATTTTCATTCAATTGTCGTGGTATCCCATATTCATCAGCCACGATAGAGGAGAAATTCATATCATACATCAATGATCTTAACCTTAAGAACACTGAGGAATAAGATGATGGATAATCAAAAGAAACAACATAAGTATTGAACTTGTTTTTACCTTCCATAATATGACTCCTATCAATTTTAAACGCTCTGGGGACGCAAAACTTATTAACCCCAATCGATGATTCTCATATAGGAGATATTCTTTTTTTTTTGCTCAGTAAAGGGGATGACTTGGGACAAAAAAACGCTCTCTCTGCCCATTCTTTGTGCATCCCCCTACCCTTCAGATGCTCTCCTGCATCACACCGCGGAGAGCATGAAAAATATCGTGACTCTGTACTCTCCCATCAACTGCGAATATCATCATACTCCCGCGTTTTATCAAATTCGTGTTTCGCAAATGGGCATAGTGGGATAATTTTTCGTTTTTCCCGACGCATTTTTTCCACGACTTTCGCAACCAGCTGTTTACCAATCCCCTGCCCTTTCAGGCTTTCATCGACATCGGTATGTTCGATAATCGCTAAATTCTCTCCGGTCGGCACAAAGACAATTTCAGCGATTTGCTTGCCTTGTTCGTCATTAATGTAAAATTTATTGTGGCCTTCGCGTATTTCCATTTTACCCTCGCTTATTTATGACGGTATTTCAGCGCGCCGCTCGGGCACGTATCAATCACTTTAACCACAGTGGTGACGTCAACTTCATCCGGCATGATCCACGGCTTTCGTTTGAGATTAAATAACTTGCCGTTGCCACGTACGCAATTGCCAGAATGCTGACATATCGCAGTGTTGAACCAGACATCGATCTTTTCGCCGGTATAGCAGCGATAACCACCGTCCAGTAGATCCTGATCCATGACCTTCCCCCTCTCATCAGTATGGTTTTCGCAATAAGCATAGCCCGGAATCTTCATACCGCACCGGCAGTTTCAGTTTCCTGAGCCTCTTCCCCTATATAGCCAATCATTCTTACTCCCTTTGAATTACCCGCCTCATCAGAGATAATGCTTAAGAAATTTGTCACACAAGGAAGCTGATGAGACATTCATTGCCCTACCGCATGTTACGCAAACGTCCGATGAAATTGAGTACCACAGTGATCTTAATGGTCAGCGCGGTACTGTTCTCGGTGCTATTGGTGGTGCATCTGATTTACTTCTCGCAAATCAGTGATATGACGCGAGACGGGCTAGCCAACAAGGCACTGGCGGTGGCGCGTACCCTCGCCGACTCGCCGGAAATCCGTCAGGGCTTGCAGAAAAAACCGCAGGAGAGCGGCATCCAGGCCATCGCGGAAGCCGTGCGCAAACGCAACGATCTGCTGTTTATTGTCGTTACCGATATGCAAAGTCTTCGCTACTCGCATCCTGAAGCCCAGCGTATTGGTCAGCCATTTAAAGGTGATGACATCCTTAAAGCGCTGAATGGCGAAGAAAATGTCGCTATCAATCGCGGTTTTCTGGCGCAGGCTTTACGCGTATTTACCCCCATCTACGATGAAAATCATAAACAAATTGGCGTGGTGGCGATCGGCCTTGAGTTAAGTCGCGTGACCCAACAGATCAATGACAGTCGCTGGAGCATTATCTGGTCGGTATTATTTGGCATGCTGGTCGGACTGATCGGCACCTGCATTCTGGTTAAAGTACTGAAAAAAATTCTTTTTGGCCTGGAACCCTACGAAATCTCCACGCTGTTTGAGCAACGCCAGGCCATGTTGCAGTCTATCAAAGAAGGCGTCGTTGCCGTGGACGATCGCGGCGAAGTCACGCTGATCAACGATGCCGCACAAGAATTGCTGAATTACCGTAAGTCGCAGGACGATGAGAAACTGTCGACGCTAAGCCACTCGTGGTCACAGGTAGTAGATGTCTCGGAAGTGTTACGCGACGGTACCCCGCGCCGCGACGAAGAGATTACGATTAAAGACCGGCTATTACTGATCAACACCGTTCCGGTGCGCAGTAATGGCGTTATCATCGGTGCCATTTCAACCTTCAGAGACAAAACTGAAGTACGTAAACTGATGCAGCGACTCGACGGTCTGGTCAACTATGCTGACGCACTTCGTGAACGATCCCACGAATTTATGAATAAATTGCACGTGATTCTCGGATTATTGCATCTGAAGAGTTATAAGCAGTTGGAAGATTACATTCTCAAAACAGCCAATAACTATCAGGAAGAGATTGGCTCTCTGCTGGGTAAGATCAAATCTCCGGTTATAGCTGGTTTTTTAATCAGCAAGATTAACCGCGCGACCGATTTAGGCCATACGCTGATTTTAAACAGTGAAAGCCAGCTGCCAGACAGCGGCAGTGAAGACCAGGTCGCGACGCTGATTACCACGTTGGGAAATCTGATAGAAAACGCGCTGGAAGCATTAGGGCCGGAACCCGGAGGCGAAATTAGCGTAACATTGCACTACCGTCACGGCTGGCTGCACTGTGAAGTTAATGATGATGGACCGGGGATCGCACCCGATAAAATCGATCACATTTTTGACAAAGGTGTCTCGACAAAAGGAAGCGAGCGAGGCGTCGGTTTAGCACTTGTCAAACAACAGGTAGAAAATCTCGGCGGCAGCATCGCCGTGGAATCGGAACCCGGGATTTTCACACAATTTTTTGTCCAGATACCCTGGGACGGGGAGAGGTCGAACAGATGATCAATGTATTAATTATCGATGACGACGCAATGGTCGCGGAGCTGAATCGCCGATACGTAGCACAAATCCCAGGCTTTCAATGCTGTGGAACAGCCTCGACGCTGGAGAAAGCCAAAGAGATTATCTTCAATAGCGATACGCCTATCGACCTGATATTGCTCGATATCTATATGCAAAAAGAGAACGGGCTCGATTTACTGCCTGTCCTGCATAACGCGCGTTGCAAAAGTGATGTGATTGTCATCTCCTCCGCAGCCGATGCGGCAACCATTAAAGATTCGCTGCATTACGGTGTCGTGGATTACCTGATCAAACCCTTCCAGGCTTCCCGCTTTGAAGAGGCGCTCACCGGCTGGCGGCAAAAGAAAATGGCGCTGGAAAAACATCAGTATTATGACCAGGCCGAGCTTGATCAGCTAATCCACGGCAGCAGCTCCAACGAGCAGGATCCTCGTCGCTTGCCAAAAGGCTTAACGCCGCAGACGTTACGCACGCTGTGCCAGTGGATTGACGCGCATCAGGACTATGAGTTTTCAACCGACGAGCTGGCTAACGAGGTTAACATTTCGCGTGTTTCCTGCCGTAAATACCTCATCTGGCTGGTCAACTGCCACATCTTGTTCACCAGTATCCATTATGGCGTCACGGGGCGTCCGGTTTACCGTTACCGTATTCAGGCAGAACACTACTCACTGCTGAAACAATATTGCCAATAACGGATCGCTGGTTATCTGTAAGTAATAATTATTACTGTAATGCAAAATATTCCTGGCACAAGTTACATTCTTCATCAGTAAAACTTGTGCCAGATCAAATATAATTATCCCTCCATCATCGTTAAAAATTAATATCTCTTCAGATGAACGGTGTTTTTAATTTCAAAACGCTAACAAAAGTTAATTAACTATTATGTCACCCGCATTATGTGTATTTTTACCCACAAATGGGTAGATCAGATTAATCTATATACCTAATGATATCTGCCCTGAGAACAAAAAATAGACCGATAAATATCAATAAGATAATAGCAAACAAAACATTAACATCTGCGCAGTACAAACTATAAACCCATCGCCAGAGAGTTTTTCTCTCTGAAAAAGCCGCTTATCACAGTGCATAAATTTGCCGCTGCTTTAATCAGCCAATATTCACTGTGAGGTATTTGCTAAAGCCGGTAACGACCAAACGGATATTTAGTCAGGCTCTGAAAACAGTTCATACAAAACAGAACGTGACTGTGATC
The DNA here is from genome assembly GCF_046487485.1 of Escherichia sp. WS1368. Lineage (NCBI taxonomy): Bacteria > Pseudomonadati > Pseudomonadota > Gammaproteobacteria > Enterobacterales > Enterobacteriaceae > Escherichia > Escherichia sp. WS1368. Next base: position 517,110 of record NZ_JBJQJI010000002.1, read on the forward strand.
TATTCAGCAAAAATTTAAATAGGATTATCGCGAGGGTTCACACATGTTATTTACTATCCAACTTATCATAATACTGATATGTCTGTTTTATGGTGCCAGAAAGGGTGGTATCGCGCTGGGTTTATTAGGCGGTATCGGTCTGGTCATTCTGGTCTTCGTCTTCCACCTTCAGCCAGGTAAACCACCGGTTGATGTCATGCTGGTTATCATTGCGGTGGTGGCGGCATCGGCGACCTTGCAAGCTTCGGGCGGTCTTGATGTCATGCTGCAAATTGCCGAGAAGCTGCTGCGCCGCAACCCGAAATATGTCTCAATTGTCGCGCCGTTTGTGACCTGTACGCTGACCATTCTTTGCGGTACGGGTCATGTGGTTTACACCATTCTGCCGATCATCTACGACGTCGCCATTAAGAACAACATCCGTCCGGAACGCCCGATGGCGGCAAGTTCTATCGGTGCACAGATGGGGATTATCGCCAGTCCGGTGTCGGTTGCAGTCGTGTCTCTGGTTGCGATGCTGGGTAATGTCACCTTTGATGGTCGCCATCTTGAGTTCCTCGACCTGCTGGCAATCACCATTCCATCGACGTTAATCGGTATCCTGGCGATCGGTATCTTCAGCTGGTTCCGCGGTAAAGATCTGGATAAAGACGAAGAGTTCCAGAAATTCATCTCCGTACCGGAAAACCGTGAGTATGTTTACGGTGATACCGCGACGCTGCTCGATAAAAAACTGCCGAAAAGCAACTGGCTTGCAATGTGGATCTTCCTCGGGGCAATCGCTGTAGTCGCACTTCTTGGTGCTGATTCGGACCTGCGTCCATCCTTCGGTGGCAAACCGCTGTCGATGGTACTGGTTATTCAGATGTTTATGCTGCTTACCGGGGCGCTGATTATTATCCTGACCAAAACCAATCCCGCGTCTATCTCAAAAAACGAAGTCTTCCGTTCCGGTATGATCGCCATCGTGGCGGTGTACGGTATCGCATGGATGGCTGAAACCATGTTCGGTGCGCATATGTCTGAAATTCAGGGCGTACTGGGTGAAATGGTGAAAGAGTATCCGTGGGCCTATGCCATTGTTCTGCTGCTGGTTTCCAAGTTTGTAAACTCTCAGGCTGCGGCGCTGGCGGCGATTGTTCCGGTCGCGCTGGCGATCGGCGTTGATCCGGCATACATCGTGGCTTCAGCACCGGCTTGCTACGGTTATTACATCCTGCCGACTTATCCGAGCGATCTGGCAGCGATTCAGTTTGACCGTTCCGGCACCACCCACATCGGTCGCTTCGTCATCAACCACAGCTTTATTCTGCCGGGGTTGATTGGTGTGAGCGTATCGTGCGTCTTCGGCTGGATCTTCGCCGCGATGTACGGGTTCTTATAAATGCACTTTGCGTGCCGCCCGTGACTACGCGGCACGCCATTTTCGAATAACAAATACAGAGTTACAGGCTGGAAGCTATGTCAAACAAACCCTTTATCTACCAGGCACCTTTCCCGATGGGGAAAGACAATACCGAATACTATCTACTCACTTCCGATTACGTTAGCGTTGCCGACTTCGACGGCGAAACAATCCTGAAAGTGGAACCAGAAGCCCTGACTCTGCTGGCGCAGCAAGCCTTTCACGACGCTTCTTTCATGCTCCGCCCGGCACACCAGAAACAGGTCGCGGCTATTCTTCAAGATCCAGAAGCCAGCGAAAACGACAAGTACGTGGCGCTGCAATTCTTAAGAAACTCCGAAATCGCCGCCAAAGGCGTGCTGCCGACCTGCCAGGACACCGGCACTGCGATCATCGTCGGTAAAAAAGGCCAGCGCGTGTGGACCGGTGGCGGTGATGAAGAAGCGCTGTCGAAAGGCGTCTATAACACCTATATCGAAGACAACCTGCGCTATTCACAGAATGCGGCGCTGGACATGTACAAAGAGGTCAACACCGGCACTAACCTGCCTGCGCAAATCGACCTGTACGCGGTAGATGGCGATGAGTACAAATTCCTCTGTGTCGCTAAAGGCGGCGGCTCTGCCAACAAAACCTATCTCTACCAGGAAACCAAAGCCCTGCTGACTCCCGGCAAACTGAAAAACTTCCTCGTTGAGAAAATGCGTACCCTCGGTACTGCAGCCTGCCCGCCGTACCATATCGCGTTTGTGATTGGCGGTACGTCTGCGGAAACCAACCTGAAAACCGTCAAGTTAGCAAGCGCTCACTATTACGATGAACTGCCGACGGAAGGGAACGAACATGGTCAGGCGTTCCGCGATGTCCAGCTGGAACAGGAACTGCTGGAAGAGGCCCAGAAACTCGGTCTTGGCGCGCAGTTTGGTGGTAAATACTTCGCGCACGACATTCGCGTTATCCGTCTGCCACGTCACGGTGCATCCTGCCCGGTAGGCATGGGCGTCTCCTGCTCCGCTGACCGTAACATTAAAGCGAAAATCAACCGCGAAGGTATCTGGATCGAAAAACTGGAACACAACCCAGGCCAGTACATTCCGGAAGAACTGCGCCAGGCCGGTGAAGGCGAAGCGGTGAAAGTTGACCTTAACCGCCCGATGAAAGAGATCCTCGCCCAGCTTTCGCAATACCCGGTATCCACCCGCTTGTCGCTCACCGGCACCATTATTGTGGGTCGAGATATTGCACACGCCAAGCTGAAAGAGCTGATTGACGCCGGTAAAGAACTGCCGCAGTACATCAAAGATCACCCGATCTACTACGCGGGTCCGGCGAAAACCCCTGCCGGTTATCCATCAGGTTCACTTGGCCCAACCACCGCAGGTCGTATGGACTCCTACGTGGATCTGCTGCAATCCCACGGCGGCAGCATGATCATGCTGGCGAAAGGCAACCGCAGCCAGCAGGTTACCGACGCGTGTCATAAACACGGCGGCTTCTACCTCGGTAGCATCGGCGGTCCGGCGGCGGTACTGGCGCAGCAGAGCATCAAGCATCTGGAATGCGTCGCTTATCCGGAGCTGGGTATGGAAGCTATCTGGAAAATCGAAGTAGAAGATTTCCCGGCGTTTATCCTGGTCGATGACAAAGGTAACGACTTCTTCCAGCAAATCGTCAACAAACAGTGCGCGAACTGCACTAAGTAACCTCTTCGGCCCAGCGCCTGGCAGCATGCTGCCAGGTGATCCCCCTGGGCCACCTCTTTTGCGATTGTAATTTCACGCTTGCTGGTGAATAGTCAGTATTTTCCCTGACTTGCGAACTCACCATGACCCGCACACTCAAGCCGTTAATTCTTAACACCGGCGCACTGGCGCTAACGTTAATCCTGATTTATACCGGCATTTCGGCCCATGACAAACTCACCTGGCTGATGGAAGTGACACCGGTGATTATTGTCGTGCCGCTACTGCTTGCCACCGCCAGACGTTATCCGTTAACGCCGCTGCTCTATACGCTCATTTTCTTTCACGCCATCATCCTGATGGTCGGCGGACAATACACCTACGCGAAAGTCCCCGTTGGTTTTGAGGTGCAGGAATGGCTGGGGTTGAGCCGTAATCCGTATGACAAACTGGGGCATTTTTTCCAGGGGCTGGTGCCTGCACTGGTGGCACGAGAGATCCTTGTGCGCGGTATGTACGTTCGCGGACATAAGATGGTGGCGTTTCTGGTCTGCTGCGTGGCGCTGGCGATAAGCGCGATGTATGAATTAATCGAGTGGTGGGCGGCGCTGGCAATGGGCCAGGGAGCGGATGATTTTCTCGGCACCCAGGGCGACCAGTGGGACACGCAATCCGATATGTTCTGCGCGCTGCTTGGCGCATTAACGACGGTGATATTTCTCGCTCGCTTTCATTGCCGCCAGCTACGGCGCTTTGGCTTGATAACCGGATAACAACGTGCGCTTTGTTGACGCCGGATGCGGCGTGAATTCCTTATCCGGTCTACAAAATTTGCAAATCCAAAGCATTACATTAAGACATGGCCTGATAAACATATCGCATCAGGCCATTTTCGTTAGCTATTGTCCACGTCAGGCTTTCACATCACTCACTGCACCGACCGGAATATCAGCATGAACAGGCTCGGGCGGTACTTTGCGATATTTATCCAGCAGATGGATCTGGATCCTGCGCAGCGTGTCACCATTGAGGCGATAGAAACGGAAGTAGAGAATCAGCGTTACCATGAAAAACAGAGTCGGTAGAGCAATCATAATAAACTGCATACCTAATAGGGCTTGCGTAGACTGTTCAACATTCGGTACATAGCCAATCATCCCTAACACAACCGCAATGAAAAAAGCCGCAAAGGCTGAACCGCCCTTCACCACCATAGTCTGCACGGAGTAAGCGATGCTTTCACAGCGTACGTGCAGTTTATATTCACCGTAATCAACGGTATCTGCCACCATGATGACCTGTAATACCCAGAAAAGCGCCGTTCCCACATTCAGCAAGATACCCGCAATCACAATGAGGACGACGTTGTGATAGCTCATTAATGCCATTAACAGGAGAACACCACAGCTTAACACCGGAAGAATAGATGCTCCGGCCCATAAAATGCGTCGGGATAATGATTTAACTAAGCGTGGGAAGAATACTAACGTCACCAGATTAGCAGCTCCCGCATACGACAGATAATAGGGGAACAAATCCGCATCACCGATAACATATGAGAAATAATAGATAGCAAAGCCGGTAATAATATTGCTGGCTACATTATAAGCAAGAGCCATACCCAAGAGGCATGAAAGCTGATCGTTTTTATAAATAAGCGCAACGATGGCTTTAAGTGTCAGATGGCTTCCTTCAGCAGACGGTTGATTGTCTGACGAAAAGACTTCATGCACATTGCGCAGAGTGATGATGGTTGAAACAATAAAAAAGGCGATCAGTACCAGAGTGAACATCTGAAAGCCAAATCCCCGATCGCCACCGCCGACATAATTAACAAATGGTAGCGTCACACCTGCCGTAACAAAGCCCGCCAGACTGGCAAAAAAACGCGGATAAGGAACCAGTTGTTCGCGCTCACGTTTATCGAGCGTTATGGTTGGAACCAGCGACCAGAAGGGAATATCCATAATGGTGTAAGTCATGCCCCAGAGGATGTAGGTCACGCAAACAAAGACAATCTGAGTAGTACCTTCAAACAGATGCGCACTAAAGAGGAGAAATAAGATTACAGAGTTTGCCAACGTACCGATCAGGATCCAGGGTTTGAACTTACCCCATCGCGATCGCGTAGCATTTACAATCCATCCCATAATCGGATCGTTAATAGCATCCCAGATCCTCGCCACCAGAAACAAAGTACCGACCAAACCCACAGACAGCCCGACGACATCGGTGTAGTAATACATGAGGTACATATACACAATGCCGATCGCAAAATCCTTCCCGAACGCTCCAAATCCATAACTGAGTTTTGTAGTCATTGAAATGCTCATAGGGTATCGGGTCGTTGTTACCAACGCCCGCCTTCTGTTATTGGTATCGTCAGAAGTGTGCGCCGGAATAAATCCCCCGGCGCAGTAGCGTTTAGTCGCGTTTTAACGGTGCAACCAGCCAGGCAGCCAGTCGCCGTGGGCAGCAATCAAGTCGTCAACAAGAGCATATATTTCGTCAATGCCCAGCACGGCGGCAGTATGCGGGTCCATCATCGCGGCGTGGTAAACACGGTCGCGATTTTCCGTAAGAATGGCTTCGGTCAGCAGCGTCTGTACGTTGATGTTGGTTTGCATCAGAGCGGCCAGATGCGAAGGTAGCGTACCGACTTTGGTCGGCTGAATGCCATTAGCATCAACCAGACAGGCTACTTCCACGCAACATCCTTGTGGCAGGTTATCAATCAAACCATCGTTACGGACGTTGCCGTAAATCACACTCGGCTCGCCAGTCCAGATAGCGTTCATGATTGTGCTGGCATATTCCCGTGACGGTTTAATATCAATCCGGGAGGCGTTTTTATACTCCTCCAGCTCTTTATGCCAGTTCGCCAGCTGCTCGACGCAGCGTTTCGGGTACTCATCCAGCGGTACTTTATAACGCTCAATCAAATCCTCACGACCTGGCTTAATAAACCACGGTGTGTACTCAGCAAAATGTTCTGACGATTCCGTGACGAAGTAGCCCAGCTTTTTGAACATTTCATAGCGCACAATATTCTGGCAGCGAGTATTGCCATGAATATTCGGCTTCGGTGCCTGCCCTGCTTCATAAGCCGCCAGCAGTTCCGGGTAGAGATTCACGTAACTGCCGTCGGCGGTTTTGCGCTCCAGTTCCAGGTAAAACGCCATATGGTTGATACCTGCGCAACGGTAACGCAGCGTAGCCGGGTCGATATTGAGGTCACGCGCCAGCTCTTCCGCCGTTCCCTGCACCGAATGGCACAGCCCTACCTGTTTGATATGCGGATAGCGGGCATACATCGCCCAGGTATTCATCGCCATTGGGTTAACGTAGTTGAGCATGGTGGCATCGGGGCAGACTTCCGTCATGTCCTCGCAAATTTGCCACAGATGCGGAATGGTACGTAGCGCGCGCATAATACCGCCCGGCCCCAACGTATCGGCAATGGTTTGTTCCAGACCATGCCGCTTACAGACCTCGAAATCAGTCACCGTGCAAGGTTCATAACCGCCAATCTGAAATGCCACCACGACAAAATCGGCATCCTGTAAGGCTTCTTTCTGTTGGGTGTGGCAGGTGATTTTGCCGCTGGCCCCTGCTGAATCCATCAGCTTGCGCACCACAATATGCGACTCTTCCAGGCGAGTGGGATCAATGTCCATCAGGGCAATATGCGCCGTTTTCAGCGCCTCGCGATGGAACACATCACCAAGAATATTTTTAACGAAAATCGTCGAACCAGCGCCGATAAATGTAATTTTGGGTGCAGACATCATGCAGATCTCCTGGCTTGCTTGAATAACTTCATCATGGCAGGCGAATCTGCAGAAAACCTCCGGCTTCCAGGTTGAGCATTCCCATAAACTCAGATCCTACGTGAAGCATCAATAAATCTGAGTTTATGGGAATAAATTACCTGAAAAGCAGAGTTTTCGGCCTCATGATGCTCGGACGCTCCCCTCGCCGCTGTGGGAAGAGGGTGAAAACCGTGCTCCCACTCGCAGTCATCCTCCCTCACTCCTGCCATAATTCTGATATTCCAGGAAAGAGAGCCATCCATGAATACAGATACGTTTATGTGCAGCAGCGACGAAAAACAGACCCGCAGCCCGCTGTCGCTGTATTCGGAATACCAGCGGATGGAGATTGAGTTTCGCGCACCGCATATCATGCCCACCAGCCACTGGCATGGTCAGGTCGAAGTGAATGTGCCTTTCGATGGCGATGTGGAATACCTGATCAACAATGAAAAAGTGAATATCAATCAGGGTCATATCACGCTGTTCTGGGCCTGTACACCGCACCAACTAACAGATACCGGAACCTGTCAGAGCATGGCGATTTTTAATCTGCCGATGCATCTGTTTCTCTCCTGGCCGCTGGATAAAGACCTGATTAACCACGTCACTCACGGCATGGTGATCAAATCACTGGCCACACAGCAACTTAGCCCGTTTGAAGTGCGCCGCTGGCAGCAGGAATTGAACAGTCCGAACGAGCAAATTCGCCAGCTCGCCATTGATGAAATTGGCCTGATGCTCAAGCGATTTAGCCTCTCTGGCTGGGAACCGATTCTGGTCAATAAAACCTCGCGCACACACAAAAACAGCGTCTCGCGCCATGCGCAATTTTATGTTAGCCAGATGCTGGGCTTTATTGCCGAAAACTATGATCAGGCGCTGACCATCAACGATGTGGCTGAGCACGTCAAACTTAACGCCAACTATGCAATGGGGATATTCCAGCGGGTCATGCAATTGACGATGAAACAGTACATAACCGCGATGCGCATCAACCACGTTCGCGCGTTACTGAGCGATACCGATAAAAGTATTCTCGATATTGCCCTGACGGCAGGCTTTCGTTCAAGTAGTCGTTTTTACAGCACGTTCGGCAAATATGTCGGCATGTCACCGCAACAATACCGCAAACTTAGCCAACAGCGCCGCCAGACGTTTCCCGGCTAAAGACGATATCAGTATCAGCCAAAAAAATAGTTTAGCCGTCGATAATAAGCAGTGAAAATAATTTAAAATAATCACATAACATATTGTTTATAAAAATAAATATTTCAAAAATGTTTGTTTTTCACGCGCTTTACAGCCCGAAAAGGCCGGAAGATACTTGCCCGCAACGAAGATTCCTTCATAACCGGGTAAGCAATGATGAAAGTATTAATTGTTGAAAGCGAGTTTCTCCATCAAGACACCTGGGTCGGTAACGCCGTTGAGCGTCTGGCAGATGCTTTAAGCCAGCAAAATGTTACCGTGATTAAATCCACCTCCTTTGATGATGGTTTTGCCATTCTCTCTTCAAACGAAGCCATTGACTGCCTGATGTTCAGCTATCAAATGGAACATCCGGACGAACATCAAAACGTCAGACAATTGATCGGTAAGCTTCATGAGCGCCAACAAAACGTGCCGGTCTTCCTGTTGGGCGATCGGGAAAAAGCCCTCGCCGCAATGGACCGGGATCTGCTGGAGCTTGTCGATGAATTCGCCTGGATTCTGGAAGATACCGCCGACTTTATCGCCGGACGCGCCGTTGCCGCGATGACCCGCTACCGCCAGCAGCTGTTGCCGCCACTGTTCAGCGCGCTGATGAAATATAGCGACATCCATGAATATTCCTGGGCAGCGCCAGGCCACCAGGGTGGCGTTGGTTTTACCAAAACACCCGCCGGACGTTTCTACCATGACTACTATGGTGAAAACCTGTTCCGCACCGACATGGGCATCGAACGCACTTCCCTCGGTTCTTTGCTTGACCATACTGGCGCATTTGGCGAAAGCGAAAAATATGCCGCACGCGTATTTGGTGCCGATCGCTCCTGGTCGGTAGTCGTCGGTACTTCCGGCTCTAACCGCACCATCATGCAGGCTTGCATGACCGATAACGATGTCGTGGTCGTTGACCGTAACTGCCATAAATCCATCGAACAAGGCTTGATGCTGACAGGCGCGAAACCGGTCTACATGGTGCCAAGCCGCAACCGCTACGGCATTATCGGGCCAATCTATCCGCAGGAAATGCAACCTGAAACCTTGCAGAAGAAAATCAGTGAAAGCCCGCTGACTAAAGACAAAGCCGGGCAAAAACCGTCTTACTGCGTGGTGACCAACTGCACCTATGACGGCGTGTGTTATAACGCTAAAGAAGCGCAGGATCTGCTGGAAAAAACCTCCGATCGTCTGCACTTTGACGAAGCCTGGTACGGCTATGCACGTTTCAACCCGATCTATGCCGATCACTATGCCATGCGCGGCGAACCTGGCGATCACAACGGCCCTACCGTTTTCGCCACCCACTCCACCCACAAACTGCTGAATGCGCTGTCACAGGCCTCTTATATTCATGTACGTGAAGGTCGTGGGGCGATTAACTTCTCCCGCTTCAACCAGGCCTACATGATGCATGCCACCACCTCCCCGCTGTATGCCATCTGCGCATCCAACGACGTGGCGGTGTCGATGATGGACGGCAACAGCGGCCTGTCACTGACTCAGGAAGTGATCGACGAAGCGGTTGATTTCCGTCAGGCGATGGCGCGGCTGTATAAAGAGTTCACCGCTGACGGTAGCTGGTTCTTCAAACCGTGGAACAAAGAAGTCGTCACCGACCCACAAACCGGCAAAACCTATGACTTTGCTGACGCACCAACCAAACTGCTGACCACCGTTCAGGACTGCTGGGTCATGCATCCGGGCGAAAGCTGGCACGGCTTCAAAGATATTCCGGATAACTGGAGTATGCTCGACCCAATTAAAGTCAGCATCCTTGCTCCGGGAATGGGTGAAGATGGTGAACTGGAAGAAACCGGTGTTCCGGCGGCGCTGGTCACTGCCTGGCTTGGTCGCCACGGCATTGTGCCTACCCGCACCACTGACTTCCAAATCATGTTCCTGTTCTCTATGGGCATAACCCGTGGGAAATGGGGGACTCTGGTTAACACCCTTTGCTCCTTCAAACGCCACTATGACGCCAACACACCGCTGGCGCAGGTGATGCCGGAACTTGTTGAACAATATCCTGACACTTACGCGAACATGGGGATTCACGATCTGGGTGACACCATGTTTGCCTGGCTGAAAGAAAACAACCCTGGCGCACGGTTGAACGAAGCCTATTCCGGCCTGCCGGTGGCGGAAATCACCCCACGTGAAGCGTACAACGCGATTGTCGACAACAATGTCGAACTGGTATCCATTGAAAATCTGCCAGGACGCATCGCGGCAAACTCAGTTATCCCGTATCCGCCAGGAATCCCGATGCTGCTGTCTGGTGAAAACTTCGGCGATAAAAACAGTCCGCAAGTAAGTTATTTACGCTCGCTGCAATCCTGGGACCATCATTTCCCTGGGTTTGAACACGAAACAGAAGGGACAGAAATTATTGACGGTATTTACCACATTATGTGTGTGAAAGCGTAACCACTATTCCGCTGAAGGCGTAATTGTTAAATAACATTACGCCGCCTGGCTTGAGGCCTTTTAAGTATGGCAACGTTTTCATAAAAATTGCTGCAAACAAAAAATGTCATGCTTTTTGCGCGGTCCCACCCCGCGCTTTTTTTTGCCTGTTATTTATCCTTTTTTTAGCCTGTAAAAAAATATGTACATGAGAAATTACTATAAAAATTTGTAATATTAGTAAAACTCGTTATTTTTATGCATGTTTATATTCATCATACAATTATATAACCATTTCCCGGTATCGCTTTGCTTTAGCGAGAACTGGTCTTTTATTCGCACTCAGGAGTACATGTATGAGGATTTGCAGCGACCAACCTTGTATTGTTTTATTGACTGAAAAAGATGTCTGGATAAGGGTGAATGGGAAAGAACCTATTAGCCTTAAAGCTAACCATATGGCGTTATTAAATTGTGAAAATAATATTATCGACGTCTCCTCTCTTAATAACACTTTGGTTGCTCATATTAGTCACGACATCATCAAAGATTACCTCCGGTTTCTGAATAAAGATCTCTCGCAAATACCAGTATGGCAACGTAGCGCTACGCCCATCCTCACTCTGCCATGCCTGACGCCAGACGTCTTTCGCGTTGCCGCGCAACATAGCATGATGCCCGCTGAAACTGAGTCAGAAAAGGAACGAACACGTGCATTATTATTCACTGTGCTATCCCGTTTTCTCGACAGTAAAAAATTCCTTTCACTAATGATGTATATGTTACGTAATTGTGTAAGTGACAGCGTTTATCAAATTATTGAAAGCGATATCCACAAAGACTGGAATCTTAGTATGGTAGCCAGTTGTTTATGTCTTAGCCCAAGTCTGTTAAAGAAAAAGCTGAAAAGCGAAAACACCAGTTATAGCCAAATAATCACCACCTGCCGCATGCGTTATGCCGTAAATGAATTAATGATGGACGGTAAAAATATCTCTCAGGTATCACAGTCCTGCGGCTACAACAGTACGTCGTACTTTATTTCTGTCTTTAAAGACTTCTACGGTATGACGCCTCTGCATTATGTTAGTCAGCACAGAGAACGCACTGTCGCCTGATTTTTAACCTTAACGAAGAGCTATATTAATAACGGCATCAGCGATAACCCGGTCGATAATAATTCAACTATCGAATGCAGGCGTATGATATGACGTAATTTATTGTCACGAAGCTCGCCTTCGCAGGAGTTTAATTATGTCTTCGGATGCTGATGCTCACAAAGTGGGCTTAATCCCCGTCACCCTGATGGTGTCGGGGAATATTATGGGGTCAGGTGTTTTTCTGTTACCTGCAAACCTGGCCTCCACTGGCGGGATTGCCATTTATGGATGGTTGGTGACGATTATCGGTGCGCTGGGGCTCTCGATGGTATACGCCAAAATGTCGTTCCTCGACCCAAGTCCTGGTGGTTCTTACGCTTACGCCCGCCGCTGCTTTGGGCCGTTTCTCGGTTATCAAACCAACGTCCTCTACTGGCTGGCCTGCTGGATCGGCAATATCGCCATGGTGGTCATTGGCGTAGGTTATTTAAGTTACTTCTTCCCGATTCTGAAAGATCCATTGGTATTAACCATCACCTGCGTCGTGGTGCTGTGGATCTTCGTCCTGCTGAACATTGTCGGTCCGAAAATGATCACCCGTGTGCAGGCCGTTGCCACCGTGCTGGCGCTGATCCCCATCGTCGGGATTGCCGTATTTGGCTGGTTCTGGTTCCGTGGTGAAACCTATATGGCGGCATGGAACGTCAGCGGCCTGGGCACCTTCGGCGCGATTCAAAGTACCCTTAACGTTACGCTGTGGTCGTTCATCGGTGTGGAAAGTGCCTCCGTTGCCGCAGGTGTGGTGAAAAACCCGAAACGCAACGTCCCTATCGCCACCATTGGTGGGGTATTGATTGCCGCCGTTTGCTATGTGCTCTCCACCACCGCGATTATGGGGATGATCCCTAATGCCGCACTGCGCGTTTCTGCCTCGCCATTCGGTGATGCCGCACGGATGGCGTTGGGTGACACCGCCGGGGCCATTGTTTCCTTCTGCGCAGCTGCGGGTTGCTTAGGTTCACTGGGCGGCTGGACGTTGCTGGCGGGTCAAACGGCGAAAGCCGCTGCCGATGACGGACTGTTCCCACCGATTTTTGCCCGTGTAAATAAAGCGGGTACGCCAGTGGCAGGGCTGATTATCGTCGGTATTTTGATGACCATCTTCCAGCTCAGTAGCATTTCGCCAAACGCGACTAAAGAGTTCGGTCTGGTGTCTTCCGTGTCGGTCATCTTTACACTGGTGCCATATCTTTACACCTGTGCGGCGTTACTGCTGCTCGGCCACGGTCACTTTGGTAAAGCACGCCCGGCATATCTGGCAGTGACTACCATTGCCTTCCTCTACTGCATCTGGGCCGTGGTCGGGTCCGGGGCGAAAGAGGTTATGTGGTCATTTGTCACCCTGATGGTAATCACCGCCATGTATGCGCTGAATTACAACCGGCTGCATAAAAACCCGTATCCCTTAGATGCACCAATAAGCAAAGATTAATTCCCCTTAATCAAGCAAACATAAAAGCCAACCTTAAGAACTTAAGGTTGGCTTAATTTTGCTTTGCGAGCATATGCGCACTTTGTTCGATGGAAACACCGTGATGTTGAAGCGCCTACTAAAAAGACCCTCTTTGAATTTACTCGCCTGGCTATTGTTGGCCGCTTTTTATATCTCTATCTGCCTGAATATTGCCTTTTTTAAACAGGTGTTGCAGGCGCTGCCGCTGGACTCGCTGCATAACGTACTGGTTTTCTTGTCGATGCCGGTCGTCGCCTTCAGCGTGATTAATATTGTCCTGACACTAAGCTCTTTCTTATGGCTTAATCGACCGCTGGCCTGCCTGTTTATTCTGGTCGGCGCAGCTGCACAATATTTCATAATGACTTACGGCATCGTCATCGACCGCTCGATGATAGCCAATATTATTGATACCACTCCGGCAGAAAGTTATGCGTTGATGACACCGCAAATGTTATTAACGCTGGGATTCAGCGGCGTGCTTGCTGCGCTGATTGCCTGCTGGATTAAAATCAAACCTGCCACCTCGCGCCTGCGCAGTGTTCTTTTCCGTGGAGCCAATATTCTGGTGTCTGTACTGCTGATTTTGCTGGTCGCCGCACTGTTTTATAAAGACTACGCCTCATTGTTCCGCAACAACAAAGAGCTGGTGAAGTCCTTAAGCCCCTCTAACAGCATTGTTGCCAGCTGGTCATGGTACTCCCATCAGCGACTGGCAAATCTGCCGCTGGTGCGAATTGGTGAAGATGCGCACCGCAACCCATTAATGCAGAACGAGACACGTAAAAATTTGACCATCCTGATTGTCGGCGAAACCTCGCGGGCGGAGAACTTCTCCCTCAATGGCTACCCGCGTGAAACTAACCCGCGGCTGGCGAAAGATAACGTGGTCTATTTCCCTAATACCGCATCTTGCGGCACGGCAACGGCAGTTTCAGTACCGTGCATGTTCTCGGATATGCCGCGAGAGCACTACAAAGAAGAGCTGGCACAGCACCAGGAAGGCGTGCTGGATATCATTCAGCGAGCGGGCATCAACGTGCTGTGGAATGACAACGATGGCGGCTGTAAAGGTGCCTGCGACCGCGTGCCTCACCAGAACGTCACCGCGCTGAATCTGCCTGGTCAGTGCATCAACGGCGAATGCTATGACGAAGTGCTGTTCCACGGGCTGGAAGAGTACATCAATAACCTGCAGGGTGATGGCGTGATTGTCTTACACACCATCGGCAGCCACGGTCCGACCTATTACAACCGCTATCCGCCGCAGTTCAGGAAATTTACCCCAACCTGCGACACTAACGAGATCCAGACCTGTACCAAAGAGCAACTGGTGAACACTTACGACAACACGCTGGTTTACGTCGACTATATTGTTGATAAAGCGATTAATCTGCTGAAAGAACATCAGGATAAATTTACCACCAGCCTGGTTTATCTTTCTGACCACGGTGAGTCGTTAGGTGAAAATGGCATCTATCTGCACGGTCTGCCTTATGCCATCGCCCCGGATAGCCAAAAACAGGTGCCAATGCTGCTGTGGCTGTCGGAGGATTATCAAAAACGGTATCAGGTTGACCAGAACTGCCTGCAAAAACAGGCGCAAACGCAACACTATTCACAAGATAATTTATTCTCCACGCTATTGGGATTAACTGGCGTTGAGACGAAGTATTACCAGGCTGCGGATGATATTCTGCAAACTTGCAGGAGAGTGAGTGAATGAAAATTCTGATTGTTGAAGACGATACGCTGTTATTGCAGGGATTGATTCTGGCGGCACAAACCGAAGGCTACGCGTGCGATGGCGTGACAACCGCGCGGATGGCGGAACAAAGCCTTGAGGCCGGTCATTACAGCCTGGTGGTACTGGATTTAGGGTTACCCGACGAAGATGGACTGCATTTTCTCGCCCGTATCCGGCAGAAAAAATACACCCTGCCGGTACTGATCCTCACCGCTCGCGATACGCTGACCGACAAAATCGCCGGGCTGGATGTCGGTGCCGATGACTATCTGGTGAAGCCTTTTGCGCTGGAAGAGTTACACGCCCGTATCCGCGCCCTGCTACGACGCCATAATAATCAGGGCGAAAGTGAGCTGATTGTTGGCAATCTGACGCTGAATATGGGTCGCCGTCAGGTATGGATGGGCGGTGAAGAGTTGATTCTGACGCCCAAAGAATATGCTCTGCTGTCACGGTTAATGCTCAAAGCAGGCAGTCCGGTGCATCGGGAAATTCTCTACAACGACATCTATAACTGGGACAATGAACCCTCGACCAACACCCTGGAAGTGCATATCCACAATCTGCGCGACAAAGTGGGCAAAGCCCGTATCCGCACCGTGCGCGGCTTTGGCTATATGCTGGTCGCGAATGAGGAAAACTAATTGAATCTGATGCGTTTTCTGCGCCGACCAATATCGCTGCGCCAACGGCTGATATTGACCATTGGGGCCATTTTGTTGGTGTTTGAGCTGATCAGCGTCTTCTGGCTATGGCATGAAAGTACCGAGCAGATTCAGCTGTTTGAGCAGGCGCTACGCGACAATCGCAACAACGATCGCCACATCATGCGTGAGATCCGCGAGGCGGTCGCCAGCCTGATCGTCCCCGGCGTCTTTATGGTCAGCCTGACGCTATTTATCTGCTATCAGGCGGTACGCCGCATCACCCGGCCGCTGGCGGAGCTGCAAAAAGAGCTGGAAGCGCGCACCGCCGACAACTTAACGCCTATTGCCATTCACAGCGCCACCCTCGAAATCGAAGCGGTGGTTTCGGCGTTGAACGATCTGGTCAGTCGCCTGACCAGCACGCTGGATAACGAAAGGTTGTTTACCGCTGACGTCGCGCACGAACTGCGAACGCCACTGGCGGGGGTGCGTTTGCATCTGGAACTGCTGGCGAAAACGCATCACATTGATGTAGCACCGTTAGTGGCTCGACTTGATCAGATGATGGAGAGTGTCTCCCAGCTGCTGCAACTGGCGCGTGCCGGACAGTCATTTTCTTCCGGTAATTATCAACATGTAAAACTGCTGGAAGATGTCATTCTCCCCTCGTATGACGAACTCAGTACCATGCTCGACCAGCGACAGCAAACCCTGCTATTGCCAGAGAGCGCCGCCGACATCACCGTTCAGGGTGATGCAACCCTGCTGCGGATGTTATTGCGAAACCTGGTAGAAAACGCCCATCGTTACAGCCCGCAAGGCAGCAACATTATGATTAAGCTGCAAGAAGATGGCGGAGCGGTCATGGCCGTTGAAGATGAAGGACCGGGTATTGATGAGAGTAAATGCGGGGAGTTGAGTAAAGCGTTTGTACGTATGGACAGCCGTTATGGCGGGATTGGTCTGGGGTTAAGTATTGTCAGCCGCATTACACAGTTGCATCACGGGCAGTTTTTCCTGCAAAACCGGCAAGAGACTTCCGGCACGCGGGCCTGGGTACGGCTGAAGAAAGATCAGTACGTGGCAAACCAGATATAAAGAAAGCTGCTGACCACCAGCACGCTGAACACGGTAGTTAAACTTTCATAAACACGGTTTTTCATTGCACTCTCCTCCGTTAACCTGGAGGAGAGTATGCGCGTCAGAGATTAAGTGAACCTTAAGACTTCAATTGGCCTGATAAGACAGCGTCACATCAGGCCATCCGTTTCAGCTTATTCATCAATTCGCGGATGTTGCTGCACCAGGCGAGTACGTTTCGCCTGCAAATCGGCAATCTCGTGGTCAATATCATCGATTTTCTGCTCGATATTATCGTAATGCTCGACGAGAATTTCCTTCGCTTCCTGTATATCTGACGCCGCCGGTGTCGCACCTTTCAACGGACGATTTGCCGTCTCTTTCATGGTTACGCCGGTGATTAAACCAACCACCGCCACTACCATCAGGTAATAGGCAGGCATCATCAGATTCTGCGAGCTTTCGACCAGCCAGGCCGCCAGTGTTGGCGTCAGACCGGCAACCAGCACCGAAATATTAAATGCCGCCGCCAGCGCGCTGTATCGGATATGCGTCGGGAACATCGCTGGCAAGGTAGAAGCCATAACGCCCGTAAAGCAGTTAAGGATCACCGCCAGCATCAGTAACCCGGCAAAAATCAGGCCGATGACGTTACTGTTAATCAGAATAAACGCCGGGATCGCCAACACAAACAGTGCAACACTACCAAGTAGCACAAACGGACGACGGCCAAAACGGTCACTCAGCAAGCCCATCACCGGCTGGACAAACAGCATACCGATCATAATAGCGATAATAATCAGCACCCCGTGGTCTTCGGAGTAATGCAGGTTATGCGACAAATAACTCGGCATATAGGTCAGCAACATGTAGTAAGTCACGTTGGTGGCAATTACCAGACCAATACATGTCAACAGGCTGCGCCAGTGTTTGGTGGCAATCTCTTTAAACGAGACTTTCGGGCCATCCTGCAAACCTTCGCGGTCGCCCTGTTCCAGTTTATCAACATGCTGCTGGAACGCCGGAGTCTCTTCCAGCGCATGGCGCAGGTAAAGCCCGATAATCCCTAACGGCAGAGCAATAAAGAACGGAATACGCCAGCCCCAGTCGAGGAAGTTCGCTTCGCCGACAATGGTCGAAATTAACACCACCACGCCCGCACCCAGCACAAACCCGGCAATAGAACCGAAGTCCAGCCAGCTGCCCATAAATCCACGTTTACGGTCAGGTGAGTATTCCGCAACAAATATCGACGCCCCGGTATATTCACCACCAACCGAGAAACCTTGTGCCATCTTACAGATCAACAGCAAAATCGGTGCCCAAATACCAATCGTGTCGTAGGACGGTATTAAGCCAATACAGAACGTACTGATCGACATAATCACAATAGTGATAGCGAGGATCTTCTGGCGACCATATTTATCGCCCAACATACCAAAGAAGAGTCCACCAAGCGGTCGAATCAGAAAGGGAACGGAGAAAGTGGCAAGTGCAGCAACCATCTGCACGCTGGGGTCAGCCCCCGGGAAAAAAACTTTACCTAATGCGTAAGCAACAAAACCATAAACACCAAAATCGAACCATTCCATTGCATTACCCAGTGATGCTGCGGTAATGGCTTTACGCAGTTTACCGTCATCAATAATGGTGACATCACGAAGGGTAATCGGTTTTACTTTTTTCCTTTTCAGCATAGCTTTCCTCGCAGAGTTGGCCCATTTCCGCAAACGCCAGAAAAATCAGCGCGACGGCCGCAAAAGGGGAGCGGGAATTGCAGGATGCAATCTCTGTAACAAGCGTAGCGGGTTTGCTTACACCCTCCGGTTAAGGAATGTACAATCAAACCAGTTGACGCCTGAATTGGGCAGTTAATGACCTTTTTACCCTACCAGTGTTTAAATTTGTGATCAACTTCACACATGGATTTCGTTTAGGACTCATTGATGTAACTGATTATTTACACCAAATTTACAGAGAAGATTTCCTCGACCATTGCCCCCGCCAGACGCTGCGCTGAACAGAGTCGTGGCATCCCCAGCGCGACAGTTTGCCAGCGTTGGGTCACTGACCAGCAAACGGGTTGTTTATCTGCCGTGGTCCACTTTCCCAGCCAACTTAAAAAATCAGCATGATCCCCGCCCGTCGGAATGGTCGAAGAGGCAAACCACTGATGGTAATAGTGACGCGTGGTCGGTGCCGCATTGATACTCTCTGCCAGATGTTGTGTCGCTTTCTCGCGCAAATCACCCAGCAACAACGCCACCGCTTGCGGGCTTCCCAGACGGCAGGCATCGCCAAATGCCCCCCAGCGCAACTCCTCCAGAACGATAAAACAGCGCCCAGGCAACGACCAGGCGTTATACGCCCCAGCACGCCAGCGGGTAAAAATTTGCTCGCTCTGATCACCTGCCTGCACCAGTAGGCCTCGTTGCGTTAACGCCTTTTCCTTCCAGCGACAACGGGCTGAAAACCACTCATACAAGGCGGCAATTTGCTGGGGGAGCTCCGGGAAAGCAGAGTGCTGGCGGTGATCCATTTTTTGCAGCAGCGCCAGATGTTGCGCGATCTGCGTCAGCGCCAGATGACCTGGATCCAGCATCGAAGCCAGTTTTTCCACCAATGTCAGACGCAGGCTAAGCGGCGCATTTAACATCCCGCCGTTCGTCCATGCCTGAAGCTGCACACGCGCAAGAAGTTCCTGCATCAGTCGTTCACGAAACTGCTGCTGATGGGCTTGTGGATGGCGGGCATCATCGCCCTGCGCCAGATCCACTAAAAAGCGCGGATGAACCGACTCCAGCACGCGACCGGGGCCGTCCAGTAACGTCTTGGTCAATATCGTTCTGCCGTGAAAAGTGTTTGAATATCATCGCGTAACAGCTGAGCGTCGGTGTAAATCCAGCTGTGAGTCATCACAGCCTGCTGCAATTGCTGCTGCATCAGCCTGACCACCGATTCATTTTGTTGACGCAGAGCCAGGCTTTCGCGTAAACGCGTCTGTAATTCCGTCAAACATGAAGCGAACTCAGCGAAAAAAGTATTCATGCCTGCCGTAACAGATTCATCGACCTGCTCTGCCAGAACTTTAGCCATTTGTTGGCAATAAAGATCGACTTCTGCGCTTAATGCTCGTTGCAACACACTGTAATCAACCGTCTCTGTCGGGGATTTCTCATTTCCCCGTCCCCAGTCGGGCTGATTCAACCAGCGCGAAAAAGTCTCACGCACAACGCCTAAACGCGTGCTCTGCTCGTCCGTTGCTTCCTGGCGCGAAATGACTTCACTGAACAGCTGGCGAGTGTTGAAGTGGGGAACTGCGCCGTGAAAAACAGGAAAATGAAACCCAGGACGAAACCCTGACTCGCTCAATTCCATTTTGATTTGTTGCTCAATGGGGCGAATAACATCGGTTAACACCCGGCAAAGGGTGGATTCCAGCTCGGCAAAACGCAGCGTAAAGTCGCGACTAATGGTGTTCTGCGCCGTCTGTAACAGTGTCTCACAGCGGGTACGAATCTCGCTTAACGGCTCCGAATCATCCTGAAACAAGGCGGCTAACTGCGCATTCAGCGCATCTTGCTGTTGACGCAGAAAGTGGTTGGCGGAGGTCAGGGCCAGCTCGATTTCATGTTTAATCTCGCCGCTCACCTGCGCCTGATTGAGTTGCAATAGCTGCAAACTTTCTTCGATCTGATGGATATTTTGCCGCAATTGTTCACAAGCGACGTTTAACCCGTGCGCACGAAAATCCAGGTATTCCCGCGCCTGCTGCGCGTAATTCAACAGTTTATGCGCGGCAGATCGCAGAGCATACAACGAGGCGTTAGCGTAAGCGGCATGAAGCAACGCCTGAATTGGCTGGGCGAACAGCGAATCTTCCCACAACTGATCGGCAGCATGACGAATATGTTCGAAGTCAGCCAGATCGGCATGACGCCAGCGCCTGCCGAGCGCGGCATGGGCAAAATCTTCCACCCAGCGTTGTTGCTCTGGCGGTGGTAACTTACCGTTGTTGGCTAACTCATGGCGCGCCCGATTCGCCAGGTAGCCCCACATCGACGACACCGGAAATATCTGCTGTGGCGTAATACAGCCTTTCATCAGCGTCCCGGAAATCAGTGCCCGCACCTGGTCGGCGTCGTCACTGTTACGATCCTGTTGATCGAACTTATTGACCAGCACATACAGCGGCACCGATTGCCCCACCGCCAAAATCGCCTCACGGACCTCTTCATCGGAGATCGATTTCAGTTGCGTATAATCCAGCACCGCCAGTACCGCCGAGGCGCGAGCCAGCTGCTGGTTAAGCATTTTTTGCAGATGCGGTTGCCCGGCTTCATTTGGCCCGGGGGTATCCAGTAACGTCAACTGACCGGGATAACTCTCCAGCCCCGCCAGATGGACAAACTCCACTTCAATCACGGGAATATGCTCAATGGCGGCGTAAGCAGAAAAAGGAAAATCGACGTCCAGCGCCTTCGCCAGTCGCACCAAATCATTCAAACTTTTCAGACAATGAAAAATAGGCTGGGCACCCAGATAATATTTTTCGAAAGCGACGCCATTTTCGATCCGCTGCATAAGCGCACGCATATCTTTATCTATTTCCAGCACATCGGTCAGATGCTTAATATCGCAATCACGCAGGCGCTGTTGTAATTTTTGAATTAAACAATCGATTGGCGCGACATGTGAAAAATGCAGTACCGGTTCCTTTTGCCCGGGCGTATGGCGAATAAGCGTCGGCAGCGCAGTCATTGGGCGATTACGATTAGGCAAAACCTCCGTACCAACAATGGCATTAATGGTGGTTGATTTCCCTGCTTTCATGGTACCGACAATCGCCAGCACCATTTCCAGTCGGGAAATTTTACGCAACTCATTATTCAGCATCGCGTGACGTTCGGCGATATTAGGCTGACTCCAGGGTAAAGCCAGTTGTGGCGCATCGTCTCCGGGGACAGAGAGAGGCATTTTTTCCAGTAACTGCAACTGTTGGCGAGAAAGCTGTAACAGGCGTTCAGCCTCCTGACTTAACTCATACAGGGTCTGTGTGTACATAGAAAATTCTTCCTTAAAGCAAATTTTGTTACTTTTATTTAGCCAGATTGTTTTTGAGTTCTGTTTTCGGCTTTTATAATTACTGCAAGAAATAATTTTATATTTAGAGTGTTGTTTTTTATTAGAATAAATAACGTCTTCCGATACGTTTAAAACGTCAGAAAGATAAAAATATCATTTGAATTAAAAAAAGAACAAGTAGAGCATTAACCTTATCTTAAATAATAAATGGAGGCAAAAAGATTATTTTCTTTTTGCGTTTCCTTTCAAATGAAAACGATCGTCGTCTAAAATCAGCAGTACCCCCGACAAACTCAGGGATTTTGTGTATAATTGCGGCCTTTTTCGGCAATCTGCCGTTTTTTGGCGCTTTTGCCCTGCTGACTTTTGAGGAAATCCACATGTCATTACCACACTGCCCAAAATGCAACTCCGAATACACCTACGAAGATAACGGCATGTACATCTGCCCGGAATGTGCCTACGAATGGAACGACGCAGAACCTGCACAGGAAAGCGACGAGCTGATCGTTAAAGATGCTAACGGCAATCTGCTGGCTGACGGCGACAGCGTTACCATCATTAAAGATCTGAAGGTGAAAGGTAGCTCTTCGATGCTGAAAATTGGCACCAAAGTGAAAAACATCCGCCTGGTTGAAGGCGACCATAACATCGATTGCAAAATCGACGGTTTTGGTCCGATGAAACTGAAATCTGAGTTTGTGAAAAAGAACTGATTGTATTGTGATCGGTAAGCCGGATAAGGCGCTCGCGCCGCATCCGGCAACGATGCCGACTGCCTGATGCGACGCTGACCGCGTCTTATCAGGCTTCCCTCTCATCTGTATAAATTTCGAACTACACTTAAGTGGCTTCTCTTAACTGAGGTCACCATCATGCCGTTAAGTCCCTACCTCTCTTTTGCCGGTAACTGTGCCGACGCAATTGCTTATTATCAACGTACGTTGGGCGCTGAACTGCTCTATAAAATCAGCTTCGGCGAAATGCCAAAATCAGCGCAGGACAGCGCCAAGAACTGCCCTTCCGGAATGCAATTTCCCGATACCGCCATCGCCCACGCCAATGTGCGCATTGCCGGAAGCGATATCATGATGAGCGATGCTATACCGTCAGGAAAAGCCAGCTACTCCGGCTTTACGCTGGTGCTCGATTCGCAACAGGTCGAAGAAGGAAAACGCTGGTTTGACAACCTTGCCGCTAACGGAAAAATCGAAATGGCCTGGCAGGAAACTTTCTGGGCGCATGGCTTCGGCAAAGTCACCGATAAATTTGGCGTACCGTGGATGATTAATGTCGTCAAACAACAACCAACGCACTAACCCGCCGGGAGGGCCGCCCTCCCGCACTGTCATCGAAATCTCGTTAACTCTTCATCCGTTAGTCACTTTTAGTTAACAAAATCGTCACAATAATCCGCCACGATGGAGCCACTTTTTTAGGGAGGCTGCATCATGCAAACGATTATCCGTGTCGAGAAGCTCGCCAAAACCTTCAATCAGCATCAGGCGCTGCACGCGGTTGATCTGAACATTCATCACGGTGAAATGGTGGCTCTGCTTGGGCCGTCGGGTTCCGGCAAATCCACCCTTTTACGTCACTTAAGCGGTTTGATTACCGGCGATAAATCTGCCGGTAGCCATATCGAGCTGCTGGGCCGCACAGTCCAGCGCGAAGGCCGCCTGGCCCGCGATATCCGCAAAAGCCGCGCCAACACCGGCTACATCTTCCAACAATTCAACCTGGTGAATCGCCTGAGCGTACTGGAGAACGTGCTGATTGGCGCGCTCGGCAGCACGCCATTCTGGCGCACCTGTTTTAGCTACTTCACTCGCGAGCAGAAACAGCGCGCGTTACAGGCGCTGACCCGCGTTGGCATGGTGCACTTTGCCCATCAGCGCGTTTCCACCCTCTCCGGCGGACAGCAGCAGCGTGTGGCGATTGCCCGTGCGCTGATGCAGCAGGCGAAGGTGATTCTGGCCGATGAACCCATCGCCTCGCTGGACCCGGAATCAGCGCGCATCGTGATGGACACCCTGCGCGACATCAACCAGAACGACGGCATCACCGTGGTCGTCACGCTGCATCAGGTGGATTACGCCCTGCGCTACTGCGAACGCATCGTCGCCCTGCGTCAGGGGCACGTCTTCTACGACGGCAGCAGCCAACAGTTTGATAACGAACGCTTTGATCATCTCTATCGCAGCATCAACCGCGTCGAAGAGAACGCGAAAGCTGCCTGACATCCCCATCATTGAGGAAAACGAATGAACGCTAAGATAATTGCCTCGCTGGCCTTCACCAGCATGTTCAGCCTCAGCACCCTGTTAAGCCCGGCGCACGCCGAAGAGCAGGAAAAGGCGCTGAATTTCGGCATTATTTCAACGGAATCACAGCAAAACCTGAAACCGCAATGGACGCCGTTCTTACAGGATATGGAGAAGAAGCTGGGCGTAAAGGTCAACGCCTTCTTTGCCCCGGACTACGCGGGCATTATCCAGGGGATGCGCTTCAATAAAGTGGATATCGCCTGGTACGGCAATCTGTCGGCGATGGAAGCGGTGGATCGCGCCAACGGTCAGGTCTTCGCCCAGACGGTCGCAGCGGATGGATCGCCGGGTTACTGGAGCGTGTTGATCGTCAACAAAGACAGTCCGATCAACAACCTGAACGATCTGCTGGCGAAGCGTAAAGATCTCACCTTCGGCAATGGCGATCCTAACTCCACCTCTGGCTTCCTCGTCCCCGGCTACTACGTCTTCGCCAAAAACAATATCTCCGCCAGCGACTTCAAGCGCACCGTCAACGCCGGGCATGAAACCAACGCGCTGGCCGTCGCCAACAAGCAGGTGGATGTGGCGACCAACAACACCGAAAACCTCGACAAGCTGAAAACCTCCGCGCCAGAGAAGCTCAAAGAACTGAAGGTGATCTGGAAGTCGCCGCTGATCCCAGGCGATCCGATCGTCTGGCGCAAGAATCTTTCCGAAACCACCAAAGACAAGATCTACGACTTCTTTATGAATTACGGCAAAACGCCGGAAGAGAAAGCGGTGCTGGAACGCCTGGGCTGGGCCCCGTTCCGCGCCTCCAGCGACCTGCAACTGGTGCCGATTCGCCAGCTCGCGCTGTTTAAAGAGATGCAGGGCGTGAAAGGCAATAAAGGGCTGAATGAGCAGGACAAGCTGGCAAAAACTAGCGCCATTCAGGCGCAACTGGATGACCTGGACCGCCTGAACAACGCGTTAAGCGCGATGAGTTCGGTGAGTAAAGCGGTGCAGTAATGTGCTCGATCGGTCCCCTCTCCCACAGGGAGAGGGAGAAAACATTAAACGGAGCAATATATGCAAACCATCACCATCGCCCCACCCAAGCGCAGCTGGTTCTCGCTTCTGAGCTGGGCCATTGTTCTCGCCGTGCTGGTCGTCTCGTGGCAGGGCGCGGAAATGGCCCCGCTCACGCTGATTAAAGACGGCGGCAACATGGCGACGTTCGCTGCCGACTTCTTCCCGCCCGATTTCAGCCAGTGGCAGGATTACCTCACCGAAATGGCCGTCACGCTGCAAATCGCCGTCTGGGGCACCGCGCTGGCGGTGGTTCTCTCCATCCCCTTCGGTCTGATGAGCGCCGAAAACCTGGTGCCGTGGTGGGTTTACCAGCCCGTACGCCGCCTGATGGACGCCTGCCGCGCCATTAACGAAATGGTCTTCGCCATGCTGTTCGTGGTCGCCGTCGGCCTTGGCCCGTTCGCTGGCGTGCTGGCGCTGTTTATCCACACCACCGGCGTGCTCTCCAAGCTGCTTTCCGAAGCGGTGGAAGCGATTGAACCCGGCCCGGTGGAAGGCATTCGCGCCACCGGTGCCAACAAGCTGGAAGAGATCCTCTACGGCGTGCTGCCACAGGTGATGCCGCTGCTGATCTCCTACTCCCTCTATCGCTTCGAATCCAACGTCCGTTCGGCCACCGTTGTTGGCATGGTCGGCGCTGGCGGGATCGGCGTCACCCTGTGGGAAGCGATTCGCGGTTTCCAGTTCCAGCAAACCTGCGCCCTGATGGTGCTGATTATCGTCACGGTCAGCCTGCTGGATTTCCTCTCTCAACGGTTGCGTAAGCACTTTATCTGATAAGCGAGGCATTGATATCTATGCACTTGTCTACACATCCGACCAGCTACCCAACACGCTATCAGGAGATAGCCGCAAAACTTGAGCAGGAGCTTCGTCAACACTACCGCTGCGGCGACTATCTTCCCGCCGAGCAGCAACTGGCGGCGCGCTTTGAGGTGAACCGCCACACCCTGCGCCGCGCCATCGACCAACTGGTGGAAAAAGGCTGGGTACAGCGCCGTCAGGGCGTCGGCGTGCTGGTGCTGATGCGCCCGTTCGATTACCCGCTCAACGCCCAGGCGCGTTTTAGCCAGAACCTGCTGGATCAGGGCAGCCATCCCACCAGCGAAAAACTGCTGTCTGTGCTGCGCCCGGCCTCCGGTCACGTCGCTGACGCGCTGGGGATAACCGAGGGCGAGAACGTTATCCACCTGCGCACCCTGCGCCGGGTCAACGGCGTCGCGCTCTGTTTAATCGACCACTACTTTGCGGACCTCACCCTCTGGCCGACGCTGCAACGCTTCGACAGCGGCTCGCTGCACGATTTTCTGCGCGAGCAAACGGGGATTGCGCTGCGCCGCAGCCAGACGCGGATCAGCGCCCGCCGCGCCCAGGCCAAAGAGTGCCAGCGTCTTGAAATCCCGAATATGTCGCCGCTGCTGTGCGTGCGCACCCTTAACCACCGTGACGGTGAAAGCAGCCCGGCGGAGTACTCCGTCAGCCTGACGCGCGCCGACATGATTGAATTCACTATGGAGCACTGAATGCACGCAGATACCGCGACTCGCCAGCACTGGATGTCCGTACTGGCACACAGCCAACCGGCTGAACTGGCAGCCCGCCTGAAGGCGCTGAACATCACTGCCGACTATGAAGTAATCCGCGCCGCTGAAACCGGCCTGGTGCAGATTCAGGCGCGGATGGGTGGCACCGGCGAACGCTTTTTTGCTGGCGACGCCACGCTCACCCGCGCCACCGTACGCCTGACTGACGGCACGCTCGGCTACAGCTGGGTGCTGGGGCGCGACAAACAGCACGCCGAACGCTGCGCGCTGATTGACGCGCTGATGCAGCAAACCCGCCATTTTCAAAACTTATCAGAAACCCTTATTGCCCCGCTGGACGCTGACCGTATGGCACGCATTGCCGCACGCCAGGCCGAAGTGAACGCCAGCCGGGTCGACTTCTTTACGATGGTTCGCGGAGATAACGCATGACCCTGGAAACCGCTTTTATGCTTCCTGTGCAGGATGCCCAGCACAGTTTTCGTCGCCTGTTAAAGGCCATGAGCGAGCCGGGCGTGATTGTCGCCCTGCATCAGCTCAAACGCGGCTGGCAGCCGCTGAATATCGCCACCACCAGCGTGCTGCTGACGCTGGCCGATAACGACACGCCGGTGTGGCTTTCTGCGCCATTAAGTAACGATATCGTCAGCCAGAGCCTGCGTTTTCATACCAACGCGCCGCTGGTCAATCAGCCGGAACTGGCGACCTTCGCGGTAACGGATGAGGCGATTTCCAGCGAACAGCTTAACGCCCTTTCCAGCGGCACCGCTGTTGCGCCAGAAGCGGGCGCGACGCTGATTTTACAGGTCGTCAGCCTGAGCGGCGGGCGCATGCTGCGCCTTACTGGCGCGGGTATTGCCGAAGAACGAATGATCGCTCCGCAGCTGCCGGAGTGCATTCTGCACGAACTTACCGAGCGCCCGCACCCGTTCCCGCTCGGCATCGACCTGATCCTGACCTGCGGCGAGCGCCTGCTGGCTATCCCGCGAACCACTCATGTGGAGGTGTGCTGATGTACGTTGCCGTGAAAGGGGGCGAAAAGGCGATCGACGCCGCCCACGCCCTGCAAGAGAGCCGACGCCGGGGCAATACCGATTTGCCTGAACTGAGCGTCGCCCAGATTGAACAGCAGCTTAATCTTGCAGTAGATCGCGTGATGACCGAAGGCGGCATTGCCGACCGCGAACTGGCGGCGCTGGCGCTGAAACAGGCCAGCGGCGATAACGTCGAAGCGATTTTCCTGCTACGCGCCTACCGCACCACGCTGGCGAAGCTGGCGGTAAGCGAGCCGCTCGACACCACGGAGATGCGTCTCGAACGGCGTATTTCAGCGGTTTATAAAGATATTCCCGGCGGCCAGCTGCTTGGCCCAACCTACGACTACACCCATCGCCTGCTCGATTTCACCCTGCTGGCAAACGGCGAAGCGCCGACGCTGACCACCGCCGACAGCGCACAACAGCCGTCGCCGCACGTTTTCAGCCTGCTGGCGCGTCAGGGGCTGGCGAAGTTTGAAGAGGATAGCGGCGCACAGCCGGATGACATCACCCGCACGCCGCCGGTTTACCCCTGCTCACGTTCTTCCCGTTTGCAGCAGCTCATGCGCGGAGACGAAGGCTATTTGCTGGCGCTGGCCTACTCCACCCAACGCGGTTACGGACGCAATCATCCGTTCGCAGGCGAAATCCGCAGCGGCTATATCGACGTGTCGATTGTGCCGGAAGAGCTGGGATTTGCGGTGAACGTCGGCGAACTGCTGATAACTGAGTGTGAAATGGTCAACGGTTTTATCGACCCGCCGGATGAGCCGCCGCACTTCACGCGCGGCTACGGGCTGGTGTTCGGCATGAGCGAGCGCAAAGCGATGGCAATGGCGCTGGTTGACCGCGCTCTACAAGCCCCGGAGTACGGCGAGCACGCGACAGGCCCGGCACAGGATGAAGAGTTCGTGCTGGCGCATGCCGACAACGTCGAAGCCGCAGGCTTTGTCTCGCACCTCAAACTCCCCCACTACGTCGATTTCCAGGCCGAACTGGAGCTACTCAAACGTCTGCAACAGGAGCAGAACCATGGCTAATCTGAGCGGCTACAACTTTGCTTACCTCGACGAGCAGACCAAACGCATGATCCGCCGCGCCATCTTAAAAGCGGTGGCGATCCCCGGTTATCAGGTGCCGTTTGGCGGGCGCGAGATGCCGATGCCATACGGCTGGGGAACTGGTGGTATCCAGCTTACCGCCAGCGTGATTGGCGAAAGCGACGTGTTGAAGGTGATTGACCAGGGTGCGGATGACACCACCAACGCCGTGTCGATTCGCAACTTCTTTAAGCGCGTGACCGGGGTAAACACCACTGAACGTACGGACGATGCGACGCTTATCCAGACGCGTCACCGCATCCCCGAAACGCCGCTGACCGAAGATCAGATCATTATCTTCCAGGTGCCAATCCCGGAACCGCTGCGCTTTATCGAGCCGCGCGAAACGGAGACCCGCACTATGCACGCGCTGGAGGAGTACGGCGTGATGCAGGTGAAACTGTATGAAGATATCGCCCGCTTCGGTCATATCGCCACCACCTATGCTTATCCGGTGAAGGTGAACGGGCGCTACGTGATGGACCCGTCGCCGATCCCGAAATTCGATAACCCGAAAATGGACATGATGCCCGCCCTGCAGCTGTTCGGCGCAGGGCGCGAGAAGCGCATCTATGCGGTGCCGCCGTTTACCCGCGTGGAAAGCCTCGATTTCGACGATCACCCGTTCACCGTTCAGCAGTGGAATGAGCCATGCGCCATCTGCGGATCGACCCACAGCTATCTTGATGAAGTGGTGCTGGATGACGCCGGAAACCGCATGTTTGTCTGCTCCGATACCGATTATTGCCGCCAACAGAGCGAGGCAAAAAACCAATGAATCAACCGTTACTTTCGGTCAATAACCTGACCCACCTTTACGCGCCGGGCAAAGGCTTTAGCGATGTCTCTTTTGATTTATGGCCGGGGGAAGTGCTGGGCATCGTCGGGGAATCCGGCTCCGGGAAGACCACGCTGCTGAAATCAATTTCCGCGCGTCTGACGCCGCAGCAAGGGGAGATTCACTATGAAAACCGTTCCCTCTATGGCATGAGCGAGGCCGACCGCCGTCGCCTGCTGCGCACCGAATGGGGCGTGGTGCATCAGCATCCACTCGACGGCCTGCGCCGCCAGGTGTCGGCAGGCGGCAATATCGGCGAGCGGCTGATGGCGACCGGGGCGCGTCATTACGGCGATATTCGCGCCACCGCGCAGAAGTGGCTGGAGGAGGTGGAGATTCCCTCCAACCGGATCGACGACCTG
The DNA here is from genome assembly GCF_046487485.1 of Escherichia sp. WS1368. NCBI lineage: Bacteria > Pseudomonadati > Pseudomonadota > Gammaproteobacteria > Enterobacterales > Enterobacteriaceae > Escherichia > Escherichia sp. WS1368. The sequence continues at coordinate 547,021 of NZ_JBJQJI010000002.1, forward strand.
CCGACCACCTTTTCCGGCGGTATGCAGCAACGTTTGCAGATTGCCCGCAACCTGGTGACGCATCCGAAGCTGGTGTTTATGGATGAACCGACCGGCGGGCTGGATGTATCGGTACAGGCGCGCCTGCTCGATCTGCTGCGCGGTCTGGTGGTGGAGCTGAATCTGGCGGTGGTGATTGTCACCCACGATCTGGGCGTCGCCCGCTTGCTGGCGGACCGTTTGCTGGTGATGAAGCAGGGGCAAGTAGTGGAGAGTGGGTTAACCGACCGCGTGCTCGACGACCCTCACCATCCATATACCCAGCTGCTGGTGTCATCGGTTTTGCAGAATTGAGCCAGTGCCGGATACGGCGTAAACGCCTTATCCGGCCGACAAATGCGCTCCCCGTAGGTCGGATAAGACGCGTCAGCGTCGCATCCGACACCCGAACAACGAGGCGAAAAATGATTAACGTACAAAACGTCAGTAAAACCTTCATCCTGCACCAGCAAAACGGCGTGCACCTGCCCGTCCTCAACCGTGCCTCGCTCACCGTCAACGCAGGCGAATGCGTGGTGCTTCACGGCCACTCCGGCAGCGGAAAATCAACCCTGCTGCGCTCGCTGTACGCCAACTATCTGCCCGACGAAGGGCAAATCCAGATCAAACACGGTGAGGAATGGGTAGACCTGGTCACCGCGCCAGCCCGCAAAGTGGTGGAGATCCGCAAAACCACCATCGGCTGGGTGAGCCAGTTTCTGCGCGTCATCCCGCGTATTTCGGCACTGGAAGTGGTGATGCAGCCTCTGCTCGATACCGGCGTACCGCGTGAAGCCTGCGCCGCTAAAGCCGCGCGTCTGCTCACCCGCCTGAACGTGCCTGAACGCCTGTGGCACCTGGCACCATCGACCTTCTCCGGCGGCGAACAGCAGCGCGTCAACATCGCCCGTGGCTTTATCGTCGACTATCCGATTCTGCTGCTCGACGAACCTACCGCCTCGCTGGACGCTAAAAACAGCGCCGCCGTAGTGGAACTGATCCGCGAAGCCAAAGCCCGTGGCGCGGCCATCGTCGGTATCTTCCATGACGAAGCCGTACGCAATGACGTCGCCGACCGCCTGCACCCGATGGGAGCCTCTTCATGATTATCAATAACGTCAAACTGGTGCTGGAAAATGAAGTGGTGCACGGTTCACTGGAAGTACAGGATGGCGAAATCCGCGCCTTTGCCGAAAGCCAGAGCCGCCAGCCGGAAGCGATGGACGGCGAAGGTGGCTGGCTACTGCCGGGGCTGATTGAGCTGCATACCGATAATCTGGATAAATTCTTCACCCCGCGCCCGAAGGTCGACTGGCCCGCCCACTCGGCGATGAGCAGCCACGATGCGCTGATGGTGGCGAGCGGCATCACCACCGTGCTGGACGCGGTGGCGATTGGCGACGTGCGCGACGGCGGCGATCGGCTGGAGAATCTGGAGAAGATGATCAACGCCATTGAAGAGACGCAGAAACGCGGCGTCAACCGCGCCGAGCACCGCCTGCACCTGCGCTGCGAACTGCCGCATCACACCACGCTGCCACTGTTTGAAAAACTGGTGCAGCGCGAGCCGGTGACGCTGGTGTCGCTGATGGATCACTCGCCGGGACAGCGCCAGTTCGCCAACCGCGAGAAGTATCGCGAATATTATCAGGGCAAATACTCGCTCACCGATGCGCAGATGCAGCAGTACGAAGAAGAGCAACTGGCGCTTGCCGCACGCTGGTCACAGCCTAATCGCGAATCCATCGCCGCCCTGTGCCGCGCGCGACAAATTGCCCTCGCCAGCCACGATGACGCCACGCACGCCCACGTTGCCGAATCCCACCAGCTTGGCAGCGTGATCGCCGAATTTCCCACCACGTTTGAAGCGGCGGAAGCTTCGCGCAGGCATGGTATGAACGTGCTGATGGGCGCGCCGAATATCGTGCGCGGCGGTTCGCACTCCGGCAACGTGGCGGCCAGTGAACTGGCGCAGCTTGGCCTGCTGGATATCCTCTCTTCCGACTACTACCCCGCCAGCCTGCTCGATGCGGCATTTCGCGTCGCCGACGACGAGAGCAACCGCTTTACGCTGACGCAGGCGGTGAAGCTGGTGACCAAAAATCCGGCCCAGGCGCTCAATCTTCAGGATCGCGGGGTGATTGGGGAGGGCATACGCGCCGACCTGGTGCTGGCGCATCGCAAGGGCAACCACATTCATATCGACCACGTCTGGCGTCAGGGTAAAAGGGTGTTCTGATGACGGGAAAACTGATTTGGTTAATGGGGGCCTCTGGCTCCGGAAAAGACAGTCTGTTGACGGAACTCCGCCAGCGGGAACAAACTCAGCTACTGGTAGCGCATCGCTACATCACGCGCGCCGCCAGCGCCGGAAGTGAAAACCATATCGCCCTGAGCGAGCAGGAGTTTTTTACCCGCGCGGGGCAGAACCTTCTGGCCTTAAGCTGGCACGCCAACGGCCTGTATTATGGCATCGGCGTCGAGATTGACCTCTGGCTGCACGCTGGATTTGACGTGGTGGTCAACGGCTCACGCGCCCATCTGCCGCAGGCGCGGGCGCGCTATCAATCGGCGCTGCTGCCCGTTTGTTTACAGGTTTCGCCGGAGATCCTGCGCCAGCGCCTCGAAAACCGTGGTCGTGAAAATGCCAGTGAAATTAACGCCCGACTGGCACGCGCTGCCCGCTATACTCCTCAGGATTGTCTTACGCTCAATAATGACGGCAGCCTGCGCCAGTCGGTCGACAAGCTGCTGACGCTGATTCATCAGAAGGAGAAACACCATGCCTGCTTGTGAGCTTCGCCCGGCTACGCAGTACGACACCGACGCAGTTTACGCGCTGATTTGTGAGCTAAAACAGGCGGAGTTTGACCACCACGCGTTTCGCGTGGGGTTTAACGCCAATCTGCGCGACCCGAACATGCGCTACCATTTGGCGCTGCTGGATGGCGAAGTTGTCGGCATGATCGGCCTGCATTTGCAGTTTCATCTGCATCATGTCAACTGGATCGGCGAAATTCAGGAACTGGTGGTGATGCCGCAGGCGCGCGGTCTGAACATCGGCAGTAAATTACTGGCATGGGCAGAAGAAGAAGCCCGCCAGGCCGGGGCCGAAATGACCGAGCTTTCCACCAACGTGAAGCGCCACGACGCGCACCGTTTCTATCTGCGCGAAGGCTACGAGCAGAGCCATTTCCGCTTCACCAAGGCGCTGTAACATGAGCCTGACCCTCACACTTACTGGCACTGGCGGCGCACAGGGCGTTCCCGCATGGGGCTGTGAGTGCGCGGCCTGCGCCAGAGCGCGGCGCTCACCGCAGTATCGCCGCCAGCCATGCAGCGGCGTCGTGAAGTTTAACGACGCGATCACCCTGATCGACGCCGGGCTGCACGATCTCGCCGATCGCTGGTCGCCCGGATCGTTCCAGCAGTTTTTGCTGACGCACTACCATATGGATCACGTGCAGGGGCTGTTTCCGCTGCGCTGGGGCGTGGGCGATCAGATCCCGGTCTACGGCCCGCCGGATGAACAGGGCTGCGACGATCTGTTTAAACATCCGGGCCTGCTTGATTTCAGCCACACGATGGAACCGTTTGTGGTGTTTGATTTACAGGGGTTACAGGTCACGCCCCTGCCGCTCAACCACTCAAAACTCACCTTCGGCTATTTGCTGGAAACCGCGCACAGCCGCGTGGCGTGGCTGTCTGACACCGCAGGCCTACCGGAAAAAACGCTGAAATTTTTACGCAATAATCAACCGCAGGTGATGGTGATTGATTGCAGCCATCCGCCGCGCGAGGATGCGCCACGTAATCACTGCGATTTAAACACCGTGCTGGCACTGAATGAGGTTATCCGCTCGCCACGGGTGATTCTGACGCATATCAGCCACCAGTTTGATGCGTGGCTGATGGAAAACGCACTGCCGTCGGGGTTTGAGGCGGGGTTTGATGGGATGGAGATTGGGGTGGCGTGATGGGAGGGAATGTGCGCGCTGGCCCCCTCACCCTAACCCTCTCCCCAGAGGGGCGAGGGGACCGATTGTGCTCGATATTGAATATTGCGCTGGTTTTCTCCCTCGCCCCATTGGGGAGAGGGCCGGGGTGAGGGGCGATGCCTGCTCCATACCCAACATCAACGCCCATACTCATCTTCCATTCTCCGCTCTTCATCTTCTAGCTGCCGACGCTCCTGATCAAGCTGGCGCTGGCGATCGTCCAGCTGCCTGCGGCGATCTTCAAACTGGCGGCGGCGATCGTCATATTGTCTGCGCCGATCGTCGTTCACTTCACGCTGCCATCCGTCGTCGCGCGAATCTTCATAGTCTCGCCCACGGTCAGGGTTATAAGCATCGTTAATCGCCTGCTGAATATTGCCAATGGTGTCGTCGATAATATCGGCCTGGGCCGGAACGGTGGACAGCGTGAGCAGGGTGAATAAAAGAAATAGCGGAAAGCGTTTCATTAGCCAACCTCAAAAAGAAACTCTATCCACATTAGTCATTACTCATCCATGCAAGTAGTGGATGAATCTCAATTTCTCCGCTGCTCTATTGCCGTAATCGCCTCCACGCGTTGTTGATGACGACCGCCTTCGTACTGCGCGCCCAGCCACGCATCCACAATCATTTTTGCCAGTTCGAGGCCAACCACTCGTGAACCAAAAGCCAGTGCAACTTCACTGGCGTAATGCGGATAATCAGTGCGCTCTGACGACCTGGTTTCTTTATCAATCCCCTCACTCATTGACCATGAATAAAAGGCTGGCACAGCAACGCAGAATCCTGCGGTGCCAGCGACATGACCGCCCATTGCTCCGGTACGTTTTTTAATAAAAAACACCGGTTGCATTGATTAATTGTGCTCAGTATTTGCCGAAGTACAATATATATAATAAATATATAAAACACCTCATATTATTTACAGAGATAATAAATTCGCGTACTTTTCCCTCTTCAGCACAAATGCCTAATAAAATGGCGCGTTCAGCTCACACTTCTACTTATTAAAGTCGCAATTTCCCAATTATGATAACGCCAGCTTCAAATGACGTATTTTGCATGGGTTACATATTTACGACATAAATGATAAATGGAGATTTATATGAATAACTCTCGGTTATTCCGTTTGAGCAGGATTGTTATTGCGTTAACTGCCGCCAGCAGCATGATGGTAAATACCGCTAATGCGAAAGAGGAAGCGAAAGCCGCCACTCAATATACCCAACAGGTTAATCAGAATTACGCCAAATCATTACCGTTTAGCGATCGTCAAGATTTTGACGATGCCCAGCGTGGATTTATCGCCCCGCTGCTGGATGAAGGTATTCTGCGTGATGCGAACGGTAAAGTTTACTACCGCGCAGACGATTACAAATTTGATATTAATGCCGCTGCGCCGGAAACCGTAAACCCCAGCCTGTGGCGTCAGTCGCAAATCAACGGTATTTCTGGCCTGTTCAAAGTCACCGATAAAATGTATCAGGTGCGCGGCCAGGATATCTCTAACATTACGTTCGTTGAGGGCGAGAAAGGCATTATTGTTATCGACCCGCTGGTGACGCCGCCTGCCGCAAAAGCCGCACTTGATCTTTACTTCCAGCATCGTCCGCAAAAACCGATTGTTGCTGTGATTTACACCCACAGCCACGCCGACCATTATGGCGGTGTGAAAGGCATTATCTCTGAAGCGGATGTTAAATCCGGCAAAGTGCAGGTGATCGCTCCGGCAGGCTTTATGGACGAAGCCATCAGCGAAAACGTGCTGGCGGGTAACATCATGAGCCGCCGTGCGCTCTACTCTTACGGTCTGTTACTGCCGCACAACGCGCAAGGCAACGTGGGCAACGGCCTGGGCGTGACGCTGGCAACGGGCGACCCGAGCATTATTGCACCGACTAAAACTATCGTCAGAACTGGCGAGAAGATGATTATCGACGGCCTGGAATTTGACTTCCTGATGACTCCGGGTAGCGAAGCGCCAGCCGAAATGCACTTCTATATTCCGGCTCTGAAAGCCCTGTGTACCGCCGAGAACGCCACGCATACCCTGCACAACTTCTACACTCTGCGCGGCGCGAAAACCCGCGACACCAGCAAGTGGACCGAGTATCTGAACGAAACGCTGGATATGTGGGGTAATGACGCGGAAGTACTGTTTATGCCGCACACCTGGCCGGTCTGGGGCAATAAGCATATCAATGATTATATTGGTAAATATCGCGATACTATCAAGTACATTCACGACCAGACCCTGCACCTGGCTAACCAGGGCTACACCATGAATGAAATCGGCGACATGATTAAGCTGCCGCCTGCGCTTGCCAATAACTGGGCCAGCCGCGGCTATTACGGTTCTGTCAGCCACAACGCCCGCGCGGTGTATAACTTCTATCTTGGCTATTACGACGGTAACCCGGCTAACCTGCATCCGTATGGTCAGGTGGAGATGGGTAAACGTTACGTGAAAGCGCTGGGCGGTTCTGCCCGCGTCATCAACCTGGCGCAAGAAGCGAACAAGCAAGGTGATTACCGCTGGTCGGCAGAACTGCTGAAACAGGTGATTGCCGCCAACCCTGGTGACCAGGTCGCGAAGAATCTGCAAGCGAATAACTTTGAACAGCTGGGCTATCAGGCCGAGTCCGCCACCTGGCGCGGTTTCTACCTGACCGGCGCGAAAGAGCTGCGCGAAGGGGTGCATAAATTCAGCCACGGCACCACCGGTTCCCCGGACACCCTTCGCGGAATGTCGGTCGAAATGCTGTTCGACTTTATGTCCGTTCGCCTCGATAGTGCGAAAGCCGCGGGTAAAAATATCAGCCTGAACTTCAATATGAGCAACGGCGATAACCTCAACCTGACGCTGAACGATAGCGTGCTTAACTACCGTAAAACGCTGCAACCTGAAGCCAATGCCTCTTTCTACATCAGCCGTGAAGATCTTCACGCCGTGCTGACCGGACAAGTCAAAATGGCGGATCTGGTAAAAGCGAAGAAAGCCAAAATTATTGGCAATGGCGCGATACTGGAAGAAATTATTGCCTGTCTGGATAATTTCGATTTGTGGGTGAATATCGTAACCCCAAATTAATGCCACTCACTTTTGGGGGCGCTTAAGCCCCCAAAAGCATTTATTTTAAAAATACATACAACAAATTAATACATAAAATATATAAGTTATGAATGCGGTGGCTGAATAAAGCTATTTTTATTCATCGAGAAAATAGCCATACTGACGCCTTCAATGGATATTGATATTCACTACAGATATTGTTCGCAGCAGACAGGATGTATTTAATATGCCAACAGTTCTCTCTCGCATGGCGATGCAACTCAAAAAAACAGCCTGGATAATTCCCGTCTTCATGGTTTCGGGATGCTCATTATCTCCGGCAATCCCGGTGATCGGCGCTTATTATCCCAGCTGGTTTTTCTGCGCCATTGCCAGCCTTATTTTGACGCTCATCACGAGGCGAATTATTCAGCGGGCAAATATCAATCTGGCATTTGTCGGAATTATTTATACCGCCCTTTTTGCTCTCTACGCCATGCTGCTCTGGCTGGCATTTTTCTAATCTATTTGAGACGCGCTCATGGAAAGTACGCCGAAAAAAGCTCCTCGCAGTAAATTCCCTGCTCTGTTAGTGGTTGCGTTGGCGCTGGTTGCCCTTGTTTTCGTTATCTGGCGCGTAGACAGTGCGCCATCAACTAATGACGCCTACGCGTCAGCAGATACCATTGATGTGGTGCCGGAAGTCAGCGGTCGCATTGTAGAACTGGCGGTCACCGACAACCAGGCGGTGAAACAGGGCGATTTGCTGTTTCGCATCGACCCGCGCCCATACGAGGCCAATCTGGCGAAAGCCGAAGCCTCCCTCGCGGCGCTGGATAAGCAAATTATGCTCACCCAGCGTAGCGTTGACGCGCAACAGTTTGGTGCCGACTCGGTTAATGCCACGGTAGAAAAAGCCCGTGCCGCCGCGAAACAGGCCAGTGATACATTACGCCGCACCGAGCCATTACTGAAAGAAGGTTTCGTCTCAGCGGAAGACGTTGACCGCGCGAGAACCGCGCAGCGCGCCGCAGAAGCCGATCTTAATGCCGGATTGTTGCAGGCGCAGTCAGCCGCCAGCGCCGTCAGCGGCGTGGATGCGCTGGTGGCGCAACGTGCGGCAGTGGAAGCGGATATTGCGTTGACGAAACTGCATCTGGAAATGGCGACCGTTCGCGCGCCGTTTGATGGCCGGGTCATTTCCCTCAAAACCTCCGTCGGGCAATTTGCTTCTGCCATGCGCCCTATTTTCACCCTAATCGACACTCGTCACTGGTACGTGATCGCCAACTTCCGCGAAACTGATCTGAAAAATATTCGCTCAGGTACACCCGCAACCATTCGCCTGATGAGCGACAGCGGCAAAACCTTCGAGGGTAAAGTGGATTCGATTGGCTACGGCGTGCTACCGGATGACGGCGGCCTGGTGCTGGGCGGCCTGCCGAAAGTGTCTCGTTCTATTAACTGGGTCCGCGTTGCCCAGCGTTTTCCGGTCAAAATCATGGTTGATAAACCTGACCCGGAAATGTTCCGCATCGGCACTTCGGCAGTCGCTAATCTTGAGCCGCAATAATGAGCGCGCTCAACTCCCTGCCATTACCGGTGGTCAGGCTGCTGGCGTTCTTTCATGAAGAGTTAAGCGAGCGGCGGCCAGGTCGTGTGCCGCAGACCGTGCAACTCTGGGTAGGCTGCCTACTGGTGATTCTGATCTCGATGACTTTTGAGATCCCTTTTGTGGCGTTATCGCTGGCAGTGCTGTTTTACGGTATTCAGTCGAACGCGTTTTACACCAAATTTTTGGCGATCTTGTTTGTGGTTGCCACGGTGCTGGAGATCGGCAGCCTGTTTTTGATCTACAAATGGTCATACGGCGAACCGTTGATCCGATTGATCATCGCCGGGCCGATCCTGATGGGCTGCATGTTTTTGATGCGCACCCATCGGCTGGGACTGGTCTTTTTCGCTGTCGCCATTGTCGCCATTTACGGGCAAACCTTCCCCGCCATGCTCGACTATCCGGAAGTGGTCGTGCGCTTAACCCTGTGGTGTATCGTTGTCGGCCTCTACCCGACGTTATTGATGACGTTAATCGGCGTGCTGTGGTTTCCCAGCCGCGCTATCACGCAGATGCATCAGGCGCTTAATGATCGGCTTGATGATGCCATTAGCCACCTGACGAACAGCCTCACACCGCTACCCGAAACGCGGATTGAAAGAGAGGCGCTGGCGCTGCAAAAACTGAATGTATTTTGTCTCGCGGACGATGCCAACTGGCGAACTCAGAGCGCATGGTGGCAAAGCTGCGTGGCAACGGTAACCTACATTTACTCGACGCTGAATCGCTACGATCCCACCTCTTTTGCTGATTCTCAGGCAATTATTGAATTTCGGCAAAAATTAGCCTCAGAAATCAACAAACTGCAGCATGCCATTGCCGAAGGTCAGTGCTGGCAAAGCGACTGGCGGATCACTGAAAGTGAAGCGATGGCGGCACGGGAATGTAACCTGGAGAATATCTGCCAGACGTTATTGCAACTGGGTCAGATGGACCCGAATACGCCGCCAACGCCCGCCACCAAACCGCCATCAATGGTCGCCGACGCTTTTACCAATCCAGACTATATGCGCTACGCGGTAAAAACGCTGCTCGCCTGTTTGATCTGTTACACCTTCTACAGCGGCGTGGACTGGGAAGGCATTCACACCTGTATGCTGACCTGCGTGATCGTCGCTAACCCGAATGTTGGTTCGTCGTATCAGAAAATGGCGCTGCGTTTTGGCGGTGCCTTCTGCGGTGCAATTCTGGCGCTGTTATTCACGTTACTGGTCATGCCCTGGCTGGACAATATTGTCGAATTGCTATTTGTGCTGGCACCGATTTTTCTGTTGGGCGCATGGATTGCCACCAGCTCTGAACGCTCTTCTTATATCGGCACACAGATGGTGGTCACCTTCGCGCTCGCCACGCTCGAAAACGTTTTTGGCCCGGTGTACGACCTGGTGGAAATTCGCGATCGCGCCCTGGGTATCATCATTGGTACCGTGGTGTCCGCGGTGATTTACACCTTTGTCTGGCCTGAAAGTGAAGCGCGCACACTGCCGCAAAAACTGGCTGGCGCGCTGGGTATGTTGAGTAAAGTAATGCGGATCCCACGCCAGCAGGAAGTCACAGCTCTGCGCACTTATTTGCAAATTCGTATAGGTCTGCATGCGGCGTTTAATGCCTGTGAAGAGATGTGCCAACGCGTGGCGTTGGAGCGTCAACTGGACAGCGAAGAACGCGCTTTACTGATTGAACGTTCGCAAACGGTTATTCGTCAGGGCCGCGATATTCTTCACGCCTGGGATGCAACCTGGAACTCGGCGCAGGCGCTGGATAACGCACTACAGCCGGACAGAGCAGGTCAGTTTGCCGACGCACTGGAGAAATACGCCGCCGGTCTGGCAACCGCACTCAGCCGTTCTCCTCAAATAACGCTTGAAGAAACACCCGCCTCGCAGGCCATCCTGCCCACCTTATTAAAACAGGAGCAACACGTCTGCCAGCTTTTCGCCCGCTTGCCAGACTGGACAGCCCCGGCATTAACGCCCGCCACGGAACAGGCACAAGGAGCCACGCAATGATCAATCGTCAACTTTCACGTCTGCTGTTGTGCAGCATTCTCGGCAGCACGACGCTGATTTCCGGCTGTGCCCTGGTACGTAAGGATTCTGCACCTCATCAACAGCTCAAACCGGAACAAATCAAACTGGCCGATGATATTCATCTTGCCAGCTCCGGCTGGCCGCAGGCGCAGTGGTGGAAACAACTCAATGACCCGCAGTTGGATGCCCTGATCCAACGGACGCTAAGTGGTTCACACACCCTCGCCGAAGCGAAACTGCGGGAAGAAAAAGCGCAGTCCCAGGCCGATTTGTTAGATGCTGGTTCACAGTTGCAGGTGGCAGCGTTAGGGATGCTCAACCGCCAACGTGTCTCGGCGAACGGCTTTTTAAGCCCTTATGCGATGGATGCGCCAGCACTGGGTATGGACGGGCCGTACTATACGGAAGCCACAGTCGGTTTGTTTGCCGGACTGGATCTTGATTTGTGGGGTGTGCATCGCTCAGCGGTTGCCGCCGCCATTGGCGCGCATAATGCCGCGCTGGCAGAAACCGCAGCAGTAGAGCTATCGCTGACCACGGGCGTAGCGCAGCTTTATTACAGTATGCAGGCCAGCTATCAGATGCTCGATCTGTTAGAACAAACACGCGATGTGATTGATTACGCGGTGAAAGCGCACCAGAGTAAAGTGGCGCACGGTCTGGAAGCGCAAGTGCCTTTCCACGGCGCGCGGGCACAGATTCTGGCGGTCGATAAACAAATTGCTGCCGTTAAAGGGCAAATCACCGAAACGCGAGAATCTCTGCGTGCATTGATTGGCGCGGGAGCCAGCGATATGCCGGAGATCAAACCGGTGGCATTACCGCAAGTCCAGACCGGTATTCCGGCGACACTCTCTTATGAGTTGCTCGCCAGACGCCCGGATCTGCAAGCTATGCACTGGTATGTTCAGGCGTCATTAGATCAGGTGGATTCCGCGCGGGCGCTGTTCTATCCGAGCTTTGATATCAAAGCGTTTTTCGGCCTGGATTCTATCCACCTGGATACCTTATTCAAAAAAACCAGTCGCCAGTTCAACTTTATCCCAGGTCTGAAATTGCCGCTGTTTGACGGTGGACGGTTGAATGCCAATCTCGAAGGCACTCGCGCCGCCAGCAACATGATGATTGAACGTTACAACCAGTCAGTGCTGAATGCGGTGCGCGACGTTGCCGTCAACGGCACGCGTCTGCAAACGCTCAACGACGAGCGAGAGATGCAGGCTGAACGCGTGGAAGCAACGCGCTTCACCCAGCGCGCTGCCGAGGCCGCCTATCAACGCGGCTTAACCAGCCGCTTACAGGCCACCGAAGCCCGGTTGCCAGTGCTTGCCGAGGAGATGTCATTACTGATGCTGGACAGCCGCCGGGTGATCCAAAGCATTCAGTTGATGAAATCGCTGGGCGGCGGGTATCAGGCAAGTCCCGTCGTCGAGAAAAAATAAAATGTCTGCCGCGTGATGGCTGTCACGCGGTATTTCGTTTCGTCACGTCAAAACTGACGACAGCCTGTTTTTCGTCAGAGTTTTGAATAAATAGTGCCCGTAATATCAGGGAATGACCCCAAATAAAATGTGGCATAAAAGATGCATACTGTAGTCGAGAGCGCGTATGCGTGATTTGATTAACTGGAGCGAGACCGATGAAAAAAGTCGTCACGGTTTGCCCCTATTGCGCATCAGGTTGCAAAATCAACCTGGTCGTCGATAACGGCAAAATCGTCCGGGCGGAGGCAGCGCAGGGGAAAACCAACCAGGGTACCCTGTGTCTGAAGGGTTATTATGGCTGGGATTTCATTAACGATACCCAGATCCTGACCCCGCGCCTGAAAACCCCCATGATCCGTCGCCAGCGTGGCGGCAAACTCGAACCTGTTTCCTGGGATGAGGCACTGAATTACGTTGCCGAGCGCCTGAGCGCCATCAAAGAGAAGTACGGTCCGGATGCCATCCAGACGACCGGCTCCTCGCGTGGTACGGGTAACGAAACCAACTATGTAATGCAAAAATTTGCGCGCGCCGTTATTGGTACCAATAACGTTGACTGCTGCGCTCGTGTCTGACACGGCCCATCGGTTGCAGGTCTGCACCAATCGGTCGGTAATGGCGCAATGAGCAATGCTATTAACGAAATTGATAATACCGATTTAGTGTTCGTTTTCGGGTACAACCCGGCGGATTCCCACCCAATCGTGGCGAATCACGTAATTAACGCTAAACGTAACGGGGCGAAAATTATCGTCTGCGATCCGCGCAAAATTGAAACCGCGCGCATTGCGGACATGCACATTGCACTGAAAAACGGCTCGAACATCGCGCTGTTGAATGCGATGGGCCATGTCATTATTGAAGAAAATCTGTACGACAAAGCATTCGTCGCTTCCCGTACAGAAGGCTTTGAAGAGTATCGTAAAATCGTTGAAGGCTACACGCCGGAGTCGGTTGAAGATATCACCGGCGTCAGCGCCAGTGAGATTCGTCAGGCGGCACGGATGTATGCCCAGGCGAAAAGCGCCGCCATCCTGTGGGGCATGGGTGTAACCCAGTTCTACCAGGGCGTGGAAACCGTGCGTTCTCTGACCAGCCTCGCGATGCTGACCGGTAACCTCGGTAAGCCGCATGCGGGTGTAAACCCGGTTCGTGGTCAGAACAACGTGCAGGGTGCCTGCGATATGGGCGCGCTGCCGGATACGTATCCGGGATACCAGTACGTGAAAGATCCGGCTAACCGCGAGAAATTCGCCAAAGCCTGGGGCGTGGAAAGCCTGCCTGCTCATACCGGCTATCGCATCAGCGAGCTGCCGCACCGCGCAGCGCATGGCGAAGTGCGTGCCGCGTACATTATGGGCGAAGATCCGCTGCAAACTGACGCGGAGCTGTCGGCAGTACGTAAAGCCTTTGAAGATCTGGAACTGGTCATCGTTCAGGACATCTTTATGACCAAAACCGCGTCGGCGGCGGATGTCATTTTACCGTCAACGTCGTGGGGCGAGCATGAAGGCGTGTTTACTGCGGCTGACCGTGGCTTCCAGCGTTTCTTCAAGGCGGTTGAGCCGAAGTGGGATCTGAAAACGGACTGGCAAATCATCAGTGAAATTGCCACTCGTATGGGTTATCCGATGCACTACAACAACACCCAGGAGATCTGGGATGAGTTGCGTCATCTGTGCCCGGATTTCTACGGTGCGACTTACGAGAAAATGGGCGAACTGGGCTTCATTCAGTGGCCTTGTCGCGATACTTCAGATGCCGATCAGGGGACTTCTTATTTGTTTAAAGAGAAGTTTGATACCCCGAACGGTCTGGCGCAGTTCTTCACCTGCGACTGGGTAGCGCCAATCGACAAACTCACCGACGAATATCCGATGGTACTGTCAACGGTGCGTGAAGTTGGTCACTACTCTTGCCGTTCGATGACCGGTAACTGTGCGGCACTGGCGGCGCTGGCTGATGAACCTGGCTACGCACAAATCAATACCGAAGACGCCAAACGTCTGGGTATTGAAGATGAGGCATTGGTTTGGGTGCACTCGCGTAAAGGCAAAATTATCACCCGTGCGCAGGTCAGCGATCGTCCGAACAAAGGGGCGATTTACATGACCTACCAGTGGTGGATTGGTGCCTGTAACGAGCTGGTTACCGAAAACTTAAGCCCGATTACGAAAACGCCGGAATACAAATACTGCGCCGTGCGCGTCGAGCCGATCGCCGATCAGCGCGCCGCCGAGCAGTACGTGATTGACGAGTACAACAAGTTGAAAACTCGCCTGCGCGAAGCGGCACTGGCGTAATACAGTCCTTTCTACAGCCTCCTTTCGGAGGCTGTTTTTTTATCCATTCGAACTCTTTATACTGGTTACTCCCTACCCAATCGTATTATCAAAATGAAAAAAATTATCGCATTGATGTTGTTTTTGACATTCTTTGCCCACGCGAACGACTCCGAGCCTGGCAGCCAGTATTTAAAGGCAGCAGAGGCCGGGGACCGACGCGCACAATATTTTCTTGCCGACAGCTGGTTTAGCTCCGGCGATTTGAGCAAAGCCGAATATTGGGCACAGAAAGCCGCCGACAGCGGTGATGCTGATGCCTGCGCGCTGTTGGCGCAGATCAAAATCACCAATCCAGTCAGTCTGGACTATCCACAAGCAAAAGTTCTTGCAGAGAAAGCGGCGCAAGCGGGGAGTAAAGAAGGTGAAGTAACGCTGGCGCATATTCTGGTAAATACGCAAGCGGGTAAACCGGATTATCCAAAGGCGATTTCGCTGTTAGAAAACGCTTCGGAAGATCTGGAGAACGACTCTGCCGTCGATGCCCAAATGCTGCTTGGTTTGATTTACGCCAACGGCGTGGGCATTAAGGCCGACGATGACAAGGCAACCTGGTATTTCAAACGCAGCTCTGCGATTTCCCGAACCGGTTATTCCGAGTACTGGGCGGGAATGATGTTCTTAAATGGTGAAGAAGGTTTTATCGAGAAGAACAAGCAAAAGGCGCTGCACTGGTTAAATCTGAGCTGTATGGAAGGGTTTGATACCGGGTGTGAAGAGTTTGAAAAATTAACTAACGGTTAAGGTAGGCCTGATAAGACGCGTTAAGCGTCGCATCAGGCATCCACACATTGCCGGGTGGATATCCCCGGCAATCTTCAATTATTGATCCGCAGTTTTATCAAATTTGCCCAGCACTTCACGCTCATAAGCCAGCGCTTTCTTACGGTCAAATTTGTGTTCCCACTTGGCAATCACCAGCACCGCCAGCGCATTACCCACCACGTTCAGCGCAGTACGCGCCATATCGAGGATACGGTCAACACCGGCAATAAATGCCAGACCTTCCAGCGGAATACCTACGCTACCCAGCGTTGCCAGCAGCACCACAAACGACACGCCCGGCACGCCAGCAATCCCTTTCGAGGTCACCATCAGCGTCAGCACCAGAATGATTTCCTGCCAGATGGACAGGTCAATGCCATACAACTGCGCAATGAAGATAGCGGCAATACTTTGATACAGCGTCGAACCATCAAGGTTAAAAGAGTAACCGGTCGGCACCACGAAACTGGTGATCGACGCCGGTGCACCGTAGGCTTCCATCTTCTCAATAATTCGCGGCAGCACGCTTTCAGAACTGGCAGTGGAGTACGCCAGAATCAGCTCATCTTTCAGAATACGAATCAGGATCCAGACGCTTAACCCGCACAGGCGCGCCACAATTCCCAGCACGACCAGCGCGAAGAACAGAATAGCGAAATGCACCAGCAGCACCAGTTTCGCCAGTGGCCACAGAGACGAGAAACCAAAGTTAGCCACCGTCACCGCAATCAGCGCAAACACACCCACCGGCGCATAACGCATCACCATGTGAGTCACTTTAAACATGGTTTCAGAGATGGAGCGGAACACGGTCACCAGCGGTTCACGATGCGTCGCGGGCAGGGAGGAAAGCCCCAGACCAAACAGCACCGAGAAGAAGATGATCGGCAGCATTTCGCCTTTCGCCATCGACGCCACAATGTTCGTCGGCACCAGCGACAAAATCGTGCCCATAATGCCGTGGGAACTGCTTTGTACCGCTTCCGTAGTGCTCTGATATTTCGAGATATCGACGGTCGCCAGCTGCGACATATCCACCCCGGCACCGGGCTGGAAGACGTTCGCCAGAGTGATCCCCAAAATGATGGCGACGGTGGTGATCACCTCGAAGTAAATAATGGTTTTCGCGCCAATACGCCCGAGCTGTTTGGCATCACCAACACCCGCGATACCCACCACCAGCGTGGAGATCACAATCGGCACAACAATCATTTTGATCAGATGGATGAAGATATCACCCGCCGGAGAGAGCAAATTGACGACCAGCCAGTCGCGGCTGTCGCTATGGTAGTGCAGGTAGCTTCCCAGGAGAATGCCCAGCACCATAGCAAACAGAATCTGCCAGGCCAGGCTGAATTTTATATTTTTCATCAGAATAACTTCCTCAATGGAGCGCCGTTCCCCGTTCAGAAACGTGAGAACGTGACATACTGCCAGGGCATGAATTGTGTTGCGTTGGTTTGTAGATTTTTTTAACGCTTATGATCAGTATCATTTGCGCGGTATGTTGCGCAACCCTTTAACAACAGAGCTTTTCGCTGCATTAATGCATAATAACGCGAGTTTATGGCAGGATTAATGAATAACCATTTGTTATGGAAAGATTTTTATTTGTTTAATCTGCAATAATACTGATTGGTGATTATTTTTGGCATATGTTCATTCGATTATTTTTTATGCAGCTCAATAACATAATCTCCATCACCAGATGATTAATCTGATCTCCGCTGCAACAATTTCGCCATATTAATCGACTCGACCAGCTGTGTCCTGTTGATCCGGGGTGAGTTGAGATCCATCACTTTTTGCCATAGTTCGATGGCTTGCGCGTAATTCGCCTGCATAAACGCATCGGAAGCCAGCAGCATCAGAGCGGTGATTTCGTTAGAGTCCAGCGCGAGGGCTTTGTCGATCATTGCGCGAGTCTGGGCGGTCATATGCTGGCTAGCCTGGTAATAAAGCACCGTCGCCAGCGCCGCATACAGTTCAGCGTTCTCACCACGTAGTTGCAACGCCTGACGGTAAGCCAGCAGCGAATTGCTGTAATCGTTTTGCCACAGATAATACTCGCCCAGTAACGCCCATTGTTCGCTGTTTTGTGGATTAGTGCGGATTTTATCCTGCAATGCCTGAAGCTGCGCTTCCGGGGTTTGCTGGCTGGCAAACTGATGTAGCGGATCGCGCTGACGCTGATACTCCGCACGCACCGCCAGCCATTTTGGACTTAGCAGATAACTGCCGACACAGAGAAATACCATCAATATCGTGAGTGTTGTCAGCATTTTCACCGGTATTTGAGGCGGTTTCATCGCTTCGCCCTCACTCGCCAGAGGATCAGTGCCATCAGCAGTAACAACACCACTGGCAGAGCCCACAATACCAGCGTCTGACCCGTTAACGGTGGGTTATAGCGAACAAAATCTCCGTAGCGTTCGGTCATCCAGCCAATGATTTCGACTTCACTTTTCCCCTCCGCCACCATGCTGTAAACCTGATGGCGCATACTAACTGCCACCGGCGCATTGGATTCCAGTAAGTTCTGATTCTGGCACTGCGGACAACGTAACTGGCTGGCAATATTTAACGCCCGTTCCTGTTGTTGCGGATTGGCGAATTGCCAGGTGTCTACAACCTGAGCGCGCGCAAAACAGGTAAATAACAGCAGTAGCGTGAGAAGTCCTTTATTCATCGCGCTTCCTCCCCCGCCATCCGCTTAACAATGCGCCCGCAATCATCAACAATCCTCCCCCCCAGATCCAGCGCACACCGCTTTGTACATACAAACGAAAAGCGTAACGATCCGGCCCAGTTTTCTCCCCCATAACCGCATACCAGTCATGGATGCCGTTCCAGCGAATTGACGGCTCCATCATTTGCTGACGGCGTGCTTCGTAAAAACGCCGCTCCGGCGTCAGTTCACCAATACGTTGCTGATGGTCAAACAGTGCCACTATCGCTTTTTCGCTGGTGTAATTGCCTCTGGCTTGCAGATCGAGGCGCTCAAAACGGAAGGTGTATCCTGCCAGCGTCACCTGCTGACCCGGCTGTAAATTCAGGCTGATCTCCTGACGGCTGACGCTGGAGACCACGATCCCCGCGGCAAATAACAGCACGCCCGCATGAGCTACCAGCGCCGGAAGCTGCACGCGTTTGCCAGAGACAAACGTCGCCAGCACAATCACCACCAGCATCAACAGACCAAACGGTAACGTCGCGCGGTTAAAATACGGCGCGCCAACGGAGAGGCGTCCCCAGCCCAGCAGGCCGTAAATCATCGGATAAAGCGTTCCCACCAGCACGATCAATAGCACTGCGCAAAACAGCAACAGCGTAGCGAGGATTAACATTTCCCGCGATAACCCCGAAAAATGCACCGCCGGGCCACCGTCCCGCGCTCGCCAGCCATACAGAGCCAGAGACGCAAGGCTAATCAGTGCAAACAGGGTGAACAACGGCACGGCGCGGACGTTATCCAGCGCGAACGCATGAACCGAAACCAGAATGCCAGAACGGACAATTAAGGTACCCAGCAGCGACAGCATCAGAGTGACTATCGCCAGTAACAGCGACCAGTGGCGGAAAATCCCCCGCTGGCGTGTCAGGGACAAACTGTGCAGCAGCGCAGTGGCAGAAAGCCAGGGTAATAAAGAGGCGTTTTCCACCGGATCCCAGAACCACCAGCCGCCCCAGCCCAGTTCGCAATAGGCCCACCAGGAACCGAGGATGATCCCCGCCGTTAATGCGCTCCAGCCAGGTAGTGCCCAGCGCCAGCAAATTCGGGCGCTGGCACCATCAAACTCGCCGCGCAGTAAACTCCCCAGCGCCACGCTCGCTGCCACCATCAAACCGCCATAGCCGAGATAAAGCAGCGGCGGATGAAAGATAAGACCGGGATGTTGCAGCATCGGATTGAGATCGCGGCCTTCGATTGCTGGTGGAAATATCCGCACGAAGGGATCGGACCACAGCACCACAAACAGTAGCAGTGCGGCGAGCATGAGAGATAAAACGGCTAGCGTCAGCGGAAATAGCGGATCGGTTTGCTGCCGATAATGCCAGGCAAACAGCGCGCTCCAGGCGGAAAGCAACAGCACCCAAAGCAGCAGCGAACCTTCATGACCGCCCCACACCGCCGCCAGTTTGAGTTCCCACGACAGCAGGCTGTAGCTATGTTGGGCGACATAAATGACCGAGAAATCGCTGATGAGAAAACAGTACGTCAGTACGCCAAAGGCGAGCAGCAGGAGCGCGAACTGCGCCAGAATGCCGATGCAAGTGAGTCGCATCATGGCAGGCCAGCGCAACCGCACTCCCGCGAAGGCCGTCAACGGGGTCAACACGTTGACCCCGAGACTTAACAACAACGCCAGAAAACCGACTTCAGGAAGGAATACGTCCAGAAACCACCTCTGTTCTGGCTTACGCCACCGTTAACTGCCCGGCGTAGAGAATGAAAAATCGCAACATCAACACGCCGACCAGGCTGGCCCCACACGCCGCCAGCACGGCAGGAATGCCGGAACTGCGATTGACCCACGGTTTGAGCAACATTGGCACAATCAACCCCAGCCCGGCGACACCAAGCCAGAACCACCACGTCCAGAAACCGCCGCCCAATGCCGCCACCAGCGCACGCACTTTACCGTCATCGCCCAGCGCCAGACCGACAAAAAACGCCACCAGCAGGAAGATTTCGCCCCATACCACAGGGATCTCCATACGGTGTACAAAGTGCGCTTCCGTGGAATGCGGGTTACTGCGTTGGCGTATCGCCATGGCGATCAGCGCCACCGCCGCACCGGACGAGATGCCGGAGAAGAGGAACAGCACCGGCAGGATCGGGTTATTGAGGAACGGATACGATTTCAGCGCCGATAGCAGAAAGCCGGTATAAGCCCCCAGCAGCACCGCCAGCACCAGCATCAATGTTTCCAGTCCGCGATGAACGGGCGTCAGCAGGCTCAGAACCTTTTGCACGAACCCCAGCTTCGGCAACCAGCGTTGTTGCAGGGCAAGCAAATCATGTTCAAAGATTTTCGCCAGCCACAGCAACAGCACCACCATGTAGAGCTGAAACAGCATCACCCCCATCGACATCACCGAGGTAAAACTGTAGTGGAACATCAGCTTCCAGAAGGTCCACGGTCTTGTCAGGTGGAAGACGAGGATCAACAGACCAAGGATCACCGCGCCAGGCCCGACAATCAGCGTGGTGCGCAACAACGTACTGTCTGCACCGCCCGCCTGCGGGTAGAAGCGACGTAACAGCACGGCCAGTGTCACCAGACCGGCAGAAATACCAATCAAAAACAGGTAGATGGCAATCGGCCAGTCCCACACCAGCGATTCAAAATGAAATGCGGAAGTCTGCGTCATTGGCTCACCTCCCCGTATTTAAACGGTACGCGGTACAGCTTCGGTTTGGTTCCCAGCGCCAGCTTGTAGCGGTAAGTGGGCTTCTGGCGTAGCAGTTGCGAAATCTCACTGTTGGGATCGTCCAGATTGCCAAACGTCAGCGCCTTCGTCGGGCAAGCCTCAACGCACGCGGGCAGCTTACCGGCCTGCAAATTGGTCTTACGGCAGAAATCGCATTTGTCCGCTGTCTTCGTGACCGGATGGATAAAGCGCACGCGGTACGGACAGGCGGCGATGCAGTACTGACAACCGACGCAGAGATCCGGGTTAACATCGACAATCCCGCTAGCGGCATCACGAAAAGACGCACCGGTCGGGCAGACGTCAACGCACGGCGCATGATCGCAGTGCTGGCAAGACTTACGGAAGAAGCGATATTTCACATCAGGAAATTCGCCCTGCGGCTCGCTACGAATAATCGTCAGGCGCGAGACGCCTTCCGGCACCTTGTTCACTTCCCGACAAGCATCCATACAGGCGGTACAGCCGATACATAACGACTCGTCATGCACCATGCCGTAACGCACCCCATTGATATTCAACGTTTTCGCCACCACGCGCCCTGCGGTGCCGCTGACGGCTGCCAGCACGCCGACGCCGGTGAGAAACTGGCGACGTGACCAGGTCATGGCTGCTCCTTAAGCAACGGAACAGACGCCGGGTTAAAGTTCGGATTGGTGCGCTGATCGCTGTGGCAATCGACGCAAATCTTAATCCGTCCTTTGTCACTTAACGTCTGCATCGTATCTTGCTGTGGATGCAGGGAATGGCAGCTAGCGCACGCCACTTTGGTTACGTGGACATCGTGTGGCCAGAACGCTTTTTGCAACTGTTCCGGCAGATGGCAGGACATACAGACGCTGTTCTGCTCTCCAACCTTGTACATCGGCTCGTTAAAGCGCATCACATCTTTCACCCCTTCGCGGTGTTGCGGTGATGGCTGGCCGTGACAGTTGGTGCAGGTGACCGGCAGTTTGTTATTCGGGTTGATAACGGAAGCATGTTTGCCATGCATACCTTCGGTATCTGGCTTATGACAGTCCAGACAGGCGGCATCCGGGTTACGCTGCTGGGTAACTTCGTAGCGATCACCAGATGCCTGCGCCGCAGGGGTAGCGGTAATTCCGTTCAGGCTCCACAACAGGCCCGACGCCAGCACCCCGGCAGTTAATAACGAACGTAATACGCTCATATTCACTCCATTGTGTTTTCCGCCCCTTGCGAGGCGGAACGGGGTTATTGGCTTAACAGACCGTTTTTACGTGCCTGCTCTTCCCACTGCGGGATCACCGTTTTGATGAAGTCCTGCTTCTCGGCCTTGATTTGTTCCATGTTCAGGCCAATGGCCTTCTGGGCTTTCTCTTTGGTCGAGATATCCGGGATCTGGATTTCATGGGTGATGCCTTTGGTTGCCAGCAGTCGCGCCAGTTTAGTGCGCGCATCCGCCGCTTTATCCATCGCCGTACCGAGCATCCTCAGACCTTCTTCCGGTGCGTGCATATGAATGCCGTGGGAAGCGATCGCCAGATCCCAACGCCACTGGGCATGACGGATATCGTCCTGAATCGGCTTCATTTCGGCTTCCGTCGCGCCTGCATCCAGCGCCGCTTTCGCTTCGAAGTGAGCGTGAACCAGTTGATCTTCAACCTTGATTTTCAGGTCGTTAATCGACTGCTTACGTTCCGCGACCACTTTTTGCAAGGCAGCTTTGTCCTGGGTATGGCAGTTCGCACAAGTCTGGGCGAAGTTATCAAACGGATTACCAATTTTATGGTCGGTGTAGAGTTTGCCTTCGGCGTTCTGCACTTTTGGCATATGGCAATCGATACAGGTCACGTTGTTTTTGCCATGAATGCCCGCTGTCCAGGTTTCATATTCCGGGTGCTGCGCTTTCAGCATTGGCGTTTTCGACAGGGAGTTAGTCCAGTCAGAGAAGGCAATTTTGTCGTAATACTGCTCCATATTTTCGACTTTCATGCCGTCATCCCACGGGAATTTAACCGCTTTGTTTTTGCCGTCGAAGTAATACTCCACATGGCACTGACCGCAAACCATCGATTGCTGGTCGAAACGTCCGGCTTTCTCAAAAGGTTTACCAATGGCTTCCATCGCGCGAGCCGCATACGGACGGGAAAGGGTTAACTCCGGTTTGCCTTTGGCGAACTCTGGTGAGGCGGTGTTATGGCAATCGGCACAACCTAAGTTGTTGACGATTTCCGGGCCGCCGCGCGCCCATTTTCCGTGGAAGTAGCCATCTTCGCCGTCTTTCTGGATCAGACGCGCCACATCCGGGCTTTTACAACTCCAGCATGCCATCGGTAGCGGACCATCTTCAGCGTTTTTCGGCGCACCGGTGCGCAGGGTTTCACGCACATCGGTCACAGCAAAGGCATGTCCACGCGGCTTGTTGTAATCGCGCGAGAAGGGATACCCCGCCCACAGGATCACCAGCCGTGGATCTTCCGCCAGGGCGTCAACACGCTCTGACTGTTCCGAGGTGGCTTTCCAGGAGAGATATTGATCGGGATGTTGCGGGGCAAAGGTTTCATTCTTCGCTTCAACAGTTACAGGTTTTGCGGGAGCTGCCGTTTGTTCAGCGTGAACAGAAGTGAAAAAGAAAAAAGGAATCAATAAGCTGAAGATACGGCGTGCGTTTATTTTTATCCTTGTCATAGGGGCTTCATCCGAATTGCGCCATTGTTGCAATGGCGGTTTTTATTGTTTTTCACGACAGTAACCGCACCTACACTGTCATGACATTGCTCGCCCCTATGTGTAACAAATAACCACACTGTGAATGTTGTCTTTAATCAATTGTAAGTGCATGTAAAATACCACTTTAGAGTTAGTCAGTATCTTCCTCTTTTTCAACAGCATGCATAACTGCATGTTCCTCAAAGAATTAATCAACTTTTGTTGCTGACCTTCAAAAATTACCCTGCCGTTTATTTGCACAATTCTACTTTTGCGTGATCTGTCGCCCAAATACTAAACAAAACTGCCAATACCCCTACATTTAACTCTTATGCCACATATTATTAACATCCTACAAGGAGAACAAAAGCATGAGTCAAATTCACAAACACACCATTCCTGCCAACATCGCAGACCGTTGCCTGATAAACCCTCAGCAGTACGAGGCGATGTATCAACAATCTATTAACGCACCAGATACCTTCTGGGGCGAACAGGGAAAAATTCTCGACTGGATCAAACCTTACCAGAAGGTGAAAAACACCTCCTTTGCCCCCGGTAATGTGTCCATTAAATGGTACGAGGACGGCACGCTGAATCTGGCGGCAAACTGCCTTGACCGCCATCTGCAAGAAAACGGCGATCGTACCGCCATCATCTGGGAAGGCGACGACGCCAGCCAGAGCAAACATATCAGCTATAAAGAGCTGCACCGCGACGTCTGCCGCTTCGCCAATACCCTGCTCGAGCTGGGCATTAAAAAAGGTGATGTGGTGGCGATTTATATGCCGATGGTGCCGGAAGCCGCGGTCGCGATGCTGGCCTGCGCCCGCATTGGCGCGGTGCATTCGGTAATTTTCGGCGGCTTCTCGCCGGAAGCCGTTGCCGGGCGCATTATCGATTCTAACTCACGGTTGGTGATCACTTCCGACGAAGGCGTGCGCGCCGGGCGTAGTATTCCGCTGAAGAAAAACGTTGATGACGCGCTGAAAAACCCGAACGTCACCAGCATTGAACATGTGGTGGTACTGAAGCGTACTGGCGGGAAAATTGACTGGCAGGAAGGGCGCGATCTGTGGTGGCACGACCTGATTGAGCAAGCCAGCGATCAGCACCAGGCGGAAGAGATGAACGCCGAAGATCCGCTGTTTATTCTCTACACCTCCGGTTCTACCGGGAAGCCGAAAGGCGTGCTGCACACTACCGGCGGTTATCTGGTGTATGCGGCGCTGACCTTTAAATATGTCTTTGATTATCATCCGGGCGATATCTACTGGTGCACCGCTGATGTGGGTTGGGTTACCGGACACAGTTATTTGCTGTACGGCCCGTTGGCCTGCGGCGCGACCACGCTGATGTTTGAAGGCGTACCGAACTGGCCGACGCCTGCCCGTATGGCGCAGGTGGTGGACAAGCATCAGGTCAATATTCTCTATACCGCGCCCACGGCGATCCGCGCGCTGATGGCGGAAGGCGATAAAGCGATCGAAGGCACTGACCGTTCGTCGCTGCGCATTCTCGGTTCCGTAGGCGAGCCAATCAACCCGGAAGCGTGGGAGTGGTACTGGAAAAAAATCGGCAACGAGAAATGCCCGGTGGTCGATACCTGGTGGCAGACCGAAACCGGCGGTTTCATGATCACCCCGCTGCCTGGCGCTACCGAGCTGAAAGCCGGTTCGGCAACACGTCCGTTCTTCGGCGTGCAACCGGCGCTGGTCGATAACGAAGGTAACCCGCTGGAAGGGGCCACCGAAGGCAGTCTGGTGATCTCCGACTCCTGGCCGGGTCAGGCGCGTACGCTGTTTGGCGATCACGAACGTTTTGAGCAGACCTACTTCTCCACCTTCAAAAATATGTATTTCAGCGGCGACGGCGCGCGTCGCGATGAAGATGGCTATTACTGGATCACCGGGCGCGTGGACGACGTGCTGAACGTCTCCGGTCACCGTCTGGGAACGGCAGAGATTGAGTCGGCGCTGGTGGCACATCCGAAGATTGCCGAAGCCGCTGTCGTCGGTATTCCGCACAATATTAAAGGTCAGGCGATCTACGCCTACGTCACGCTTAATCACGGGGAGGAACCGTCACCAGAACTGTACGCAGAAGTCCGCAACTGGGTGCGTAAAGAGATTGGCCCGCTGGCGACGCCAGACGTGCTGCACTGGACCGATTCCCTGCCTAAAACCCGCTCCGGCAAAATTATGCGCCGTATTCTGCGCAAAATTGCGGCGGGCGATACCAGCAACCTGGGCGATACCTCGACGCTTGCCGATCCTGGCGTGGTCGAGAAGCTGCTTGAAGAGAAGCAGGCTATCGCGATGCCATCGTAACCCACAATTGCCGGATGCGGCGTTTAACGCCTTATCCGGTCTACACGCCCCTTTCTTTATAGTGGGAAAGGGCAAATATAAAAATTCCCCTAAGTATTTCGCGTTGCAGGCAGGAAGCAAGCGAGCATCTCCCCAGGAGCATAGAAAACTATGTGACTGGGGGAGGCGAGTGCGGCTGACGAACCTGCGGCGTGAAAGACGACGGGGAACCTCTGGAGAATCTGTGATGAATGGTACGATTTATCAGCGGATAGAAGACAATGCGCATTTCAGGGAGTTAGTCGAAAAACGGCAACGGTTTGCCACCATCCTGTCGATTATTATGCTGGCAGTTTATATCGGCTTTATTTTACTGATCGCCTTCGCGCCCGGCTGGCTGGGCACTCCGCTGAATCCGAACACCAGCGTCACACGCGGTATTCCGATTGGTGTTGGGGTAATTGTGATCTCCTTTGTTCTCACTGGTATCTACATCTGGCGGGCGAACGGCGAATTCGACCGTCTTAATAATGAAGTCCTGCATGAGGTACAAGCATCATGAAAAGAGTTCTGACGGCGCTTGCCGCCACACTCCCTTTCGCAGCTAACGCCGCGGATGCTATTAGCGGGGCCGTAGAGCGCCAGCCAACAAACTGGCAGGCGATTATTATGTTCCTGATTTTCGTCGTGTTTACGCTCGGTATTACCTACTGGGCGTCAAAACGCGTACGTTCGCGTAATGACTACTACACGGCAGGCGGCAATATCACCGGTTTTCAGAACGGGCTGGCGATTGCCGGGGACTATATGTCCGCCGCCTCATTCTTGGGGATCTCCGCGCTGGTGTTTACCTCCGGCTATGACGGGCTGATCTACTCGTTGGGCTTCCTGGTGGGCTGGCCAATCATTCTGTTCCTGATTGCCGAACGTCTGCGTAACCTGGGACGCTACACCTTTGCCGATGTAGCCTCTTACCGCCTGAAACAAGGGCCGATTCGTATTCTTTCGGCCTGTGGTTCTCTGGTGGTGGTGGCGCTTTACCTTATCGCTCAGATGGTAGGCGCAGGTAAACTGATCGAGCTGCTGTTTGGCCTTAACTATCACATTGCGGTAGTGCTGGTCGGCGTGCTGATGATGATGTACGTCCTGTTCGGCGGCATGCTGGCGACCACCTGGGTACAGATTATCAAAGCCGTGCTGTTGCTGTTCGGTGCCAGCTTTATGGCCTTTATGGTGATGAAACACGTCGGCTTTAGCTTCAACAATCTGTTCAGCGAAGCGATGGCGGTACACCCGAAGGGTGTCGACATCATGAAGCCAGGCGGGCTGGTGAAAGATCCGATCTCAGCACTGTCGCTGGGGCTCGGACTGATGTTTGGTACGGCTGGCTTGCCGCACATTCTGATGCGCTTCTTTACGGTCAGCGATGCCCGCGAAGCGCGTAAGAGCGTGTTCTACGCTACCGGATTTATGGGCTACTTCTATATTCTGACCTTTATTATCGGCTTCGGCGCGATCATGCTGGTTGGTGCGAATCCGGAATATAAAGACGCGGCGGGCCATCTGATTGGTGGTAACAACATGGCGGCAGTTCACCTGGCGAATGCAGTGGGTGGCAACCTGTTCCTCGGCTTTATTTCAGCGGTTGCTTTCGCCACCATTCTTGCGGTGGTTGCGGGTCTGACGCTGGCGGGCGCATCGGCGGTGTCTCACGACCTGTACGCTAACGTCTTCAAAAAAGGCGCGACTGAACGTGAAGAGCTGCGGGTATCGAAAATCACCGTCCTGATTTTGGGCGTGATTGCCATTATCCTCGGCGTGCTGTTTGAGAATCAGAACATCGCCTTTATGGTGGGGCTGGCGTTTGCCATCGCAGCGAGCTGTAACTTCCCAATCATTCTGCTTTCCATGTACTGGTCAAAACTGACCACGCGTGGCGCAATGATGGGCGGCTGGCTGGGGCTGCTTACCGCAGTGGTACTGATGATCCTCGGCCCGACGATTTGGGTACAGATCCTCGGTCACGAAAAAGCCATCTTCCCGTATGAATACCCGGCGCTGTTCTCTATCAGCGTGGCATTCCTCGGCATCTGGTTCTTCTCGGTAACCGATAACTCAGCGGAAGGCGCGCGTGAGCGTGAACTGTTCCGTGCGCAGTTTATCCGCTCCCAGACCGGCTTTGGCGTTGAGCAAGGCCGCGCGCATTAATCTCTCCCCTTCCCCGGTCGCCTGACCGGGGAATACTCTTCCTCTGCAAAATGCATCACCTTTTCCCATAATATTAAACAAATAAACGCATTAAAAAATGAGCGATTTTTGACAGTCGTAGAAAATGATAATGCAGAGAATATGCCTTTTCTTTCTTGTTAATTATAAGGATATTTTATGTGCTACAATGGTTTAAATAATATGTTTTTCCCTCTTTGCCAGATTAACAATAACCACTCTGTCACAAGTCCATCACATACAAAGAAAACAAAATCAGATAATTACAGAAAACATCATAAAAACACGTTAATTGACAATAAAGCCCTCTCTCTTTTCAAAATAGATGATCATGAAAAAGTGATAGGCTTGATTCAGAAAATGAAAAGATTTTATGATAGTTTACCATCAGGAAAAATCACGAAAGAAACGGACAGGAAAATACATAAATATTTTATAGATATAGCTTCACATGCAAATAATAAATGTGACGATAGAATTACGAGAAGAGTTTACCTTAATAAAGATAAGGAAGTGTCCATTAAGGTAGTATATTTTATAAACAATGTCACCGTCCATAATAATACTATCGAAATCCCACAGACAGTAAATGGTGGTTACGATTTTTCACACCTTAGCCTGAAAGGTATCGTGATTAAAGATGAAGATTTATCCAATTCAAATTTTGCAGGTTGCAGACTACAAAACGCTATTTTCCAGGACTGTAATATGTATAAAACGAATTTTAATTTCGCCATAATGGAAAAAATACTTTTTGATAATTGTATTCTCGATGACTCAAATTTCGCTCAGATAAAAATGACTGACGGATCTCTAAATTCATGCTCCGCTATCCATGTTCAATTCTACAATGCAGCAATGAATAGAGCCAATATTAAAAATACCTTCCTTGACTATTCAAATTTTTATATGGCGTACATGGTTGAGGTAAATTTTTATAAAGTAATAGCGCCGTATGTTAATTTATTTAGAGCCGATCTTAGTTTCTCTAAACTCGATTTAATTAACTTTGAACATGCTGATCTGTCTCGCGTCAATCTGAACAAAGCAACTCTCCAGAATATAAACTTAATTGATAGCAAACTCTTTTTTACGCGGCTGACAAATACATTCCTTGAAATGGTTATATGTACCGGCTCTAATATGGCTAATGTTAATTTTAATAATGCCAATTTAAGCAATTGCCATTTCAACTGTTCTATTTTAACAAAAGCCTGGATGTTTAATACCCGTCTCTATCGGGTTAATTTCGATGAGGCTAACGTGCAGGGAATGGGCATTTCCATTCTCCGTGAGGAGGAAAATATCCCCATTAATAGTGATACCCTGATAACACTACAGAAATTCTTTGAAGAAGATTGTACCTCTCATACTGGCATGTCACAAACTGAGGATAATATTCATGCAGTCGCTATGAAGATTACTGCAGATATTATGCGAGATGCAGATTGAGGTTAAGCCGAAGAACAGCCAATGAATTGACTTTAAAAGAGAGATAACTTATTTGTTTTAGAATCATGTATGTTAGCCCGAGCTAACCTGTTAAAGGTGCAAAAGATTGCACCTTTTTCAAATTACCTCGGGCCTGGTTACGTCGCTTTCGGCTTACTGATTTTCCTCAATCAACAACGCTTCAAGCAAATCGAGATCGTGCAGTAATTTTTGCAGCGTTTCATTGCTGATCTCCCGCGTGGCGCGCAGGTGGTACAGTTCAGCACGTTCAGAACGCAATGCCGCCAGACGGAAGCGACGCTCAAGGTTCTCTTCCTGCACGGAACTTTCAACGTCGTTACGTCCATCGGCGCGACGACGCAGGTTACCAATGACGCGAGAACTGACCTCCGTGAGCAGCTGGTTATCGATATTCTCTTCGGTATCCGCCGCCAGACGCTCCTCCATTTTCTGGATCGCCACAATCGCCACTTCTGCCGTTGCCGCTCGCGCAATACGTTCCTCTTTCAATTGTTGCGAATGGTCCGCGACTTCAATGTGTTGTAGCAGAATAGGCAACATCACCACGCCGACAAACAGCGAGAAGAGAATGACACCAGCCGCCAGGAATACCAGCTCATAGCGCGCCGGGAAGACGTTACCATCCGGCAAGAGCAGCGGGATAGAGAGCACACCAGCCAGAGTGATCGCCCCACGCACCCCGGCGAAAGACGCGATCAGGATTTCTCGTGTGGTCCACGAACCAAACTCCATCGGCTTCTTTTTCAGGAAGCGGTTGCTGAACTTTTTCATCGTCCACAGCCAGCCGAAACGGACCAGCATCAGCGCCGCATAAATCAGAATGATATCGGTAAACAGCATCCAGATTTCGACGTTAGGGTCGATTTCTGCCGCCATCAGCGACGTCTCCAGAATACCCGGCAGCTGCAGACCTAACAGCAGGAATACCATGCCGTTAAAGACAAATTCCAGCATCGCCCAGGTGCTGTTTGCGCGCAGGCGCATTGCCAGCGGCGCACGGCGCATCACACCGGAGCGGGTGATGGTCATCCCGGCAGCAACCGCAGCGAGGATGCCGGAAACGCCAATATGTTCGGCAATCAGATAAGAAGCGAATGGCAGCAGGAACAGCAGGACGATCTGCGTCGCGGGTTCATCACCGCCCCAGCGGCTGAGGAATCGCAGCGAGCGACCGTACAGCCAGCTCACCACAAAACCGGCGAGAATACCGCCAATGGCTACTTTCATAAATTCGACCGTCGCACCGCCAACGGTGAAGATCATCGTCCCCATCGCCACTGCTACGGCAAACTTCAACGACACCAGGCCAGAGGCGTCATTCATCAACGCTTCGCCCTGCAAAATGCCCATGATTTTTTTCGGGATGCGCCCTTCGCCAACAATCCCGGAGAGCGCCACAGCATCGGTCGGAGAAAGCACCGCCGCCAGCGCAAAGGCGGGGATCAGCGGAATGCCCGGCACCACCCAGTAAATAAGGAAGCCAATGCCGACCACGGTGACCACCACCAGCGCCAGCGCGAGGCCGAAAATCTCTCGACCATGTTCGAGAAATTCACGGGTCGGCGTTTTCCAGCCATCAGCGAACAGCAACGGCGGGATAAACAAGACTAAAAAGAGTTCAGGATCAAACTCCACATGCAAACCAAACGTCGGCCACGCCAGTAGCGCACCGATGGCGATTTGCATAAGCGGAAGCGGGATCTGAAAGGGCATGACACGAGTGACCACCCCGGACAGCGAGACCACGAGGGTCATTATCAGTATGGTGAAGAAGATTTCCATGCGTTCCCTGTTTGCGATGTTTTTTATGATCTGAGAAAGACGTTATGCCTGAATTCTCATTTTTTCAGAATATCGCAAAAGCTCACACAATGTGCGGAGAAAATAAAAACGGGCAGCCATTGCCACCCGTTTTCAGAATCATATGAAAGATTAGATAGCCCAGCCACCCGCATAGAAGGTCACCAGCGCCACAGCGATAACGACCGTACCGATGTTCAACTTGCGCCATTCGCCGGAAACCAGACGACCAATCACCAGAGTCGCGAAGCCGATCATGATGCC
Organism: Escherichia sp. WS1368; assembly: GCF_046487485.1. Classification (NCBI taxonomy): domain Bacteria; kingdom Pseudomonadati; phylum Pseudomonadota; class Gammaproteobacteria; order Enterobacterales; family Enterobacteriaceae; genus Escherichia; species Escherichia sp. WS1368. Next base: position 578,506 of record NZ_JBJQJI010000002.1, read on the forward strand.
TGTTACGATGTTACAGGTCAGCACGATGAATACCGCCGTAACCAGACCCGCCATCGCATCAACAAAATCAGCAAAGTCGATTTTCGCCACGTTACTCAGCATCAGCAGGCCAACGTACATCAGCGCCGGAGCCGTTGCATACCCCGGAACGAGGTAAGAGAGCGGAGAGAGGAACAGAATCAGCAGGAACAGCACGCCAACGGTGATAGCCGTCAACCCGGTTTTACCGCCCGCCGCCGTACCCGCCGCAGACTCGATGTATACCGCTGCCGGAGCTGCACCCACCAGGCCAGAGAAAACGCTGCTCATGGAGTCGGTGGTCAGTGCTTTCCCACCGTCAATGATCTGCCCATCTTTATCCAGCAGGTTCGCCTGACCGGCGACGGCGCGGATAGTTCCGGTGGCATCAAATACTGCCGTCATCACCAGCGCCAGAACGCTTGGCAGGACTACAGGATTCAGCGCGCCCATAATGTCCAGGCTACCAATCAGTGAATTGCCGTTTTCATCGCTCAATGAAGGCATGGCGAAAACGCCGGAGAAATGGACGTTAGGATCGAAGATCAAACCGACAATTGAGATACCGATAATGGTCAGCAGAATGCCACCAGGGACTTTCAGTTTTTCCAGGCCGATGATCACCGCCAGACCTACCAGTGACATAATCACCGGGAAGGTCGCGAAATCACCCAGCGCAACGGGCAGACCATCAAGCGGGTTTTTAATCACCAGACCGACACCATTAGCGGCAATGAGCAGCAGGAACAGACCGATACCGATCCCCGTGCCGTGCGCCACACCGTGCGGCAAGTTGCGCAAAATCCAGCTACGGATACCCGTGGCAGAAATTACCGTAAACAGTACACCCATCAGGAACACAGCACCCAGCGCGACAGGTACGCTAATATGTTGCCCCAGCACCAGACTGAATGCGGTAAACGCCGTCAGGGAGATGGCGCAACCAATCGCCAACGGCAGATTAGCCCACAGACCCATCACGATAGAACCGAGTCCGGCAACCAGACAGGTCGCAACGAAAACTGCCGCAGGCGGGAAGCCTGCTTTACCCAACATGCCTGGAACGACGATAACCGAGTAGACCATCGCCAGAAATGTTGTTAACCCGGCAACCACTTCCTGACGGACAGTGCTTCCACGTTGTGAAATTTTAAACCAGGCGTCGAGTGAACCGCCGGTACGCGCTGATGGCGTAGACATAAGAAAACATCCCCTGAGAGTTTAATTTTCGTCAAGATGCGTGGCGGACAATCCCCTGCCAGCGAAACGTTATCTTCCTGCTCCAGGTTTGCGACAAATTGGTGCGTCGCAAAAAAGCAAACGTTTAGCTCCGCGCATACAAAACGGGTGGTAAAAAAAGCAAACGATTATCCGGCGATCATAGCGGCTTTTTCAACCGAAGTTTGCTGCTTTTTTCTCTTTTATTGTCTTGACGATGAAAAACCAGGCAATTGATGCGCAAACGTTATCGTCGATGCGCAAGATTGCAGCGTTATCGAGCCATATACCGTTCAGGATTGCGATAAAAAATCGTCTTAGATGACAAAAATATTGCGGCTAAAAAGTGTACTTTTACTCTGGCGAAGAAACGCCGGTGACATACAATTAAAGCATCAACACCAACCGGAACCTCCACCACGTGCTCGAATGAGGTGTGTTGACGTCGGGGGAAACCCTCCTGTGTACCAGCGGGATAGAGAGAAAGACAAAGACCGGAAAACAAACTAAAGCGCCCTTGTGGCGCTTTAGTTTTGTTCATCTTCCAGCAAGCGTGCGCCTGTGCCTTCTTCTCCTAAGCGGTCGCCCGGGTTACGCAATGGGCAATCACTGCGCGAAAGGCAGCCACAACCAATACATCCGTCCAGCTCGTCACGCAGCGCCACTAAGGTATGAATGCGCCGATCCAACTCTTCTCGCCATTGGGACGAAAGCTGTTTCCACTCTTTCGCACTTAATGTATGCCCTTCGGGCAACACGCCGAATGCTTCACGAATGGTCGCCAGCGGAATGCCAATACGCTGAGCAATTTTGATGATTGCGACATATCGCAACACATCACGTTTATATCGCCGCTGATTGCCACTATTACGGATACTGCTAATCAACCCTTTGCTTTCATAGAAATGCAGCGCCGATACCGCCACACCGCTGCGTTTTGCCACTTCGCCGGGGGTTAGCAGCGCTTTAATGCGGGGTAATTTCTTTTCCATAAATCGCTTTACCTCAAGTTAACTTGAGGAATTATACTCCCCAACAGATGAATTAACGAACTGAACACTGAAAAGAGGCAGATTTATGTCCCATCAGAAAATTATTCAGGATCTTATCGCATGGATTGACGAGCATATTGACCAGCCGCTTAACATTGACGTCGTCGCAAAAAAATCAGGCTATTCAAAGTGGTACTTACAGCGGATGTTCCGCACGGTGACGCATCAGACACTTGGTGATTACATTCGCCAACGCCGCCTGTTACTGGCCGCCGTTGAGTTGCGCACCACCGAGCGTCCGATTTTTGATATCGCAATGGACCTGGGTTATGTCTCTCAGCAGACCTTCTCCCGCGTTTTCCGTCGGCAGTTTGATCGCACTCCCAGCGATTATCGCCACCGCCTGTAGTTTTATTGCCCGCGCGTTAACTCCCGCGCGGGTAATTGCTCCATCCATTGCATAAACACCTGCGGCGGCATCGCCTTCGCAAAGAACCATCCCTGACAATAGCGCACGCCGCGTTTGCGCAGCCAGTTAACCTGCTCCTCAGTTTCGACGCCTTCAGCGATCGTTTTTAACCCCAGACTGTGCGCCAGCTCGATGATGTGTTCCGCAATCAAATGACTGGTTTTGTGGGTGGTCAGCGTCTCAACAAACGATTTATCGATTTTCAAAATATCGACATTCAATGATTTAAGGTTATGCAAGTTAGAGTAGCCAATACCAAAATCATCAATTGCCACTTCGTAACCAGCCTGGCGGAACGCCAGAATAATTGGTGTCATTTTGTCGACATCAAGAAATGCATGTTCAGTCACTTCAAATTTAATTTGCTGTGGACGCACCGCGTATTGCTCTGTTTTCTGATTGGTTCGCGCTATCAACCGTGACGTATGAAAATCGGAGGCCGACAGGTTAATAGAAACATAGCGATCGGCATGTGTTGCCAGGTACGCGCCCAGATCGCGGAAGACATTATCAATAACATAATCAGTTACCTGTCCGATCATCCCCTCCTTTTCTGCCAGCGGAATAAACTCTGCCGGATTCATTACTTGCCCCTGCTCACCAGGCCAACGTAACAATGCTTCAGCGCCGATACATTTTTCTGTTTTGATATCGATTATTGGCTGGTAATAAAGGCAAAGTTGATGTTTTTCGAGGGCGCGTTGCAATTTGCGTTTGGGAGACAAATAGTTTTGCCGAATACGTAGCCAGAGTAATAACAGAACAAGACTCCCCAAAATACCGGCGGGTAACGCAAAAATAAGATGATTATAAAAATGCGCTATAAGACGTTGATATGAAGTCGCAACAATGGCTGCAATTGGGCGTTTTGTCGAATAAACTGTCGCATATAAATAGCCATTTCTTTGTACGGTTAAATCATTCAAATGAATCAGTGGAGAAAACGTTGCTGCCGAGGCCTCGTTGCTTAACGAGAAAAAGGTTTTCGTTACCGTATCATACACACCCCATTGCAATGTCGGATCATCAGACATCACTTCACTCCAGAAGAGAGGGTTGATGACCACCACATAATTTCCCCGCTGCATATAGGTCATTTTATAGCCAGAGAAAAAAGGCGTATCGCGGTAATAATAGATAGAAACGTTAGGTTCACGCTTATAATCGGCCGGTGCAATCGTATAGCCGTTTACAGGCGCTATCAGCGATGAGCATAAAAAATGGTTATCACGGGCATAGATCAATTCATTAATATAAAGATAGCCACGAATAATATTCAACATTCGCTTTTGATGGGCTGGAGTGCAAACTTGCCCCTGATAGCGTTCTGCTGCATCGCTCACTAAATCTGCCTGGCGAATGACCAGCTCGGATTTATCCAGCGCCAGCTGAGCAAAAGTTTGGAGCTGACTATTCACTTCTGATTTTGCCCAAAGGAAGGCAATCCATAGCGACAGTATGATGGGAAAGAGAACTAAAAAGATAATGCCCGGCAACGCCAGTAATTGGTGTCGTGCACGATGACTCATTGCTATCAATTTCCTGCCTGTTTATACCCGGTCATTGCAAGGCGAGAACCCTGGTTATCGACGTCTTTAGATAAATCTTACGGTATAAATAGCACTTTTGCCTGATTTGAAATTGATACCTTTTTAATCGTCACCTAAATAAAAATAATTCATTGATATTCAAAACTAATTTCCTACAGGAATGCAGAGGCGGTGGGAAGATATCCCCTTAATGCCGCTGAAAAAACACATAATCTGTACGGCAATAAAAGTCGCGGCCTAATCTGGCTAACAAACAATCAATTGTGATATAGTTCACAAAATTAATGAAACAAACAGAGTGTTTCTTTTTTGTGTTCTGCAAGCCCCGCGATAGCCAGATTGTATCACGCCTCCCGTGAACAACGCCGCGCTGTCCGAGGCATCGGCTCTTTTCAGAGGAATTGTTTGATGGCTACCCTCACCACTGGCGTGGTTCTTCTTCGCTGGCAACTTCTTAGTGCCGTAATGATGTTTCTGGCCAGCACACTCAACATCCGTTTTCGTCGGTCTGATTATGTCGGGCTTGCAGTGATCAGCAGCGGTCTGGGCGTAGTTTCCGCCTGCTGGTTCGCAATGGGGTTGCTTGGCATCACAATGGCGGATATCACCGCCATCTGGCACAACATCGAGTCGGTGATGATAGAAGAGATGAATCAGACACCGCCACAATGGCCAATGATTTTGACTTGATATGTAGAAGCCTCCAAAACGGAGGCTTCTTTTTTACGGCTGGCAGATGTTTTAATCATCCACCTTAAAACAATATAACCTATTGTTTTAATGAAAAATCAGAACGGAATATCGTCATCAAAGTCCATCGGCGGCTCATTAGACGGTGCTGCCGGAGCAGACTGCTGCGGGCGAGACTGCGCGCCGCCGCTGAACTGATTGCCGCCCTGCGGCTGCTGAGGCTGACCCCAACCGCCCTGCGGCTGGCCACCACCGATATTGCCACCTGCAGGAGCGCCACCACCCTGACGACCACCCAGCATCTGCATGGTGCCGCCAACGTTCACCACCACTTCAGTGGTGTAGCGATCCTGACCGGATTGATCGGTCCATTTACGGGTACGCAGCTGACCTTCGATATAAACCTGAGAACCTTTACGCAGATATTCGCTGGCCACTTCTGCCAGTTTGCCGAACAGCACAACGCGGTGCCATTCAGTCTGCTCTTTCATCTCGCCGGTCGCTTTATCACGCCAGGATTCGGAAGTAGCCAGCGTAATGTTGGCAACAGCGCCACCATTTGGCATGTAGCGTACTTCCGGGTCCTGACCCAGATTACCAACGAGAATAACCTTGTTTACGCCTCTGCTGGCCATGTTCGTGTCTCCTGAAAAAAAATCGTTCTGAATAAGTGTAAACGCGCGATTGTACCATTACCAATAGCGCTTTTACTATGTTGTGACCTCGGTTCCGGGAAACAAACCTGGCCAGACATTGTTACACAACACTCCGGGTAATGCATTCCAATACTGTATATTCATTCAGGTCAATTTGTGTCATAATTAACCGTTTGTGATCGCCGGTAGCACCATGCCACCGGGCAAAAAAGCGTTTAATCCGGGAAAGGTGAATGGATAAGATCGAAGTTCGGGGCGCCCGCACCCATAATCTCAAAAACATCAACCTCGTTATCCCCCGCGACAAACTTATTGTCGTGACCGGGCTTTCGGGTTCTGGCAAATCCTCGCTCGCTTTCGACACCTTATATGCCGAAGGGCAGCGCCGTTACGTTGAATCCCTTTCCGCCTACGCGCGGCAGTTTCTGTCACTGATGGAAAAGCCGGACGTCGATCATATTGAGGGGCTTTCTCCTGCCATCTCAATTGAGCAGAAATCGACGTCTCATAACCCGCGTTCTACGGTGGGGACAATCACCGAAATCCACGACTATTTGCGTTTGTTGTTCGCCCGCGTCGGTGAGCCGCGCTGCCCGGACCACGATGTACCGCTGGCGGCGCAAACCGTCAGTCAGATGGTGGATAACGTGTTGTCCCAGCCGGAAGGTAAACGCCTGATGCTGCTCGCACCAATCATTAAAGAGCGCAAAGGCGAACACACCAAAACGCTGGAAAATCTGGCAAGCCAGGGTTACATCCGTGCTCGTATTGATGGCGAAGTCTGCGATCTTTCCGATCCGCCGAAACTGGAACTGCAAAAGAAACATACCATTGAAGTGGTGGTTGATCGCTTCAAGGTGCGTGACGATCTCACCCAACGTCTGGCAGAGTCGTTTGAAACCGCGCTGGAGCTTTCCGGTGGTACCGCGGTAGTTGCCGATATGGACGATCCAAAAGCGGAAGAGCTGCTATTTTCCGCCAACTTCGCCTGCCCAATTTGCGGCTATAGTATGCGTGAACTGGAACCACGCCTGTTTTCGTTTAACAACCCGGCGGGGGCCTGCCCAACCTGTGACGGCCTTGGCGTGCAGCAATATTTCGATCCTGACCGCGTGATCCAGAATCCGGAACTGTCGCTGGCTGGCGGTGCGATCCGAGGCTGGGATCGCCGCAACTTCTATTACTTCCAGATGCTGAAATCGCTGGCAGATCACTATAAGTTCGACGTCGAAGCGCCGTGGGGCAGCCTGAGCGCGAACGTGCATAAAGTGGTGTTGTACGGTTCTGGCAAAGAAAACATTGAATTCAAATACATGAACGATCGTGGCGATACCTCCATTCGTCGTCATCCGTTCGAAGGCGTGCTGCACAATATGGAGCGCCGTTATAAAGAGACGGAATCCAGTGCGGTACGTGAAGAATTAGCCAAGTTTATCAGCAATCGCCCGTGCGCCAGCTGCGAAGGAACCCGTCTGCGTCGGGAAGCGCGCCATGTGTATGTCGAGAATACGCCGCTGCCTGCTATCTCCGACATGAGCATCGGTCATGCGATGGAATTCTTCAACAATCTCAAACTCGCAGGTCAGCGAGCGAAGATTGCGGAAAAAATTCTTAAAGAGATTGGCGATCGCCTGAAATTCCTCGTTAACGTCGGCCTGAATTACCTGACACTTTCCCGCTCGGCAGAGACACTTTCTGGCGGTGAAGCCCAGCGTATCCGTCTGGCGAGCCAGATTGGTGCGGGCCTGGTTGGCGTTATGTACGTGCTCGATGAGCCGTCTATCGGCCTGCACCAGCGCGATAACGAGCGCCTGTTGGGTACGCTTATCCATCTGCGCGATCTCGGTAATACCGTGATTGTGGTGGAGCACGACGAAGACGCGATTCGCGCCGCTGACCATGTGATCGACATTGGTCCTGGTGCGGGTGTTCACGGCGGTGAAGTGGTCGCGGAAGGTCCACTGGAAGCGATTATGGCGGTGCCGGAGTCGTTGACCGGGCAGTACATGAGCGGTAAACGCAAGATTGAAGTGCCGAAGAAACGCGTTCCGGCGAATCCGGAAAAAGTGCTGAAGCTGACAGGCGCACGCGGTAATAACCTGAAAGACGTGACGCTGACGCTGCCAGTCGGTCTGTTTACCTGCATCACAGGGGTTTCAGGTTCCGGTAAATCGACACTGATTAACGACACACTGTTCCCGATTGCCCAACGCCAGTTGAATGGGGCGACCATCGCCGAACCGGCACCGTATCGCGATATTCAGGGACTGGAGCATTTCGATAAAGTGATCGATATCGACCAAAGCCCAATTGGTCGTACTCCGCGTTCTAACCCGGCGACCTATACCGGCGTGTTTACACCTGTGCGCGAACTGTTTGCGGGCGTACCGGAATCCCGTGCGCGCGGCTATACGCCGGGACGTTTCAGCTTTAACGTCCGTGGCGGGCGCTGCGAAGCCTGTCAGGGCGATGGCGTGATCAAAGTGGAGATGCACTTCCTGCCGGATATCTACGTGCCGTGCGACCAGTGCAAAGGTAAACGCTATAACCGCGAAACGCTGGAAATTAAGTACAAAGGCAAAACCATCCACGAAGTGCTGGATATGACCATCGAAGAGGCGCGTGAGTTCTTTGATGCGGTGCCAGCTCTGGCGCGTAAGCTGCAAACGTTGATGGACGTTGGCCTGACGTACATTCGCCTCGGGCAGTCCGCAACCACGCTTTCTGGTGGTGAAGCCCAGCGCGTGAAGCTGGCGCGTGAGCTGTCAAAACGCGGCACCGGGCAGACGCTGTATATTCTTGATGAGCCGACCACCGGTCTGCACTTCGCCGATATTCAGCAACTGCTCGACGTACTGCATAAACTGCGCGATCAGGGCAACACCATTGTGGTGATTGAGCACAATCTCGACGTGATCAAAACCGCTGACTGGATTGTCGACCTGGGACCAGAAGGCGGCAGTGGCGGCGGCGAAATCCTCGTCTCCGGTACGCCAGAAACCGTCGCGGAGTGCGAAGCTTCGCATACGGCACGCTTCCTCAAGCCGATGCTGTAATCGTTAAGGCCGCTTTCCGAGCGGCCTTTTCCTTTCAGAGTTGCACCAGCAATTTACGTTTTTCTTCCGGCAGCAAATTCACCGCCTGCTGATAAGACGCATCCACCAGATAATAGATTTGCGAATCTGGCAGCGAACCGTCGAGATACACGGTGCTCCAGTGCGCTTTATTCAGATGGCGGCTTGGACGCACATCGCTGTGCTGCTGACGTAGCAGCTCCGCCAGCTCCGGGCTGGTTTTCAGCGAAACCGCCGGGCGATTTTCTACTTCTTTCACCATCGCAAACAGTACATCTTCCACTTTGATCTGCGTCGCTTTCCAGTCGTTATGCACGCTCTGTTCTGCGCCTGGTTTTGCCATGCAATATTGTAGCAACTCCGAAATGGTCATTTTTTACTCCCCTTGTAGTGTCGCGATAATGCGACGCGATCCGCCGTGGATGCGATGTTCCCCCAGCCAGATGCCTTGCCAGGTGCCGGTCTGAATACGCCCTTTATGCACCGGCAATACAAGCGATGTTCCCAGCATTGAGGATTTGATATGAGAAGGCATATCGTCTGCTCCCTCATAGTCATGCTCATAATTTCCGTTGTCGGGAACGGTGCGGAGGAAAAAACGCTCCATGTCGTGGCGTACGGTGGGATCGCAGTTCTCATTAAGTGTCAGAGAGGCGGAGGTATGTTGCAGCAACAGATGCAGTAAACCGATGTTAACGCGCGGCATATCAGCCAGCTGATTCAGAATTTCATCCGTTACCAGATGAAACCCACGAGATTTGGCGCTAAGCGTGAGCGTCTTTTGATACCACATGTGCTGCTCCTTGATAAAACTCTCTTAATCAGTTTGCAGCAAGACAGAGAAAGGATAAAGGTGTGATTAAAAAAACAGCATTCGGGAGAGTGTCACGCTCTCCCGCTCTGTCAGTATTCTGAATTGACGATCACCTCTTCACCAAACGCACCCGCTTGTGGCAAGGGTTTGTAGGTAGAGTTGGAGGCGCGCAGAATGCGGATACCACGAGCGCCGACATCGCGTGCGGCGGTAATATCGTTATCGGAATCGCCATAAAAAATTCGGATATTTTTATCCTGCAGCCATTGCGATTTTGTATTTTGCCCTGGTTTATCACCCGCAAAGATCACCGGATTCATATTGGTGGCAGGAATATGAAAATTATCCGCCAGCGTTTTTGAAACCGTTTCTGTTTTCGTCGGGCTACGACCAGTCACAAAGAAGATCGCGTCACCGCGGCGTACATGCATATCAATCAGCTGGCGAGCGACCTCTTTTGGAATGCTGAATTCATCCCAGCCATTGTTCATTTTTTCCCAGAACACAGGATTTTTCAGATAATCTTCGCTTTCTGGCGAGAAGGTTTTTTTGCCGCGCCAGAAGCCCGGACTGGAAAAAAGTACCGTGTCATCGATATCAAACCCCACCGCCATTGGCGGACGCCCTGCGAGGCTATTTTCAATTTGTGCGACCGAAACCCAATGAATTGGTGCCTGTTCAGCAAGCCTGGCAACGTTAGTACCAGGGTTAAGCGGCGAAGGAGATGAGGCCAGGGCAACAGCGGAACTGTTTAGAGCGAACAATAAGCAAACGGCACTGATTGCCTGTGTGATCTTGCGCATATTTTTCCCTAAATAGTCAGTATGTTGAAACTTTTTATTGTGAGATTTGTTGCAAAAACCATCTGACCATAACGCCAGCAGCAGGGGAAAGGAAGGATTATCTGCGGTTTTTGTGATGAAAAGCAGGATGATTATATTTAACCCAGTAAATACGTTCCTGTCGTTTTTTTGTAAAAAAATGTTTATTCCTCAATGAAGGATACATTAATTTTACGTTTATTATGATGAATCCTCTGCAAATGAGCGAAATTTGATAGAACATTTATCTGCTGTACGATTTAATGAACTTAATGATACAGCATTACAAAAACAATCGAAGTTTATAAAGATGATTTCTGATTGACCAGAACCCTACCATACAATGGTGACTAATTTTATTACTCTCGAAGGAGATGATGATATGAATATATCATATGTGAATAGCAACAAAATGACATCTTTACCTGTTGAGCTAGATGCACTAAATAATAAAGATATCTCTTATTCCAAAGATTTTTCTTATGCCAAAGATCTCTTTTTATATATAGAAACACAGTTAAAAATTGCAAAAGATTTTTGTAGACCAGGAGAGGAAGTATCAAGATCTATTGCAAATAAAGTTTTTCATGCATTTATTGATTTAGTTAACAAAATCAGAGGCAAGAAAGATTGTATGTATATTTGCACACTTTGCTGTTTTGCCGAGGAGGTTAAAGGTGATTATTCTCATTACAGAACCTTTTTATTTGATATTGGTAATCAATATAAGGTTAAACTTACACAAAGCGGAAAAAAAGAGTTCTCTTTAACATTAGAATTTAACGATACTATAATTGAATCTCAGAAAGTCACAGGCAATAAGGCAAAGCATATTCTTGAGGATATAGAAATATTCTATCGTAACAAACCCGATACTTATTATTAAATTTAATAATGGTTAGATGTGCAGAAATTATTACTCCACACGGTAAAACAGGGAAAAGCACTCCAGAACATTGGGATAAACTTAACAAGTTAGAACTAACAACGTTTTATTACCTCTCACGTAGAACGATGGCATCAAAAAAATCATCTATAAAGCAAGAGTGAAAGCGACGACAGTTTAATTTCACTGCAGGCTGGATAACTCCAGCCTGCTTTCCTGCATTACATTACCGCAGCAAACGCCTTTGCTACACGTTGTACATTTGCCGTATTTAACCCGGCGACACACATGCGACCGCTGGCGATGAGATAAATACCAAACTCCTCACGTAGTCGGTCAACCTGAGCGGCACTTAAACCGGTATAACTGAACATGCCGCGCTGATTAAGCAGATAATCGAAATTGCGTTCTGGTATCTCTGTGCTCAATACCTTCACCAGTTCCTGACGCATCGCCAGAATGCGAGTACGCATCTCTTCTACTTCCGCCAGCCAGCTGGCTTTCAATGCCTCGTCATTCAGCACCGCAGCCACCACCTGCGCACCAAAATTCGGCGGGCTGGAGTAGTTGCGGCGAACTGTTGCTTTCAATTGCCCCAGTACGCGGCCAGCGGCTTCGGCATCTTCACACAGAACAGAAAGTCCGCCAACGCGCTCGCCGTAAAGGGAGAAAATTTTCGAGAACGAATTGCTCACCAGAGCGGGTAATCCAGCGCTGGCAATGGCACGAATGGCGTAGGCATCCTCTTCCATACCGGCACCAAATCCTTGATAGGCAATATCGAGGAATGGAATAAGCTCGCGGGCTTTGAGAATTTCAATCACCGCATCCCACTGATCATTAGTGAGATCGGCACCCGTTGGGTTGTGGCAACATGGATGCAGCAACACAATACTGCGGGCAGGTAATGTTTTCAGCGTCGCCAACAGGTCATTAAAGCGCACGCCGTTAGTCGCTTCGTCATACCAGGGGTAAGTACTCACTTCGAATCCAGCCCCGGCGAATATTGCTACGTGGTTTTCCCAGGTAGGATCGCTGACCCAGACGCCTGATTCCGGGAAGTAGCGTTTCAGGAAATCTGCGCCCACTTTCAATGCCCCTGAGCCGCCAAGGGTTTGAATGGTTGCTACGCGCTGTTGTTGCAGTACCGGATGGTCCGCACCAAACAGCAGCGGCGCAATGGCATGGCGATAGCTATTAAGCCCTTCCATCGGTAAATAAAGCGAAGCGCCATGAGGCTGCGCATTCAGGCGCGCTTCCGCATCCGCCACGGCTTTCAGTTGGGGAATAATTCCGTCTTCGTTGTAGTACAGACCGATACTTAAATTCACTTTGTCGCTGCGAGGGTCTTCTTTGAAACGCTCCATAAGCGTAAGAATCGGGTCGCCAGCGTAGGCGTCAACTTTTTGAAACACGCGATGGTTCTCCAGGTTTACGGGCAGGTGGTTAAAACACAATAAACCGGAAGAAGGCGAAGATCGAGTGGATGTTCAGGGGCGAACGGCAATTAGCAACAGAGTGAGACTCATGACAAACGTACATCCGCCAGAGGCACGGCCTTCATAAGAGCATGAAAGAATATCAACTTATTGAATTGGTAGGATTTTATTGGCCGGATAAGGCATTCACGCCGCATCCGGCACAAACAATCAAATATTACAGAACGATTAATCCACGTATTTCATCGCGACCCTTGAAGTCAGGCGCGTGATAAGTTCGTAAGCGCTCACTTTCGTCATTTCAGCGATACGTTCTACGGGCAAACCTTCGCCCCATAAAATGACCGGGTCCCCGGCTTTATCCTGCGCCTGTGGACCTAAGTCGACGCAGATCATATCCATCGCCACGCGCCCGACAATCGGCACTTCGCGACCGTTCACCAGCACTGGCGTACCGGACGGCGCGGCGCGCGGATAACCATCGCCATAGCCCATCGCGACTACGCCAAGGCGGGTATCACGTTCGCTTACCCAGGTTCCACCATAACCGACAGGCTCTCCGGCTTTATGCTCACGCACGGCAATCAGGCTGGAGGTTAGTGACATCACTGGCTGACAGCCAAAATCGGCACCGGTGGAGCGATCTTCCAGCGGAGAGACGCCATAAAGAATGATGCCCGGGCGCACCCAGTCAAAATGCGACTGTGGCCACAGCAGAATGCCACCCGATGCGGCAATGGAACGTAGACCTGGTTTGCCTTCGCAAAAGGTATTAAAGATAGCGAGTTGTTTCTCGGTTGCGCCGCATTTTGGTTCATCCGCGCGCGCAAAATGGCTGACGATATTCACCGGCTGACGAACGTTTTTGCACTGGGTCAGGCGATGATAAAACGCCTCAGCCTGTTCCGGCCTTACGCCCAGACGGTGCATACCGGTATCGAGTTTCATCCAGACGGTTACCGGCTCGTCCAGGCTAGCCTCTTCCAGCGCAGCCAGCTGTTCTTCGTTATGCACGGCGGTATGAAAATGTTGCGCAGAAATCGTCGGTAGATCTCTGGCATCAAAAAAGCCTTCGAGTAACAGTACAGGTTTGGTGATTCCCCCCGCACGCAGTCGCAGAGCTTCTTCGAGACGGGCTACGCCAAAGGCGTCAGCATCGGGGAGCGTTCGCGCGGTCTCAAGAAGACCGTGACCATAAGCGTTCGCTTTCACCACCGCAACCATTTTACTGGCAGGAGCCAGTTCACGAAGACGTTGCAGGTTGTGTCGCAGAGCGCGGCGGTTAATCACAACAGTTGCCGCTTGCATTTGTGTTCCTTGATAAGTGTTTGCTTTAATTACCTAATTCATAAAATAATTATTATTCGTCGTCGTACTGCGGCCCCGCATAGTTGTCGAAGCGCGACCATTGACCGTTAAAGGTCAGGCGTACCGTCCCGATTGGGCCGTTACGTTGTTTACCGATAATAATTTCCGCGATGCCTTTTAAATCACTGTTTTCGTGATACACCTCATCACGATAGATAAACATGATCAAGTCCGCATCCTGCTCGATAGAGCCAGATTCACGCAGGTCGGAGTTGACCGGACGTTTGTCGGCACGTTGTTCCAGAGAACGGTTCAACTGGGACAGCGCCACCACCGGCACGTTCAGTTCTTTCGCCAGTGCTTTCAGCGAGCGGGAGATTTCTGCAATTTCCAGCGTACGGTTATCGGAAAGCGCCGGTACGCGCATCAGTTGCAGGTAGTCGATCATGATAAGCCCGATGCCGCCGTGTTCACGGGCAATACGGCGCGCGCGGGAACGCACTTCCGTTGGCGTCAGGCCGGAGGAATCATCGATATAGATATTACGTTTTTCGAGCAAAATACCCATGGTGCCGGAAATACGTGCCCAGTCTTCATCATCGAGCTGCCCGGTACGGATTTTAGTCTGGTCAACGCGCGACAGCGACGCCAGAGAACGCATCATAATCTGTTCTGATGGCATCTCCAGCGAGAAGATAAGTACAGGTTTATCCTGCAACATCGCCGCGTTTTCGACGAGGTTCATCGCAAATGTGGTTTTACCCATCGACGGACGCGCGGCGACGATGATCAAATCCGACGGCTGCAAGCCAGCGGTTTTTTTGTTGAGATCGTCATAACCGGTGTTTACCCCGGTAACGCCATCGTGTGGCTGCTGAAACAACTGCTCAATACGCGCCACCGTGGCGTCGAGCACATCAGCGATGTTCTTCGGCCCTTCGTCTTTGTTTGCACGACTTTCGGCAATTTTAAAGACGCGGGATTCAGCCAGGTCCAGCAGATCTTCGCTGGTGCGCCCCTGCGGATCAAAACCGGCTTCGGCAATCTCATTCGCAACCGAAATCATCTCGCGAACAACGGCACGTTCACGCACGATGTCAGCATAAGCACTGATGTTCGCCGCACTTGGCGTATTTTTTGACAGCTCCGCCAGATAAGCGAAACCACCGACGCTATCGAGTTGCCCCTGGCGTTCCAGCGATTCCGCAAGGGTAATCAGATCGATAGGACTACCGCTTTCCTGTAAACGCGCCATTTCAGTAAAGATATGACGGTGTGGGCGGGTGTAAAAATCGTCTGCCACCACACGCTCGGCTACATCGTCCCAGCGTTCGTTATCCAGCATTAAACCGCCCAACACCGACTGCTCCGCTTCGATCGAGTGCGGAGGCACTTTCAGCCCGGCAACTTGTGGATCGCGTTCGCGGGGTTCAGCCTGCTGTTTGTTGAAGGGTTTATTTCCTGCCATAGTGAATGGAGTTACCGAGATAAAGAATGGGTCGAAACTTTACCATATGAAGCAGACCCTGACGATACGTTCTGGAGGACACATGGCAACACGAATTGAATTTCACAAGCACGGTGGCCCGGAAGTACTTCAAGCCGTAGAGTTCACTCCTGCCGATCCGGCGGAGAATGAAATCCAGGTCGAAAATAAAGCCATCGGCATCAATTTTATCGACACGTATATCCGCAGCGGCCTTTACCCGCCGCCATCACTACCCAGCGGATTAGGTACCGAAGCGGCAGGCATCGTGAGTAAAGTCGGCAGTGGTGTAAAGCATATTAAGGCAGGCGATCGTGTAGTCTATGCGCAGTCGGCGTTAGGCGCTTACAGCTCGGTGCATAACATTAATGCGGATAAAGCGGCGATTCTGCCTGCGGCAATTTCTTTTGAGCAAGCTGCGGCATCCTTCCTGAAAGGCTTAACGGTTTATTATCTGCTGCGCAAAACCTATGAAATTAAACCCGATGAGCAGTTCCTGTTCCACGCAGCGGCTGGCGGCGTTGGCTTAATTGCCTGCCAGTGGGCAAAAGCCCTTGGGGCGAAACTTATCGGCACTGTGGGAACCGCGCAAAAAGCGCAGAGTGCGCTAAAAGCGGGCGCATGGCAGGTTATTAACTATCGCGAAGAGAATCTGGTCGAGCGGT
Organism: Escherichia sp. WS1368; assembly: GCF_046487485.1. Classification (NCBI taxonomy): domain Bacteria; kingdom Pseudomonadati; phylum Pseudomonadota; class Gammaproteobacteria; order Enterobacterales; family Enterobacteriaceae; genus Escherichia; species Escherichia sp. WS1368. Next base: position 594,592 of record NZ_JBJQJI010000002.1, read on the forward strand.
TAAAAGAGATCACCGGTGGCAAGAAAGTGCGCGTGGTGTACGATTCCGTGGGCAGAGACACCTGGGAACGGTCGCTGGATTGCCTGCAACGCCGCGGCTTAATGGTGAGTTTTGGCAACTCATCAGGTGCGGTTACCGGCGTGAACTTAGGCATTCTCAATCAGAAAGGCTCGTTGTATGTGACACGCCCTTCCCTGCAAGGCTATATCACCACGCGGGAGGAATTAACCGAGGCCAGTAATGAACTGTTCTCTTTGATTGCCAGCGGTGTGATTAAGGTCGATGTCGCCGAGCAGCAGAAATATCCGCTGAAGGATGCGCAGCGTGCGCATGAGATTCTGGAAAGCCGGGCGACGCAAGGTTCCAGCCTGTTGATTCCATAAAAGAAATAGGGCTTCCACCTGGGAAGCCCTTTCTTTTTATAGTTCGGCTGTATGTAGGGTACAGCACGATGAATCTGTTAGAGGCGCAATAGTGACAGATTTGATTATCAATTCCTATTTTGTTCTAAGGATAAAACCTTAGGTTGTGATCATCCGCACAATCCCTTAGTAACGCCAGCGGTCATAACGCTGATATTTCGGCACTTTTGGTGCTTTAATCGCCTTAATAACCCACACCACCGCAATCGCCAGGAGTAACCACGGCAGCAACTTAATCATCAATGCCAGCATACCGCCGAGGAACATAATGGCCGTCGCCACAACCAGCGCGGCGATAATGCCCAGCAACGAAACGCCGGTGACCATCAACATGACAAAAAAGCCAATCACAAAAAGTAGTTCCAGCATGATGCTCTCCCAAATATGAAATCTCTTGCTGGCATTACAAGAATCATGCCAAAAATAATCTATTGATTTAACAGCAAAACGCCCCGCGACGGTGCGCAGGGCGTGGTGAATTTGACTATTTTTTGGTGAAAAGTTAACGCTTATCCGCCACCAGTTTGAGCGCGTGTTCCAGCACATTAATGTCTGCACCCGCTTTATGGGCATTTTCACTTAAATAACGCCGCCACTGCCGCGCGCCAGGAATACCCTGGAACAAGCCCAGCATATGCCGGGTAATATGGCCAAGATACGTCCCCTGGCTGAGTTCACGCTCAATGTACGGATACATGGCGCGCACTACCGCCACCGGATCGGCATCGGTATCCGAGGAACCAAAGATCTCTCGGTCTACCGCCGCCAGAATACCCGGATTCTGATACGCTTCGCGCCCGACCATCACGCCATCCATATGTTGCAAATGCGCTTTAGCCTCTTCCAGCGACTTGATACCACCGTTAATCGACATTGTCAGATGCGGAAAGTCACGCTTCAATTGATACACTCGCGGATAATCGAGCGGCGGGATTTCACGGTTTTCTTTCGGGCTTAACCCCGAAAGCCAGGCTTTACGTGCGTGGATGATGAACATCTCACACTCGCCTTTGCCGGAAACGGTGTTGATGAAATCGCAGAGAAATTCATAGCTGTCCTGGTCGTCGATGCCAATACGCGTTTTCACCGTCACCGGAATCGACACCACATCGCGCATCGCTTTCACGCAGTCGGCAACCAGCTGCGCATTACCCATCAGACACGCCCCAAACATGCCGTTCTGCACCCGGTCAGACGGGCAGCCGACATTCAGGTTGATCTCATCATATCCGCGCGCTTCTGCCAGCTTTGCACACTGCGCCAGCGCCGCCGGATCGCTACCGCCCAGTTGCAATGCTACCGGATGTTCTTCTTCACTGTACGCCAGGTAATCACCTTTACCGTGAATAATCGCCCCTGTAGTCACCATTTCGGTATACAGCAACGTATTGCGGGAAAGCAGACGCAAGAAATAGCGGCAATGTCTGTCCGTCCAGTCGAGCATTGGTGCAACGCTAAACCGACCACTCCAGTGAACGTCAGTTTTTTCAGGCATTGCGCTGGTTTGGTTGATTTTTTGCATTTCAGAATTACCGTGCATTTTTAAATGTAGAGATTATTTTATCGATATATCATGGGGTTATGTTATTCAGCATCACTGTTCAGGAGGCTCAATAGCGGGGTACTATACCATAACAACAGGAAGCGCCTGTCTCATTGCAAAAGAAAATTGAGATCCTCTCAAGGCATGAAGCTCTCACGAAGTGATGGAAATAATCTTATTAGCCGTTAGCTTTGTTAAGGCCAATGATAAACAATCCAGGTTCGACGATAAATAAAAATCACACATTAAACTACGGTGATATCTCTCCCTGCTAATAGCACTGATAGAGAAAAAAAGAACCCAATAAGCATTGGGTCCTTTTATATAATGCCTTCCATACTATCGAAGAACTTCACATATTATTTCTCCGATTTAACCCCGAATAAATCATAAATTAATTTAGAAGTGTCTGTAAGTATTTTAATCTTTTCCTTTGAGTTTGGGTCAAACGACTTAGCAAAGTCAATTAATTTCGGTGCAGCATCTCGCATTTTGCTTAAAATATCAGGTTCGAGCTTTCCTTCATTCACCAGAAGTGACATTTTATCCAGATAGTCATCAAAATTCATTTCTCCCCCATCTGCCAGACGCTTCATCTCTCCCAGGTACTTCTTCATATCACGTTGAGATAATTCTTCAAACTGAGCTGTCAGATAGTTCTCATTATATTCATTAATCTTCACTCTTTCTGCTCCTGCTAAATCTACGTAGGCACTAGAATATGAAAGTGAAATTAACAGCGAAGCGAATAATTTTAAGCTGTTGTCATCATATTCCTGACATGCATTAACAAACGTTAAAAAACCAGAACCTATTGCTTGCAAATGTATATTCGCTAAAGGTTCATTATCTTTAGATTCCTCATAAAAAAGCTGAACCGTGGAGGGAAGGCCATTCTTAGTTTCTACGTCAAAAGTACATCGTTCTATGGGCGTCGCATCTTTATTATCCTCGGGATTACATATACTATTAATCGCGAAATGAAAAATAGCCCGGTCAACAACTGATGCAATAAATTCACGATCGTTTAATTCCTCATCAGTACAATCTCCAATATACTCATTGACACACATTTTGAGATCATTTATTTGCTTAATTAACGTCACATTTTTTTCACGTGCAGTCCATAAATTATGAGTGATTCTTTGAATAAACAAATCTATTTTTGCAATAATTATATCCCGATGACGCATCGCTGAATAATCAATAGATTTACCATATATACTATTTACTTTACCTTTGATTGCATCTTCATTATCGAATTGATTTGAATTGAGTGTTTTATTAAAGTATCCAGTTGCACCGGGTATTATCTTCAACATGATTCATCTACCTTTTTTGTCGTACCGTGTCCTCCTTATAATTCTTTTGCCATCTGCTCACTATCAAAAATCGCTCATAATCTCTGAAGTACAGGTATGCAATCAAACCCAGCTAAATAAATAGCGATTTAACTTGAAGCAATTTATTTAAAAATGAATTATTAATTATTATCGTGTTGATAATGGTACTACCAGGCAAAACAACACCTTACGTACAAAACAGAAAATCAACATTACGGCAACAATAAGGGTTCTCGGTGTTTTTCCTGGAACATGGTAAAGTAAGGACATTCTTAACCCCCACTTTGAGGTGCCCGATGGAAAAGACCACAACGCAGGAGTTATTAGCGCAGGCTGAAAAAATCTGCGCGCAGCGTAATGTGCGCCTGACCCCACAGCGCCTGGAAGTGTTGCGCCTGATGAGTCTGCAGGATGGCGCTATCAGCGCTTATGATCTGCTTGATTTGCTGCGCGAAGCTGAGCCGCAAGCCAAGCCGCCAACGGTTTATCGCGCGCTGGATTTTCTTCTTGAGCAAGGTTTTGTGCATAAGGTGGAATCCACCAACAGCTATGTGCTCTGTCATCTGTTCGACCAGCCCACCCATACTTCAGCCATGTTTATTTGCGATCGCTGCGGCGCGGTGAAAGAAGAATGTGCAGAAGGCGTGGAAGACATTATGCATACGCTGGCGGCCAAAATGGGGTTTGCCCTGCGGCATAATGTGATTGAAGCACATGGACTCTGTGCGGCATGCGTGGAAGTGGAAGCGTGTCGTCATCCTGAACAGTGCCAGCATGATCACTCTGTACAGGTGAAAAAGAAATCACGTTAAGAGGGCGTACATCCTTGTACACGTCGGGCAGGAGGGATTAATTACCAGCGATACTCATTGCGGGTTTCCCAATCCACGACCTCTTTTTCTGCCTGATCTTTCTGATAACCATAACGTTCCTGGATTTTACCGACCAGTTGATCACGTTTACCTTCAATGATCGTCATATCATCATCGGTCAGTTTGCCCCATTGCTCTTTCACTTTACCTTTAAACTGTTTCCAGTTACCGCCGGCTTCATCTTTATTCATAATCAAGACCTCATCGTTAGGTTGTGAATGAGAGTACGTTCACTTTTCTTCTGAACGTGAGATTAAGTGTAGTCAGCAATTTGGCTTAGGATTATTTATTCAGAATTTTTAACCGTCACGTTGCGGCAAACCAGGTACCATTGCGCCAGTGACGCCGCCAGATAGCCGCCAGAGAAAGCCCGCGCAAAGCCAGAAAGACGGTTAATGCCAGCCACAAACCATGATTACCCAGCCACGGCAGCGTAAGGAGCGTCAGCGCAAAACCTGCGGCGGCCACCGCCATACTGTTACGCATTTCGGCGGCACGCGTTGCGCCTATAAACATGCCGTCCAGCAGATAACACCAGACGCCAACCAACGGCAAAATCACCTGCCAGATAAGATAGCGGTCGGCCAGCTGCTGAATCTGGGTTAACGACGTCAGTAACGCAATGATGTGTTCCCCTGCCAGCAAATAAACCACCGAAAACAGTAACGCTACAATCCCCGACTGGCGGCACGCTGCCCGCCAGACATCCAGTAACTGGCTACCGTCGCGCGCACCGTACGCCTGACCAGAATGTGCTTCAACCGCGTAGGCAAAACCATCCAGCGCATAGGCGGTAAAGGTGAGTAACGTCATCAGAACCGCGTTAACAGCGATAATGTCACTCCCCAGTCGCGCGCCAAGTACGGTGATCGCGCCGAAACAGAGTTGCAACAACAGCGAGCGCAGCATGATATCGCGGTTAAGCGCCAGCAAGCGACGGAAGTTTCCTCGCCAGGCAGTTTTCAGCATTTCGCCGGATATTCCGCGAAGTTTGAGGATTTTACGCACCATTAGCAGACCAATCAGCAATGTTGCATATTCCGCAATAACCGTCGCCAGCGCCGCGCCCTGCACGTTCATATGCAGCCCCATCACCAGCCAGACATCCAGCACAATGTTGAGGATATTGCCGACCACTAACAAAATTACTGGTGCACGGGCATATTGCACGCCGAGTAACCAACCAAGTAATACCAGATTCGCCAGCGACGCCGGTGCGCTTAACCAGCGGATTTCAAGAAAGCGCCGCGCCTGTTCTAGCACCGCTTCGCTGCCGCCAACAATATGCAGCGCCAGATCGATAATCGGCGTACGCAGCAGCGCAATTAACGCCCCGGCCCCCAACGCCAACAGCAACGGTTGCACCAGCGCACGGGCTAATGCCTGAGGATTTTTGGCACCATAAGCCTGCGCAGTCAGCCCGGTAGTGCTCATGCGCAAAAACAGCAACAGCATAAAGAGAAAGCTGGTCGCCGTTGCACCAACCGCCACGCCGCCCAAATAAACCGGGCTATCAAGATGACCAATTACCGCCGTATCGACCAGTCCCAGCAACGGAACGGTGATATTGGAGAAAATCATGGGTAAGGCGAGATGCCAGAGTGCTTTATCAGATGAAGTGAGGAATGCCATGCAGACAAGCCTGATGAAGAGAGATGAAAAACAAACCGCGACGCCTGGCGGCATCGCGGTCTCAGAGATATGTTACAGCCAGTCGCCGTTGCGAATAACCCCAACCGCCAGCCCTTCAATGGTGAAGCTCTGCTGACGAAGGTCAACGACAATTGGTTTAAACTCGCTATTTTCTGGCAACAGTTCGACTTTATTGCCCTGTTTTTTCAGGCGCTTAACGGTAACTTCGTCATCAATACGTGCGACAACGACCTGACCGTTACGTACATCCTGAGTTTTATGCACTGCCAGCAAGTCGCCATCCATAATGCCGATATCTTTCATCGACATCCCGCTGACGCGCAGCAGGAAATCAGCATTCGGCTTGAATAAGGAAGGATCGACCTGATAATGACCTTCAATATGCTGTTGCGCCAGAAGCGGTTCACCGGCAGCCACACGACCTACCAGCGGCAACCCTTCTTCCTCTTCCTGCAACAGACGAATCCCGCGTGATGCGCCGGAAACAATTTCAATAACGCCTTTGCGTGCCAGCGCCTTCAGATGTTCTTCAGCCGCGTTTGGGGAACGGAACCCCAAACGCTGCGCGATTTCCGCACGCGTCGGCGGCATACCTGTCTGGCTGATGTGATCACGGATGAGATCAAACACCTCTTGTTGCCTGGCCGTTAACGCTTTCATTCCGCCCCCTGGGTGTATATACAGTTATGCTGTGAGTATATACAGCAAAAGGCGATTTTGGAACCATAAACTGCACAATAAACCAGAGATTTATCGAAATCTGGAAGGGTTATCCAAAATGCGACCATAACAGGATGCACCAGGTAATCACGGCGACGATAATCGCAATCAGCACCGCGGCGGATCCCATATCTTTAGCGCGTCCGGATAGCTCATGGTATTCAGAGCCAATTCGGTCAACCACTGCTTCGATGGCGCTATTGAGGATTTCCACAATCATCACCAGCATCACGGAGCTGATAAGCAGCACGCGGGTAATTGCGTCCACATCCAGCCAGCAGGCGATGACCACCGCCAACAATACCGCTACGCCTTCCTGACGGAATGCCGCTTCGTTGATCCATGCAGCGCGTAAACCTTTCCAGGAATAGCCAGCAGCTTTGATAATTCGGGTGAGTCCAGTGGTATTATTGGCCATTGAAAGAACCTTTTTACATTATGAGCGTCAATATCAGTGTACCGTTAAATCCGATGATTCGGGTTTGCGTAACGCCGCGCGAAACATGAGCGGATACCACAGAATTTCCCATGACTTTCTGCTATCCTTGCCGCGCATTTGCATTATTAACCAGAGGCTTTACATCGTTTATGTCCGGCTGGCCACGAATTTACTACAAATTACTGAATTTACCATTAAGCATCCTGGTAAAAAGCAAGTCTATTCCGGCAGATCCTGCCCCGGAACTGGGGCTGGATACCTCTCGTCCAATTATGTACGTTTTACCGTACAACTCGAAAGCAGACTTGCTGACGTTGCGCGCCCAGTGTCTGGCACATGACCTGCCTGACCCGTTAGAGCCGCTGGAAATCGACGGCACGCTACTGCCGCGCTATGTGTTCATTCACGGCGGGCCGCGTGTATTCACCTATTACACGCCGAAAGAAGAGTCTATTAAGCTGTTCCACGACTATCTCGATTTGCACCGTAGCAACCCAAATCTGGATGTGCAGATGGTGCCAGTGTCGGTGATGTTTGGTCGCGCGCCGGGGCGTGAAAAAGGCGAAGTGAACCCGCCGCTGCGTATGCTTAACGGCGTACAGAAATTTTTCGCTGTACTGTGGCTCGGTCGCGACAGTTTTGTGCGTTTCTCACCGTCAGTTTCGCTGCGCCGTATGGCGGATGAACACGGCACGGATAAAACTATCGCGCAGAAACTGGCGCGCGTGGCGCGTATGCACTTTGCCCGTCAACGTCTGGCTGCCGTAGGCCCACGTTTGCCTGCTCGTCAGGATCTGTTTAATAAGCTGCTCGCCTCCCGCGCCATTGCGAAAGCGGTAGAAGATGAAGCGCGCAGCAAAAAAATCTCCCATGAAAAAGCGCAGCAGAACGCGATTGCACTGATGGAAGAGATTGCGGCGAATTTCTCTTACGAGATGATTCGCCTGACTGACCGTATTCTGGGCTTCACCTGGAACCGACTTTACCAGGGTATCAACGTCCATAACGCCGAGCGCGTTCGCCAGTTGGCCCACGACGGTCATGAGCTGGTGTATGTGCCTTGCCACCGCAGTCACATGGACTACCTGCTGCTTTCTTACGTGCTGTATCACCAGGGGCTGGTGCCGCCGCATATCGCCGCTGGGATCAACCTGAATTTCTGGCCTGCCGGGCCGATTTTCCGCCGTCTGGGGGCGTTCTTTATTCGCCGTACGTTTAAAGGCAATAAGCTCTATTCCACCGTTTTCCGTGAGTATCTCGGCGAACTGTTCAGCCGTGGTTATTCCGTCGAGTATTTCGTGGAAGGCGGTCGTTCCCGTACGGGGCGTTTGCTGGATCCGAAAACCGGAACGCTATCGATGACCATTCAGGCGATGCTGCGTGGCGGCACGCGTCCGATTACGCTGATTCCGATCTACATCGGTTATGAGCACGTCATGGAAGTGGGTACTTACGCCAAAGAACTGCGCGGTGCAACGAAAGAGAAAGAGAGCCTGCCGCAGATGCTGCGCGGTTTAAGCAAGCTGCGTAATCTCGGTCAGGGTTACGTCAACTTCGGTGAACCAATGCCGTTGATGACCTACCTTAACCAGCACGTACCAGACTGGCGTGAATCTATCGATCCCATCGAAGCGGTGCGTCCGGCCTGGTTAACGCCGACGGTCAATAATATTGCTGCCGATCTGATGGTACGCATTAACAACGCAGGCGCGGCAAACGCCATGAACCTGTGCTGTACTGCGCTTCTGGCGTCACGTCAGCGCTCACTCACCCGCGAGCAGTTAACCGAGCAACTCAACTGCTACCTGGATCTGATGCGCAACGTGCCTTACTCCACGGACTCTACCGTTCCTTCAGCCAGCGCCAGCGAGCTTATCGATCACGCGCTGCAAATGAACAAGTTTGAAGTTGAGAAAGACACTATCGGCGACATCATCATTCTGCCGCGCGAGCAAGCGGTGCTGATGACCTACTATCGCAACAACATTGCGCATATGTTGGTGCTGCCTTCGCTGATGGCGGCAATTGTCACCCAGCATCGCCACATCTCCCGCGACGTATTGATGGAGCACGTCAATGTGCTTTACCCAATGCTGAAAGCGGAGCTGTTCCTGCGCTGGGATCGCGACGAGTTGCCGGACGTTATTGATGCACTGGCAAATGAGATGCAACGTCAGGGGCTGATTACCCTGCAAGATGATGAGTTGCATATCAACCCGGCGCATTCTCGCACGCTACAGCTGCTGGCCGCAGGCGCGCGCGAAACGCTGCAACGTTATGCCATTACCTTCTGGCTGTTGAGCGCCAACCCGTCGATCAACCGCGGTACGCTGGAGAAAGAGAGCCGCACCGTCGCGCAACGTCTCTCCGTGCTGCACGGTATCAACGCGCCGGAGTTCTTCGACAAGGCGGTGTTCAGTTCTCTGGTGCTAACACTGCGTGATGAAGGGTATATCAGCGATAGCGGCGACGCCGAACCGGCAGAAACGATGAAGGTGTATCAGTTGCTGGCGGAGTTGATTACATCAGACGTGCGTTTGACGATTGAGAGTGCGACGCAGGGCGAAGGGTAATCAGGGAGAATTGCCGGATGCGGCGCAAACGCCTTATTCGGCCTACCATGATCTGCAAATTCAATAAATTGCGATATGTTGTGTAGGCCTGAGAAGCGCAGCGCATCAGGCAACCCAGAAGGAAGCCGGATGATCATCCGGCTTTTTTACATCATCAGAAATGCCAGTAACTCATTGCCAGCCCTAAAAACAGTACCAGACCAACATAGTTATTATTCATAAATGCTTTAAAGCAGGCTTCACGCTCGCGGTTGGCAATCAGTTTTTGTTGATAAACAAACAGCGCGCCAGCCACCAGAATTGACCAGTAATATCCCCAGCCTAAGCCATTTAACTCACCGATGATCGCCATCAGCGCCAGTACGCCAATCTGCAAAATACCAATAATCAATTTATCGTATTGGCCGAACAGGATTGCGGTGGATTTAATGCCAATCTTCACATCATCATCGCGGTCAACCATCGCATACTGCGTGTCGTAAGCCACCGCCCAGAGAATATTGGCGAGGAACATTAACCAGCAACTCAATGGCACCGACTCACTCACAGCAGCAAAAGCCATTGGAATCGACCAGCCAAACGCCGCGCCCAGCACCACTTGCGGTAGATGGGTATACCGCTTCATAAACGGGTACACCCACGCCAGCGCCAGCGCGGCAATCGACAACAGAATGGTCATCGTATTCAGCGTCAGCACCAGTAAAAACGAAATCAGTACCAGCACGACAAACAGCGCGCGCGCCTCTTTCTCCGTTACCGCGCCGCTGGGAAGCGGTCGGTTCGCCGTGCGCTTAACATGACCATCAAACTTGCGGTCAGCATAATCATTCACCACACATCCGGCAGCGCGCATCAGCCAGACACCCGCGACAAACACCGCCAGGATCCAGAGCTGGGGAACGCCCGGTGTCGCCACCCACAACGCCCATAATGTTGGCCAGAGCAGCAGTAACGCGCCAATTGGCTTATCCGTACGCATTAAGCGATGAAACGCCAGCAGCTTATTCTGCGTCAGACTCCACTCCATATTTTTTTCCTCTTAGTACAACGGTGACGCCGGTAAAAACAGTTCTGTTAGCAACAGCGGTTTACCGCTTAATCGCAGGCGGGAACGTCGCCCCCACAGCCCGGCATCACGGCCTATCTCAATAAAGTCCCGGGTTAATGTCGATGATGTGAACAGATAGCGTCCTAACGGCGTTTTACCCAATTTTTGTAACGCCAGCTCCGGCCCGCTTAACGTTGACACAGGAACGACGGTACGACCGGCAAGCCACGGTTCACCATCGGCACATAACAAAATTTCACGTAACCAGTAACGAGACTCTTTCGGCAGCAGCGGCAGTTCTTCGGGGATTTCATTCTGCTCGACAAACCCTTCGCGGATCATCGTCACGCTCACCGTTTTTCCCTGCTGTTCAAAACGTTTTGTCATGGAATCTTCCAGCAACAGCCAGTCGCGCAGTTGCGTATCCAGGGCAGGGATCTCTGTAAAATAGCGCAGCGCACGCAGTTGCGTTAACGCGGGGTGTGACATGCCGAACTCTCCGTTACATAACGTAAAGGCATTGTATCGCAGAAAAGTGTTTACGGGAGATGTAAAGCAAATTAAGTGATCTAATGCGCAACAAAAACGCAACAATCGCATGAAGTGGTAAAACGCTGTTGAACCTTACGCTTTGCCGATGCCCGTGCTGGCGAGGGCAACCATAGGGACATCACCGCCCAGGATGCCAGGAACGATGATGTTTTCCTTTACTTAAATACCTTTATTCTTTATACGATTAGCTCGCCAACTCGCAGTAAAAATTGGGAAAAGAGCATGTTTATCCTGAGATTTGGTGCCGAAAAGTGTTTCCGGAGTAAGATTAACAGGCAACATCTCATGTCTGGATTTGTAGATATACGTGGAATTCCAATTGGTATCTTTTGTAGGATTCAACATATCATGTAAGCGCTGGGAGCTTACCACCATAACTGGCCCATCATAGACAGAGGAGAACAGGATAAAGATATTATCGTTTCGTGTTAATTCATTCGTGTTAAAGGTTCTTAAATTATCTTCAATTTCTATAAATAAAGGTGAAACATCATCACTACGAATCCACTCTTTATAAAGATGCCAGGCATTTTCTTTGATCGTATCATTCGTTGATCGTAGAGCCTGATCGATAAGTTGGATAAAAAAATTGTTATTTTGATCAATCAGCCATTTATTCATATTAAATCTGTTAATAAAATCGATCATCTGTTGGGTATCGAAATGCATCTTACTGAATCGATTTTGACGCATAAAATTATCGAACTTGTTATCTTCATCAGGATGGATATAACTACGTATAATTGGATCTTTTATATAAGGACAATGGCTAAATATTTTCTTCATATTCTCAATAAAGTTTTTATTAACAATATTAAGAATTTTTAATTGCATCACCAATTTTACTGCCAGAACGGATTTCAATATCGCTGGATCATCTGGCAATGTATCAATCATTTTTATAATATTATTGATATAGTCATCGAGATCTTCATTTCCAAATATATCTGAGTAATCAATAGATAATACCATTCGTTGTGTAACGCTGTCTTTAAAATTCCCTGTCGATATTCGCACATGATCAAACACGACAGCTGTCAAATTCGATTTAATAAATGATATTTCTTTGTCAGAAAGAAATTCTGCTCTGGTGAAGTGCGAAGCATAAAGATAACAATTATTGAACTTTGAATTTCTAATCTGACATTCACGAAAATTACTATGAGTAAGCTGGCTCCGCGAGAAGTCAACTGTATCAAGAATACTTTGGCTAAAATCGACATATTCGCCACTCGCTTTGATAAAAATCACATTGTGTAAACGTCGACATTTAAATATGACATTATCAACTGTTGCAGTAGTAAAATTGCAATCCCCTATTTCTTTACATTCGAATGTTACATGTTGTAGATTTGACGATAAAAAAGACACCTTCGAAATAACGTCACCTTTAAAATGACAACTTGTTAAATCCAAATCAGACAGGTCAGTATACCCCTGCGCATCTTTATCCATCAGAAAATCACAAGCACATTCTATTTCTTCATTTCTATAGAATTTTACGCTTATAATATCATTACTGATTGAGACTTCACGAAACATATTTATTGCATGATTTTTTTCGTTCCGTTGTTTTATATTTAAAAATATATCACTGATATAAATAAAGTTATCTCTATTTAAACCTGGCACCCCATTAAAATTACGTAGTAAATCAAGATCTAATTTATTATTTCCTTGCACCACATCATGTTTTATCAAAGAGTTATTGCCGTCAAACTTTGAGATATGACCTAACATAAAACCTCTGCATTACAGAAATGAAATAACTGGAAAAAGTAGCCTGAGCGTCCAGACACTACCGGCGAAAGGAAAAGAATCTCTGATAATGCATTGAGATAATGGATATTCTTAGTGAAGAAGAAGTGAAGTACTATAAAAAATCGCTCATATCCCTGGAATGAAGCATAAAAAAAGGTGCGCCAGGAGACGCACCAGTTGTTGCAAAATCAGCACTGTGGGGCGTAATTACCCCTTGCCTTTTACACTGCTGATAAAGGTGGAACGGGCAGATGTTGACCCCAGGCGTTCAGCTTCATCAAGCAGTTTTAACGCCTTATCAACATCACCTTTCGCGACAGCGTTTTTGATCGCGGTATTAAAATAACTTTCCGTGTCGTTGAGCATCGGCTCGCTTTTCTTCACCGGTGCCGGAGCGGGTGCAGCCACAGCTGGTGCCGCCGTGTTGCCTACCGTAACCGGAGCTGGAGCGGAAGAACCAAATAGTGGCCCGACCAACACGCTGGAACTGGAGTTCGTTTTGACTTTCAGTTTCAGTAAGCCATCGGTGGTATGACGAGCAACCGGGTCAGGAATATCCGGGATCGAGTTACCGACGCCTTTGGCATAGGCTTTAGCCGGGTCGAGCAGTTGGGTCGTCTGCTGGAGGTCTTTTTCCGTGGTAAAGACCAGAACATAAAGTTTTTGCTGCCCCAACGCCGGTGTCAGGCGCATAACGCCTTCCAGACGATCTGCACTCATCACGCCTGGTTCCTGGTAGGTGAAATAACTGCTGGGGAAGAAGGCTGATGGGGTCATATTCTGATCAAGAATCAGCACGTTCGGCGCAAATACGCTGGTTTGTTTGTTCACTTCGCTGGTCAGCGTTAGGGTCAGTTCGCCAATGTTTGCCGGGACGCTGTACGCAGCAACCGGACCACTGATGCCGGGAACGTTCAGTTGTTGGCCGCCAGTCGCCAGTTGGGTGGTCTGGGTTTTAGATTGATCGACCGGTGTCCAGGTGAGTTGTTGCAGCGCGGCAGATGGAATGGCTGGCGCGTCGCTGGTGTTTTGCGGTACGTAGTTAACATCGGCAAGGCTGATTCCAGGCGCGCTTGCCAGCAACCCTGCTGATAAACAGAGGGCGATGAGACTTTTATTCATTTTCATTGTTTTCACCTCAAAATCTGGAGCTCAGCGGTAGCCAGGCAATAGCGCGCTAAACCCGATAATCAGAGGGGCTTGCGCCCCTTTCAGATAATGACAACCTGTTTTTATGCCGGATGCGGCGCAAGCACCTTATCCGGCCCAGTTTTTGCTATTACCACCAGATTTCCATCTGGGCACCGAAGGTCCACTCGTCGCTGTCACCACGGCCGAAGCTGCCGCCGTTGAAATCAGCAGGAACGGCTTTGCCGAAGTTAGTGTTGGTATTGGCGTTACCGGTGTAGTCATAACCCCATTTCTCATCCCACTTGGCGTAGGTTGCGAAGACACGAATAGCCGGGCGTGACCAGATGCTGTCGCCAGCCTGCCATTGTTGTGCAAGGGTAATTTTGTACTGATTGTTCTTGTCGCCGGTGCGCTGGGATTCGACGTTGTCGTAGCCGATTTCCATCACGGTGCTCATGATTGGCGTCCACTTGTACATCGGGCGAATACCGACGGTCCACCACTTGGTGCCGTTGTCGTTATCCCAGTTGATATCCTGGTACATACCCACGTACATCATGTCCCAGTTATCGCCCATGGAGATCGCACCGTGGTCGAGGATACGCAGCATGTGACCGTTGTTGTTGATATTGTAGGCAAATTTTTCGTTATCAAACGCGACGCCAGAACCCTGCGACAGACCTTTACCCTGCGAGGTCATCGAGTCAGTAGCGTACTGAACAACAAACTTGTTAAAGCCCTTCAGGACACTCTGAGTATGTTCAGCAGTGAATAACCAACCGTCTTTCGATGCGCCATCAACCAGACGATAGTTATCACGCAGGTTGGCACGACCGTAGTCGACACCCAGTTCTAATGTGCCGCCCGGGTTGATTTCCATCTGCGCTAAACGCACGTCGAAAACGTCGTTCGCGGTTTCGTTGGTATAGTCATAAATATTGTTGCTGGCGAAAGAGGAAGAACCACCAGCTTCAGAGGAGCGGGTTGCTGCCAGAGAGAGTTTACCGAAGCCAACATCGATGTTTTCCAGACCGGCACCAGGACCAGAAATATCCCAGTAGTAGAAGTCGATCATATGAACGTCATGACGTTGGTAGAAGCGCTTACCTGCCCAGATGGTGGAGCCTGGCAGCCATTCGATCAGGTTTTTACCCTGCACGTTTGCTTCACGGAAGGCCGGATCGGTAGCTTCCCAGTCATTCTGTTGTGCGACGGAATAGGCCACGTTAGTGTCGAAATAGAAGCTCTTATCGCCTTCTTTCCACACTTCCTGACCCAATTTTAATTCAGCATAAGTTTCACATTCGTTGCCAAGACGGTATTTACTTTGAGCACCGGTAGTCTGGAAACACTGTTGTTCACCGCCGCTACCTGTCCAGCCAATACCGGAACGTGCATAGCCGTGGAAATCAACAGCCATTGCCTGAGCAGACATTACGCCCGCTGCGACGGCAACCGCCAGAGGAAGTTTGCGCAGAGTAATCATCATTCTATCTCCTGAGTCATTGCTTTTCTTTTTTCACATCACCTGTGACAGGCTTTGTGTGTTTTGTGGGGTGCTTAAACGCCCGGCTCCTTATGCAGTCGACGACATGCAGTGCCATCCTCACGGAACAGATGGCAACGCTCTGGCGGCAGGCCGATAGCGAATGTGGCACCTTCTTCTACCAACACCACGTCGTTCTGGCGGTACACCAGGTTTTGACGAATGGAAGGGATCTGGATATGGATTTGGGTTTCGTTGCCGAGTTGCTCGACGACCTGAACTTCACCCTCAAGGATGACGTCAGCGATATCACTTGGCAGTAGATGTTCCGGGCGAATACCCAGCGACATATTGGCTCCAACCTGGACATCACGGCTTTCAACCGGCAGCCAGACTTGCTGACGATTTGGCATCGGCAGCTCCACCTGCACTTGATCGATTGCAGTGGCGGTCACTTTTACCGGCAGGAAGTTCATCTTTGGCGAACCGATAAATCCGGCGACAAAACGGTCTGCCGGATAGTGGTACAGCTCCAGCGGTTTCCCAACCTGCGCCACGCGACCGGCGTCCAGCACCACGATTTTGTCGGCCAGCGTCATCGCTTCGACCTGATCGTGGGTGACGTAAATCATTGTGCGGCCCAGGCGTTTATGCAGACGGGAGATTTCGATACGCATTTGCACACGCAGTGCAGCATCGAGGTTGGAGAGCGGTTCATCGAGCAAAAATACGCTTGGCTCGGCCACCAGCGTACGGCCAATCGCCACACGCTGACGCTGACCACCGGAGAGCGCTTTCGGTTTGCGATCCAGCAAATGCGCCAGTTGCAGCACTTCCGCCACCTGGTTGACGCGTTGGTTAATCACCTCTTTTTTTGCGCCTGCCAGTTTCAGGCCAAATGACATGTTTTCTGCTACTGACAGGTGGGGATAGAGCGCGTAAGACTGAAACACCATACCAACGCCGCGTTCTGCTGGCGGAGTGTCATTCATCCGTTTCTCACCGATGAACAGGTCGCCGCTGGTGATCGTCTCAAGCCCGGCAATCATGCGCAGTAAAGTCGATTTACCGCAGCCAGACGGTCCGACAAACACCACGAATTCACCTTCATGGATATCGAGATTGATATCTTTCGATACCACGACCTCGCCCCAGGCTTTCGTTACATTTTGCAGCTGTACGCTCGCCATGCCCTTCTCCCTTTGTAACAACCTGTCATCGACAGCAACATTCATGATGGGCTGACTATGCGTCATCAGGAGATGGCTTAAATCCTCCACCCCCTGGCTTTTTTATGGGGGAGGAGGCGGGAGGATGAGAACGCGGCTTCTGTGAACTAAACCGAGGTCATGTAAGGAATTTCGTGATGTTGCTTGCAAAAATCGTGGCGATTTTATGTGCGCATCTCCACATTACCGCCAATTCTGTAACAGAGATCACACAAAGCAACGGTGGGGCGTAGGGGCAAGGAGGATGGAAAGAGGTTGCTGTATAAAGAAACTAGAGTCCGTTTAGGTGTTTTCACGAGCACTTCACCAACAAGGACCATAGATTATGAAAATAAAAACAGGTGCACGCATCCTCGCATTATCCGCATTAACGACGATGATGTTTTCCGCCTCGGCTCTCGCCAAAATCGAAGAAGGTAAACTGGTAATCTGGATTAACGGCGATAAAGGCTATAACGGTCTCGCTGAAGTCGGTAAGAAATTCGAGAAAGATACCGGAATTAAAGTCACCGTTGAGCATCCGGATAAACTGGAAGAGAAATTCCCTCAGGTTGCGGCAACTGGCGATGGCCCTGACATTATCTTCTGGGCGCACGACCGCTTTGGTGGCTACGCTCAATCTGGCCTGTTGGCTGAAATCACCCCGGACAAAGCGTTCCAGGACAAGCTGTATCCGTTTACCTGGGATGCCGTACGTTACAACGGCAAGCTGATTGCTTACCCGATCGCTGTTGAAGCGTTATCGCTGATTTATAACAAAGATCTGCTGCCGAACCCGCCAAAAACCTGGGAAGAGATCCCGGCGCTGGATAAAGAACTGAAAGCGAAAGGCAAGAGCGCGCTGATGTTCAACCTGCAAGAACCGTACTTCACCTGGCCGCTGATTGCTGCTGACGGGGGTTATGCGTTCAAGTATGAAAACGGCAAGTACGACATTAAAGACGTGGGCGTGGATAACGCTGGCGCGAAAGCGGGTCTGACCTTCCTGGTTGACCTGATTAAAAACAAACACATGAATGCAGACACCGATTACTCCATCGCAGAAGCTGCCTTTAATAAAGGCGAAACAGCGATGACCATCAACGGCCCGTGGGCATGGTCCAACATCGACACCAGCAAAGTGAATTATGGTGTAACGGTACTGCCGACCTTCAAGGGTCATCCATCCAAACCGTTCGTTGGCGTGCTGAGCGCAGGTATTAACGCCGCCAGTCCGAACAAAGAGCTGGCGAAAGAGTTCCTCGAAAACTATCTGCTGACTGACGAAGGTCTGGAAGCGGTTAATAAAGACAAACCGCTGGGTGCCGTAGCGCTGAAGTCTTACGAGGAAGAGTTGGCGAAAGATCCACGTATTGCCGCCACCATGGAAAACGCCCAGAAAGGTGAAATCATGCCGAACATCCCGCAGATGTCCGCTTTCTGGTATGCCGTGCGTACTGCGGTGATCAACGCCGCCAGCGGTCGTCAGACTGTCGATGAAGCCCTGAAAGACGCGCAGACTCGTATCACCAAGTAATGCTGTGAAATGCCGGATGCGGCGTGAACGCCTTATCCGGCCTACGAAATTGAAACGTATGTAGGCCTGGTAAGGCGCGTCAGCGTCGCATCAGGCAGTTGTTGTCGGATAAGGCGTGAAAGCCTTATCCGTCCTGGAATGAGGAAGAACCCCATGGATGTCATTAAAAAGAAACATTGGTGGCAAAGCGACGCGCTGAAATGGTCAGTGTTAGGTCTGCTCGGCCTGCTGGTGGGTTACCTTGTTGTTTTAATGTACGCACAAGGGGAATACCTGTTCGCCATTACCACGCTGATATTGAGTTCAGCGGGGCTGTATATTTTCGCCAATCGTAAAGCCTACGCCTGGCGCTATGTTTACCCGGGAATGGCTGGAATGGGATTATTCGTCCTCTTCCCTTTGGTCTGCACCATCGCCATTGCCTTCACCAACTACAGCAGCACTAACCAGCTGACTTTTGAACGTGCGCAGGAAGTGTTGTTAGATCGCTCCTGGCAAGCAGGCAAAACCTATAATTTTGGTCTTTACCCGGCGGGCGATGAGTGGCAACTGGCGCTCAGCGACGGCGAAACCGGCAAAAATTACCTCTCCGACGCGTTTAAATTTGGCGGCGAGCAAAAACTGCAACTGAAAGAAACGACCGCCCAGCCCGAAGGCGAACGCGCGAATCTGCGCGTGATTACCCAGAATCGTCAGGCGCTGAGTGACATTACCGCCATTCTGCCAGATGGCAACAAAGTGATGATGAGCTCCCTGCGCCAGTTTTCTGGCACGCAGCCGCTCTACACACTCGACGGTGACGGCACGTTGACGAATAATCAGAGCGGCGTGAAATATCGTCCGAATAACCAAATTGGCTTTTACCAGTCCATTACCGCCGACGGCAACTGGGGTGATGAAAAGCTAAGCCCCGGTTACACCGTGACCACTGGCTGGAAAAACTTTACCCGCGTCTTCACCGACGAAGGCATTCAGAAACCGTTCCTCGCCATTTTCGTCTGGACCGTGGTGTTCTCGCTGATCACCGTCTTTTTAACGGTGGCGGTCGGCATGGTTCTGGCGTGTCTGGTGCAGTGGGAAGCGTTGCGCGGAAAAGCGGTCTATCGCGTCCTGCTGATTCTGCCCTATGCGGTGCCATCGTTCATTTCAATCTTGATTTTCAAAGGGTTGTTTAACCAGAGCTTCGGTGAGATCAACATGATGTTGAGCACGCTGTTTGGCGTGAAGCCCGCCTGGTTCAGCGATCCGACCACCGCCCGCACGATGCTGATTATCGTCAACACCTGGCTGGGTTATCCGTACATGATGATCCTCTGCATGGGCTTGCTGAAAGCGATTCCGGACGATTTGTATGAAGCCTCAGCAATGGATGGCGCAGGTCCATTCCAGAACTTCTTTAAGATTACGCTGCCGCTGCTGATTAAACCGCTGACGCCGCTGATGATCGCCAGCTTTGCCTTTAACTTTAACAACTTCGTGCTGATTCAACTGTTAACCAACGGCGGCCCGGATCGTCTTGGCACGACCACGCCAGCCGGTTATACCGACCTGCTTGTTAACTACACCTACCGCATCGCTTTTGAAGGCGGCGGGGGTCAGGACTTCGGTCTGGCAGCAGCAATTGCCACGCTGATCTTCCTGCTGGTGGGCGCGCTGGCGATAGTGAACCTGAAAGCCACGCGAATGAAGTTTGATTAAGGGAGATAACAAAAATGGCAATGGTCCAACCGAAATCGCAAAAAGCACGTTTGTTTATTACTCACCTGCTACTGCTACTTTTTATCGCGGCGATTATGTTCCCGCTGCTGATGGTCGTCGCTATCTCACTGCGTCAGGGGAACTTCGCGACCGGTAGTCTGATCCCGGAGCAAATCTCCTGGGATCACTGGAAACTGGCGTTAGGTTTTAGTGTGGAACAGGCTGATGGTCGCATTACGCCACCGCCATTCCCGGTACTGCTGTGGCTGTGGAACTCGGTAAAGGTCGCCGGGATTTCCGCGATTGGCATTGTGGCGCTCTCCACCACCTGCGCCTACGCTTTCGCCCGTATGCGCTTTCCAGGCAAAGCGACGCTGCTGAAAGGAATGCTGATTTTCCAGATGTTCCCGGCAGTACTTTCACTGGTCGCGTTGTATGCGTTGTTTGATCGTCTGGGTGAGTACATTCCATTCATTGGCCTGAATACTCACGGCGGCGTAATTTTCGCGTATCTGGGTGGGATTGCGCTGCATGTCTGGACCATCAAAGGCTATTTCGAAACCATCGACAGTTCGCTGGAAGAAGCGGCGGCGCTGGATGGTGCGACACCGTGGCAAGCCTTCCGCCTTGTCTTGTTACCGCTGTCAGTACCGATTCTGGCGGTGGTGTTCATCCTGTCGTTTATCGCTGCCATTACTGAAGTTCCGGTCGCGTCGCTGTTACTGCGTGACGTAAACAGCTACACCCTGGCCGTGGGAATGCAGCAATACCTCAACCCGCAAAACTACCTGTGGGGTGACTTTGCCGCCGCTGCAGTGATGTCTGCATTACCGATCACCATCGTCTTCTTGCTGGCTCAACGCTGGCTGGTCAACGGCCTGACGGCAGGTGGTGTGAAAGGTTAAAGATGTTGTTCTGCCAATGTTATGCCGCTGCACCCTCAACTTACGTTATCCCAACTTGTGACTGTTATTCGGCGCTCCACGGAGCGCCTTTTTTTACTCCCGCTTCAACCGTTTCGAATTACATAACCACAGGGTGATCACCAGCAACAGGATCGCTGCCGAGTAGATCAACACATCCAGTGGCGATTTATGATCGACGATGATCAAGCGCACAATGGCGGTGATCCCAATATAGACAAAGTAACGTAGCGGGAAGTGAAAACCGGACTGAAAGTACTTCACAATCAGCGCGATAAATTCGAAATAGAGAAAGTAAACCACCAGCCCTTCTACCAGCTCATATTTGCTGGTTTGTTCTGGCGCGAACAGCACATCAGCCAGATGCACCGTTTCTTTGCCGAGGAAGACAACCAAAATCAGGCCGAGGCACAGCAGGCCAAGATTGAGTACGGTCTGCAAAATGGTGGAGATAAACTCCACGCGCGGACGAGAGAGTGACGTCATAGCAGTACCTCCTTCACAATGGCGAGCTTCCTGTATAACGCAAAAATGTGACGGTGATCTATATTTTTTGTGTATGTTTTGTTCAACCTGGATTTAGAGAGCATCTCCCATCAACGCCGGATGCGGCCTACCCGTAGGCTGGATAAGCCGCGCCTGGCGGCGCATCCGGCAAGACAAACCGCACCATAGCCGGTACTGCAAAAATCACCCATTCAGGTGATTCCCAGCCACCAGCAATGCGCGAAAAATCGACAATGTTCCTCTGGAACAAATGAAACGTAACCTGATAAAGGTGGTAAAAATGAAGCCTTATTTTGCTGCTTTGATGTTATCAGTCTCTGTTCTTCCTGCTTATGCTGGTCCGCTCGGTACTGCTGATAAAACCGACCTACCGCAAAGCAATGTCTCCAGCCCAATGATGGCCCAGTCGCTCAGGCAACCAGACCTGCAACCAATATCGACGGACAGGAAGACAGAATGTTTTCGCCTTTACACACCAGATCGCAAACCGGGGGTGAACTGCGTTCCTGATGGCTCGACAGGCCATTAAGAATAAAGGTGCCAGTGAGTGCGAAAACTGGCACCTTTCCCATGACTTAGCGGAAATTGACGCTACGGTCGCTGGTCATGTCATACAACTGGAACTTACGCCCAAGTTGCTGACCACCGTCACGCGTCAGCGGCGTCCAGCCAATTGCCGCACGGCTGCGTGTCGGGCCAGACGAGAAGAGATCCAGCGGTACAGAGACATACACGCCTTTGGTGAAGTCCCCTTCGCCGTACTCCTCTTTCGAAACATTGGTGATCGTGGCATAGCCACCCACCACCACGCCGCTATCAAAGCGTTTGGCGATCTCCAGCGTGCCGCCTTTATCCCCTGCCAGATACTGCCCGACGCTCGCTTTCACTAACACATCCTGAGCGAAAGATGGCGTCCAGTATGCGGTCAGATGTCCGGTTTTCACGCTGTAGTCGGTGAATTTCATCATATCTTTTGCGCTACGCCAGTCGCGCTGTTTAACGTAGTTGGCATCCAGACCAAACGCCCAGTTGCTGTCCAGCGGGCGATACAACACTTCTGCCCCCGCACCGCCAAACATGGTTTCGAGATAACCACCGTAGACCTGACCGTAGAAGCCGTTGCCCAGATGCTGGAAGTAGTTGGCTTGCAGGTTATTCACATAGACATCGTTCTGCACATACTCGCGCACATGGGTACGAACGCGCGGTAAGTGCGAGTCCTGCGGTGGATTAGTGTAGTTAAACTTGTCGTAGTTGTTGGCAAGATTTGCAAACAGGCTTCCAGTGGTCAGCAGATGGTCCGTCAGCCACAAATCTGCCGTTCCCATCACGCCCAGCTGATACATGTAAAAGTTTTCCGGGCCACCGACCGACTGGTTCAGCACCGGATCGATATGGAAATCAAAGCGTGATTTGTCGATATACCAGCCCTGCTCGGTGGACTTCGGAACCACTGGCTCGACGCGTTTTTGCGCCAGCGTCGTTTCGTGGCCCAACGGCTCTCCGGCAAGATGATTTTTCAGGCTGGCGACATCGGTTTCCGTCGTCACCTGCGGCATGTTAAGGCGATTCTCCGTAATGCGGATCGTTTTGATCCCATCCGGCAGATCGTTCATCACGATCCGATTAGCACGGATGATCCCTTCGCGCGAATCACGATATTTCACCTGCTCGCCGGTGACATACAGCGTATCGCCTTTCGCCTGGATCTGCGGATCGGCCAGTCCGGCGTTGTATTTCAACAGCGTTAACTGATTTGCCACCACCGAATGCTGCAAAATGGCATCCTGCGGCTGCGGTTGATATTGCGGGCGGGCGTTATCGTTGTAGGACGGGCGCAGATCGTTAAAGTTGGTGCGCAGCGTGACGCCAAACATAAAGGTGTTGCCACGTTCATAGCTAAGGTTAACGTCGGCCCAATCGGTAACGCGATAAATCGCCCCGACGTTAAACTTACTTTTTTGCTCCAGCTTCCCGGCAAAATCCTGCTGATAATTATTGCCTTCATACTCCAGTTTCAGGCGCAGCGGTTGCCAGGGCGTCTGGTATTCCACGCCGCCAAACAGTGAGGCAGGACCGTGGAACATCTGGCTACCGTCGATAGATCCCGCCTGTTTGTAGCTGTTATCGCGATAGCAATATTTATCACTGGCTGAACAGAGCGGATTTTTCACATTACCGCTGGTGCCCAGATATCCCCATCCCAGGCCGAGCGTAAAATCGAACGGCCCCCAGGCTTTGCTGGCAACAAGATATTCCGCATCAAACAGCCCCGTACCGCCGATATCCCGCGCACCAACCGCCACTTGCGGCAGCCAGTAACTCTCTTCCCACAAACGCAGTTTGAGATCGAAGGCTTTATCTTTATACGTTTGATCGCCAGAGAACGCTTCGACGCTGCTGTACTGCCGGGTGCGCACGTCGGTGTAGCGCAGCGTTGTTTCCAGCCACGGGAAGAGTTGCACTGAAGCTGAGTAATAACGGTACTGATCGTTATCGCGATAGTTCAGGCTCAGCTCCCCTTCCCGTGCCATACGTGCGGTGGGCGTTTGTAATAATCCTACGCCACCGAAATCCGACTGCGACGGACCAATGGGCGCAGGATATGTTTCGCCGTAGCAAGCTGTGCTAATGCCCAGCGCCAGTAAGCTAAGCAGATGTCTTTTTTTCATTATTGGGGTATCCGCTGCGTCAGAGTCTGAAGAATGTCGGCGTTCAGGGCATCAGGCGTCTTACTCCAGACGGAGTCCGCGAGGCCAACATAAATAATGCTGCCGGGCATCGGCTCTACGTGACGCTTGTTCCAGTAAGCCACCGGCGCTTTT
This sequence comes from Escherichia sp. WS1368, assembly GCF_046487485.1. Lineage (NCBI taxonomy): Bacteria > Pseudomonadati > Pseudomonadota > Gammaproteobacteria > Enterobacterales > Enterobacteriaceae > Escherichia > Escherichia sp. WS1368. The sequence continues at coordinate 618,833 of NZ_JBJQJI010000002.1, forward strand.
TGCGTGCGTCCGTCCGGGTAAACCACCCACGCGTAGCTGCGATCCGCACTGCTAAGCAGGTTCTGGCCGGAGAGATAGCTTGCGACGTCGCGACCTGGAGTGAATGGCTGCTTGCCAGGACGGCTGATAAGCCCGAATAACGTGACCGTGGACGGCGGTGGTCCGACCCACAGCGTGTAGTTGCCCTGCAACGGCGGGTTACCGCGTTCAGCAACGCGGACGATATCGGGATCAAGATTGATTTTTTGCCTGCCCGTCACCTTCAACGCCTGAATTTGCTGGCGTAAGGCGTTAATGGCGGCGGCATCGTCAGCGCTGGAATCTGCGGCTAGTTCTGCCAGCCGTGTCAGCAACGCCTGCTGCTGACGCAATGCTGCCGCCGTTGCCAGCTCTTCGCTAATCACCGCACCGGGCCACCAACTGTTTGCCAGCCGCGGTTGGCCTACCAGATCGATTAAATGCTCTGCCCCCGTCAGCGTTTTGGCCTCACTGCTGCCATTGCTGAATACCTTGACGGTTCCCGCCGCGAAGACCGATGACGCCCCCACACTCAAAATCAATGCGACAATAGTTTGTTTAATCATTGTTTTGCCGCCTTGATGAGAGTGGTTTTCACCGGGAAATAATCCGCGCCGAGATACTGTTCCGACTGGCGAATTTGCCCTTCGCTGTCGATCCAATAGCGGTTATGCCAGCGCGCCTGGTCGGTGGAGACGTCTTCGTCCAGCACGCGAACCGGAGTTTCATCGCTGCCGACTTTGACGGTATCGGTGCCATCCCATTTGAAGACTGAGCGTGCGGTGGCGTAGCGTACCTGCTGGTACTCGGTCCAGCCCATCGTGCGCGTCCATGTTGCACCATCAACAATTTGTGCGGGTTTAATCAGCGGGTCGGCGGCAAGGTTATTCACGTCAATCAGGTTGTCGCCGCCAAGCAAAGTCTTCACCAGACGACCATGTTGTGTGACGAGAGTGGCCTGATCCTGAGTGACCCATTTTTGTTGTCCGTCTTCAGCAAAGGCCAGCACCACAAACAATTGCGGCCCGCCATTAAGCTGCATGTACTGGCTGGCGTAGGGCATATTTTGAATATCATCGTCCGTCAGCTGTACGCCTGGCGTGCCGAACAGACTGTCCCACAGCGAATTGCCCAGCTCTTTAGTCGTGGCTGAACAGGCCTGTAATAGCAGGCAGATAAGAATGAGTGCAGGTCGCTTCACGACTCTTCTCCAGAGGGGCAGAATAACCACACCGGAGTGTGGTTATGGTAAATCCCTTCATACTTCAAGCCACAGATGCAATGACTCGAATTATTTTGGGGATACATACTTTATTACTGGGTACTGGTGGTCGTGGTTGTTGTGGTCCCGGTATTAGAACCATCACCGCCACCGGTTGCCGCGAGCGCGACACCCACCGCCGAGCTTACGGTGCTGACGCTGGTCGCGGAGGAACTCCCCGCCGAAACCGACGTTGCTGCCGACCCTGCCGCTTCGCCCACCTGTACAGGTGCAGCCCACGCAGAAGTCGCCGCAAGCGCAGATATGGCAAAAATGCCATACAGAACTTTTTTCATAACAATTTCCCTTCATTGAATGAATGGAGATTTACCCAAAAACATTTCGGGCGGGATCGAGTATACACAACTAAAGCATGCGAATTACGGTGTGGGGAATTAGCGATGGGGTTTTAGGATAATTGGAATGAATATCAAATATAAGTTTCAACTTATATATAAATAAGATTAAAAATCAAAAAGTTAAAATAAAATCAAAAATAATCAACCTACGTATTTTCCGAAATCAATCACGATTAAAAATTTATTTTAGGATTAACCTCACAGCATGATTTCCGTTAAATCACAGACAAGGGGATTTATCTGATAAAAAATGCCGACATAACGTCGGCATTTTTATTAAGGTTATTTAATTAACCGCGCCACGCTTTATAGCGGTTAATCAGACCATTGGTCGAGCTATCGTGGCTGCTGATTTCTTTATCATCTTTCAGCTCTGGCAGAATACGGTTCGCCAGTTGTTTACCCAGCTCCACGCCCCACTGGTCGAAGGTGAAGATGTTCAGAATCACGCCCTGAGTAAAGATTTTGTGCTCATACAGCGCAATCAACGCACCCAGGCTGAACGGAGTGATTTCGCGCAGCAGGATGGAGTTGGTCGGGCGGTTACCTTCGAACACTTTGAACGGCACCACGTAGTCAAGCGTTGCCGGATCTTTACCCTGATCACGATATTCCTGCTCAACCACTTCGCGGGATTTACCAAACGCCAGCGCTTCGGTCTGAGCAAAGAAGTTAGACAGCAGTTTCTGGTGATGATCAGAGAGCGGGTTATGGGTGATAGCCGGGGCGATGAAATCGCACGGTACCATTTTGGTTCCCTGGTGGATCAGCTGGTAGAACGCGTGCTGACCGTTAGTGCCTGGTTCACCCCAGATAATCGGGCCAGTCTGGTAATTCACGACGTTACCGTTACGGTCAACGTACTTACCGTTGGACTCCATATTGCCCTGCTGGAAGTACGCCGCGAAACGGTGCATATACTGGTCATACGGCAGAATCGCTTCAGTTTCCGCGCCAAAGAAATTGTTGTACCAGATGCCAATCAGCGCCAGTAGTACAGGCAGGTTTTTCTCGGCAGGCGTGGTGGAGAAATGCTTGTCCATCGCGTGTGCGCCAGAAAGCAGTTCAACGAAGTTATCAAAGCCGATGGAGAGAACAATCGACAGGCCAATCGCTGACCATAAAGAGTAACGACCACCGACCCAGTCCCAGAACTCGAACATGTTGGCGGTATCAATACCAAACTCGCCAACGGCTTTGGCGTTGGTTGAGAGCGCCGCAAAGTGTTTCGCAACGTGTTTTTCATCACCAGCCGCTTTCAGGAACCAGTCACGCGCACTATGGGCGTTGGTCATGGTTTCCTGAGTGGTGAAGGTTTTAGATGCTACCAGGAACAGCGTGGTTTCCGGGTTTACTTTTTTCAGCACTTCCGCGATGTGAGTCCCATCGACGTTAGAAACAAAGTGCATGTTCAGGTGGTTTTTGTACGGACGCAGTGCTTCGGTCACCATGTATGGGCCGAGGTCAGAACCGCCGATCCCGATGTTCACTACGTCAGTGATTGCTTTGCCGGTATAACCCTTCCACTCACCGGAAATAATCGCTTGCGAGAAGGTTTTCATCTTCTCCAGCACCGCGTTGACTTCCGGCATAACGTCTTTGCCATCAACCAGAATCGGGGTATTGCTACGGTTACGCAGCGCTACGTGCAGCACGGCGCGGTTTTCGGTGCGGTTGATCTTCTCACCAGAGAACATCGACTTAATCGCGCCCGCCAGATCGCACTCTTTCGCCAGATCTTGTAATTTCGCCAGCGTCTCTTCAGTGATGCGGTTTTTGGAGTAATCCACCAGCATCTGATCGTCGAAGGTTGCGGAGAACTTAGAAAAACGATCGCCGTCTTTAGCAAAAAGATCGGCGATCGTAACGTCTTTCATTTCATCGAAGTGTTTCTGTAGTGCCTGCCAGGCAGCGGTCTGCGTTGGATTGATGTTTTTCATTAGCAATACTCTTCTGATTTTGAGAATTGTGACTTTGGAAGATTGTAGCGCCAGTCACAGAAAAATGTGATGGTTTTAGTGCCGTTAGCGTAATGTTGAGTGTAAACCCTTAGCGCAGTGAAGCATTTATTAGCTGAACTACTGACCGCCAGGAGTGGATGAAAAATCCGCATGACCCCATCGTTGACAACCGCCCCGCTCACCCTTTATTTATAAATGTACTACCTGCGCTAGCGCAGGCCAGAAGAGGCGCGTTGCCCAAGTAACGGTGTTGGAGGAGCCAGTCCTGTGATAACACCTGAGGGGGTGCATCGCCGAGGTGATTGAACGGCTGGCCACGTTCATCATCGGCTACAGGGGCTGAATCCCCTGGGTTGTCACCAGAAGCGTTCGCAGTCGGGCGTTTCGCAAGTGGTGGAGCACTTCTGGGTGAAAATAGTAGCGAAGTATCGCTCTGCGCCCACCCGTCTTCCGCTCTTCCCTTGTGCCAAGGCTGAAAATGGATCCCCTGACACGAGGTAGTTATGTCTGAAATTGTTGTCTCCAAATTTGGCGGTACCAGCGTAGCTGATTTTGACGCCATGAACCGCAGCGCTGATATTGTGCTTTCTGATGCCAACGTGCGTTTAGTAGTCCTCTCGGCTTCTGCTGGTATCACTAATCTGCTGGTCGCTTTAGCGGAAGGGCTGGAACCTGGCGAGCGATTCGAAAAACTCGACGCTATTCGCAACATCCAGTTTGCCATTCTGGAACGTCTGCGTTACCCGAACGTTATCCGTGAAGAGATTGAACGTCTGCTGGAGAACATTACTGTTCTGGCAGAAGCGGCGGCGCTGGCAACGTCTCCGGCGCTGACAGATGAGCTGGTCAGCCACGGCGAGCTGATGTCGACCCTGCTGTTTGTCGAAATCCTGCGCGAACGCGATGTTCAGGCACAGTGGTTTGATGTACGTAAAGTGATGCGTACCAACGACCGATTTGGTCGTGCAGAGCCAGATGTAGCCGCGCTGGCGGAACTGGCCGCGCTGCAGCTGCTCCCACGCCTCAATGACGGCTTAGTGATCACCCAGGGATTTATCGGTAGCGAAAATAAAGGTCGTACAACGACGCTTGGCCGTGGAGGCAGCGATTATACGGCAGCCTTGCTGGCGGAGGCTTTACACGCATCTCGTGTTGATATCTGGACCGACGTCCCGGGCATCTACACCACCGATCCACGCGTAGTTTCCGCAGCAAAACGCATTGATGAAATCGCGTTTGCCGAAGCGGCAGAGATGGCAACTTTTGGTGCAAAAGTACTGCATCCGGCAACGTTGCTACCCGCAGTACGCAGCGATATCCCGGTCTTTGTCGGCTCCAGCAAAGACCCACGCGCAGGTGGTACGCTGGTGTGCAATAAAACTGAAAATCCGCCGCTGTTCCGCGCGCTGGCGCTTCGTCGCAATCAGACTCTGCTCACTTTGCACAGCCTGAATATGCTGCATTCTCGCGGCTTCCTCGCGGAAGTTTTCGGCATCCTCGCGCGGCATAATATTTCGGTAGACTTAATCACCACGTCAGAAGTGAGCGTGGCATTAACCCTTGATACCACCGGTTCAACCTCCACTGGCGATACGTTGCTGACGCAATCTCTGCTGATGGAGCTTTCCGCACTGTGCCGGGTGGAAGTAGAAGAAGGTCTGGCGCTGGTCGCGTTGATTGGCAATGACCTGTCAAAAGCCTGCGGCGTTGGCAAAGAGGTATTCGGCGTACTGGAACCGTTCAACATTCGCATGATTTGTTACGGCGCATCCAGCCATAACCTGTGCTTCCTGGTGCCCGGCGAAGATGCCGAGCAGGTGGTGCAAAAACTGCATAGTAATTTGTTTGAGTAAATACTGTATGGCCTGGAAGCTATATTTCGGGCCGTATTGATTTTCTTGTCACTATGCTCATCAATAAACGAGCCTGTACTCTGTTAACCAACATCTTTATCGGAGAATAATTGCCTTTAATTTTTTTATCTGCATCTCTAATTAATTATCGAAAGAGATAAATAGTTAAGAGAAGGCAAAATGAATATTATCAGTTCTGCTCGCAAACGAATTCCCGTACACTGAACTCTCTGGCTCACTGAGGGCACCAGCATGGCACTCCCCCGTATTACCCAAAAAGAGATGACTGAACGCGAGCAGCGTGAACTTAAAACACTGCTGGATCGGGCGCGGATTGCGCATGGTCGCGTACTGACCAACTCCGAAACCAACAGCATTAAGAAAGAGTACATCGATAAATTAATGGTCGAGCGTGAGGCTGAAGCGAAAAAAGCCCGCCAGTTAAAGAAAAAGCAGGCTTATAAACCGGATCCTGAAGCGTCATTTAGCTGGTCAGCAAATACGTCGACGCGCGGCAGGCGCTGATTAGCGCCCCTTCTTTTTACGCCCCGGCGAGGTAAAACGCTTACCGTTGGACGCCGGGCGACCGCCTTTTTCCGCCGTTTTTTCCATCTTAACGACTGGACGTTTAATGCCTACAGTTTTCGGTTTGGCCTTCGCTTTAGGTTTTGCCTCGGAAGAGGAATTTTCAATGAGCTTAAAGAGGTCGATTAACTCATCGTCAGTTAAATCACGCCATTCCCCCAGCGGAATGCCGCTTAAACTAACGTTCATGATGCGCGTACGTTCCAGCTTTTTCACTTCGTAACCAAAGTGCTCGCACATGCGACGGATCTGACGGTTCAGCCCCTGCACCAGGGTAATGCGGAAGACAAACGGCGCTTCTTTTTTGACTTTACACTTTTTCGTCACCGTCCCGAGGATCGGCACTCCCGCCCCCATACCACGAATAAATTCATCGGTAATCGGTTTATCGACCGTCACCAGATACTCTTTCTCATGATCGTTACCCGCACGGAGGATCTTATTCACCAGATCGCCGTGATTGGTGAGGAAAATCAGCCCCTGGGAGTCTTTATCCAGGCGGCCAATCGGGAACACGCGTTTGCTGTGGTTAACGAAATCGACAATGTTATCGCGCTCGCCATCTTCGGTGGTGCTGACAATACCGACGGGCTTGTTCAGGGCGATAAGTACCAAATCTTCGGCTTCCCGAGGCTCAATCAACTGACCGTTTACTTTCACAACGTCGCCGGGTTTCACCTGATCGCCAATGGTGGCTCGCTTGCCATTAAGGAACACATTGCCTTGCTCGATATAGCGATCCGCTTCGCGGCGTGAGCAAATTCCGCTTTCGCTGATGTATTTATTTAAACGGACTGATGAGTCGGGCAGCATAAATTCTCCTGTAAAACGCGGAATATACCGTACCTCTTAGCGGGGAAAAACAGGGTTATGCGGCAACGTCGAAATTAAATGTGATCTGCCACGCCTTTTATCACAAAAGTGTCTCCGGAAGTACGATGCAAATTTGCCTGGCAAAATAAGGATAATCAACATATTACGAACCGCTGCACACCTGTGCTGATGACTACTACGCAGAGAAACAAATGTGCAAGAGAAAGCGCTATTTCTCCCCATGCAAAGAGTGAAAAATCGCTTTGAAAGGCCATCATGATGGGGTTATATCAGATCAAGCGGTGAGAAAGCGTATTTGCACAAATGTGCAGAACCAGGAGGCGGCAATGGAAAACAGTGACGATATCCGTTTGATTGTGAAGATTGCCCAACTCTATTACGAACAGGATATGACGCAGGTGCAAATCGCGCGCGAACTGGGTATTTACCGCACCACCATCAGCCGCTTGCTTAAACGAGGCCGCGATCAGGGAATTGTCACCATCGCCATCAACTATGACTACAACGAAAATCTCTGGCTGGAGCAGCAACTGAAGCAAAAGTTTGGCCTGAAAGACGTTGTGGTGGTGTCGGGAAATGATGAGGATGAAGAGACTCAACTGGCGATGATGGGGTTACACGGCGCGCAACTGCTGGATCGCTTGCTGGAGCCTGGCGATATTGTCGGTTTTTCCTGGGGTCGCGCGGTGAGCGCACTGGTTGAAAACTTGCCGCAGGCGGGGCAATCGCGGCAGTTAATCTGCGTACCAATTATTGGCGGACCGTCCGGTAAACTCGAAAGCCGCTATCACGTAAACACATTAACCTACAGCGCGGCAGCGAAGCTGAAAGGGGAATCGCATCTCGCAGATTTTCCGGCTCTGCTGGATAACCCCTTAATTCGTAATGGGATCATGCAGTCTCAGCACTTTAAAACCATCTCTGCCTACTGGGATAATCTGGATGTCGCCCTGGTGGGAATTGGCTCACCGGCCATTCGCGACGGCGCTAACTGGCATGCGTTTTATGGTGGTGAAGAGAGTGACGACCTGAATGCCCGCCAGGTTGCTGGCGATATTTGCTCGCGCTTTTTTGATATTCACGGCGCAATGGTTGAAACGAATATGAGCGAAAAAACACTCTCTATCGAAATGAATAAATTAAAGCAGGCACGATATTCCATTGGCATTGCCATGAGTGAAGAAAAATACAGCGGAATTGTTGGTGCACTGCGTGGAAAATATATTAATTGTCTGGTAACGAATAGCAGCACAGCTGAACTATTACTGAAATAAAAATCTTCCCGATGTTTACCGTAATAAAAATTACGGCGGGTCCCTATTATCTAAAAACAGGAGTCTGTTATGCAAACGTGGTTAAATTTGCAGGATAAAATCATTATCGTCACCGGCGGCGCATCCGGTATAGGTCTGGCGATTGTAGAGGAATTATTAGCACAAGGCGCGAATGTACAGATGGTCGATATTCACGGTGGCGATGGACAATATGAAGGTCATAAAGGCTATCAGTTTTGGCCGACCGATATTTCCAGCGCCAAAGAGGTAAATCATACGGTAGCAGAAATTATCCAGCGTTTTGGTCGCATCGACGGTCTGGTTAATAACGCCGGGGTCAATTTCCCACGTCTGCTGGTCGATGAGAAAGCGCCTGCCGGGCAGTATGAACTCAACGAAGCTGCATTCGAAAAAATGGTCAATATCAACCAGAAAGGCGTTTTTCTGATGTCGCAGGCGGTGGCGCGACAGATGGTCAAACAACACGATGGCGTGATTGTGAATGTTTCCTCAGAAAGTGGGCTGGAAGGCTCAGAAGGCCAGAGCTGCTACGCCGCCACTAAAGCTGCGCTCAATAGCTTCACTCGTTCCTGGTCGAAAGAGCTGGGTAAGCACGGTATCCGTGTGGTCGGTATCGCGCCGGGGATTCTGGAAAAAACAGGACTGCGCACGCCGGAATATGAAGAAGCGCTGGCGTGGACGCGCAATATCACCGTCGAGCAGCTGCGTGAAGGCTATACCAAAAACGCCATTCCTATTGGGCGCGCCGGAAGATTAGCAGAAGTCGCTGATTTTGTTTGTTATCTGCTGTCTGAACGCGCCAGCTACATCACCGGAGTAACCACTAACATTGCGGGCGGCAAAACGCGCGGATAAGGAGGCTTTATGGTCAACGCCATTTTTTGTGCCCACGGCAAATTAGCCTGCGCCATGCTGGAATCGGTTCAGATGGTTTACGGCAACGCCAATGTTGAAGCCGTTGAATTTGTACCCGACGAGAACGCCGGAGACATTGTGGCAAAGCTGGAGAAGTTAGTGAGCATTCACAATCATGACGAGTGGCTAATCGCCGTGGATTTACAGTGCGGCAGCCCGTGGAATGCGGCAGCGATGCTTGCGATGCGCAATCCTCGCCTGCGGGTAATCAGCGGCCTTTCTCTGCCGCTGGCGCTCGAACTGGTTGATAACCAGGACAGCATGAATGTTGATGAACTGTGTGAACACCTGACGCAAATCACAAAGCAATCCTGCGTCGTCTGGAGACAGGTGGCAACGGCAGAGGAGGATTTCTGATGAACATTACGCTCGCCCGCATTGATGACCGCCTGATCCACGGCCAGGTCACTACCGTCTGGTCTAAAGTGGCTAACGCCCAGCGCATTATTATCTGCAATGACGAAGTTTATAACGATGAAGTTCGCCGGACATTATTGCGTCAGGCTGCGCCACCGGGAATGAAGGTTAACGTGGTCAATATTGAAAAAGCCGTCGCGGTTTATCACAACCCGCAATATCAGGACGAAACCGTTTTTTATCTTTTCACTCGCCCACAGGATGCCTTAGCGATGGTTCGCCAGGGGGTAAAAATAGGCACCCTGAATATTGGCGGCATGGCCTGGCGGCCCGGTAAAAAACAGTTAACCAAAGCGGTTTCATTAGATGATGATGATATTAACGCGTTTCATGAGTTAAATAATCTTGGCGTCATACTGGATTTACGCGTCGTAGCGTCAGATCCCTCAATCAATATTATCGACAAAATAAACGAACAGTTAATCGCAAATTAAATAATAGCGCCTGTGTACATATGCTTTAACAGGCAGGGATGACGACACTTAAAAGGTGACAAATCATGGAAATAAGTACCCTACAAATCATTGCTATATTTCTTTTTTCCTGTATTGCCGGAATGGGCAGCGTGCTGGATGAATTTCAGACTCATCGCCCATTAATTGCCTGTACGGTGATTGGTTTAATTCTCGGTGATTTAAAAACCGGAATAATACTCGGTGGTACGCTGGAATTGATAGCTCTCGGCTGGATGAACGTCGGCGCGGCGCAATCTCCGGATTCTGCACTCGCCAGCATAATCTCCGCCATTCTGGTTATCGTTGGTCAGCAAAGCATCGCCACCGGAATCGCCATCGCGTTGCCTGTGGCTGCGGCAGGCCAGGTGCTGACGGTGTTTGCCCGTACCATCACCGTAGTGTTCCAGCACGCGGCGGATAAAGCAGCGGAAGAGGCGCGGTTTCGCACTCTCGATATTCTGCATGTCTCCGCGCTTGGCGTGCAGGCGCTGCGCGTTGCTATTCCGGCACTGATTGTCTCGCTGTTCGTCAGCGCCGATATGGTCAGCAATATGTTAAACGCCATTCCCGAATTTGTGACCCAAGGACTACAGATTGCTGGCGGTTTTATCGTGGTGGTCGGTTACGCCATGGTGCTACGTATGATGGGTGTGAAATATTTGATGCCTTTCTTTTTCCTCGGTTTCCTCGCAGGTGGCTACCTCGATCTCAGTCTGCTGGCGTTCGGTGGCGTCGGCGTGATCATGGCCCTGCTCTACATCCAGCTAAATCCACAGTGGCGTAAAGCTGAACCTCAACTCCAGGCCACCACCTCCACCGCCCTTGACCAACTTGACGATTAACGGAGCCATCATGGAACAGAGAAAAATTACACGCAGCGATCTGGTAAGCATGTTTCTGCGCTCCAACCTGCAACAGGCGTCCTTTAACTTTGAACGTATTCACGGGCTGGGTTTTTGCTACGACATGATCCCCGCCATCAAGCGACTTTACCCATTAAAAGAGGATCAGGTTGCGGCGCTCAGGCGACACCTGGTGTTCTTCAATACCACGCCAGCCGTATGTGGCCCGGTCATCGGCGTCACTGCCGCCATGGAAGAGGCGCGGGCCAACGGCGCGGAAATTGATGACGGTACCATTAACGGCATCAAAGTCGGTCTGATGGGACCATTGGCAGGAGTTGGCGATCCACTGGTCTGGGGAACGCTGCGCCCGATTACCGCCGCGCTCGGCGCATCTCTGGCACTTTCGGGCAACATTCTCGGCCCGCTGCTGTTTTTCTTTATTTTCAACGCGGTGCGTCTGGCGATGAAGTGGTATGGCCTACAACTCGGCTTTCGCAAAGGGGTGAATATCGTCAGCGATATGGGCGGGAATGTGCTGCAAAAACTCACCGAAGGCGCGTCGATTCTCGGACTGTTTGTGATGGGCGTGCTGGTCACCAAATGGACGTCAATCAACGTACCGTTGGTGGTTTCACAAACGCATGCCGCCGATGGCTCCACCGTCACCATGACCGTGCAGAACATTCTCGACCAACTTTGCCCTGGTTTGCTGGCGCTCGGTCTGACGCTACTGATGGTTCGTCTGCTCAACAAAAAAATTAACCCGGTATGGCTGATTTTCGCCCTGTTTGGCTTAGGGATTATCGGCAATGCGCTGGGCTTCCTGTCCTGATTCTTCGCCCCGGCACGACTGCCGGGGCCATCGCTCAACATGAGGTGGTTTATGAAAACAACAGCTCTGCGTCTTTATGGTAAACGTGATTTACGCCTGGAAACCTTTGATCTTCCTGAAATGCAGGAGGATGAAATCCTCGCGACGGTGGTCACCGACAGCCTGTGCCTCTCTTCCTGGAAAGAGGCCAATCTGGGTGAAAACCATAAAAAAGTACCCGACGATGTGGCGACCAACCCCATCATCATCGGCCACGAGTTTTGCGGCGATATTCTGGCCGTGGGTAAAAAGTGGCAGCACAAATTCCAGCCGGGTCAGCGTTATGTGATTCAGGCCAACCTGCAACTCCCCGACCGCCCGGACTGCCCCGGCTACTCCTTCCCGTGGGTAGGCGGCGAAGCCACGCATGTGGTTATTCCCAACGAGGTCATGGAACAAGATTGCCTGCTGGCATACGACGGCGAAACCTATTTTGAAGGCTCGCTGGTTGAACCGCTTTCCTGCGTGATTGGCGCGTTCAACGCCAACTATCATCTTCAGGAAGGTAGTTATAACCACACGATGGGGATTCGCCCGCAAGGGCGCACGCTGATCCTCGGCGGCACCGGACCAATGGGACTGTTGGCGATTGATTATGCGCTACATGGACCCGTTAACCCGTCGCTGCTCGTCATTACCGATACCGACAACGACAAATTGAGTTATGCGCGCAAGCACTATCCATCAGAACCGCAAACACTGATTCATTATCTCAATGCCGCCGATGCAGCATTTGATACGTTAATGGCACTGAGTGGCGGTCACGGCTTCGATGATATTTTCGTCTTTGTGCCTAATGAAGGACTGGTGACTCTCGCCTCTTCCTTGCTGGCGACAGATGGTTGCCTGAATTTCTTCGCCGGACCGCAGGATAAACATTTCAGCGCGCCAATTAATTTCTACGATGTGCATTATGCATTTACCCACTACGTGGGCACGTCAGGCGGCAATACCGATGACATGCGCGCAGCAGTCAAATTGATTGAAGAGAAAAAAGTGCAGGCCGCAAAAGTGGTAACACATATTCTTGGGCTGAATGCCGCGGGCGAAACCACGCTTGAATTGCCTGCCGTCGGCGGCGGCAAAAAGCTGGTGTATACCGGGAAATACCTGCCGCTTATGTCACTCACGCAGATTCAGGATCAAGCACTGGCGGCAATTCTGGCGCGTCATCAGGGGATCTGGTCCGGTGAGGCGGAGCAATATCTGCTCACTCATGCAGAGGCAATTTCCCATGATTAATCGCGCTACTTAACTCTGCATGTCGCTGGCTGGTCGCCGCGGCAACTTCGCGACCGGATGTGCGGCTGATTGCTGAAGCAGCACAATTTGCATGAGAAGGATAAAAAATATCAGCGCCTTAAGGGGCGCTCAAATTGGTGGCAAAGTACACATTGTTTATGCCGGATGCGGAATGAAGCCTTATTCGGCATACATAATCTCGAAAATTCAATATATTGCAGTTATCTGGTAGGACTGGTAAGCGTAGCGCATCAGGCAATGCTGTGTTTGTCATCAGTCTCAGCGCCCGGTGCAATACGTGACATCGTGAGCCATGTCAGTAAGTGGTTAAATTCGCAGTGGTAGCATGCCTCCCGTGATTTCTTACTAACCGGAGAAGTAATGGAACTGCTTTTATTGAGTAACTCGACGCTGCCGGGTAAAGCCTGGCTGGAACATGCACTGCCGCTAATTGCTGAACAGTTGCAGGGTCGCCGTTCAGCGGTGTTTATCCCTTTCGCTGGCGTAACGCAGACCTGGGATGATTACACAGCGAAAACGGCTGCGGTTCTCGCTCCGCTGGGTGTTTCTGTCACCGGTATTCATAGCGTTGTCGATCCCGTTGCCGCGATTGAAAATGCTGAGATCGTGATTGTCGGCGGCGGGAATACTTTCCAGTTGCTGAAACAGTGCCGCGAGCGCGGGCTGCTGGCACCAATTACTGACGTGGTTAAACGTGGCGCGCTGTATATTGGCTGGAGCGCAGGCGCTAACCTTGCTTGCCCAACCATTCGTACCACCAACGATATGCCGATTGTCGATCCACAAGGTTTCGATGCGCTGAATCTGTTCCCGTTGCAAATCAACCCGCACTTCACCAACGCGCTGCCGGAAGGCCATAAAGGTGAAACCCGTGAACAGCGTATTCGCGAACTGCTGGTCGTCGCGCCAGAACTCACAATTATTGGTCTACCGGAAGGTAACTGGATCACAGTGAGTAAAGGTCACGCAACGCTGGGTGGCCCGAACACCACTTATGTGTTTAAGGCTGGTGAAGAAGCGGTGCCGCTGGAAGCGGGTCACCGTTTTTAAGTGAATTGCCGGATGCATGATCCGGCATCTTGTACATAGTGCCTGATGCGACGCTTTACGCGTCTTATCAGGCCTTCAGGGGCGCAGTATTAATACTCGTCCCGTCCTTCATCTTCATCAGGCTGTTCCAGCACACTGTAAGCGACTGAACAAAACAGCGAGTTCAGGCGCTGCATATCTCCCAGTAAGCCTAAATGTAGCGAACTGGTTTCAATGCTCTGCACGTTTTGCTGATGCAGGCGATCGACGTGAGCGTGGGAATAGCGGCGATTAAGAATGCGAAAACGATGTTTGCTGCGGCGCAAACGACGGGCGCTGGTAACATCGCCAGAGAAGAAAACCGACATTGCCAGTTTTAAATTACTGAGCAATTGCTCATAGAGCGCATCCAGTTCCTTCAAGCCATCAAGCGAAAATGCTCGCCTTGCAGCCAGCGATTTGTCGGCAATTTCACTACCCATGCGCTCGACGATATCGGAGGCTTGTTCAAGGTTTAGCGACATTTCGATGATCTCCGCCCAGCGGCGCGACTCTTCTTCTGCCAGTTCCTCTTTTGGCATTCGCGCCAGATAAAGTTTAATCGCGGTATAGAGCACGTTGATATCATCCGCCAGCTTGCGCAGCTCTTTCTCCTGCCGTGGCTCGCCGTGCATCACTTTATTCAACCCTTCCATCATCTGTTCCATGGCGTCGCCAATGCGCAGGGTTTCGCGCGCGGCGTTCGCCAGAGCAAGCGTGGGCGTATCCAGCGCGCTGACATCCAGATGTTTAGGCCGTAGCTGGGTATCCAGTTCCGGTTCATCGCGAATAATCGTTTTGCAAAACCGTGCCATCGGGTCAACAAATGGCAGCATGACCAGGCAACGTACAAGGTTGTAGAAGACGTGGAAATAGATCACCAGTTCCGCTTTTGGCAATGACAACTTCCCCATTGTCTCTGCCAGCAAATGGACAAACGGCAGGATAATCAGGCTACCCACCAGCTTAAACAGCAGACTACCCAGCGCGACACGGCGGGCTGCGGCATTGGCGGCACTGTTGTTGAGCATCGCCAGCAGGCCGGAACCGAGGTTAGCACCAATCACCAGACAGAGCGCCACGGGGAAGGAGATAATGCCTGCAGCGGTCAGAGTCGCGGTCAGCAGTACAGCAGCAAGGCTGGAGTAGCTGATAATGGCGAACATCGCGCCAATCAGCGCATCCAGCAGAATATCGCCGGTCAGCGAGGCAAAGATCACCTGAACGCCGTTTGCCTGGGTGATCGGCGTTACGGCCTGCACAATCAACTCCAACGCCAGCAAAATCAGCCCAAGACCAATACCGACGCGGCCCAGTTGCCCGGCGCGTGACTGTTTGCGTCCGAGGAAAAAAATCACGCCGATAAAAATAAGTAATGGTGACAGCCAGGATAAATCGAAGGTGAGAATACGCGCCATTAGCGCCGTCCCGACATCTGCACCCAGCACAATCACCAGAGCCGGTGCGAGGGCTACCAGATCCTGAGCGACGAACGAGGTCACCAGCATGGTGGTGGCATTACTGCTCTGTACCAGTGCGGTAACGCCGATCCCCGCGCAAAAGGCGAGCGGCTTTTTTTCGACGCTCCGGCTAAGGACAGTACGCAAACGCGCGCCGAAGACGCGCATTACGCCGGTTCGAACAATATGAGTCCCCCAGACCAGCAGGGCGACGGCAGAAAGCAGGTGAAGCAGCGTTAACACGAGTTCAGGTTCTCCTTATCGTTATATGTTCCTGAAGCAATTGAATGACCAAAGGACCGGAAACACGCTGACTGGCATCTTTACTGTGCCTTTTGACCTTCGTTTTTCCGGCTAAGATTATTCCAGCCTGATTCCAGTATAAGTGTTTCATATTAATAAAGAGACAGGGCACTCATTGAGCGCCCTGTTTGTTGTAAGGAAAAGTGACAGATTTGTGAATCAGTCCGCGTCATACCCCAGATTCGGTGCCAGCCAGCGCTCAACATCAGAGACGCTCATACCTTTACGGCGGGCATAGTCTTCAACCTGATCGCGCTGGATTTGCGCCACCGCGTAATACTTGCTGTCCGGGTGGCTGAAGTACCAACCCGAAACCGATGCACCAGGCCACATGGCGAAAGATTCTGTGAGTTTCATGCCAGTGTGTTTTTCCACTTCCAGCAGCTCCCAGATGGTGGCTTTTTCCGTATGTTCCGGGCAGGCCGGATAGCCCGGTGCCGGACGGATGCCCTGGTAGTTTTCGCGGATCAGCTCTTCGTTGCTGAGGTTCTCGTTCGGCGCATAGCCCCAGTAGACTTTACGCACACGCTCATGGAGATACTCCGCAAAGGCTTCGGCTAAACGGTCGGCAAGCGCTTTCACCATGATTTTGTTGTAATCATCGTGCTGCGCTTCAAAGGCATCAGCCAGTGCGTCCTCTTCCAGCCCGCCAGTCACGGCAAATGCGCCGATGTAATCTGCTTTACCAGAAAGCTTCGGCGCAACGAAGTCAGCGAGACAGTAGTTAGCGAAGCCGGTTTTTTCGGTCTGTTGACGCAGATGGTGGCTGACGTTGATCACATGGGTACGCGTTTCGTCACGGTAGATTTCAATGTCATCGCCCACACGGTTTGCCGGGAACAGGCCCACCACGCCACGCGGATTCAGCGTTTTTTCGGCGCTTAATTTATCCAGCATGTCGTTGGCGTCTTTAAACAGCCGCTGCGCCTCAACGCCCACCACTTCATCTTCCAGAATGCGCGGATACTTCCCGGCCAGCGACCAGGTCATAAAGAACGGTGTCCAGTCGATGTAATTACGCAGCGTTTCGATGCTGGCTTCGACTTCCTGCACGCCGAGACGGTGCGCCACCGGCGGCGTATAAGCCTGCCAGTCAAAAGCGAAGTCGTTATCACGCGCCGCTTCCAGCGTGACCGGTGGTGTGCGCGGTTTCTTGCGCCCGTGCTGAATACGTACGGTTTCGTACTCCTTGCGGGTACGAGCGACAAAATCATCACGTTGAGTATCGGAAAGCAGCGCCGCCACCACGCCAACGGTGCGCGATGCGTTCTGTACATACACCGTCGGGCCGCTGTAGTTCTGCTCAATTTTCACCGCCGTGTGCGCTTTTGAGGTGGTCGCACCGCCAATCAGTAACGGAATGGTGAAGCCCTGACGCTCCATCTCTTTCGCCACGTTAACCATCTCGTCCAGCGACGGCGTGATAAGCCCCGAAAGGCCAATCAAATCAGCATTCACTTCTTTAGCGGTACGGAGAATTTTTTCCGCAGGCACCATCACACCCAGATCGACAATTTCGTAGTTGTTACATTGCAGCACCACGCCAACGATATTTTTACCGATGTCGTGGACATCGCCTTTCACGGTGGCGATCACCATCTTGCCGTTGGTTTTACCCTGCTCTTTGCTGGCTTCAATAAACGGTTCGAGATAGGCCACCGCCTGTTTCATCACGCGCGCCGATTTGACCACCTGTGGCAGGAACATTTTGCCTTCGCCGAACAGATCGCCGACCACGTTCATGCCGTCCATCAACGGGCCTTCAATCACTTCAATCGGGCGCGTAGCCTGCTGGCGGGCTTCTTCGGTATCCTGCTCGATAAACTCGGTAATGCCTTTGACCAGCGAGTATTCCAGACGTTTATTCACTTCCCACGAGCGCCACTCCGCCTGCTGGGCGTTGGCGGTGTCGTCGGTTTTGCTGCCGCGATATTTCTCGGCAAGCTCCAGTAAACGCTCAGTGCCATCGTCGCGACGGTTAAGAATCACATCTTCCACCGCGTCGCGCAGTTCAGCGGGCAAGTCGTCGTAAATCGCCAGCTGCCCGGCGTTGACGATCCCCATATCCATGCCATTGCGAATAGCGTAGTAGAGGAACACCGCGTGAATGGCTTCGCGCACCGGATCGTTACCACGGAATGAGAAAGAAACGTTAGATACGCCGCCGGAAATCAGCGCGTGCGGCAGTTCGCGTTTGATGTCTTCACATGCGCCGATAAAGTCCTGCGCATAGTTGTTGTGCTCTTCAATGCCGGTGGCGACCGCGAAGATGTTCGGGTCGAAGATGATATCTTCTGGCGGGAAGCCAACCTCTTCGGTGAGGATTTTGTACGCCCGACGGCAAATCTCGATTTTCCGTGCGCGAGTATCGGCCTGTCCCTGTTCGTCGAAGGCCATTACCACCACTGCCGCACCATAGCGACGCAACAGCTTCGCGTGATGGATAAAGGCGTCGACGCCTTCTTTCATCGAAATAGAGTTAACAATGCCTTTGCCCTGGATACACTTCAGACCTTTTTCAATGACATCCCATTTTGAGGAATCGATCATAATCGGCACGCGAGCGATATCCGGTTCACCGGCAATCAGATTGAGAAAACGCACCATCGCCGCTTCGGCGTCGAGCATCCCTTCATCCATATTGATATCGATAATCTGCGCGCCGTTTTCCACCTGCTGGCGGGCCACATCCAGTGCCTCGCTGTATTTCTCTTCTTTGATCAGGCGCTTGAACTTAGCGGAACCGGTGACGTTGGTGCGTTCACCCACGTTCAAAAACAGGCTATCTTCGCCAATGTTCAGCGGCTCCAGGCCGGACAAACGGCAGGCTACGGGGATTTCCGGCAGTTTGCGCGGCGCTAATCCTTCTACTGCACGACTCATCGCGGCAATATGTTGTGGCGTGGTGCCACAGCAGCCGCCGACGATATTGAGAAAGCCCGCTTGCGCCCATTCACGTATCTGTTTTGCCATCGTGTCGGCGTCGAGATCGTACTCACCAAAGGCGTTGGGTAGCCCGGCGTTCGGGTGCGCTGTGACGTAGCATTCCGCAATCCGTGATAATTCCTGCACGTACTGGCGCAGTTCGTCTGGCCCCAGCGCACAGTTAAGGCCGAAAGTCAGCGCTTCGGCGTGGCGCAGAGAGTTATAAAACGCTTCGGTGGTCTGCCCGGAGAGCGTGCGCCCGGAGGCGTCGGTGATGGTGCCGGAGATCATAATCGGCAGCTCAACGCCCAGCGCTTCAAACTCCGTTTTCACCGCAAAGACCGCCGCTTTGGCGTTAAGGGTGTCGAAAACGGTTTCAATCAGGATCAGATCCGCACCACCTTCCACCAGCGCTTTGGTGGATTCGCGATAGGCCGCCACCAGCTGGTCAAAAGTGATGTTGCGGAATGCCGGATCGTTGACGTCCGGAGAAATAGACGCCGTGCGGTTGGTCGGGCCGAGAACACCGGCAACGTAGCGCGGTTTCTCCGGCGTGCGCGCGGTCCACTCATCAGCACAGGCGCGCGCCAGTTTCGCCGCCGCAAAGTTGATTTCCGCCGACAGGGATTCCATCTGGTAATCCGCCATCGCAATGGTTGTGGAGTTGAAGGTGTTGGTTTCGATGATATCCGCGCCCGCTTCAAAGTAGGCGTTGTGGATAGCGGCGATCACTTCCGGTTTACTGAGTACCAGCAGGTCGTTGTTGCCTTTGAGGTCGCATGGCCAGTCGGCAAAGCGTTCACCACGAAAATCGGCTTCGTTCAGTCGATAGCTCTGGATCATGGTGCCCATACCGCCGTCCAGCACCAGAATACGTTCATTTAACTGCGCACGCAGTTGTTCCACTTTGCTGCTCACACTTGCTCCCGACACGCTCAACCCAGATTTAATAAAAATTCAACAAACCATACTGGCATAAACGCATCTGTGGTAAAAGCGACCACCACGCAACATGAGATTTGTTCAACATTAACTCATCGGATCAGTTCAGCAACTATTGCATTAGCTAACAATAAAAATGAAAATGATTTCCACGATACAGAAAAAGGAGACTGTCATGGTCGCACCCATTCCCGCGAAACGCGGCAGAAAACCCGCCGTTGCCACCGCACCAGCGACTGGACAGGTTCAGTCTTTAACGCGTGGCCTGAAATTACTGGAGTGGATTGCCGAATCCAATGGCAGTGTGGCACTCACGGAGCTGGCGCAACAAGCCGGGTTACCCAATTCCACGACCCACCGCCTGCTAACCACGATGCAACAGCAGGGCTTTGTGCGTCAGGTTGGCGAACTTGGACACTGGGCGATCGGCGCGCATGCTTTTATGGTCGGTAGCAGCTTTCTTCAGAGTCGTAATCTGTTAGCCATTGTCCATCCTATTCTGCGCAATCTGATGGAAGAGTCCGGCGAAACCGTGAATATGGCGGTGCTGGATCAAAGCGATCATGAAGCGATTATTATCGATCAGGTACAATGTACTCACCTGATGCGTATGTCCGCGCCTATCGGCGGTAAATTACCGATGCATGCTTCCGGTGCGGGTAAAGCCTTTTTAGCCCAATTAAGTGAAGAGCAGGTGACGAAGTTACTGCATCGCAAAGGCTTACATGCCTATACCCACGCGACGCTGGTGTCTCCTGTGCATTTAAAAGAAGATCTCGCCCAAACGCGCAAACGGGGTTATTCATTTGATGATGAAGAACATGCCCTGGGACTGCGTTGTCTCGCGGCATGTATTTTCGATGAGCACCGAGAACCGTTTGCCGCAATTTCAATTTCCGGACCGATTTCACGTATTACCGATGACCGCGTGACCGAGTTTGGCGCGATGGTGATTAAAGCGGCGAAGGAAGTGACGCTGGCGTACGGTGGAATGCGCTGACTTTTTCTGGCGGGCAGAGGCAATATTCTGCCCGTCATACCCGACTGGCAATAGAATAAGGGGTCTGTTAATCGCATTGACGCCAAAATAACTTATTGTCATACACTTCACACGCTTTTATTACCTCAGCATTATTTTTAAACATCAAACCACTTAATTATTAACAAAATCGCAAGATCTCATTCCACCGAAACTTTTACGGCTGCATTATGAGATTGAGCGATTTATGATATTTCTTTACTTGTAATCATATTAAATTTTTTCACTGTTCTGATAGTTAAAATTCAAGACATCAATAAACAATGAGATATTTAAATGATTACTCGTATTCCTCGTAGTTCTTTCTCTGCAAATATTAATAATACAGCCCAGACAAATGAACACCAAACCCTGAGTGAATTGTTTTATAAAGAACTCGAGGATAAATTTTCTGGCAAGGAGCTGGCGACGCCTCTATTAAAAAGCTTCTCAGAGAACTGTAGACAAAATGGTCGTCATATCTTTAGTAACAAGGATTTTGTCATTAAGTTTTCCACGTCCGTCTTACAGACTGATAAAAAAGAAATTACGATAATTAATAAAAATGAAAACACGACACTCACTCAAACCATTGCTCCAATATTTGAAGAATACCTGATGGAAATTTTACCTCAACGCTCAGACGCTCTTGATAAACAAAAATTAAATCTAAAATCAGATAGAAAAGAAAAAGAATTTCCAAGAATTAAACTTAATGGTCAATGTTATTTTCCGGGGCGACCCCAAAACCGTATAGTATGCCGACACATTGCTGCACAATATATTAATGATATTTATCAGAATGTTGATTACAAACCCCATCAAGATGATTACTCTTCAGCTGAAAAATTTCTCACTCACTTCAACAAAAAATGCAAAAACCAGACTTTGGCGTTGATTTCCAGCCGTCCTGAGGGGCGTTGCGTTGCTGCCTGCGGTGATTTCGGGCTAGTTATGAAAGCATATTTTGACAAGATGGAATCAAATGGCATCAGTGTTATGGCAGCCATATTATTGGTGGATAACCATGCTTTGACGGTCCGGCTAAGAATAAAGAACACAACTGAAGGATGTACCCATTACGTGGTTTCGGTTTATGATCCAAATGTAACTAACGATAAAATAAGAATCATGAGCGAAAGTAAAGAGGATATTAAACACTATTCACTGATGGACTTTATGAATGTAGATTATAGCCTCCTGAAATGGTCAAATGATCATGTTATTAACCAATCTGTTGCAATAATTCCAGCACTTCCGAAAGAACAGCTATTGATGCTAAAAGGATCTGTGGATGAAATACCCCCTCCATTATCACCTGCAACGATGAATTTGCTAATGGCAATTGGTCAGAATCATCAACTTACGCAACTGATGACTCAACTCCAGAAAATGCCAGAACTACATAGAACAGAAATGTTGACTGCCTATAATAGTATTAACCTCCCCGGTTTATATTTGGCTATAAATTATGGTAATGCGGATATCGTTGAGACTATTTTCAATTCATTGTCAGAGCCAGGATATGAAGGGTTACTCTCGAAAAAAAATCTCATGCATATTCTGGAGGCAAAAGATAAAAATGGTTTTTCTGGATTATTTTTAGCGATATCACGTAAGGATAAAAATGTTGTAACCTCGATTCTGAACGTCTTACCTAAACTGGCCGCAACACATCATTTAGATAATGAACAGGTGTATAAATTCCTGAGTGCCAAAAATAGAACGTCCAGCCATGTTTTATACCATGTTATGGCGAATGGTGATGCCGACATGCTGAAAATTGTTTTGGACGCGTTACCTTTGTTAATTCGCACATGTCATTTGACTAAAGAACAGGTACTCGATCTCCTGAAGGCAAAGGATTTTTATGGTTGCCCAGGACTATACCTGGCGATGCAAAATGGACATAGCGATATCGTGAAAGTTATTCTCGAAGCATTACCCTGTCTGGCCCAGGAAATTAACATTTCAGCTTCCGATATTGTAGATCTTCTGACCGCTAAAAGTCTTGCGCGCGACACGGGTTTGTTTATGGCCATGCAGCGCGGACATATGAACGTTATTAAGACTATTTTTAACGCATTACCCACTCTGTTTAATACGTTTAAATTCGATAAAAAAAATATGAAGCCCCTCCTCCTGGCAAATAATTCTAATGAATATCCCGGTTTGTTTTCAGCGATACAGCATAAACAACAAAACGTTGTAGAGACGGTTTATCTTGCTTTATCTGACCATGCACGCCTGTTTGGATTTACTGCTGAAGATATTATGGATTTTTGGCAACATAAAGCGCCACAAAAATACTCTGCCTTTGAGTTGGCTTTTGAATTGGATCACCGGGTTATTGCTGAATTAATCCTTAATACGATAAATAAGATGGCTGAAAGCTTTGGCTTTACGGATAACCCTCGATACATTGCGGAGAAAAATTATATGGAAGCTTTACTCAAAAAAGCATCTCCCCATACCGTACGCTAAATCTTTGCCTGCGCCGATACGCATAAACATCTTCCACATGTCCTTCACGAATACGGTTTTGTAGTGCGCGCCAGTAATCAGCGCGGAACAGGTCGGCGTGCATCTCTTCAAAGAGTGGCCCAATGCGGGGGGCGGCGCATAGCCAGTGGCGAAACTCTTCCGGGAAAACATCGCCCGGCGAGACGCTGTACCACGGTTCGCTGGCAAGTTCGTCCTCCGGGTAGCGCGGCGGCGGGATGTCGCGGAAGTTCACTTCCGTCATGTAGCAAATTTCGTCGTAATCATAAAACACCACACGCCCGTGACGGGTGACACCGAAGTTTTTAAACAGCATGTCGCCAGGGAAAATGTTAGCAGCGGCAAGCTGGCGAATAGCGTTACCGTATTCTTCAATGGCATCGCGCAACTGCTGACCTTCCACTTGTTCCAGCCAGATATTGAGCGGCACCATCCGCCGCTCAATATAAAGATGGCGAATCACAATTTGTTCGCCGAGATCGGTGATTTTTTCCGCTGCTTCCTGGAGCAGTAATTCCATTAATGCCGGGGAAATATGCCGCTTCTCCAGCACAAAGTTTTCAAACTCCTGGGTGTCCGCCATTCGGCCCACGCGATCGTGCTCTTTCACCAATTGATAGCAGGCACGAACGTGAGCGGCAGACATCTCTTTCTGCGGCGCGAACTTGTCTTTGATGACTTTGAATACCCGATCAAAGCCCGGCAGCGTAAACACCAGCATCACCATGCCACGAATACCCGGCGCTTCAATGAACTGCTCATTACAGCCCTGTAGATAAACGAGATATTCGCGGTAGCTTTCGGTTTTGGCGTGCTTCTGGCAGCCGATAGCCATATACAATTCAGCGGTGGTTTTACCTGGCAGAATTTCCCGTAGCCACTCGACCAGCGCTGCGGGCAGCGGTGCATAAACCATAAAATAAGAACGCGCAAAGCCAAAGACAATGCTCGCTTCGGCGGTCGTCGTCAGACAGGTATCAATAAACAGTTCGCCGTCGTCCGTCTGGTGGATCGGCAGCAAAAATGGCAATGTGCCGGAAGGCGTGATCAGTTTGCCCACCAGCCAGGCGGCTTTATTGCGGTAAAACAGTTCGTTCGCCACCTGTAAATGACTTTCCGCGAGGTTGTCTGTCCCCAGCGTTTCCGTCAGATGACGAACGATGTAATGAATGTCACGGCTTTTATTCTGCCAGCGCAGACGCAACGGCAGGTCGCTGATAACGCGCATCAGCAGAGATTCCCAGCCGTGATCGGGGTGAAAGTCTTTCGCCAGCGGGCGTGGAATGGTACGAAAGCGGCGCTCTGGCTGGGAGCTAAAGATAAAAAGCCGCTCGGGAGTAAGCGAGCGGTGGTCAAATAACCGACAGTACACGGAGTTAAAAAAACTCTCCGCAATCTCGAAGCGCGGGTAATCCGGCAACAGCCGGGTGTAATGCTCTTTGACGCGCAGTAAAAATGCCGCGTCCGTGCTTTGGCCGTTGGTAATGCAGCGCAGTTGCTCCACCACCAGACCCACGTGATGATCGTAAAGATGGATACGGTTTTTCATCGCCTGCTGGACGGCGTGCCAGTCGGCTTGTTCGAAACGCTGCTGCGCCCCGGAAGTCACTTCGAGGAATCGACCATACTGAGCGTCGAAACCTTGCAAAATGGTTTGTGCAATCAGTAATTCCAGGCCACGCGGCATCGCCTCTCCTTAATTCGCCCCTCGCCTTACGGAAAGGGGCGTTGGTTGTTAGAACTGCGATTCTTCGGTGGAGCCGGTCAGCGCGGTGACTGAAGACGTGCCGCCCTGAATAATGGTCGTCACTTTATCGAAATAACCTGTACCCACTTCCTGCTGGTGAGATACGAAGGTATAGCCATCTTTCGCAGCGGCAAATTCCGGCTGCTGCACTTTCTCAACGTAATGCTTCATGCCTTCGCCCTGGGCATAGGCATTTGCCAGGTCGAACATGTTAAACCACATGCTGTGGATGCCTGCCAGGGTGATGAACTGGAACTTGTAGCCCATATCCGACAGCTGCTGCTGGAAGCTGGCAATAGTTTTGTCGTCGAGGTTTTTCTGCCAGTTGAACGACGGCGAGCAGTTATAAGCCAGCAGTTTGCCCGGATATTTCGCGTGGATGGCTTGTGCAAAGCGACGCGCCAGTTCCAGATCCGGCGTGGAAGTTTCACACCATACCAGGTCAGCATATGGCGCATACGCCAGGCCACGGCTGATCGCTTGCTCAATGCCCGCATGAGTACGGAAGAAACCTTCGCTGGTACGCTCGCCGGTAATAAATTCGCTGTCATATGGGTCGCAATCGGAGGTAATCAGATCCGCCGCATCGGCATCGGTACGAGCAACCAGCAGGGTTGGAACGCCTGTCACGTCAGCTGCCAGACGCGCCGCGACCAGTTTCTGAATAGCTTCCTGAGTTGGCACTAAAACTTTGCCGCCCATGTGACCGCATTTCTTCACTGATGCCAGCTGATCTTCGAAGTGAACTGCCGCTGCACCGGCTTCAATCATCGCTTTCATCAGTTCAAAGGCATTCAGGACACCGCCAAAACCGGCTTCCGCATCAGCAACGATCGGCAGGAAGTAATCGACATAGCGCGGATCGCCCGGCTCAATGCCCGCGGACCATTGGATCTGATCCGCACGGCGGAAAGTATTGTTGATCCGCTCCACCACAGCTGGCACCGAGTTTGCCGGATAGAGCGACTGATCCGGATACATGCTGGCCGCCAGGTTAGCGTCCGCCGCTACCTGCCATCCCGACAGATAGACTGCTTCAATACCCGCTTTCGCCTGTTGCAGCGCCTGACCGCCAGTCAGTGCACCGAGGCTGTTGATGTAGCCTTTTTTCGACTCGCCGTGCAGCAGACGCCACATTTTCGCCGCGCCCAGTTGCGCCAGCGTGCATTCAGGATTGACTGAACCGCGTAATTTCACCACATCTTCCGCGCTGTATGGGCGAGTAATGCCTTCCCAACGCGGTTGAGTCCACTCTTTCTGTAATTCTTCAATTTGTTGTGTACGGGTTTTCATGTGCAGATGCTCCATAGTTATGTGGTGGTTTACGCTAACAGGCGGTAGCCTGGCAGGGTCAGGAAATCTATTAACTCATCGGAAGTGGTGATCTGTTCCATCAAGCGTGCGGCATCGTCAAAACGCCCCTGGGAGAAACGTTCTTCGCCCAGTTCGCTGGCAATGACTTTCATCTCTTCGCCCAGCATCTGGCGGAACAAGGCTTTGGTCACCGGTTTGCCATTGCTCAACGTTTTTTGATGATGGATCCACTGCCAGATCGAGGTACGGGAAATTTCAGCCGTCGCCGCATCTTCCATCAGGCCATAAATCGGCACACAGCCGTTGCCAGAGATCCATGCTTCGATGTACTGCACAGCCACGCGAATGTTGGCGCACATACCTTCTTCGGTGCGTTCACCATCACAAGGTGCCAGCAGCTGATCGGCAGTAATCGGCGCGTCTTGTTCGCGCATCACTTCAAGCTGATTTTTACGGGAGCCGAGAATGTCGTTGAATACCGCCATTGCCGTATCCGCAAGGCCTGGGTGGGCAATCCATGTGCCATCGTGACCGTTATTAGCTTCCAGCGATTTATCCGCTTTTACTTTGTTGAGCACCTGGTTATTGCGCTCTTCATCTTTGCTCGGAATAAATGCCGCCATACCGCCCATCGCAAAAGCACCGCGTTTATGGCAGGTTTTAATCAACAGGCGTGAATAAGCATTCAGGAATGGTTTATCCATCGTCACTGCCTGTCTGTCTGGCAGGACGCGATCGGGATAGTTTTTCAACGTTTTGATATAACTGAAGATGTAATCCCAACGACCGCAGTTCAGACCAACAATATGGTCACGCAGCGCGTGAAGGATTTCGTCCATCTGGAACACGGCGGGCAGCGTTTCAATCAGCAACGTCGCCTTGATGGTGCCGCGCGGCAGATTAAAGCGATCTTCTGCATAGCTGAAGACTTCGCTCCACCAGGCCGCTTCCTGCCAGGACTGGGTTTTCGGCAGATAGAAATAGGGACCGCTGCCCTTTGCCAACAGTGCCTGATAGTTGTGGAAGAAATAGAGCGCAAAATCAAACAGGCTACCGGGGATTGCCTCACCACGCCAGGTGACATGTTTTTCCGGCAAGTGCAGACCGCGTACCCGACAAATCAACACCGCTGGATTGGGCTTGAGCTGATAAATTTTGCCTGCTTCATTGGTATAGCTGATGGTGCCGTTAACTGCATCACGCAGGTTAATTTGCCCGTCGATCACTTTGTTCCAGTCTGGTGCCAGTGAATCTTCGAAATCGGCCATAAAGACTTTCACATTGGCGTTGAGCGCGTTGATCACCATCTTGCGCTCAACCGGGCCGGTAATCTCTACCCGACGATCTTGTAAGTCCGCGGGAATACCACGAATTTTCCAGTCAGCATCACGAATGGAAGCTGTTTCCGAAATAAAATCAGGCAACGTTCCGTTATCGATATCCTGCTGCTGCTGAATGCGCGCTGCCAGAAGTTTATTGCGTTGTGGCGTAAAATGCGTCACCAGCTCAGTCAGAAATTCTACCGCTTCGGCAGTAAGAATTTGCTTCTCCTGCTCGCCATACGGCCTTATGAAAGCCAGTTCATCGGTTGTTGTTGCCTGTTCAGTCATCGTGCAGCTCCTCGTCATGGATCCGAAAACTTCCCCACTGTGAACGAAGGATCGTTGTGCGCTTTTCGTTCAGCACAACTAAGACTACTCATTTAAAATGCAAAATCAAAAACAATTTCCATTTTAATTAAAAATACTTGATAACTTATTGATAACAATATGAATAAAATTTATTCACCTACTGAGGTGCGTTTCGGAAATAAAAAAGGCACCCGAAGGTGCCTGAGGTAAGGTGCTGAATCGCTTAACGATCGACTATCACAGAAGATTAATCCAGCGTTGGATTCATGTGCCGTAGATCGTATGGCGTGATCTGGTAGACGTAATAGTTGAGCCAGTTGGTAAACAGCAAATTACCGTGACTACGCCAGCTCGCTCGCGGTGTATTTTGCGGATCATTATGCGGAAAATAGTTATACGGTACATCCGGGTCCAGTCCGGCTTCCACATCGCGGAAAAATTCCTGCGCCAGCGTTTGCGCATCATATTCGGGATGGCCCGTCACAAAGGCAATGCGCTTATCTTTGCTGGCAAACAGATATGCATCCCCTTCTTCCGTCTCTGCCAGAATTTCCAGATCGGTATAATCACGAATCAACGCTGCCGGAAAGTCAGCATAGCGCGAATGTGGTGCCAGGAATGAATCATCAAAGCCACGCGTCAGAAGCGCATGAGGATGGAGAATATGATGCTCGTAAACGCCAGAGAGTTTGTCGGTGCGGGTTTGCTTAGGAATGCCGTAGAGGATATTGAGCGCGGCCTGGACCGCCCAACAGACAAACAGCGTCGAGGTGACGTGATCTTTCGACCACTCCAGCACCTGTTTGATCTGCGGCCAGTAAGCGACATCATTAAACTCCACCAGGCCCAGCGGCGCGCCGGTAACTATCAGACCGTCAAAGTTTTGTTCCTGAATATCTTCAAAGTTACAGTAGAAGTTATTCAGATGCTCTGCGGGCGTGTTGCGCGATTCACGGGAATCGATGCGCAACAGCTGAATATCGACCTGCAAAGGTGAGTTTGAAAGCAGGCGCAGAAACTGATTTTCAGTTTCAATCTTCTTCGGCATCAGGTTTAGGATCAGAACCTTAAGTGGACGAATTTCCTGACCAGACGCACGAGAAGTTGTCATCACAAAAACGTTTTCTTCACGCAAGAAATTGACGGCGGGTAGCTCGTCCGGCACACGAATCGGCATAACCTGATTACCTCACTACATACGCTTATACGTTTAGACATCCAGATAGCTGAAGATAACCAGAAAATTTGCCAATGTCGAGCCTGCATGTTGAAGGTGAGAAAGTTTCAAGGAAAAGGCTACGTTAGAATATAAGAATGACGAAAAGGAGAGAAAATGGTTATTAGTATTCGCCGTTCGCGGCATGAGGAAGGGGAGGAACTCGTTGCGATTTGGTGTCGATCTGTCGATGCCACCCACGATTTTTTATCAGCAGAGTATCGGGTCGAGCTGGAAGAGTTGGTTCGTTCCTTTCTGCCGGAAGCACCGTTGTGGGTCGCGGTTAATGAGCGGGATCGGCCGGTTGGGTTTATGTTGTTAAGTGGGCAGCATATGGATGCGCTGTTTATCGATCCTGATGTGCGCGGCTGCGGCGTGGGTCGGATGCTGGTGGAACATGCGCTCTCGATGGCACCGGAACTGACAACCAATGTTAATGAGCAAAATAAGCAGGCTGTTGGGTTCTATAAGAAGATGGGTTTTAAGGTTACGGGACGCTCTGAGGTGGACGATTTGGGGAAACCGTATCCGTTGCTGAATCTGGCGTATGTGGGGGAATAAGCTGCCCCTGCCGTGCCTGCCCAGGCTGGAGAAGACGCGCCAGCGTCGCATCCGGCATTTTTTTTCACCAGCGCAAAAAGGCCATCCGTCAGGATGGCCTTCTGCTTAATTTGATGCCTGGCAGTTTATGGCGGGCGTCCTGCCCGCCACCCTCCGGGCCGTTGCTTCGCAACGTTCAAATCCGCTCCCGGCGGATTTGTCCTGGTTGGGAGAGCGTTCACCGACAAACAACAGATAAAACAAAAGGCCCAGTCTTTCGACTGAGCCTTTCGTTTTATTTGATGCCTGGCAGTTCCCTACTCTCGCATGGGGAGACCCCACACTACCATCGGCGCTACGGCGTTTCACTTCTGAGTTCGGCATGGGGTCAGGTGGGACCACCGCGCTAAGGCCGCCAGGCAAATTCTGTTTATCAGACCGCTTCTGCGTTCTGATTTAATCTGTATCAGGCTGAAAATCTTCTCTCATCCGCCAAAACACCTTCGGCGTTGTAAGGTTAAGCCTCACGGTTCATTAGTACCGGTTAGCTCAACGCATCGCTGCGCTTACACACCCGGCCTATCAACGTCGTCGTCTTCAACGTTCCTTCAG